>CAZOQS010000008.1:0-15835 GCA_964582475.1 uncultured Gammaproteobacteria bacterium | reverse complement strand
GAACCCCCATAAGCGGCTTCGAAGGCCGCTGTTCTATCCGTTAAACTAAGGGCGCCTGCGGGGCACACAGTAACGTGGAACCTGGGTTTTCGCAATATGGTAGAGCAGGTCTTGGTCGATGACGAAGAACGCGCCAACTATTGAAACTTTGCTTATATTTTTTAAATGGTACGCTTGAGGCGAATCTATGCCCGCTTCACGCACCCCACTCTTTGACCAAGCGATCGCTGAGCATCACGCACGCCAGCGTCCCGGGACGAGAACTTGTCTCGAAACAGGGGAGTCATTTGAGTTCACACAAGCGGATTTAGACTTATACCGTTCGTTGAAGGTCTGTGTGTCGCGTTTGTCGCCCTTGGCACGTTTTCGGCGCATCGCTGCCCGCGTGAGTGGGTTTGAGCTATATAAACGGACGATCGATGGCAAAGAGCTGATCAGTATGTTCGATGAAGCATCACCGGCGAAAGTGATTCCAACAAGCGAGTTCTATGGCGATGTCTTTGACGGCCGAACCTATGCCCAGACCTACGATCTAACGAAGCCGTTCGCGGAACAATGGAAAGAGTTCTCTTGGTCTGTCCCGCGTCCGGCGATCATTCAAGATACAACCAGCCAGAACTGTCCTTGGGCCCTGTACGACTTTGGCTTCAAGAATTGTTATTTTACCTATGCGGGTCTCGAAATGTCTGACAGTTCTTACGCAGATTTATGTGTCACTTGTACGCACGTGGTCGATGTGACGAGCTGTATCCGTTCGGAATGGTGTTATGAGTGCGTCGCGTGTGTCGAGTGCGCGCGATCTGCCTATTCGGAACGGTGTTTTGCTTCTCAGAATCTGCGCTTCTGTGCCGATTGCCGTAACTGTGAAGATTGCTTTGGGTGTATCAATCTGCGGAACAAGAAATTCTGTTTTTTGAACGAGCAGCTTGATGAAGAAGCCTACAAAAAGCGTGTGGCAGAGATTGACCTTCGTGATCCGCAGGTCGTTGCTGCGTGGCAAGCGCATATTCGCAAAGACATCTGGGGTACGGCCACACGGAGAGCGTGTGCGACCTACGCTTCAGAACGATCGAGCGGAGATGACCTCGTTAACTGCCGCGATGTCGATGGGATCGATATTGTTGATGGGGAGCGGGTACGGTCTTCGTGTGGGTTGTCGGTCGCGAAAGATTGTATCGATCTGTTGTATGGGGTCGAAGCAGAACGCTGTACCGCGGGCATGTTCTGCGTGAATTGTTATGAAGCAACGGCCTGCACCGGGATTCAGGATTGCGTTCAAGTCGAATATTCAGAATTTTTGTACGCCTGTGAATACTGTTTTGGCTGTATCGGCCTTCAACACAAAAAGTTCTGCATCTTTAATACTCAGTATACGGAAGAGGAGTATTGGCCGCTGCTTGATCGCATCAAGGCGCAACTCGTCCAAGAGGGGATCTATGGCGAATCACCGGCCTACGACGCGTCCTTATTTGCCTACAACGGGTCGTTTGCCTTAGCGGTAGACCCGTTAACAGAAGAAGCGGCCAAGAAGCTTGGTTCACGTTGGGTGCGTTTTCCAGAAACAAATGGCGTACGCGCGTTCCGCACCGTGACCCCTGAGGTTGAGCTGATCCAAGAGTTGGGCGTCGCACTGCCCACGGAACATCCGACCGTTCGGCGCTTGCGTCGCATGCAGGACTTGCAGCCACTCACCTTGGTGGATCGTTCCTGTGTTACGTGTCAGGCACCACTTCGTTCCCGCTATCGTGAATCGTCGGTGAAAGAGGTCTTGTGTGAAGTCTGCTACGAGCAACAAGTGATTCAATCGTAACAAGGAATACAAAAACAGCGGACCAGTTGGTCCGCTGTTTTTGTTTGGCTCTAAGCCTCGTTTGGAGGGGTCTTTTGTGGGGCGAGTGAGGTTGAGCGTGCTCTCCAGCCTTTTGCTTCGAGTCCGGCCTCAGCAGCGGCCACCTGAGCCTCTTGTTTTGAGGTTCCGCGACCAATCGCGATCAGCTCATGTCCGACAAACACACCGACGGTGAACTCTTTCTGGTGGTCTGGTCCTTTTTCTTCCAGGACTTTGTAGGTAGGGGTGCTTCCAAGGAGTTCTTGGGCCGTTTCTTGGAATTTGCTCTTCGCGTCTTTGTAGAGCTCAAGCGCCAAGATTGTCGGCAAGTGGCACAAGATCTTCGAATGGATGAACTTGGAGGCCGCTTCGTTGCCACTATCGAGGTAGATCGCACCGATAATGGCTTCGATGGCGTTCGCCAAGATGTACATGCGCGCTTTTCCGTCTTTGTCGCGTGCCTCACCTTTGGAGAGGAGAAGGAACTCTTCGAAATGCAGTTCTTGAGAGATTCCCGCCAATGTTTTGGCGTTTACGAGGGCCGCACGCCAGTTCGTAAGGTCTCCTTCTGGATTGGCGTAGTTGAGGTACAAAAATTCGGTCACGATCAGCTCAAGGACGGCATCGCCTAAAAACTCCAACCGCTCGTTGTGCGGATAGGGGAAATCGGTATGTTCGTTCAGGTATGAGCGGTGAGTGACTGCCTGCAGGAGGAGCGACCGGTCACGAAAGACGTGTCCCAGGCGTTCCTCCAGCGGGCCCAGCAATGTGAGTTCCATAGGAGGAGGTTCAGCGAATGAATTTAAGAGAGGGGTGCGGGAGGGTGGGGGAGGAAGCTGTCGTCATCGTCGAGGCTGGCGAAGCTTGCTCCGACCTCCGCTTTGATGAGGACTGGGTGCGAAGGAGTCTCGCTATCTGCCGGTTTTGGCTGATCTGCGCCCTTTACGACGCCCTGGGCGACCTGATTGCGATAGATCGCACCCAAGACACCGTTTACAAAGCGTCCGCTGGATTCACCGCCGAAGGTTTTGGCCAGCTCGATGGCTTCGTTGATGGCTACTTTGCTCGGAATCTCTTCATTGTACAAGAGTTCATAGGCGGCAATGCGCAAAATGTTGCGATCGACGGTCGTAATCTTCTCAAGCGGCCAGTCTGGGGCGAACTTCCGAATCGTGGCATCAATCTCTGGGTGATGCCCAATGACACCCTGAACGGTGTTAATGCTGAAGTCTTTTTCATCGAGTTCCGACGCAAAATCCTCTAAATTGCGTTGAGCGACTTCGACTGGGTCACGGCCTCCACGATAAAAATCCCACTCATAGAGCGACTGCAAGGCGACAGCGCGGGCAAGATGGCGGTTGGACATAAAGAAGGTGCAGGACGGAATGTCTGAAAAGAAAGGAGCGAAAGAACGAACCCAACCCGTCTAGTATATCACACCCGCAAATTAGGCGTGGGTGTGGCCAGCATGGTCATGACCGGCGTGGTCGTGATCGTGGCTGTCTTCGGCTGCCGTTGCTTTCTGCTTATCGGCCTTCATACGTGTTTTGTCGAGCGCTTTCTGAAGACGGCGTTCGAGACCCTTCACGTGAATGGTAATACCGTTGTATTCGGTGGCCTTTGGGGCGACGCGGTGACCGATGTGGGCAGCGCCGTTCTTGCCAATCACGATATTTGGCTTAACCAACGCAAAGTGTGAAGCACGACGATGCTTTTGGGAGGAGGTGGCGCGGTGGCTGGGAAGACTCATAAGGGGTGTGCAGAATTGAAATTGAGATGGCCGCAGCCTATCAAGGAGGCCTAGAATTTGCAAGTTTTGGCTAAAGTCTGGTATAAACGGACGCATGGAACAGACACTCGTCCTCATCAAACCCGACGGAGTTCAGCGCGGACTCGTCGGTCGCATTCTCAGCCGGTTCGAAGATGTTGGTCTTAAAATGGTTGCCATGAAAATGGTCCACCCAGTCCGCGAGGACGTGGATAAGCACTACGCACTCACAGAAGAGTGGATGCGTAGCGTCTACGAGAAAGCCAAAGCGAAATATGAAGCGAACGGCCAGCCCTTCGACTTCCCAGATCACATTTCCTACGGCACGGCGATTAAAAACGGATTGGTAGACTTCTTGATCTCCGCTCCGATCATCGCGATGGTCTTGGAAGGGGAGAAAGCAGTTTCCTTGGTTCGTAAGTTGGTCGGCGCAACCGAACCAGCCTCATCCGCTCCTGGGACGATCCGCGGAGACTACTCTCACGACACCTACGCGCTTTCAAACGAACACAACCGTCCACTCCGCAACTTGATTCACGCATCCGGCAACCCAGAAGAGTCAGCCTACGAGATTCCGCTCTGGTTCAGCGATGTGGAATTGCACAAGTACGAACACGTGAACGATCGCGTACAGTACGATCCAAAGTGGTTCATCGCGTAAGAACGAACAATACGATCAAAAACGAACCTCAAACCGAGGTTCGTTTTGTATTCCGCTCATGGTAGAATCACTTGGTCTCATCGCTCTTTGCCATGCTTGATCGTTTTCGACGTTTTCTAAAGATGCTTGGCCCCGGACTTGTGACGGGTGCCTCTGATGATGATCCTTCGGGAATTGCGACCTATTCTCAAGGGGGAGTGCAGTTTGGGTTTGCACCACTCTGGTTGGCGTTGTGGACGATTCCACTCTTGATTGCCGTTCAGGAAATTTGTGGGCGCGTGGCAATTGTGACACGGAAAGGGCTGATTCAGAATCTGCGATCACTCATCCCAGCTCCACTCCTTTGGTTGTTGATCGCCCTCCTCGCGCTTGCGAACGGCATTAATGCGGGGGCGGATCTTGGGATGATGGCGGCGTCCGCGAACTTAGTGGTCCCACGACTGCCGACCTATGGGTGGCTTCTTTTGATAACCGCGGTGACACTCGGGATGCAGATATTGGTAACCTATCGCAATTATGCCAAATATTTGAAATGGCTCACTCTTTCGCTCTTTGCGTATATTCTCGTTGCATTCATTGTTCAAATTCCGTGGGGGGCCGCGTTGAAGATGACGTTTATTCCAACTTCCATCCCAAGTCGTGAGTTCGTTCTGTTCATTATCGCATTTCTCGGAACGACCATTTCTCCCTACCTCTATTTCTGGCAAGCGAACCAGGAAAATGAAGAGCGAAAGGCATTGGAAGCGCGTCCGTTTCCGATGCCACATCGTTTGAAGGACATGTTCTGGGACGTTCTCTCGGGCATGACGCTGTCTAATACGGTCGCCTGGTTTATTTTAGTCACCGGCGCAACGGTGCTGGGCAGGGGTGGCATCACCTCAATTGAGACAGCCGACCAGGCGGCACGACTACTGGAGCCATTAGCAGGCCGATTTGCCTCGTCGCTCTTTGCGCTTGGGACCATCGCAACCGGGCTCTTGGCCGTACCTGTGCTGACGAGCGTTGTGGCCTATGCGGTGTGTGAGGCGCTGAATCGAACAGAGGGTCTTTCGAAGACCTGGCGAGAGGCAAAGCTCTTCTACGGTATTGTCGTTGTTCTTACCCTTCTGGGCACGCTGATCAACCTGCTGCCGTATAGTCCGGTTCGCCTGTTGATCTTGTCAGCAATTGGAAACGCGATCGTTGCACCACCGCTGTTGATTGCAATCGTTTGGCTGGGTAATGCTCCGATCATGCGTCAATATAAAAACAGCCGTCTTTCGAATGCGTTGGGGAGTATCACGGTTGTGATTATGTCGATCGCTTCTCTTTTGGGGATCTATTTATTGGTGACGTAATAAGCACGGGGCCATTCTTTGATCTTCATCCCATTTTGTGTCATGCTAAAAAAGACCGGTGGTGAGGTTTCGGGCTAAAACTCGGTTTTGGGATCCGAATGGTGGATGGCACTGAGGTGCCGCACATAGATGATCCCGCGCAGCGATATCACTTTCCGTCTGACGCATGTACTGGTCTTCTCTGGTACAGCCGTGAGATGGACGGCGTGGCTCACCTGACAGAGCTAAAACCGATTCCTCACGCCGGTCTTTAAATTTCCAAACCCCTAGATTTCAGTCGCTTGAAGACTTGCCGGTGATCTGGTACCGTCTCTCCGTCCTGAATACCCGCCGAGGTAGCTCAGTGGTAGAGCGAAGGCCTGAAGAGCCTTGCGTCGCCAGTTCGATCCTGGCTCTCGGCACCATACGCAAAAGAGACCTGAAAAGGTCTCTTTTGCGTTCTATCTGTTTGCTGAGACGGGCGGGGCATCTGATTTTTTGTTAGGCTGTGTTCATGAAGGTTGATGCCTCACTCGCGACACATGCGCTCCAAAACGAGCAATTGTTGATGTTGATCAAGAGCAGGCAGCTCCAGACAATCGCGGATGTGATCGCACTCATGACGCGCATCAACGACCTACTCGAGAAAGACGATGGTCTCTGGTGGTTCAACTCCCTCTATCGTCGCGTTACGCTGGCGATTGAGCGTGATTGGAAAGAAGGGAAGTGGGCGCATCCAGAATGGCTCGTCTATTTGGACGTTGAATTCTCAGAACTGTATTTTCAGGCGATCGAATGTTGGCTAACGGAGTCAGAAGATATGCCGCGCGCCTGGACGCCGCTCTTGAAGTTGCGGTATCACCCGAGAATCGCCCCGGTGCAGTTCGCGTTAGCGGGTGTGAATGCGCATATCAATCGAGACCTGGCGCTGGCGGTTGTGCGTGCCTGCGAAAAGACGAATACGATTCCACAACGAGGAACGCCGGAAGAAGCGGATTATATTCGTGTAAATAGAATCCTTGAAGAAGTAGAGGTGAAAGCGATGCAAGAAATGGCGCGGGGGATGCTGAAGAGTGTCACCGAGCGAGTGAATCCCCTCGACAAGAAAGTTGCGATGACGCTGATCGGCTGGGCGCGTGATGTGGCGTGGAATCATGCAGAAAGCTATTGGCACTGGACGCATATGTTACCGAATGAAGAGCAAGCGAAGAAGGTGGTGAAAAACATGGATCGGATGACCGAACGCATGAGTCAAGGTATTTTACTCCCTCCCTCGACCGTACGTGGTCACGCGTTTCTATGACCCCGGAAGCGTTAATTCGATTAGCGGAGTTGGATGATTCCGTCTGTCACGAACTGGATTTACATGCTTCTCATTTGCAACTGGATCCAACGCGGCATATCGCTCAGGCGCTGAAAGATACGAAAAAGATGGGAAAAGATGTGCTAAAAATTATCCACGGTCGTGGGGCGGGTATTTTGCAAAACACGACTCGTCGTTTTTTGGATCAAGCGCAAAGAAAAGGAGCGATTCAGTATTTTCGTGCGTCAGACCGTTTTGGGGAGCTGGGCGCTGTCATCTACGTGATCGTTTGAAGGAGGTGCAGCGGCCTGGGTTTCGGCGGCGTTTGCTTCTGTTAGCTCTTGGAGCTCAGCTTTGAAGAGCAGACTGACTTCTTCTTGCTTGTCCGTAGGGAGATCTTCGAAAATATCGCGCCAGTAATTTAATTCATCGGCGTCTTCTCCGAGCGCGATCAATTGGTCGAGAATAATCTCGAGTTCAGGTTTGGTCATAATAGGCTAGGCGGCTTGTTTGAGATCTTCGGCGGGACGATTTCCTTTTCGATAGTCTGCAATATTCTTCACCACCGCTCCGATCTTTTGTTCGGCGAGTTTTTCGCCTTCAAGTACGAGCTTCGGATGCTTCCCCATGAAGATCGCGGTTTTTGTCACCAAACTCGCTGTTTTGACCGCCCCTTTTTCTAACAGCTTCTCCGCTGCTTTCCCCATAAGTTCCACGCTCCTTCCGATCAATCCAATTGCTTTGCCTGCTTCACCGATCCCAGTGAAATCAAGCGCAACACTGGCAACACCCATCGCTCCATGGATCACGCGTCCGCTGCCCGTCATCTTTTCGCCCGTACTGGTATTCCCGGCGACGGCTTCGGCCGCCATTTTGGCGCCACCGACAAAGGGAAGAAGATCGATTGCGCCGCTCAGGGTTCGCTTCAAGAGACTCGCACGCTTTTCTTGAGCGCCTTCCATAATTTTCTCGCGTCGTTCGGCGGCGGTCTCGGGACCCTTTGACGGTTCTTCTTGAGTGGTAGGGGAGGGCTTTACCTGCTCGGCGGCATAGGAGGCGGTGGCGCCGCTGATCCGTTCTTTGAAGCTCGTGAGCGCGGCTCGAAAGCGCGCTTCGTTCGCGGCGAGCTTTTCTTGAACCTGTGACGCGCTCGCTGCTTTTTCTGCTCGACCTGGAGAAAGATTTGTCGCATTCACAAAGCCAGCGAGTTTGGCTGCGCTTTTGTCGATGCATTCATCCGTTTTGCGGCCGACGTAGGCGAGCAGGTTCGCTTGTTGTTCTTTGAAAATTTTTAAGCTCGTGATCTTCTCAAAGGCTTTTCGAGCAAGGCCGCGAGGCTCTAATTCCTTCGCCGCTTTTGGAATTTCCGCAACCGGAGCCGCTTCTTGGGTGGGCTGGTGTTCAAGGTCTGAGACGGACATATCAATTCGAAATGGTGGTTTTTAACTCCTCCGTTTTTTCTGCATCAAGCGCTTCCGCATATTCAAATGCAATGTGATCACGCTCACGTTCAAGTGCTTCAAACTCATCGGCATAGGCAAGGTACAGGGCTTCAAGCGCTTTGATCTCCGCTTGCTCTCGATCGGTGTCCATGGCCTATAGAGTAGTCGATTTGGAGGAGCTTGGGAATTCAGCGGGGTTATTTGACTTTTTGGCCATTTTTTGGCATACTCATCAGTTCTTTGCCGTTCTTTTTACGCAGAGGACGGTCTAATTCCGACCCCCAACCCCAGTCATGAGGTGTAGCCTTGAGGATCCAGAGATTGCCTGACGACGAGTTCGTGTCTCGAGCTCGCGTCGCCCGTCCGCACAAGCCGGGCGCTCGTACGGAGGAGGTCATCGCGATCGCGCGTGAGCTTCTCAAGCGTCCCCACCTGCTGTTCGCGGTTTTGCTCGAGAGCAATCCGCACAGCAGCCAGGCGCCGAAGTCGATCCAGGCCCTTCGGGGCGTCTACCCCTGCCTCACCAAGGACGAGGCCGCGGAGGGAGTCAAGGACATGCTGCGCCGCACCTGGTTGCGCCCCGTACAGGGCGCCTCGATCGTCGAGATCGTCCAGCGAGACCTCGAGGCAGCTCGAGGTGAGGTCGAGGCGGAACGGTCAACGCGCGGCGACGATCGGCCCTCCAAGCCGCCGCCCGCTGCGGACGCAGACGGCCCGAAGATCAGCTCACAGAGGATCTTCCAGGCGGTCTTCAACGGCTGGGGTGCCTCCGCTCACCTGAAGAAGGTGGCGAAGGGACGCGTCGGTGCCGATCGGCTGCTGGCCAAGCGTCCGCACCTCACGGCGCTGACGAGCCTGGTGCGCAAGGGGCGGAAGAACAGCTCGATCCCGACGATCGTCGAAGCCCTGAAGCAGCTCGTCGCAGACGGATACGCCGCGGTGGTGGAGGGATCGTTCGACTCGCTCGATGATCTCGTGCTCACGCCGCTCAAGCGACCGCCTCGTATCGTGGAATCGCCCTCGATCCCGCCCCCGCTCCCGAAGCCTGCCGCCTCCGCCGCTCCCCCGAAGGAGCCGGCCAAGGCGCCCCCGCCCCCGCCGCCCAAGCCCCCCGTGCCCGAGGTCGTCGTGAAGACGCCCCCGAAGCCCGCCGGGCCGAAGCTTACGGCTGACGAGCAGCTCGTCATCACGGCGCTGCGTGGGAAGAGTCCCAGGAAGGACGGGACGATCGAAGGGCCGCGCAGCTTCGTCCAGCAGAACGTGCTGCGGGGCGTCATGACCAGGGTCGAGCGCGTCCTCATCGCCCTCATCCAGAAGGGGCTCCTGACCGCCGAGTTCAAGGCGGACGAGACGCCGAACTGGAACACGGTCAGGGTCGTCAAGGTCGTACCCACGCCCAAGGCCGCCACCAAGCCCGCACCGGCGAAGGCGGCGCCCGTCGTCGCCGCACCGGCGCCGGTGGTCGCAGAGCCTGAGCTCAGCCTGGAGGAGCGGGTCTCGCAGATGATCCTCTCGGCCTTGAGCCAGAACCCGCTGATGGTCGAGCTCGGCGCTCGCCACCGGGCGGAGCTCGAGGCGATCACCACTCGCCACGGGCGGGAGCTCCAGGAGCTCGTGTTCGCCATCGTCTCGAAGGCGATCAAGCAGCAGATGGGCTGAGCGCGAGCTCGGCCACTACAACCAACCAGTAGGAGGAAACTACAACGGCGCCCCGGGAATCACTTCCCAGGGCGCCGTATAAAAATATCTGAATGTTAGCTGAGACGTTTATAGCCGCCGCGAACCCCATTTTTGCTCAACACAATTTGCCACAACTGGTTGTACCGTGTGCGGAAGCTGCCAGCGAACATCAAGAGATAGAAACTCCACATCCGGTGAAAGCGCTCATCATATGTTTTGGATAGCTCCGGCCAGGCGGCCTCCACATTTTTATACCAAGCCATAAGCGTTGTAGCGTAGTCCGCGCCAAAGTTATGCCAATCTTCCATCACGAATAACCCTTCGATCGCTTTTCCAATTTGGGCTACAGACGGCAGCATCGAGTTAGGGAAGATATATTTTTCAACCCACGCATCTCCCATTTTCACGGAGCGCAGACCGCCAATGGTGTGCAGAAGGAAGAGACCGCCATCGTTCAAGCAACGATGAGCGACTTCGAAGTAGTCACGATAGTTTTTGTCGCCAACGTGCTCGAACATTCCGAGTGAAATAATATGATCGAATTTCTCATTCACATCACGATAATCCTGAAGGCGGATTTCTACGTCCAACCCTTTGCAACGCTCTTTCGCTAATTCAACTTGTTCTTTGGAAATCGTGATACCCACGACGTTGGCGCCGTATTTTTCTGCGGCGAACTTCGCAAAACTGCCCCAACCACATCCGATATCGAGCAGTCGGTCGCCGGACTTCAAGCCGATCTTTTTGCAGACGAGATCAAGTTTTGCTTCTTGCGCCTCGTCGAGTGTGTTCGCGTCTTTCCAGTAGCCGCAGGTATAGACCATGCGCTTGTCGAGCATGGCGGCGTAGAGATCGTTCCCTAAATCGTAATGCTGCTCACCGACTTCGCGGGCGCGAAGTTTATTTTGGCGATTCATCACCTGAGAAGCGACTGCGTTGAAGAGCAGCTTGGGTGAGGGGCGGAGTTTGTCTTTGATGCGATGCTGCAAGATCCGATCTATGAATTCATCGATGGCATCACATTCCCACCAGCCGTCCATATAGCTCTCACCGAGACCCAGGTTGCCTTCCGCGAGGACCCGGCTATAGAAACGGGGATCGAGGACACGGACATCCCATGGGCGATTTCCGTTGAGCTGAATGTCACTGCCTTCAAGGAGTTTTTCTACCTGAGCCTGAAACCGATCCGCCATGGACATAGCAAAAAGTCGCAATAAAATAAGATTATCTTCCGAATTCTGTCATGAAATCTCGCTTTTTTGCAAAGTTTAGGCAAAAGCTTGATGATAGACGAGCCTATTTTCTATGAAACAAGCTCACCTTCCCCTCGTCTTGGTTGTACTTGATGGCTGGGGTGTACGTGAAGAAACGCAGCATAATCCCATCGCGCTCGCACGGACCCCGTTTTTTGATGAACTCTGGCAGAAGGCTCCTCACGCGTGTTTGGACGCGAGCGGAGTTGAAGTAGGGCTACCGAAAGGTCAGATGGGGAATAGCGAGATCGGGCATATGGTCATCGGATCAGGCATGGTGATCCCGACGGATTTGGTACGCATTCAAGAAGCGCTTGAGCGTGGAGAAGGGGACACGAACCCAGTTCTCCAATCACTCTTCGCACATACGGTTGAACATCGTTCGGCGCTGCACTTGGTTGGGTTGATCGGTCCAGGAGGAGTGCACGCCCACCAAGGACATCTGCTCGGTCTGATTCGGGCAGCGAAGCGCGCCGGTGTTTCCAGGGTGTTCATTCATGGCTTCACGGATGGACGCGATACGCCCCCGCAGAGCGCGGCTGCGTTTGTGTGTGAATTAGAGGCAGAGTTGAAACAGATCGGTCTCGGGCAGATTTCTACCTTGTGCGGACGGTTCTTCGCCATGGACCGTGATACAAATTGGGAACGCATTGAAGCAGCTGAACGTGCGCTCTTTGAACATAGCGGCCAGACATCGCTCCAGGCGCCAAGCGAGACGCTCGCCACTCTCTACGCAGCCAACCACTCGGACGAGCAGCTTGCGCCGCTCGTTTTTCCGGGAGGTGAGGGCGAAACCTGTTCCCCGATTCAGAATGGCGACGCGGTTTTCTTTTTCAATTTTCGCGCGGATCGAGCGGTGCAGTTGAGCCGTCGAATTCTGGAACGGATCAAGGATCAGGATATCGCGTTTGCAACCATGACCATCTATGCGGATGATCTTGCTTGTCCCGTTGCGTTTCCATCTTTTGTTCCACCGGTAACGCTCGCCGAAGAACTGTCTAAGGCGGGTCTCACGCAAGCGCATATTGCAGAAACAGAAAAATACGCGCACGCAACTTACTTTTTAAATGGCGGTCGTTCGGAGCCATTTCCAGGAGAAGTTCATGTGATGATCGAAAGCCAGAAAGTTCGGACACATGACCTTGCGCCGGAGATGCGTGCCAAAGAAATCACCGACGCAGCTTTGCTTCAGCTGGAGGCGGGAAAGGATTTTCTCTTTTTGAACTACGCGAATGCGGACATGGTTGGGCATACTGCGCACGAACAAGCGATCATCACGGCTATTGAAGTTGTGGATCGGGAGCTCGCGCGTTTGGCAGCGGGCGTTGCAGCCCGAGGCGGGGTGCTGTTCATCACCGCCGATCATGGAAATGCGGAACAGAATTTTGATCACACCTCGCAACAAATGCATACCGCACACACGACCAACCTCGTGCCAGCGATTCTGACGGACTCCTCCGTTACACTTCGTCCACGCGGCACATTGGCGGATATCGCTCCAACACTTCTTGAGCTTTTGAACTTGCCCGTTCCTGCGGAGATGACCGGAAGAAGCTTGCTTCTTCCTAACGAGAAAAAGATGTGATGTTGAGTTTGGCGTTGGTCGTGTCCTTGATCGTCTCTTGGATAGACATTCGATCGCGTGTCGTTCCGATTCGTGTTCTGCAGTTTGGGGGAGGAGCGGCGCTGGTTCTTCAAGCGCTTCAAGGGAATGGCGTAAACACGATCATCGCGGCGGTGGTTGGATTCGGGTTATTCTTTCTTCCCTCGTTTCTATCGAAAGGAAAATGGCTCGGAGAAGGGGACGCCTGGGTGGGGGCTTGGATGGGGGCGGTGTTGGGACTACCGCTGCTGTGGGTTGGTTTGTATCTTTCCATCCTGCTTGGAGGAGCGGTCGCAGTGGTGTTGTTGTGTTTTGGTTGGACGCGAAAAGATCGTGTGCCGTTGGCGCCGATTCTATCAGTGGGTGTTTTAACAACTCTTATGTGGGGCCAAGTCCTCCTGGCTTGGGTACGGGCGTTTCTATACACTGTGTAAGACTATGAAGTTCACCTTGGAAACAAAGTCGGGCCTAGAGAAGCCGCGCTTTCATGCGGACATCATGACCTATGGTGAATACGCAAAACGACGACATGAACGTCCATATGAGTACCAGCTCGCGCAAGGGGAGAAGGGGCTGATTTTTTTTGGACCGGGACACACAAACGATCCCGAGAATCCTGCCTTTAAAACCATTCGTGAACGGATTGAAAACTTCAAGCCTGATCTGGTGATGATCGAAGGGGCGGAGGGGATAAATGCGCTCTCCGAACGAGAATTAAAAGCTCAATTAGGGAAGCATACGGAACGGGAGGCGATCATGAAGTACGGCGAACCGTATTTCACCGCAAAGGTTGCAGCAGATCATGGGATAAAGGTGATCTCGCCTGAACCGAGCGACGAATCCGCCCTTCGTTCTCTAGAAGCGCAGGGACATTCGCATGAAGCTATTTTCTGCCAACAGATCGCAAACCACTGCGTTCAATATGCGCGCATGCGATCGAAGCCAGACTTTGAAACCTATCTGCAACCCTATCTCGCGCACCTGCGTCGTGATTTCAAATGGGACACGTTTGAATTTTCTTTGACACATTTTAAACGGATACATGAAGCGATGTTTGGAATTGCCTTCGAGGCAGCGACTCCAGAACTCTACAAGCGCGCTGCGGACCCCGTTCCTTGGGAGGGGCAACCCTATGGCCCTACGAGCCAAGTGGCTGCAGCTTGGGGTGTATTTCGTGATGAACATATTCTCGATACGATTCAAGATGCGTTTGAACAGTATAAAAAGATCTTTGTCGTCTATGGAGCTTCGCATGCAGTGATTTTGGAACCGGCACTGCGGAAGCTGATGAGTGTTTAGAAGGAGCTTTTATATCTCTCAGAGGCTCGATCCAGGGGATCAAGCATTCGATCGAGATGGGGAGCGCTGCGCGAGTGTTGTCG
The DNA here is from genome assembly GCA_964582475.1 of uncultured Gammaproteobacteria bacterium. Classification (GTDB taxonomy): domain Bacteria; phylum Patescibacteriota; class Patescibacteriia; order 2-12-FULL-60-25; family 2-12-FULL-60-25; genus JAGOTP01. The sequence goes on along the minus strand of CAZOQS010000008.1, from coordinate 1,599 downwards.
CGTGTGCCTCCCCCGAGTCTCAGGTTGTAGGGTGGGTGTGAAGGGGCGGGGTGGTCAGATCGGCAGCGCCTGTGCGAGGTGGCGGGCGTGCGCGACCGGGCCCGCCAGCGTGTGGGCCACGGGGCCGTACTCCATGGCGGTCATGGACCCCGCGAGCACGAGCCCCGGCTTGACCTGGCAGGTCGCGTCCTTGAACTCGGGGAAGCCCTCGAAGTGGCGCGGACCGATCTCCCGCCGGAGCCCCGCGATGCGGTTCGGCCCGCGGTCGACGTTGTCGACGTGCACCGAGTGCCCGCCGGCGTCGTACACGAGGTTGAACGCCCCGTACTGCTTGCCGTTGGCGTCGACCGGGACGAACCTGCCCGGGGTGATGTCGCGCCGGCAGTCGCTGATGCGCGCCTGCACGACGGTGATCTTGCCTTGGCGGATCAGGTTCTGGAGCGACCGCTCCATGATGGGCGTTACCGTGCCAGGGTTGGCGCCCTCCTTGATGAACTGGTAGCGCTGCTTCGACCGCAGGCCGCGCAGCTTGCGCTGCATCGCCTGCGGGTCGATCGAGCTCGCGCAGCCGTGGGCGTCGGTCGACATGCCGAACCACTCCATCTTCGCGTCGCGCTCGGCCGTCTGAAGGCCGCGCGGCGCGAAGAGCGTGACGTGGCAGCCCTTCTTCGCGAGGAAGAGGGCGGTGTGCGCGGCCGTGAGGCCGGCACCGATGATGCCGACACGCTCGCCGCCGTAGAGGGCGTTGGCGTTGTCGGGCAGCGGCAGCGCGATGGTGTTGTTGATCGTCGCCCTGCGGTGCGGGCCGAGGCCCGTGGCGACGATCACGACCTTGGTCTCGAGGACGGCCGTGTCGTCGGCCAGCCCGACGAGCCAGTTGTCGCCCCACGACGCCAGCTTCTCCGCCTGGAAGGGGAGCTGCTCGATGCCGAGCGACCCCCAGACCGCCAGCGAGTGCTGGCGGAACAGGTCCCAGGAGGGGGTGGGCGAGTGGTCGGACTTGCCGATCGCCCCGGCGAACTGCCGGAGGGCGGACGGGTTGTCGGTCACGTTGACCTCCCACCCCGACCGCATCTCCCCCATCGCGATCGACTCGACGTTGCGCGTGAGCTGCCCCATGGGCGGCTTCGCGTCGACGACGACGATGTCCTTGGCGTCGATCCCGCGCCGCATCAGCCCGAAGGCGATGGCGATGTTGGCGGGACCGCTACCGACGAGAGCGACACGAGCGGACGTCTTGATCTGGACACGCATGACTACCTCTTCTCTTCGATTTCGACGGTTCCCCCGGGTTCCGTCTGGTGAAAGTTCAGGTGAGGGGGAGGCAGGCTAGAACAATTGTTCTAAACTATCTTCACATAACCTGAGGTTGAAATAGGATGTTCTCTTTAGAAAAAGAAAAAGAGGCGAAAACCTCTATTCACTGTAGTGCGACAACGAACGGGAAATAATACATGAATATGCACTTTCTGTCAATATATTGGCATTATCAAACAAAAACACCACCTTTCGGTGATGTCTCTGTTTCGACGAGCTGAGCTCGATGGAGCCCCTCTATCTCGCTGCTCGCACCTATTTCCTGTCTCAGACATGACCAAA
>CAZOQS010000007.1:0-32593 GCA_964582475.1 uncultured Gammaproteobacteria bacterium | reverse complement strand
AGACGTTTCATTATGCGGTCACTCTTCTGTTGTCCAAGGGTCTTCGAGAAGGCTTCTTCCAGAGTCTTTCCGAGCGATTCCTAATCGATGTGCCGGTAGTTTAGGGGAAGTCGTTATCAGTGTCAAGAACACTGATCCATTATTTATCCCCATGATTTCCCACATGCTCCAAAGAAGGGTCCAAAAGGCGCGTTAGGGCGGCCCATTGATCGACAGATAATGCCTCTGGACGAACCTCTTTTGTTGTGTGAATAGCCGCTGCTAGCTCCTCCGCCCGATCACGGACCTGGAGGGTCGAAAATAATTGTTTACGGGGGTGTGTAAACCCTCGTTTGGCGAGCTGCATAATCCGTTCCGGATCGACCCCCCAGCGAGAGCGCTGTTTCTCTGCCGTAAATGGAACCAATAATAGAATAGCTGATTCGACTTTTGGGGGTGGAAAGAATGATCCAGGCGCTACTCGTCGAACAATTGATCCCGATTCACAACGCAGCGCGACCATAAGTGACAAAAGAGAAGAACGGGTTACGGCTCCATTCGTACGAAGGAGAGCGAGCGTGCGTTCAGCTACTTCACGCTGCAACATCACAACGACACGCGTTGCAGGCCGTGGAGCCCAGAGCGCCATACGAAGCGCATAGGAAGAAATGGCGTACGGTAAATTTGAAACAAACTTCCAAGGTGTATCTGTGGGTAATAATTCATTCCAATCGAGTTCAGCTGCATCTCCCTGCGTGAGATGAAAAGCTTGCTTCTGTGGCTCAAAGCGCGATCGAAGGTAGTCAATAAACTTGCGATCACGTTCGATTGCGCATACGTGAGCACCCGTCGCGAGCAGGTCTTCCGTTAACACACCGAGACCCGGACCAATCTCGAGCACAACATCGGTAGGTGTAAGTTCAGCCGCCTCGACGACAGCCGAGAGAACAGATTGATCAATTAAAAAGTTTTGTCCGAAGGCTTTTTCAGGACGCGCACTTAACCCTTCTAAGACCGACTTAATCTGCGTTGGAGAAAGCACCATAGATAGTAGATGGTAGCCCGTAGCTAGCTGTACGGCTAGCCCACTCTAAAATCTGCCTCCTCGCTACCATCTACTCTCTACTTGAAATTTTACTGATACATCTTCGCTTGAAGCGTGAAGAGTTCGGCGTATCTCCCCTGTTTCGCAAGAAGCTCTTCGTGTGTTCCATCTTCAATTATCCTCCCTTGATCCATTACGAGAATACGCGAGGCACGACGCAGGACAGAGAAACGATGGGAGACGAATATTACAATCTTTCCCGCTGTCGCAGCACCTAGGCGCTCGAAAAACTGCTCTTCTTTTTCGGCATCAACAGCAGAAGTAGGTTCATCAAAAATATAGACCCGCGCATCACGATAAAGCGTACGCGCAATTCCAAGGAGTTGATTTTGTCCACCAGAAAGTTCAATCGCTTCGTCCTTTTCTTCGGCATACTGCTTCCCTACATGTGTTGTAAGTCCTTTCGGAAGCTCATCCAAGACACTTCTGAAGCTACTTGTCGCGATTGCTTGCGTCAGGCGCTTGCTGTTTTTCTTTCGTGCGAGATCTCCATACAGAATCTGCTCTTCGAGCGGATCGTCATACCATTGGATGTTTTGCGTAAGGACAGCTAACGCCTTGCGCCAAGCAGAAGAGCGAATAGAGGAGAGCTCTGTTCCATTTACGCGAATCGATCCGCGCGTTGGCTCATACACGCGCATCAAGAGTTTTAGCAACGTCGATTTTCCAGCCCCATTTAATCCAACCAACGCCAGATGATCACCCTGTGAAAAGCTAAAGCTGACGCCGCGCAAAATATCTTCTTCTGTTCCCGGATAACGGAACCAGACATCTTCAAAGACGATCTCGAGGGGACGTGTGGCGAGTTCACGGCCCCGATCGGATTCGGATGGGACCTCAAAGAATGCTTTAAACGTAGGAAGGAACACTGATTCAGACATAAACCAGGTCACGTTCCAAGCTAGGCTTGAGATTTGCCCCTGAAATCGCATGATGCTCGTTATGAAAATAACAACAACGCTGATCGCTGCCTGACCACTTAAAACAGAATTCACTACGATCACGAGACCAATGATAAAGCCGATGAGCTGTGCTCCGTCGCTATACACACCTGTCATCATCGAAGAACGTGACGTACGAATACGCGCTTGAAGGAGTGATTGCGCTCCTTTTTTCCAGCGTTTTAAAAATACTCCGGCGAACTGAAACTGCTTCGCTTCAAACAGACTCTTCAGATTTGTGAGGACGGACTGATGATACATCGTGCGCTTCCCTTCCCGCGTCTCCATCGTAATCGTTTCCCAACTCCACTTTTGCGTGCGCTTGATGAAATAGATACGTATCAACTGCGCTAGGATGAAGATAACCGTTGCGGGCCACGGCAAAAAGACGACTACAGCAAACAACCCTAAGCACTCGAAAAAGGAGGAGAAGATCCAAACTAAGCTCATCGCCGTGCCCGTCATCATGTGCGATTTTCGATCAAACACCTGAGCGAGCGACTGAAAACGTGGATCTTCGAGCCGCGCATACGGAACGTTTTGCATTTTTTCGAGCCAACGTTCAGTTAACCCGATTTGCAGTTTATAGCGGACAACATCCTGCAGGTTGTTACGAATGACGTTATTTAACTCGGAAATGAGCGATACGACACAAACAACTGCAACCCACTGCCAAGTTCGTGCCGCATCAAGCAGCGTAACGGCATCTGTCAGCCGCTTGATTGAGATGACTGTTAGTGCGGCGATCGGAAGGTTGAGTAGCTGAGTACAGACAACGATTACAACCGCCCATTTATCGACGGAAACAAAAAAGCGAAATGCCGTGGGCAAGGCGCGAAGAATCTCTTTGAGCGAGGGCTTCTCGTTAGGTACACGAACAACAAAGGGCGCATCCGACATGCGCCCATGATACCAGATTGCGACGAACTACTCCTTGTTCAAGTCCGCCGCCCGATCTACACCTTTCGCCTGCCAACGCAGATACGCCTCAACAAATTGATCGAGATCTCCATCAAGAACTTTTTCCGGATCAGATGTTTCTGCCTCCGTGCGATGGTCCTTCACCATCTTGTAGGGATGCAACACATACGAACGGATTTGATTCCCCCATTCTGCGCTGTGGAATTCGCCACGTAACTGCTGTTTCTCTTTGGCGAGCGCTTCTTCTTTCAATAACACGAGCTTGGCTTTCAAAATCTTCATCGCCGTTTCGCGATTTTGCGTCTGCGAACGTTCGTTCTGGCAAGAAACGGTGATTTTGGTTGGGAGGTGCACAATGCGAACCGCAGAATACGTCGTATTTACGGACTGACCACCCTTGCCGCCGCTCATAAACGTATCGATGCGCAAATCTTCCGGACGGATATCCACATCCACGTCTTCATTAATCTCAGGAATGACTTCGACCAAGGCAAATGACGTCTGACGAAGCGCATCTGAATTGAACGGCGACTGACGCACAAGCCGATGCACGCCCGCTTCGCTCTTTAGGTTGCCGTAAGCGTAGCGTCCCTCAATCATCATCGTTACCGACTTGATCCCTGCCTCTCCTCCACGCGACTCGTCTAACAGCTTAATACTCCAACTCTTTCGCTCCGCATAACGCGCGATCATACGCATAAGCATCTCTGCCCAATCCTGTGCGTCCGTCCCTCCCGCGCCCGCGTGAATCGACAGGATCGCGGAACTTGCATCATGCGCACCAGAAAATAGGAGCTCAAACTCGCGCTTCAGATATTCGTCCTCTAACTTCCGCAAACGCGTGATCAACTCCTCTTGCAAGGATTCATCCATTTCATGGGCCAACATCTCTCCCAGCTCCTCACATTCGAGCAAAGACATCCGTAATCCATTCCAACCATCAAAGGAGCGCTGAAGTTCCGCCAACTGTTGCCCTTCTTTTTTTGCACGCTCTTGGTCCGCCCAAAAATCGGGAGATAGCCGAGCTGCCTCCAAGGCCGCGATTTCTTGTTTCACCGCATCTAAGCCGAGCAGGCCCCATGCCTCCTCCACCTTGAAACGTAAAGCCGCGATATGTTCCTGCAGATCTTGGATCATGGCGAGGAGCATACCGCGGCTTCAGTTGGCCCACAACTACCTCCCGAAGCTAAGCTTCGCTGACAGCGCGTGCGGGAAGCCAGCTCAGCTGGCTAAAGTTTTTCGAGGTTGATCTTCTTGCGCCATTCGCCGATCACAGGAATCTCCCAGAATTCACCCATAAGACATTTCACGAACGCGTAGATTGCACAGATCGCGATCACAAGACCAAGCAACCATCCAAAAAGTGGAATCCAGAAGATCAGACTTCCGACAATCCAGACAGCGAGCAAAATCACTCCTTGCTTCGCGTGTTCTTGAGCAAAGTGTGACTTACGTGCAAGGAAGAGTGGAATAAAGACCAAGATTCCGAGATATGACAATGCAGCTACCAATTTATTATCCTCAACGTCCTTCGCATCAAACGCCGGCGTTGCGCCAACCGGCACACCCTGAACAACTTCAGGTGGTTTCTGCGCTGAATGCTGAGTGGATGGGTCTTGAGGAGGAGTGTGAGAGGTGTCCATATACCCTCTATCCTAGTACAGTTTAGGTAAATCTCCTACCTTCCAGCATCTATGCGCTCTGTTACCAGCTTTTCTGAACTTGAAACCCAGTTTCTGCAACCGCTCATCGCTGAGCGTGCGATTCGCTTAGAAGAACGGCCGCTCGACGGAATGCAACGCTGGGACTTAACCAACGGTACACTTTCCAGCTCGTTTTTTAACGTAACCGGCGTACACGTCTCACTCGAACCCAAAACCGCCTTCGCTCCGCCCCACGAATGGGATCAACCACTCTACCATCAGAAATCGGGAAGACTCGCGCTCTTCATCGACGAGGAGCGGCGCATTCTTGTGCAGGCGTTGTTCGAACCAGGGAACGTTGGCCGTGGCTATCGGCAGAGTGGGCTCATCCTTGTAAACGGGTGTAAGTTCTCACCCGAGAATCTGAACACACAACGCTCGCTAGGTCGGATCCCTCCCCTGTCCGATCTAATCGATCACCCACAAGCAAAGCAACGCTTCTTTCATGAAGCACCAGGTGACGGCGGACGAGCAGACAAACAAAACCAGCACTATCTGATTGAATTGCCACGAACCATTCTAGAGGAGGCTGTAGACAATCTCCCAACTGTTCAGAAAGACTTCTACGCGCTCGTCCCGCTCCCCGCACTGAAGGAATGCTATACACAGGCGCTCGCGAACGAGCATCTACGTGACTTAGCCTCAATGCTACTCTTCCTCGCCTAACGTATCTACTCAAAAAGAAACGCGCCCCATCGGGGGCGCGTTTCTTTTTACTTGTCCCTAGAACCCCATCCCTCCGCCCATTCCGCCTCCGTGCCCATGCCCCTCACCTGCCGGTTCTTCCTTCTTTGGCTTTTCGGTGATGACACATTCGGTAATGAGGAGCAGTGCGGCGACGCTGGTCGCATTCTGCAAGGCAGAGCGCGTGACCTTGGTTGGGTCGATGATTCCGGCCTTGACCATATCTTCGTAGCGGTCGGCTTCGGCGTTGTAGCCCATCGTGCCTGTGAGCTTCTTCACTTCTTCGACGATGACCGATCCATCCTTCCCTGCGTTAGCAGCAATCGTACGAAGCGGCTCTTCGATCGCGCGACGCACGATGCGGACGCCGATCGCTTCTTCGCCTTCGGCCTGAACGCTGTCCAAGACCTTCACGGCGCGAAGAAGAGCAACGCCTCCGCCTGGAACGATCCCTTCTTCGACTGCAGCCTTAGTAGCGGCGATCGCGTCTTCGATGCGGTGCTTCTTTTCTTTCATCTCAACTTCTGTGGCTGCACCGACTTTGATCACCCCAACGCCTCCGGACAGCTTCGCCATACGTTCAACGAGCTTTTCACGATCAAAGGTGGATTCGGTGTTTTCCAAGACCGCTTTGATGGAAGCGGCCCGCGCTTCGATTTCCGCCTTGTTGCCTTTTCCATCCACAAACGTGGTGTATTCCTTGGTCGAGGTGACTTTGCGGGCGGTTCCGAGGTCCGTTAACTCAACGGAGTCGAGTTTGCGGCCCATATCTTCGGTGATGTAGGTCGCGCCAGTGACGATCGCGATGTCCTGCAGCATTTCCTTGCGACGATCGCCAAAGCCTGGAGCTTTAATCGCCAAGGCATTGAAGACGCCACGGAGCTTGTTCACGACCAGAGTTGCGAGCGCTTCTCCATCTAAGTCTTCGGCTACAATGACCAATTCTTTCTTACCCACCTTCAAGACTTTTTCCAAAATAGGCACGAGTTCTTGAACTGAGGAAATCTTTTTATCTGTCACGAGAATGAATGGATCGCTATATTCTGCTTCCATGCGATCCTGATTCGTAACCATGTAGGGCGAGAGATAGCCGCGATCGATCCGCATCCCCGTCACAACGTCCTTGTCGACACCGAAGGCCTGCGATTCTTCGACGGTGATAACGCCCTGCGTTCCGATTCCGGTCTTTTCATCCATCATTTCAGCGATGATCTTTCCAATTTCGCGATCGTTGGCGCTGATTGAGGCCACGTTTTCGATCATGCTCCCAGAGACAGGCTGAGACACATTCGTTTGAAGCTCTTTGACCATCGCTTCGAGCGCTTTTTCCATCCCACGGCGAACCGCAAGTGGATTGGCTCCAGCCGTGATGTTCTTCAGACCTTCAGCGACCATCGCTTGTGCGAGAACCGTAGCCGTTGTTGTTCCATCACCAGCGACGTCAGCTGTTTTGGAGGCAACTTCTTTTACGAGCTCGGCACCAAGGTTCATCTGCTTGTCTTCAAGCTGGACTTCTTTTGCAACGGTCACACCATCTTTCGTGATGGTTGGAGAACCGTAGCCATGATCGATCACAACCGTGCGGCCCTTTGGACCGAGCGTGACTTTCACGGCATTCGCGAGCGCGTCTACTCCCTGCTTCAACAAACGGCGAGCTTCTTCGCCGTAGACAATGATTTTTGCCATAGGGTACGTGTAAATATCAAATTATTTTACTCAACGATCGCCATCAAATCTGACTCCGAAAGAACGAGATAGGTTTCGTCGTCCATCTTGATCTCATCTGGGGCGTACTTCTTGAAGAGAACCATGTCCCCGACTTTGACACTCATTTCAACGCGAACGCCATCGTCACGGAGCTTACCTGGACCGACAGCAATCACTTTGCCTTGTTCTGGACGCTCTTTATCAACGGTACTTGGAAGGATAATCCCTCCTTTTGTGACTTCTTCTTTCGCGAGGGGCGCGAGAATAACGCGATCACCCAATGGACGGAGCTTCATACGGATTCGTGTAAGAGAAAGACAATTAAATAGCAATCTTGCAGGCAGAGATTAGCACTCGACGACCGAGAATGCTAACTCCACCAATGAGCCAAGAGTGCCAAGGAGAGGGAGGGGTGTCAAGTATTGGAAAAGGCGCTGCCTCGACGTTCTTTGGTCCGCGGATCGCGGGAACGGAGACAGCGCCTTGTAGGGAGGAGGGAGTACGGGTCGGGTGGACCGGATACTGAAAATGAGAAGCGGCGGAACGTATGGAGGAGCCGAGGACTACTCCATCTCGTCGAGGGCGTCGAAGAGGCGCGCGGCCGGCGCGATCGTCATGCCGCTGCGCGACGCGATGGCCCTGGGGTAAGGGTGGAAGCGCCAGGTGGCCCAGGCACCCTTGTCGACGTCCTCGTCGACACTGGTGATCACCTCCTCACGGAGCTTGTAGAGCCCCGTGCCCTTGTCGATCTCGACCTCGTTCGGCTTGAACCGGAAGCCCATGAGCTTCACACCCGCTTCGGGGTGCAGCCGGCCGAGGTCCCAGTAGGTGTCCTGGGGGTTGAAGATGCCGAGCGGCACGAGCCGGTGGCGGCAGAGATCGGTCTGAGCACCGCTCAGCTCCCGCAGGACGTCGCAGGCCTGACTCGTCATGAGGTTGGCCGCCGCCGTCTGGGCCGCGATCTTCAGGAACGCACGCGGGGCGTTGAGCGCCTGGCTGTTGCCGTTGAACGGCCGACGCGGGGAGTCGGCGAGTACCACGTGCAGCCGCTGACGGAGCTTGGTGTCCGGCGTCTGAAGGTCGACGAAGGGCTGGAAGACGATGCCGCCGCCGTCGCCCGGGAGCGACTCGGTGGTCGGCGCGGCCTCGAGGATCCCGAACTGGGTCCAGGCAGCCCGGTTGTCACCCGAGTCGACCGCGCCCCAGACGAGGGCCTGGCCGCGCTCCTTGTGGGCGATGATGAGCAGGCTGGCGCCGTCCACGCGGTGGAACTCGCCACGCTCGTCGAGCAGGTGAATGACGTGGCCGTTGGCCTCGCCATCGCGCACGGGGCGCGGGGTCGCCTTCTTGAGGAAGGCCTTGATCCGCTCGAGCTGCGGATCGTCGGGATCGAGAGCGAGGGAAGTCAGTTCCAATTGCATCGAATCACCATGGCCCGCGACGTATGGCGTCTTACAGGCCGCGGGACCGTATCACTGATAATAACTTATGACAATGAGTCCTGTTCAAAAATGACGGAGCGCTGGTCAACGGAGTGAACCGTCGGCCAGCGCTTGTCGTGGAGAAGGACCGCTTCACAGCGGTCAGACACCCTTCTTATCGGATGTTGGCGGGAAAGATCGAACCCTCAGGCGGACGCGGGGTGAACGTAACCGAGGACCTGCACCAGGATCTTCGCGATCACGGACGAGTGCAGGGCGGCGCGCATGAAGGCGGCCTGCGAACGCCCGTCCTGGCCACGGAGCACGTGCTCGAGCGGCAGGACGAGCACGTCACGCTGCTTCGGGTCGAGCGGGTTGTAGCCCTCGAAGAGCTCCCGGAAGCTGTCGTAGATGTGCACCCGGACCGCGATCAGTCCGACGACGCGGTTGATGTTCGCAGCGAAGTAGAGCACGACGTCGACCACCTCGGACGGCGACTTGGCCAGAGACGCGGGGTTGAACTCCAGCGTCTCGAGCTGCTCGAAGGTCTGGACACGGTTGGCGCGGACCATCCCGTCCCGGCTCAGGTGGATGTCCACCTGGCCGACGTGGAGCCAGGGCAGGCCGTTGACCAGCTTGCCGGTCGCGAACTGCTCGAGCACCACCGGAGCGACGTACCCGCGGGCGTGCTCGAGCACGAAGACCCCGTAGACGTCACTGCCGCCGTACTTGCGGATCGCGAGCGACCCGACGACGCCGAGCTTGCCCGAGGTGAGTGCGTCGAACGGGAGCACCCAGAGCTGATCGACGAAGTGCTGGCGCGACGTGCGCTTCTTCGGGTCAGCGTCGTAGGTGTCTGAAGGTGCGCCCTTCTTCGCGAGCTCGGCCCGGAAGGGGTAGAGCGCGACAACGATGGGGCGCGTCGGGTCGATGAGGGCCTCGCCCGGCTTGCGCCGCGCGTTGACGACATCGAGGCCGTGCTTCAACACCTCAGTGAGCTCGTCGCCCGGCTCGAGGATGTTGGCCTCATTGACGAGGTCAGACAGGGACTGGTCACGGAGCGGCGGGAAGGCGTGCGGTTCCATCACGTACCTCTTGCGCTAAGCGCATGTGTGGTCGTAGCAGCACAGCTGCAATACGACACGTTGACGTTCGGATCTGCCCGAACGGGAGGAAGGTAGTCTATTTGATTATTTCTCGTCAAGTCGTCGTACCTGCAGCAAACACAAAGAAATCGATAGAATTAAGAGCATTTTGCCACTCCAATAGGACCAAGAATAATGATCCAAAAGCAGGATGGGGATCAAAAAAAGAAAAGAAGAGACTCTCCAGAGGAGCTGAAACCGAGGCACTAAACCGAAAGATCCCCTTAGCCGATTGGTATAGAGACGAAGCCAGGTGATCCCAAGCAACAATCCAACGAACCCGAGCTCTGCTACGCCCAACAACGGGACCACATGTGGTGGCACAGGGATGATACTCGGTTTTCCCTCCGATCCATCTAATCGCATTGTCTCCCAGGCACTCGCCCCTAAACCAGAACCCGCAACAGGATCATCATGCAGAATACGAATCGCATTCTCGATCCCCTGCTTTCGTTCAGACACCGACTTTTGCTCCAAGCGGGTTGTTAGTTGAGCACGTGAAAAAACCAGTTGAGGTCGAAGCGAGATCGTTATACCGATACCCACGAGAACGATGAGCAGACTTGGAAGAAAGGTCTTTAACCGCTGTACTCTCCCAGAGGGAGCTGAAAAAAAAGCGCTCACGGAACATACAAACAACCCAACACAGAGCGCGATCCAGGCACTCCGAGAATAGCTGAGAACTAACGCTACAGAAAAAAGCGCGAGCAGAATTGAACCGATGACTCTTCTCCAGTGATCCATCTGATTTTTCAACAAGAGGAGAGTAGATAGAATTCCCAGCACCAACCATCCACCAAAAATATTTGGGTGAGGAAAGCCTCCATAGGATCGGAGCCAACGCACTCCGCCTGTTTCGATCACAGCCACACCGGGCGTGATCGGCTGCTGTGAAGCCATTCCGAGAAACGAATATCCAACCACTTGTTGATCAATCGCCTGCCAGACGCCAAGGAGCGCATGCGGGATCAGCGAGAGAACAAACCAGGAAAGAAGTTGCTGTACGAAAACGCGATGGAATAAGGTGCGAAAAAAAAGGATGAGGACAATCACCTCTAGCCACCATTGAATGGTCGAGCGTAAAACAGAGGTTGTGATGAAGGTGAAGAGAATGAAGACAAGCCCACTCACCCAAAACCAACGCGTGTGGTGAGTCGCACTCTTTTTTTCTCGCGCCTGCAGCGCCCAATCGATGAACACAGCTAGCAGCATCACGATCCACGATGCGTAGATCGAGATTCTCCCCTGCTCCCACGGATAACCCGCGATCGTCGGACCTTCCCAGAACAGTCGTGTCTGCCAAGGTAACGCTAAGACAGCCAAACGCCATGCCCAAGGGAAGAGCAGTTGCAACCACTGCTCACTCCGCTCACGGAGCGACGCCATACTGTCCGCAGAGTCTTGCATACGTAGTCTGTAGCGCCTCGCGCCCATCATCCACATGAAATTTCAACCGTTCATCTGAGATCATCACGCGCGTATCCTTGTTTGCTTTTTCGCGTAGGACGCGTGGAAAATATTTCCATTGAAGGGAACGCGCAGCGCGCTCTAAGAATGCGGTCGTTGGAATACGGAGACGTGGGATTGAAATTTCTATGTCAGGCGACGGGATCCATTCTGCCGCGTACGGGTGACGCTGACGAAGAGTTGCATTCGCCTTCCAAAATGCCTCGCACACGCCGTCATCCACGAGTGGCAAGAGGCCCAGGAACCAATGGCGCAAATACATGTCATCAGGCTGCAAAGCGCACTCAGCTAAATTGAGTGCCTGATCAGACAAGAAAAAAGATAGACAGACGACATCGCGTTCGTCTCCGTTTGGACCAGGACGATCCCCCAGTAAAACAAATGGGAGACCCGCCAAACCACGCGTCTGCCAGATCGATCCATGACGCACGATCACGAGAAAATCGAGATCGCCTTCATCCCGCGGCAAACCAAAAGCGGTGCGATTGCATAAAAAAACAGCACGAACGCCGCTGAGACGCGCTAACCAACGCGCGATCTTTCGTGCCTTGCGTAACTTGCGCGGCATCCATTCCTCCCCTGTGAGCGTTGGGACAAGCTCGGATTCTAACGGGAATGGCAGATATCTTCCACGAGCTTGGGTAAAGACCGCTGTCCGCACAAGCCAATCAGCCGCAGCTTGAATCTCGAGTATGTGCGGTGTCAGGGGCTCATCCCCCTGATCATAGCTATTCACGAGCTCTGGGAACGTCGGTGGCGCTCCAAGAATTGCTAACGCTGAGACACTTCGAAAGACCCCTTGCTCAATTGGGGTCATACACTCGGAGCGACGGACGGGACGGCGATCGACGACGTCTCAGGAATCGCCGTATCTCTCACCGTGATAGACTCGTCTGTCCAGGCGATGACTTCGTTCCAGCTGATCAGCAGTTCGTGCGCGACCAGACTGCGTACCAATCCCGCTGGGCGAACTTCGATCTGTATGATGCTACCGCGCTCAGTATCGAGGATGAACCCTAAGACACGACCGATATCTTGACCGGACGCGGTCTGCACAGGCAGCCCCTTCGCCTGCAGAGATGAGCAAAGAGCCATAGGAGTGTTATTCGACGACATTTCCGCCAAATGCCTTTAGGATATTCGATACCATGTCTGATTTTTTCTGACCACCTTCGGTTGCGTCGTCCCCTACGATTCCCGCCAACTGGAACGGCTGACCAAAGACGGTCTTGAAGGCGTCCTCAACGACTTTACGATGCTTGCTGTCCGTAATCAGCTTGTCATAGTGAAAGACATACTGGAAACGCACAACAATGGTCGTTCCCTCTATTTGTTCTGGTCGGCTGATCTTCAAAATAAAAGGCAGGGAGTGGTTTTGGACATCGACCGTGCTGATCACCGTATTCCACTTCGCACGAACCTGGTCGATCGTGATATCGGATGATTCTGTAGAGGAGGCAACTGAAGGAACGTGCGCCGACATGGGAGAAACTTCTTGGATCACGGGTGATGGAGCGGGCTGCTCGATCGACTCTACGGGAAGCGAAGGAGTGATATCAAGAGATGCTGGCGTCTGCTCCACAGGCGGCTCAAGCTGTGACTGTGGTTGTGGAACAACCGGAGCGACAGGCGGCGGGACAGGGGCGGGAACAGGCTGCTGAATCTGAGCAACATGGCTGTGCGCTGCGTGATGCGGCTCTGCGCTCTGTAGATGAGCGCTTTCCATAGGCGCTCCCCCGCTTCGTCCAAACAAGCGATGACATGCAACCGTACTTGTGAGCTCTAACAAAAAGAGTGGATCAATGCCGAAGCGAATATCACGTCGACGTTCAATCACACACAAGGCCAAATCATGGAGCTCGGACGACGTCCAGCGTCCAACCAAAGGCAAAAATACACGATATTCATTTGTTTCCCAGTCTTTTGCCTGGGCGGGCAAGGCGCCAGCGACCAACAACAACCGTATCGCGAGCAAGAGGTCATCGAACAAAGGACCGATGGGAACTCCTGTATCAAATAACTCGCGGGCGTAACTCAGCGCTGCGGCCAAGTCTTTTTCCGTCCAGCGGGTAAATAATTCTGCCGCCACTGGCAAACGACTCGGAGGAACAATCAGATGTGCAAGCTCAAGTGTCAGCTGAGACTCACCAAGGGCAGACAATTGTCCCAGCAATGTCTCGGCGTCGCGTAAACATCCTTCCGAACGAGAGACAATTAAACGAATCACTTCCCCATCAATCTTCCAATCTTCCTTCACCGCAATCGCACGAATGCGTTCAGCCAACTCCTGATCTGGGATACGGCGGAAATCAAAGCGCTGACAGCGCGAAACAATCGTCGCTGGCACCTTGTGCGATTCGGTCGTCGCAAAGATAAAGAAGGCGTGCGCCGGCGGTTCTTCCAGCGTCTTCAGGAGCGCATTCCAAGAAGACGTGGACAACATATGCGCTTCGTCCAAGATGTAGACCTTGCGCTTGCCCATCATCGGCACAAAACGTGCATGCTCGATGATCGCTTCGCGGACGAGTTCAACACCGGTGTGAGTAGCGGCATCAAGCTCAATCACGTCCACCAGCTCTCCGGCCTGGAACGCTTTACACGCATCGCACGTACCACACGATTCACCTTCCTTGAGCGACTGGCAAACCAACGCCTGAGACAAAATACGGGCGGTCGTCGTCTTTCCAACCCCACGTGGACCAGAAAACAAAAACGCATGCGCAATATGGCCGGTTGCCAACGATCGACGCAGTGGTTCTGTGATGTGGGATTGTCCTGTGACGTCCGCAAATGTATGTGGACGGTGGCGCTGGCTCAAAGAAGGCATACGTCGCCCATCATGCCGAGCGCGCACAGAGAGAGCAACTTGATCGAGTAGCCGACTGGAAGAGCCTCTCTCTCCCTGTGCAACTCGCGTTTTAGGACTCATCTCGCAGAAGAGACGTCATAAGCGGATCTGTTCGAAGGCCTTATTGCGAGATTCGCGTTACTCATCAAAGCTCAGACAGTGCTCGGTCGTTCAAATCTCTTCCAGTCGGCTACTCTTCCTCCTTTCTTTAAAAAACATAGATGAGGCGGGGTACTCAAGTCTGAACGACTGAGCACTGTCTGAGCCCTATGAACGATAGTGAATAACGCAAACAAACCAAGCGCACAGATCCGCTGCAATGATTCTGTGCGCTTGAATCCTAAGCGCGAGTTGCACAAGGAGTGAAGGCTTGGGTACCCCGCCGAATTCCTCTTTTTTACACCACTATTTCTTCTTCGGTGGCGACAATCTCCTCACCATCTCCGTGCTTGATGATGTTCTCAACAGCTGCCCAGGTTGAAGGGGTCTCGCGTGGGACGAGAATGACAGCGTCATCCCCCGGCTCTCCATGGTAATACGTCACAGAAGCGGTAAGCACACGATACTTCGCGCCGTTCGCAGCGACGAACCAGTGATCTGTTTGCTCGTCGTAGACCAACATCCCGATCATGCGCTGACGTTCGTTTGGACCTTTTTGTTTGAAAATAAAGCGTCCGCCATCGGTAATCGTGAGGCGCAACATATCACCTTCAACCAACTTTGATTTTGAGGCGTAGTTTGGTGGAACAAGATACTGTTTTCCGTCTTCCCCAACCATGTGCTCGCCATCAAAGACACCATCAACGACACGGTAGGCGCTTGGAGGCGCATAGGCTTCACCTCCTCCTGAACTTCGGATACGGCGAACAATCCCATCCACATCGACTGAAGCGTGCTCACCCCCCGTTCCTGCCTGCCCCATCAAACGCTCCAATTGATCAATACGGTCGCGAAGATCTTCAAACAGGCGCCGAATCGTCCGAGACTGTTGGGATTCCTGATCTGGCTGTGGGCGCATCACGTCATCTGTATTTTCAACATCATTCGAAAAAGAGGAAAAATCATTTTGCATACGTGTGAATAATTGATTTTGGACGCGTAAAGAACGAAACGCGTTGGGGGGATCGTAACATGAAACTCCTGATCCGATAAATGCACTGCTCCACTCACTCTCTAGAAGAAGGAATCTGCTGATTTTGTGCTCTCGATTGCCTTCATGGCTGAGTTCTGACGCTCAGCAAGCTCTGCCTCTACAATCTCACGACGACGACCATATTTGTAGCGAGAAAGTTCGTGAATCATCTTACTTAGCTCTTTCGTAGCTGGACGACGGGCGCTGATAGGAGCGAAGTTAAATGGCCGTGATGCCTGTCCATCAATGCGAAGCTTGGCATTAAAGGTAAAGGCTTCGATGTTTACCAAGTCGTACTCCGTAAAGACTGGGGCAAATTCTTTCGCGATGAATTCTGCGTCTTCTACACCAATACGGTTGATAAACATACTTCCGACGTTTCCAAAAATGGCGTCTTTGATCTTTTTATTGATTTCATTCCCGTCCAACTGTCCCAAAAATTGGTGAGCAATGATCAAGTCGAGTGCATACTTACGCGCCTCGGACAAAATCGTTGAGACGGAATCTGTCAGGAAGTTCTGGAACTCGTCGATATAGAGATAGAAATCTTTACGGAGACTCTTATCCATATCCTGACGTCCGAAGGCAGCCATCGTAATCTTTCCCACCAAGACCATACCCAACAGATAGGCGTTCAAGTCTCCAATCGTTCCTTTTGGCAATCGGAGAATCAGGATTTTCTGTTGGTCCATCACTTCACGAATGTTAAACGAACTCTTCTGCTGTCCAATGATCGGACGCATATAGTCGTTATAGATGAACGGCGTCAGCTTGGACGTGATATAGGGCACCATGTTCGCCAAACTCGCCTCTCCACCGGCCTTCAAAGCCTCTTTCTGCCAGAAGTCTTTCACCTGCTGTGACTTACACTTTGAGAGCTTATAGTTACGGAAGTCGTCATCGGCCAAGACTTTTGGAATATCCATCAAGGTTGATCCAGATTCGACGTCTTCCATCATGAGCAAAATCGCATTGCGCATGTAGAGCTCGAACATTGGACCACCAGTCGACTTCAAGTCGTAGAGCTTGTCGAAAATCTTCAAGATTTCGTTGATAACGAAAGTCTTCTGCTCTGGATGCGCTGGATCGAACTCCAACATGTTCAGCCCCATTGGACGCTCGTAGTCTCCCGGATCAAAGAAAATAACATCATCTGCGCGACTCTTTGGGACGAACTCGAGCGCGTCATCCGCAAAGTCTCCGTTTGGATCGATGATACAGACACCTTCTCCGTTCTCGATGTCTTGCTGCGCCATCGCCTTCATCATTTCCGTTTTACCCGTACCAGACTTACCAATGATGTACATGTGCACCCGACGATCCGCCTGCTTGATGCGCACCGGGAACTTCTGCCCACGATATTCAGCATTTCCAAGCAAGATTCCTTCCTTCGGCAGGTTGGATGGCGGGAGCGACTTGCGACTCAAGAGCCAGTTGATCTTAGGCGTCTCAGTTGAAGCGAGTGGTAAGTGAAAAACGGTCGCCATTTCTTCTGCTCCCAAAGAAATCTTATATTTCTCGTCAAAGTGACGATAAATAAAGTGGCGCACGAGTGGCGTCTGGAAACGCGGCATCTGCTTTACAAAGCTATTACCGTATTCGTAGATATTGAACTGACCGTACGCAGCTAAGACATCATTCAAATAGCGTTGGGCTCGCTCAGGCGTCTTGGACGACGCAATAATGCGCATGTTCACTTCAAGCCCTGCTTTTGAAGCCTTCTCTTCAATCCCCTTCACCATCTCCTGCTCAAGTGGGGAAAGATGGTAGGCCTCTTTTTCTTTTCCTTGCTTATCCGAGGATTGTACGATCTTCGATAAATCCTTTCCGACCGAAGACAACAAATCCGGCTGCTTTTCAACCGAAGACAACTTCTTTCCTTGCTGCATGGCACGAGCAATGCGCAGCCCTTCTTTGTTCCAAAAACTCGGGGCACTTCGAACAAGGTACTGAATCGCTACCCCCTCCCCCGGCTCGACACGTGACAACGAGTTCGTAATCCCGTTCATCGAATCAGACTCCATCTTGCGATAGGTCTTCACCGGGAAGAGGCTCGGGCGACGGAATGAAACATAGCTCCCCAGCGTCACGCTCGTTGGAGCAAACAGGTTGTAATCTGGCACCTCATCGATCTGCGCGTTCGGATATTGCGCATGAATCTGCTGCTCGATGAACGAGGCGTAGGAATTCGGAGAGATGACGTAAAACGAAATTTTGTCACGGTGCGCAACGATCTCAAAAGAAAAAACATCCGTGCGACCAAACAACCACGTTGAAAACCCCTTGTGTGCCTTCACGCCACCAATCGTTGAAAACAAGGTCTCCATCACCCCAATCGCTTCTTGGATCTGCTGATGCGTCTTATCTCCGCGGCTGTCATCGGCGCGTAACTCTTTTGGGACACGCACTAAAAACGTCTTTTTATCAAACGCATCTCGATACCGACCCCGACGGAGCATGCAGTATCGGAAGAGATTCAATCCCGCCATCACAACAAAAAGAGCGAGTACGACAAAGAAAGCGGCAATCACCGCAGGCTCCGCTAGCACATCTTTAAATGAGCTCAAGAGCGACGCATCCACAAATCCGCTAGCGGACGATTGTGTCTGGAGAGGTATTTGAAGGAACATGGAAAAGAGCATGATCTATTAGGCGGGAACTGCTTCGTGGCGCAGATGCTCAAGTTCAAGGATGCGCTCTGTCTTGATCTTCGCTTCTTGTTCAAGAAAAAACCGACTGACTCCCGGAATCGTCGTAAGCCAATCTTTGAGCAGACTGAGGACGCGCTTCACTTCCACTTTGTAACGTCGCACCATATCAGCCACGATCGATCCAATCTCTTTTCCTTTCTGCAAGAAGCGCTGCTTCGCCTCTTCCGGCATCGTCACAATCGCCTCTTCGAGATTGTCCTCCAAAATCTTTTGTACATCTTGTGCCACTTGGTCTGGCGGAATAGCAATCGCCGGAGCGACCGGGGTCGCCGCAAGTTGGGCCTCGGCTGGAGGCTCGTGGGCCGTAATTTCAGCTACTTGCTGCGTCTGCACCGTCTCAGACTCAAGTCTCGCTTCGGTGAAGCCAGCTTGCTCTACAGGAGCAGAAGGAACGCTCGGCGCGAGCTCGGGCGGAGCTGCGACCGGTTGCTGCTCGGGCGCTTTTGGCGCCTCGGAGGAAGATAAAAAGCCACTGTCCATGGCCACAGGATACCACAGCCTCTACGCCTTTCGTAGACTCCCACCCCCCACATTATCCTCAACTAGCCAGCCTTGTGCCTTCAGCTCGTCACGGAGACGATCGGATTCTGCCCATTGCTTGGCTGCTCGGGCTGCTTGGCGCGCTTCGAAGAGCGCTTGAATTTCGGCAGGGATCACTTCTTCCTTCGCCTCCCAATTCGCAATACCCAAACCTAAGACCTCATCCATCTTTACGAGAGTTGCGTAGACGACGTCAGGCGACAGCGTCGATCCGCTCAGAAGTCCGTGCACCAGAGCGAGTGTTTTTGAGGTATTCAAGTCCTCCTGAAGCGCTGCCAGGAAATCTGCCAGCGTCGCTTCGTCAGCCGCCCCCTCCGTTCGCGTTGTCTGTTTTTTGTAATCCATCACCCAGCGTTGGATCTTCTGAAGCGCATTTTGTCCCGCTTGAAGCGCCTCCCAGGTGAAGTTCAGCTTCGAGCGATAGTGCGCCCCTAAACAGAAGTAGCGGAACGCGATCGGATCAAGACCATGCTCCTGAATATCCTTTAATGTGTAGCCATTTCCCAACGATTTTGACATCTTCTGCCCATCAACGGTAATAAATTCGTTATGGAGCCAGTAGTTTGCTAACGGTTTCTCAAAAGCGGCCTCCGACTGAGCGATTTCATTTTCATGGTGAACCGCAATATGGTCGACGCCTCCGCAGTGAATATCAAATGGCTGACCAAGGTATTTCACCGCCATCGCGGAACACTCGAGATGCCAACCTGGAAATCCGATCCCCCACGGACTCTCCCACTCCATATCGCGCTTCTCACCGACTGGGGAAAACTTCCAAAGCGCGAAGTCGGTTCCATTTCGTTTTTCTTGATTCACCTCTACACGCGCACCCGCCTCTTTCTCTTCTAACTTCTGCCCACTCAGTTTTCCGTACGCGGGGAGTTTTGCAGTATCAAAATAGATGCCATCACTCGTACGATAGGTAAACCCCTTCGCTTCCAAAAGCTGTACCAGTTCAATTTGCTCCTGAATATGATCGGTGGCACGTGGGAGGAACTCGGGCGTCAGAATATGAAGTGCTTGGATATCTTCACGGAAGGACGTTTCGTATTCACGTGCAATCTCCCAAGCTGTCTTTCCGATCTTGGTGGCGCGTTGCTGCATTTTATCTGCTCCATCATCCGTATCACCCACCAAGTGTCCAACATCCGTAATGTTCATGACACGCTTTACGCTGTACCCCTCCAGTATCAAAACACGCTGCAAAACATCCTCGAACGTAAACGCGCGAAGATTTCCGATATGCACACGGTCATACACGGTTGGTCCGCAGGTATAAAGACTCGCCGTTCCCGATTCGATCGGCGTAAATGGCTCCAGCTTGCGATGAAGGGTATTCCAGAGATGCAACATGCCCGAAGCGTAGCGGATGATGCTGGCTTAGGCAAAAGTGACGTGTACTGTCCTGAAGATTCTTCTGAGAAGAAACTTCGGGACAGGTGGCATCTGACGCGAGAAGCGTAGATACCTTGTCCTCCTAGGGAAGGAACGTTGGCTCGAGACTTAGTTCACCTGGACCCCGGCGAGCACGAGGGCGTGGACCGTGCGCGAGTCGAAGATCACGCCCGTGCGGATGTCCTCGCGGATCTCCTCAGGGGTGCGCCAGCAGCGCCCCTTGATCGCCTCCTCGGCGTCCGGCGTCGCCTTGCCGCGCGACTCGAGCTCGGCGACGACCACCGACTGGCCGTGGAGGAAGAACACCGGGTTGGCGTTCATGATGTCGATGAAGACCTTGATGATCTTGATCCGCAGCCCGGACTCCTCGCTCGCCTCGCGCTCCCCGATGCGCCGGATGAGCTCCTCGTAGTCCTGCCCGACCTTGGTGATGTCCTTCGCGTCGACCAGACCGCCGGGCAGCTCCCGCGAGACCGTACCGGGGTGGCTGTCCATGAGCCTACCCCAGAGGGCGTCGAGGGTGAGCAGAGCCGTGTAGCCCAGCCCACCTCGCCCCGAGAGCGCCTCCGCGAGACGCGAGCGGTGGGTCCGGTGCTGATCGACGAACGCGATGCGACCCTGCGCATCGCGCGTCACAACCATGGCGCCGGGCGCCTCGACGATGTTCGGCTGTTCGTAGCCCCGTCCCTGAAGGACCGCGATCCAGATCAGGGCCCAGCCGCGGGGGTTGGAGCGAGACTCCCGGAGACCCGGGATCAGCTCCCAGCCCACGGGGACCTGGGGCGCAGCCATGAGAAGTGCAAAAATGATCGGCAAAACGTCCATCGAGAAAAACCTCCAGCCTGCCAGTGCACCACGCACAGGACTGGCGCGAGCTTAGGGGAGATAGAAAAAAGCGTCAATCTGTCCTGAATTCTCTTCTTTCGGAGAAAAGGCTTCGGGACAGACGGCGTCGACGCGGAGCAGCATCGACACCTCATCCTCCTTTGACAGGAACGTTCGTCAGGTCTAGTTCAGCCTGACTCCAGCCAGCGTGAGGGCGTGGATGACGCGGCTGTCGAAGATCTCGCCACGCTTGATCAGGCGGCGGATCTCCTTCGGCCTGTACCAGACGAGTTTCTTCGCTCCCTCCATCTCCTCGAGCTGCTGCTTACCAGCGCTGACGAGCTCGGCGATGGCGACGCTGTGCGGGTGAAGGAACCAGGCGGGGTTGGGATTGGTGAAGTCCACGAAGGTCCTCACAATCTTCACCTTGAGCCCGGTCTCTTCCTCTGCCTCGCGCTTCGCGGCCCGCTTGATGGCGGCGCGATAGCGCTGAGCGATGTGTTCGACCCCCTTGTCGACGTCGAAGTCGCCAGAGTCGACGATGCCCGCCGGCAGCTCGATCGATTCCGACACGGGGCCGGCGATGAGCTTCTCGAAGAGCTTGCCATCCACCAGCCGCCCGATGTAGCCCTCTCCGTTGGGCGGGAAGAGCGCCTCGACCAGGCGCGGACGGTGCGTTCGCGCCGTCTTCACGAAGGCGATGCGGCCGCCCCTGCCCCTGATGACCACCACCACGCACGGACCTTCGAGGAACTGCGGACGGTCGTAGCCGCTCTTTCCGCGCAGGACGGCGAGCCAGAGAATTCCCCAGCCCTTCCGGTTCATCCTGGTCTGCGGCAGACCGGGGAACTCCTGCCACCCGATCTTGATCCGCTCGATGAGGGGCGGAGTGAGCAGGACATACGGATTCGGTTCTACAGGCTTTTTGGGCTTCTTCGACACGACTTCTCCTTTGACGATGGGCACTCTGCCCGGGTTCGCGCGTCTCTTCCTTACATGTATTTAAATAAAATGTCAACGTGTCTCACGCTGCTCTTCTCGTTTTTGCTTTTGCTTTTCTCGTTTCTGTTCTAATACCCTCTGTGCTTGTTCTTGGCGCTCTTCGCGTATGCGTCGCTTCTCCTTTTTCTGCTCGTTCGCATTCGTACGTTCAGTTTCGCGCACGCGCAATCGTTCCTGTAGACGCTCAATCACATTCTTCTGTACCGCTTGCGACTCTTTCTTTTCCTCCTTTTTTCTTACTGCTTGGATCTTCTCTTGGCGCTTGATCATCCGTACCGCTTGCGTCGTTGTCGCAACACGCTCTTCAACGAGCTTCTTCAACTTCACTGGAACAGGGCGCTTTAACTCTTCCAGCTTCTTCACTTCCTTCACTCGTCGCTCCACGATCTTTTCTTGGACTTTTTCTTTTTGAGCTGGGGTCACGGCGAGCTTCGTCTGAACCACTTCAAGTGCCTGACGAACAGGATATAGAACAGTATCTGGCAAAACCGCGTCCGATGCATACGCATACGAACTCACACTGACCGAGACGATCAGAACCACGACCAGAGCGATCGCGAAGGAACGTCCATGTGACCACACCATCTGCTCTTCACTGAAGGCGCCATTCTTGCGCAGGTATGCCTCCATGGCTCCGCGTTCGTCTGAACGGGGAGTTGCTCGTTGCCGTAGTCGGCGGAGGGTGAGCCAGAGGCGGATCATAGGATTAGAAGGGGTATTTCAGGAGTGTCTGTAAACGTTTCAGGGAACGCATGGCTTGGATACGGAGTGCGCCGGCTGTTTTTCCGAGCGGCTTGGCCAGCTCTTCGAAGCTCCACCCCTCCAGATACTTTTGACGAAGAAGATTTGCTTCTTCTTCAGGGAGGCGGTCCAGAGCGGCGATCAATGCGCGTTCATCCTCATTCGCTTGATGTGTATCGAGGTAGTCCACGCGCATCGCGATGTGATTTTCTGCGTCTTCGAGCGAGGTCGTATCCTTCTGGGCAGCGTAGGCGTTATAGACGTGATTACGTGCGATAGTGAAAATCCAGGCACGGGCTCCACGTTCAGGCTCATAGCGCTCAAAGGCTTGGTAGGCTTTAAGGAAGATTTCCTGGGTCAGGTCCTTGGCACGCTCACGATCTTGGGCCACACGGTACAAAACAAAACGGAACACATGATCGGCATGCGTATGATAGAAGGCTTCGAAGTGCCGTCGATCCATGCTGTTCTCACTACTAGATACAGGTTTTCACGTCAATTCGTTACATCCCCTACGCTTCGTCCAAGTCCAATGTATCCCCAGACGGCTTTCCCAGCGTCGCCAACCCAACAATGGGGACAAGAAACCAGACGGAACGGGCAATATCATGCAAAAAGATGTGCTGAAACAGTCGAGGGAGATTTGAAATCCAGGGGGCGGGAAGAAGGAACAAGATCGTACTGGTCAAAAAACCGATTTCTAATAATCCAAAAATGCCAGCATGCACCCAATGCCCACGATCGCGGACTAAATTCTTCAAGGCGGAAGACCGCCACAAAATAAGAAAAAGAATCACAAACAAACCCAAGAACCAGCCAACACGCAGCGCGGGCACACGCCCAAACCCCAGCCCCTGACTTACCAATGAAATAGCGGGAGCGTTCGTGACAACGCAAAATGCAACGTACAGCGACAACAGAACAATGACCGCACGGTCTCGTCCGATCACGATGCCGTAGGCAAAACCCAAGGCCGCCGCGACCACTAAAAACAGGGCGTCTGCGGGGATCTGTATCCCTCCAAGAATAAAGGGGGTCGAAAAAGGAGCGAACATCGTTCTTTAGTATAAGGGCAAACTCCTTTTTTCACTACAACTACCAAAGAGTCGTCGGCTTCTCTCCCGAACGAGAGCGGACAAAGTAGTTGGTTAATCGTTCTTTGTATCGCTCTTTCACCCCGTCTGCAGCAAGAATCAACTCGATGAGTTCGTTCAATTGCTTCTCTGCCTCATCTTCCATCTTGTAGAGATGTCTCTGGATATCTGACGCCGGTTTTGGTCGATCATCGAGAAAAAATCCATCCTGCCCTCTTAGATAGCCAACGGAATTCACTAAACTAATCAGTGCCGGCATACGGTGAATCACCGCATCAGGACCTGAAGCTTGCATTTCCGCCTTTGCATTTGCGCAGGCGCTTTGCACCATGGCGAAAAAAGATTGAGCAAATAGAAGATACTCTGCCGAGTCATGCATAGCTCGCAGCTCTTCTACCACCTGATTCCCTTTCTCTGTTCCCGGCTCCGCTACTTCGCTCTTTCCAAAACGAGTCGCCAATATTTGATAGAAGTTAAAATCATAGGCGCTCGATCGGTCTGAATGTGTAAAAGGGAGCATATAGGGTTACAGGTCCGCTTCTTTTAAGGTCTGTAGAACATCGCGCTGTTCACGCGTAAGTTTTGTAGGAACGCGCGGGAAGACGTGAATGATGTGACTGCCTTTTCCGGACGAGCGGAGGAATGGGATTCCTTGATTGCGCAGAGTGAACTGAGTTCCCGGCTGTGTCCCCTCAGGAATCTTGAGCGTTGTTTTTCCTTGCAGCGTCTCCACCTCAATCTCACCTCCGAGCGTGAGGAGGGTATACGGAACTTCTTGCCGTGCGTGCACATCGTTTCCTTCACGTTGGAAACGCGGATCTTCCTGCACCTGAATCCGAACATACAAATCTCCGGGACGCCCTCCGTGCGACATCGCCTCCCCTTCACCCGCGACTTTCAGAATTTCACCTGAGGCAATTCCGGCGGGGATATCAATCTGCATCTGCTGTTCGCGCCGCTCGATACCGGCTCCACGACAGACTTTACAATCCTCACTCCACGTCTGACCACGGCCGACACACTTCGGACACGTTGCTGCCGTTTGGATCGTTCCGAACATCGTGCGCTGCGCCTGACGCACCTGGCCTTGCCCGTTACAATCTTTACATTTTTCTGATTTGGCGGAAGCTGGATGGCCTTCACCCTTACATTCATGACAAACAGAAGGCTTGTATAACTTCACCGTACGACGCGCACCAAAGGCTGATTCACGGAATTCAATCCGCACGTCGACTTCAATATCTTTTCCACGTGCTTGGCGAGGACCTCCCCCACCGCCTGAACGAAACCCAAACATTTCTCCGAGAACATCTCCGAGATCGCCCAGGTCTTGGCCTTGAAAACCACTAAAATCAAATCCACCAAAGCCGCCCATATCAGGGCCCGCTCCACCGCCCCCACCCTGGTCAAAGGCGGCTGAACCAAAGCGGTCATAGGTTTGACGCTTTTTCTGATCACCCAACACTTGATACGCCTCATTAATTTCCTTGAAGCGCGTATCATCTTTACCGCCCTTGTCCGGGTGATGTTGGTGAGCGAGTTTGCGATAGGCCTTCTTTATTTCGTCGTCCGAGGCACCTTTCGCAACACCTAAAATGGAATAGTAGTCTTTGGCCATGAGAATGAAAATTAACTTCCCGCAAGGAGCTTCGGTTCGTCCGCTTCTTGAATCGCTCCGTGGTGCTGTTCGTAAAGAGAAACGTTTTCGGCAAGCGCGCGTAAGATGCGCTTCATATGACGCGGACTTACAACCAAGCGCGAGACGAGCTCACCCGCCGGTGGAAAGGCGCAGATGAAATCCAATACAAATTCTTCAGGGGTGTGGGACACCTGCATTTGATTGGCGTATTTGCCGGAGAGGGTGCCTTCGGGGGCTTGGATGTTCATAGAGGAATGTACTGCGTTGGTTAGAGGCGCGCCTTCGCTCCCTGCGCAACTCGCGTTTTAGGACTCCAGCGCACAGAGTCATTACAGCGGATCTGTGCGCTGGGCTATCTTACGTCATTCACTTCGTTCATTGCGGCTCAGACAGTGCTCGGTCGCTACGACACACCTCTAACCAACTTCGTACGACTTCTTATTTAGACTCAGAGGGGGCGTCGGTTGGGGGAACATCCGAAGCGGAAGAAGAGGCATCAGCTGGCGCTTGCGCTTCAGCGTCTGGGGACGCCGAAGCAGCAGAGGCATCTCCGGACTTTTCGTACATGGCGGCGCCGATTTTTTGGGCGGCGTCGGCGAGCTCGTCGGAGGCTTTCTTGATCGCTTCGAGGTCTTCTCCGTCCTTAATCTTCTTCAAAGCTTCAAGCTTTTCTTCGACGACTTTCTTGTCATCGGCAGCTGCTTTGTCGCCGGCTTCTTTCATCATCTTTTCGGTCGTGTAGATCATGGTTTCGGCCATGTTCTTGATTTCGATCGATTCGCGACGCTTCTTGTCTTCTTCGGCGTGAGCTTCGGCTTCTTTGCGCATCTTTTCTACTTCGTCCTTGCTCAAGTTTGTGGAAGCGGTGATTGTGATTTGCTGTTCTTTACCCGTTGCTTTGTCCTTTGCTTTTACAGACAAGATACCGTTCGCATCCAAGGCGAAGGTCACTTCGATCTGTGGAACACCGCGAGGAGCAGTTGGGATACCGGAGAGGGTGAACTTTCCGAGTGAACGGTTGTCACCAGCCATTTCACGATCGCCTTGAAGCACGTGGACTTCAACTGAGGTCTGACCATCGGCAGCGGTTGAATAGACCTTCTTGTTTTCACATGGAATGGTTGTGTTGCGTTCGATGACTTTGTCGACGATGCCACCCAAGGTTTCGAGGCCAAGGGAAAGTGGCGTGACGTCGAGAAGCAACAATTCTCCTTTAATATCCCCTTGCAAGTTCCCAGCTTGAATCGCGGCACCGATCGCCACAACTTCGTCTGGGTTCATCGAAGCGTTTGGCTTTTTGCCGAAGAACTTCTCGACCGTCTGAATCACGAGTGGCATGCGGGTCATTCCACCGACGAGTACGACCTCGTTGATGTCTGAAGCGGAGAGCTTCGCATCGGCTAAGGCCTTGCGGCAAGGTTCGAGCGACTTCTCGACCAAATCTCCGACAAGCTTCTCCAAATCGAGACGCTTCATCTTGATAAGCAAGTGTTTTGGACCGGTTGCATCACTTGTGATGAACGGCTGGTTGATTTCGGTTTCCATCGCGCTCGAGAGCTCGATCTTGGCGCGTTCAGCGGCATCCTTAATACGCTGCAAAGCGAGGGTGTCCTTACTCAAATCAATCCCTTCCGTCTTTTTGAATTCATCGACGATCCACTGAATGATGCGCTGATCGAAGTCATCTCCGCCAAGGTGAGTATCTCCGTTGGTTGCGCGAACTTCGATTGTGTTTTGATCAGCAGAAGCATCGTACGCAACTTCAAGTACGGACACGTCGAAGGTTCCTCCTCCGAGGTCGTAGACAACGATCTTTTCATCCTTTTTGTTATCAAATCCGTAGGCAAGTGCAGCAGCGGTTGGCTCGTTGATAATACGACGAACTGTGAGACCAGCGATTTCACCAGCTACCTTTGTCGCCTGGCGCTGAGAGTCGTCGAAGTAGGCAGGAACCGTGATCACGGCTTCTGTAATCTTTTCTCCGAGCTTCGCTTCAGCATCGGCCTTGAGCTTTTGGAGCACCATGGCAGCGATTTCTTCTGGAGCGTAGTCCTTGTCGCCCATCTTGATGCGCACACCTTCTCCTTTCTGAGAGAGAACGTACGGAAGCCACTTCGCATCACGTTGCACTTCTTCATCCGCCCAAGGACGACCAATCAAACGCTTGGCTGAGAAGATCGTATTTGTTGGGTTCACGACCGCTTGGCGCTTCGCGAGCTGTCCAACCAAACGCTCACCCGTTTTCGTGACGGTCGCCATCGAAGGGGTTGTACGTGCGCCTTCTGCGTTTTCGAGTACTTTTGGCAATCCACCCTCCACCACTGCCATACATGAGTTCGTTGTTCCAAGGTCAATTCCGAGAATTTTTGCCATATAGAATGTAATATAAATCGTTAGGTATTGTCTTTAATCTGCACTTTCACCGCTCCCCCTTCTTCCTGCGTCTTGGGAATCGAGAGCTTTAGGACACCTTTCTCGTAGACCGCTTCTGTTTTTGTCGCAAGCACTTTGGCGGGCAGAGCGATCTGTCGAAAAACTGATCCGTAGCGTACCTCTTTGCGGTAGTAATTCTTTTCTTCTACCTCCGTCTTCCGTTCATTTGTTCCTTTTACGGATAGGATACCGTTTTCGATCGAGATATCGAGCTTCGTTGCATCAATCCCTGGCATCGGCATTTCG
Organism: uncultured Gammaproteobacteria bacterium; assembly: GCA_964582475.1. GTDB lineage: Bacteria > Patescibacteriota > Patescibacteriia > 2-12-FULL-60-25 > 2-12-FULL-60-25 > JAGOTP01. The sequence goes on along the minus strand of CAZOQS010000007.1, from coordinate 4,914 downwards.
ACCACCACCGCCGTATCCGTCTCGTACATGTCGACCGCTGGGATAAGACCATTCGATCCCTGCGCCGCCGTGAGCCCACCCCCACCGCGCATCTCATCAAGGAATTTTTCCATGGCGTCAAAGGGCTGCTGATCAAAAAAGGGAGAGAGAGGTGACCATTTTATGAGAGACATAGATCGCGAGGATCAGGGTGAATTAAGAGGAGACTTCTTCTGAGGCATCGGCAACGATGACTTGCGCGGGGCGAAGGACACGTCCGTGGAGCTTCCAACCATCCTGGATCACCCGCACAATGTGCTCAGCTGGAGTCGTCGCAGAGACTTCGCGTCCGACCGCTTCGTGCTGCGCGGGATCAAACGCTCCTTGCGTCAGGATCCGCTCGAGGCCGGCCGTCTGTGCCGCCTGTTCCCACAAGGACTGAACTGCTTTGAGACCGATGAGCCAGGACTCCCAGGACTTTCTCACGTCTTCAGGCAGGGTGCTCGCATCCGGAACAAAGCGGAGCGCTGTAGCAAAGTGCTCGATCGCGGGGAGCAGGGACTGTAATAATGAAGTATTTGCAAATTTCACGTAGTCCGCTCGATCACGATCACGTTCTTTCAAGGCATTCGCATAATCCGCCTGCGCGCGCTTCCAACCAGCAAGATATTCGTCACACTGACTTTTCAGTTGCGCGAGATCGTCTTGCGGTTGCGAGCCCTGATGCATCGTGTCGTCGGAAGCTTGCTGTGTCATGTCGTCAGCCATAGAGAAAGAGAAAAGAATCGAAATTTTTCTTAGAACCTTATGAGAGAGAAATAATGTCGCGTACACCGAGCATGAACCGATAGACCGTTTGGTATTCCATGCGCATTGGGCCGAGGACTCCGATCATGGAAGAACCGACACTGAGCAGAACTGTTCCACAGGCTTGGCCGAAGGGACATTCCGTTCCGAGCAAGATGCGTGGCTCTGCCAAACGGATGGTACGGGTCTTGAGGAGCGCTTCATCCAGACGGTCCAAGACTTCCGTGAGCGAAACGACGCGCTGCCAATCGTGGAACTCTGGCTGGGAGAAGAGAAAGGAGAGACCAGTGTAATAGGTATCCGCTTCTCCAATCGCTGCGACGACCGCGAGCTCCGAAGTATCGGCGAGCGTCTTGGCCAGCGCTTTGAGCCGACGCTCTGGATCAGTTTCGGTGGTATAGGCCCGCTCGAAGAGATCCCGTTCTCGCTTTGGGCAAGGTTTTGGCACCACGAAACGTGTGACGTACGTCTGAAAGCCGAGTTCCGTCGGAATGCGTCCACCGGAGGTATGTGGCTGCATAAGCAACCCTTCTTCTTCCAGTTCTGCACACCAATTACGTACCGTGGCTGGACTTACCTCCAAGTTATAGCGCGATACTAAGGACTGCGACCCAACAGGTTGGGCGCTCGCGATGTATTCTTCGACAATCGCTTGGAGGAGACTGGCTCGACGTTCGTCCATACGTTCAGATCTGACATTAGCACTCTCACAATTTGAGTGCTAATGCAGTATAAAAATGTTTGGTGCGGAGTGTCAAGATTTTGTCTATCTAGGCATTCTCCCTGGAGGATTGTTTTTTACCGCTCCGTCCTCTACCCTAGTTCCATGTTGTAATCCTATTCATACGGCAAAAGACAGTTAAAACCTCTTTCCTTTCGTTATTTTTTTAAACCCCGTATGAATATCCTTGAACAAATCGATCCACAATTAGCTGGCTTTATTCAAGAAGAGAAAAGCCGCCAACAACAAGAGCTTGAACTAATCGCCTCAGAGAACTACGTCTCAGAAGCTGTTTTGGAGGCGGTTGGCTCAATTCTCACCAATAAATACTCGGAAGGCTACCCCACACGTCGTTACTACGGCGGGAATCATATTATCGATAAAGTTGAATCTCTTGCGATCAGCCGCGCCAAACAGCTCTTTCACGCGGAACACGCCAACGTTCAGCCTCACGCCGGTGCTCAGGCTAACTTCGCGGTCTACCTCGCCTTGTGCAAACCAGGTGACACAATTCTCGCCATGAACCTAGCGCATGGTGGCCATCTCACACACGGCTCGCCTGTGAGCTTCAGCGGAAAGTGGTTCAACGTCGTTCCGTATGGCGTCCGGCAAGATACGCATCGGGTGGATATGGACGAAGTACGCGCGCTCGCCCTGCAGCACAAGCCTCGAATGATCATCGCCGGCTTCTCTGCCTACCCCCGCCATTTGGATTTTGCTGCCTTTGGAAAAATCGCCGAAGAAGTCGGTGCCTACTTAATGGTTGATATGGCGCACATCGCCGGTTTGGTTGCGACCCATCTCGCCCCCGATCCCGTCCCCTACGCCGACGTCGTCACCACCACAACCCACAAAACACTGCGCGGTCCACGCGGAGCAATGATCCTCTGCAAAGAGCAGGATCGCCTCGACCCAGACGGAAAGCGCACACTTGCTCAAAAGATCGATAGCGCCGTTTTCCCAGGCGCCCAGGGCGGACCACTCGAACACGTGATCGCTGGAAAAGCGGTCGCCTTCCATGAGGCGCTTCAACCCTCGTTCCTTCAGTATCAGCAACGCGTCTTAGCGAATGCGATGGCGATGTCACGAGCCTTCCAAAAAGAAGGAGGAAAGCTCGTATCCGGTGGAACCGATAATCATTTATTACTCCTCGATGTCACCCCTTGGGGCGTTGGTGGAAAAGATGCCGAGATCTTGCTCGAAAAAGTTGGGATCTCCGTCAACAAGAATATGCTCCCCTTTGATCCACGTAGTCCGATGGATCCTTCCGGTATCCGCGTCGGAACACCCGCGATCACCACACGCGGCTTCAATGAGATTGGTGCGGAAGAGATTTCTCGATTGATTGCTGAGTGTTTGAAGAACGCTGGCAACTCCGCCGTGCAAGAACGAGTCGCGGCCCGGGTACGAGAACTGGCGGAGGCACATCCAATTTATACATAAGAGTCTATGCGTATTCTTGCGATTGCCGATCGCCCACTGAAAACGCCTATCCGAGAAACGCTAGAGAAAGAAAAAATAGATCTTATTGTGACGCTGGGTGACCTTGATCTTATTCAAATTCGGGAACTGGCAGGCATTCAACACATCCCTAAGCTCGGTGTTTATGGGAACCACTGCTCCGGCAACTACTTTGGAGATCTAGGCATCGTAAACATGCATTTGCATACAGCCGAACATCAGGGAATTCGTTTCGGTGGCTTCGAGGGCTGTGTACGCTACAAAGAATCTTCTTGGGCCAAGATGTATACCCAAGATGAGGCGATTGAACTTCTACGTACATTTCCACACGTTGATGCCCTACTTACGCACTCTCCACCAATGGGAATAAATGATGATCCTGAAGATCAAGCCCATGTCGGCTTCACAGCGCTGCGTGACTACCTCGATCGTGAAAAACCTCGCTATTTATTTCATGGTCACACCTATCCCTCGAAAGAATCGCTGGTGACTTCCTACAAAGAAACGCAGATTGAGTATGTGTATGGCGATCGTATTATTGAAATCAACCTATAAAACTCATCTATGAACATCGTCGTCATGGGAGGAAGCCGCGGAATAGGGAAAGCGATCATCCAGCGCTTATATAAAACCCACACCTGTATCGCTGTTGCGCGGGCTTCAAGAGAGCTGGAAGAAATGAAGAGCGAATTCGGCTGCTCAATCTATACGTGTGATGTGAGCAAAGCAAAGGAAGTAACTCATACGATCGAAGAAATTCTACAGTCACAGGGATCGATCGACGTTCTGATTAATTCAGCTGGAATCTGGATTGAAGGCGCACTAGACACAAACGACCTGAGCACCATTCAGGCGACTGTTGAGATAAACGTGTTAGGGACAATCTATGCCACCCACGCCGTTCTCCCCTTCATGAAAAAAGCCGGATGCGGTTTGATCGTGAACGTCGGCTCTCAGTCCGGCTTACGCGCAAAAGCTGAGCGTAGTGTTTATACGGCCACCAAGTGGGCAATCACCGGTTTCAGCCGCGCTCTGAATGAAGAGCTCGGACCAAAGAATATTCGAGTGACCGCTCTCTATCCTGGGACAACCGATACAAGCTTATTTTCCCGCGCAGGGAGTGCGAAGGAACTCTCTAAAGCCATGAGTGCTGATCAGGTCGCGGAGGCGGTTGAATGGCTTCTCACACTTCCTCCATCTGTCACGATTTCAGATTTGGGAATCAAAGCAACCCTTCGAGGTTAATAAAAACCATTTTTCTTTTTTCATACGCCAGCTTGTCGTATTCATTTTGGTACTGTAAAAGAATATCGGAGGTACACCCCGATGCATTTTCTGCTGTTGTTTCTGCTTCCGAAGGGCCTTCTGCGTGCGCTCGCCTGGCGAACCATCGAGCGCAAGGGCATCACGGGAACGCTCGTCACGGGTGACAAGGACGCCCGGCCGAGCTCGCCCAACAAGCTGCTCATGGTCCCCATCCGCCTGAGCTGGAAGAAGGTCGTCATCGTGAAGGTGGAGACGGGCGACGATCCGCCCGTCACCCCCTTCTACGTCGGCTACCGCACGGCCTGGGGACAGGTCTTCGCGTGTGACCAGCCGATCGTCGGCAAGGGGTTCTGCGCAAAGCTGGGACACGAAGACGTCACGTTCTTCGCTCTCAGCGCCAGCGGCACCGAGCTCCCCGTCACCACCCTCACCATCCTCACGAAGGAGGAAGCTGCGAAGCACTACAGCAAGATCGACTACCCCCGCATCTGACGCTCTCGGTGCCCCGCCTCCCTTGGCGGGGCACCGAACGCCACTTTTCCCTAAAATCCCTTCGGTTGCCATTTTCCATCAAAGTCGTTATTCTTGTGACCACAATTCAACTCTAGGGACGTAGTATAATGGTAGTACAGAGGTCTCCAAAACCTTTAGCGTGGGTTCGATTCCCCCCGTCCCTGCCA
>CAZOQS010000006.1:0-56023 GCA_964582475.1 uncultured Gammaproteobacteria bacterium | reverse complement strand
AGTGGTCCAAGCGCTAAACGCGCACTCCACGCGGTAGTCAAAGCGTTAATCTTTGCAAAAATAAAAAAGCTCTGGCATGTGGCCGGAGCTTTTTTATTTACGTAGGTACACATAATGCCTATGGTAATTGAATAAGGGATGGTATAATCCGCGCATGAAGCCTATTTTGGGTAGTTCCTTGTTGGCGGCGATATTCTTTCTCCTTGGTACGTTGGTTTTCCTGCGCCCGGTAGCGGCTGCAACGTGCAGTGTTACAACGGATACGGTTGTGACGCAGACTTATGTGAACGACAATGCCTGTACGGCGATTGATATCACGAATAACGTAAGTACGACCTGGATCGGGACGGTGGACTTGGGTGGCGGAATCGTTACCGTGAAAACAGGCAATACCATGACTATGGGGGTATCAGGGCAGATGATTTTGGGAGCGGCAGATGATCTTGTGATCGAATCAGGGGCAGTGCTCTCGCATATTGAACAGAATCCGACGGGTCTTACGGTGACTGCGCGAAATATCACGGTAACTGGATCCATAAATACAGATGTAAAAGGGTGTATGAATACGGGAGGAATTGATGGAAGCGGCCCAAACAGTAGCAATGTTTGTACGGTGGCTACCGCTGGTTTCGCCTGGCGCTATGGTGGGGCTAGTCATGGGGGATTGGGAGGATCCGGCTACTATGCGGGACCGGGTGCGATATATGGTTCGTCAACATATCCAGTTCTACTCGGTTCGAGTGGAGGTAATGGAAACGGGGGAACGGGTGGGGGCCAGATTTTCCTTATAGCTTCAGGAGCGGTGACGGTGAGTGGCTCGATCACGGCCAACGGTGGTCTGAGCGCTTCAGGTGGGTCGATTTATATCTCGGCACATACCTTCGTCGGGAGTGGAACGATCAGTGCGAATGGAGGAAATCAGGTAGATGGAAATACCGGTGCCGGTGGTGGCGGAAGAATTGCCCTCTATTCCAGCGATCTCGCCTTTTCAGGAACGTTAGTAGTATCTGGTGGAACCGGGAGCGGTCCTGGGATGAGTGGTACAACGTATACGAAGACCTATACTGCCCCATCGACACCATCTCTTACCTCGCCCATTGCTGGTAGCTATAATGCCTCGATAAATCCGACATTAGGAAGCAGTATTTACGATAATAGCCCGGACAACTTGACGCATCTTTCGACGGACTGGAAAGTCACCTCAGATAGCGTAGGGGCGAGTGCGGTTTGGTCCTCGTTAGGGGATACCGATGATCTCAGTTCGATCGTAGTGAATGCGTCAAAAGGAACGTTTGCTGGAGCGCTCGCTGGACAAAGCACTTTGGCGGCAAGTACTACCTATTATGCTTTTGTGCGTCATGCAAATACGGTAGGCGGCTCTAGTTGGTCAATCGTGAACGCATTCACGACTCTTTATGTGGGCGCAAGTTCCACCCAAAGTTGGAATTTTGATGACGTGACCCCGGCTGCGGCGTTTGCGTATAATGCGACGGATATAGAGGTGAATGCTTCGAGTAACGGGTACGCGCGTCTCAAGGACCTAGGGGCTGGTACGTACGCAGCGACACCCTATCCTGGGTGGAGTAACTATAAGGTTTTAACGATTACGAATGCGAACGCGTCAATATTGACGGACATGCAAGTAAAAGTGACGGTTGACTACGTTGCAAATATGCAGTCTACCTTCGCTGATGTTCGATTCTCATCATCAGATGGCACTACAGATATTTCCTACTGGCTAGAATCAAAAACAGATGGCGTGTCAGCAGTTTTTTGGGTCAAGATTCCTTCTTTAGCAGCATCAGCAACGACTGATATTCGGATGTACTATGGGAACTTGAGCGTCGTTTCTACGAGCAGCGGTACGAGTACCTTTGCTTTTTTTGATGATTTTAATGATGGCGACTACACGGGATGGACCGCAACGCACGAAGGAGGGGGTGTCACGACGGTTTCTGCGGCGACAGGTAAATTAGTTATCGGAGGTACAGGAGGGTTTGATCAGGTTATCGCTACTGGGTATTCGGCTACAGACGTCGTTATTGAAACAATCGTTATCGCTAACGATGAGAGCGCAAACAATCGATCGCAAGCGGCGGTAACAGCGCGCTATACGAATGATAATAACCTCTACACGGCAGGGTTTGATTTATGGGAGACTGGAGATACGGCGGTGAGTGCTAAGCGCGTTGGTGGTGGCTGGGCGCAACTTAGCCAAGTGGCCTTTACAAATAGCTCAGGCGTGGCTTATAAAATTAAGTATATTGTAGCAGGGACAAGCCAAAAATTTTATGTGGATGACGTTTTAAAGAACTCAACAACGGATGCTTCTCTTTCGAGTGCAGGGATGACTGGTTTTAATTTTGACCTGGATGGTGGTGGAGTATCCGATACGATGTCAGCGGATGATTATCGTATTCGTCAGTATGCTGCCTCAGATCCGACAGTTTCTTTTGGCTCAGAACAGGTGGCTGGAGTTTTTGCCGATATAATCTTAGTACCTACGACTTCTAATCCAGAATATGCGGCGTTATATCGTATAGAGGAGGATTTGATGCCGGGGTCAACGGGTTTGGTCTATTATCAATTTTCTACCGATAACTCCACCTGGAACTATTGGAATGGGAGTACTTGGGCAGCAGCGACGGATTCTGTGAGTCAGACAAACACGTTCTCGACCGTAAATTCATACCTCCCACTTTTTCAGACGCAGGTTGGGACAGGGACGCTGTACACGCGAGTGATCTTTGTATCGAATGGTGCGCAGCCGGTTGGTCTGGATGCGTTTCGCATTTTTTACACCCCCTTGAACGTCGCTCCAGACGCACCGACACTGCTCGGTCAACCATCTCTCGTAGACGGTTCGACGACGAGTACGGCGACGCCTACGTTCTCTTTTACGCTTAACGATTCAGACGGAGCGGATACCGTGAAATATCAGATCCAAATTGATGATTCAGCGGACTTCGGTTCGCCGATCATTGATTATACGAGCGATCTTGCCGTTCAGGGCGAACAATCCTTCCAGGTTGGACAAGTGGGGTCATACGCGGTAGGCGACGGCATCACTCTCTCCAACGGTTCCTACTATTGGCAAGTGAAAGCGATAGATGAAAATGCGGCTGCATCCTCATATGAAACGGCGAACGCTGGCGCGATCGCGTTTGCGATTGATGTCACGTCACGATACCTCTCTTTTGAGAGCGTGACAGGCTCCGGTCTCGAAAGTGTTACGGCGACGTCTGTTCGTATTCTGCTGAACGCTCCGCACTTCGAAAATGTCACGACGACTTACAGCATTATCACCGCCTCAACCACGGCCGAAGGAGCGGGGACGGACTATACGCTTGCGACCGGTGAGGCGATGATTCCTGCTGGAGAAACTTCAACCACGATTTCTCTTATGATTGGGGACGACGACGTCGATGAGCTGAATGAAACGATTGGGATCGAGCTCTCTTCCCCGATTAATGCGCTTATTGGGTCGAATACGAGTACGTTTTATACGATTCTTGATAACGACACGGCGGGTGTCACCATCACCCAAGTTTCAGGCCCCCTCGCCGTCACCGAGGGCGGCATCGCCGACGCTTTCACGGTCGTCCTCGATTCCGCGCCAACGTCCACCATTCAGATCAGTTTCTCGACCTCTACGTATGGCCTCACCCTTTCGACTTCTACTCTCACTTTTACCTCCTCGGATTGGAACGTCATCCAGACAGTGTACGTAACGGGGACGAATGACGCCGTCTACGAAGGAACGCATGCGACGAGCATCCAGCCACTTCTCACGACCTCCGCGTACGCGTATGGATACGAAGGGCTTGGCATTTCTTCCTTTATCGGGACGATTACCGACAATGATTCCGCTGGCATCGTATTCTTACAAACAGCTGTCGACGTTACTGAGGGAGGGACGACGGATACATACTCGGTCGTTCTCGATTCTGAGCCAACGTCAACGGTCCAGGTTCTTCTCTCGCCGAACGCTCAAGTGACCGTGTCCGCCCCATCGATCTCTTTTGATAGCTCTAACTGGAGCGTTCCGTTCGAGATTACCGTCGAAGCGAGTAACGATTCGATCGATGAGCCTTCGCAGGTGGTTGATATCGTGCACACGGTTGTGACGACCGCGTACGGATACGCGGATTTGGAACTCCTCTCTGTCGAGGCTACGGTCACTGATAACGACACGGCAGGTATTACGTTCACGGATAGTAATACGCTTGCAGTTACAGAAGGATTACTCACGGACACGTTTCAAGTTGTGTTAACAACCGCCCCAGCAGCAACCGTCCAGATTCTCTTTGCTACGACCACGAATGGCGTCACGCTCTCAACTTCCACGATCGACTTCACGTCCTTGAACTGGAATGTGCCGGTAGAAGTCACAGTTACGGCTACGGACGATACAGTCTCTGAAGGTGCGCATGTGGGAACGATTACTCCAACCGTTTCAACGACGGCTTATGGCTATTCGAGCCTTTTGCCTGCAATCATCAACGCCACGATCACAGACGACGATTCGGCGGGCGTAAGCGTGTCCAAGACATCCGCTTCGGTCACGGAAGGTCGGGCTACTGATTCGTATACGATCGTTCTGACGACGGCTCCAACTTCGACGGTTGAGATCTCACTTGCAGCTTCCAATGCACGTCTGAGTCTATCCGCCTCTATCCTCACATTTACAGCGAGCGATTGGAGTACTCCGCAGACCGTCACCATATCTACGGTGGATGATACGTCGTTCCAGTCTAATCAGACGGGAACGATCTCGCATGTCGCTTCTTCGACCGGTATCGGCTATCTGCCGGCGCTCTCCATCTCCTCGGTGACCGTAGCGATTCAGGATAGCGATAATCCAGGGGGAGGAGCTTCATCAGCTGGCGGTGGCGGAGGAGGTGGAGCAGCCCAGAATATCTTCTCTTTGACTCCCGCCCCTGAGCCGGTCGTTACCACGGCCCCTGTTGTCATCATTGTTGCTCCGGCTCAAAATGTAACGATTCCTCCACCAGCTCCAGTCGTTTTTCCAGGGCAGCAAGTGGTCACGATCTTGAATCCAACGGATATAAAATCGCTGGTCCAAGCAACGAATGGGTCGCGTGATTTTGCCTCTGAAGCAAAGAGCGCGAAGCTTTTGACGCAAGACGCGCGTGAATTCCGCGTTCCGTTGAATGATGAACAGAATCTTGTGCTGGCGAACTTCGTGACGTACGGGATCTCTGAACGGACTCGCAATTTGGGATCTGGAGAGCGTCGTGCGTTGATTCGTGACGCGCTTCAGACGATGAAGACGGGAACGGTTTCTCCTTCGGATCTTGAACGCTTAGCGCGCGGGATGAAGCCGGAATATCGAAATCTTTCCGCTGAGATTGCCCAGCTCCCGAGGGTGCGTCAAACATTCCAAGCGATCTACGGCCACCTCCCAAACTTTAAAGATCCTTCTGAAGATCTCGCCTGGAATGCGCTCATGTACCGCATTCGGTTCCCACGAGACCTGAAAGAAGAAGCGCAGGGAATTCAGGAATTCAAAAACCTCTTCAAAAAGAGTCCATCAGATCCATTCCAGTGGGCGGTTGTGAGAGTGTTAGGGTACATTCGCTAGAAAGAAAAAAGACGAATACTTCAGTAGAGATGCTGCTCGCAATAACTCCCCCAATTGGGGAGTTATTGCTATTCAGGGTATTATTGACAAAATAGCTTAAATAAGGCTAAATACCCGGTCCCTGCCTCGTGTTGAGGAGAGGGTCAACGGCTCCTTGTGGGCCAGAGGGTAGGACGACGATGATTGGAGTGAACGCGTTCAAGGTGGACAAGGCTCAGCGTGATAGCCGCGTTGGCTGGTCGCCTGACAGGGAGATCGCCAAGAGGATCCGCTGGGCGCTCTATATCGCGGCAGCTCCCCCTGGGGGCTGGAAGTTCGAGGTCAAGCGCCAGGTTACGTGTTCCGCAAACACGCCTGACCTGACGCTCGAAGCCCTGAGTCCCGAAACGACGATGTTCACCTGGAACATCCGGGCTACGACGAGCTGCAGCGATCGCTACGAGGTCACGGTGTATTACGAAGGCACGAGAATGCCATCGTTCAACACCGAGCTCCTCAACCAGGCCGCTACGGTCTACAGCGGCTTCGTTCGCAATCCCGCGAGGCGGCGTCTCGCGATGGCGGCCTTGCCCAACGGCATGGCCCTCGATCGCCTGCCGCCGGAGGTCGCTGCAGGGCTGCTCTCGGCGCTGGACCTCGATCCCAAGGTTCCGATCGGGATCGTGCTGCGCGGCCTGACGGTCGAGGGAGAGCTGCTCGAAGTTCCAGCGCTCGGCTACGTCGCCACGCGTCCGCACAAGGCGCGTCTTCGGGCCAACATCGAAGCCCTGAAGCCCGACATCCTCGCCAAGCTCCGCCTGCTGCTCGCAGGCGTCGAGAAGAAGGGCGTAGACGGGCAGGAACGCGAGCTGACCCTCATCCGGCACACCGAGACCGGCTTGCAGGAGGCGGATTTGCCTCGTCTGCAAGAGCAGGTGCCGGGGATCGTCTTCCCCTGCGAGGAGGGAGCGATGGTCTACGGACCGATGTACGAAGCCGCGAAGACCATCGTCGCGAGCCTCGGAGAGAAGAACTCGCTGCCGCCGGACGCACTCGTGGCAGCCGAACAGCGCCTCACTCTGGCGATTGCTGAGCGTGTGCGGCTGGTGGAAGAGCACGCTCGCATCACGGCGACGCATCCCGATCTCGAGACCAAGCTCGAGGAGACCGCGCAGCGATGCCAGCGGCTCGAGGCGGAGCTGGCCGCGGCTCGTCAAGAGTTGCAGGCCGACACCCAGACCTTCGAGGACAAGGCAGCGCTCCTCGCCAAGACGCAGGCCGCCATCGACGCGGCCGATACCGCGGCCTACGAAGCCATGGAGGAGCAGGACGCCATCAAGGAGCGTCAGGCCGAGGCCAAGCGGCTCGAGATCAAGGCGATCGAGGCGGCGGCGGAGGCGGAGATGGATGCGTACTTCGCCACCGTCTCCGGCAAGACCGGCATCCCCGTCGGTCGGCTCCGCGAGATCGCGAACAGAGCGCCGTAGTTTCAACCTTTCCCCGCACATGCTGCGGAACATGCCAGGCTGCACGTGCTGATCCTCAGCACCGCAGACTCTCCGGGTCCTGGCCCCATCCCCCCTGTATGGTTCTCTCCGAGGACCTTAGAGGAAGGATCGAGTAAGTAAAGTTATGTACAACGTGGTCCACTTGACCACGTTTTGCGTTCCGGAGACTATGTCGCCGTCGCGGGGGCATGAACATGACTTCTTGACCCATCGATACCGATCTATGCATGTCCGTCAGAATCCTTCTGACGAAACCGCTGCATGGGAAACTGACTTCGCCCCACCCGAAACCCCTCAGTAGCCTGGTTCGTCAGGCGGTATGAGGGGAGTGCGTGACTCAGGTCACGTGCTGGAGGGTTCGTCGCGCAGGTCTGTCTGAACTGGGGAGTTTTGTAGCCGTTCGCCCCAGGACCATTGAACAAATGGGTTCGTAACTTGAACGGCTATTTATAAACCGGTATACTGATGCTCCCGTATGAGCATTGAGGATGCCCCACGCTGGATCGTATTTGGGATCGTTTTTCTTACAGCTATCTGGTTTTTTGTGAACGCGCATCGACTCTGATAGTGTGGGGCCATGTCTTCTACCGTCGCCCGCAACACTGCCTGGCTCATGGCTGCTACGCTGGGGCAAAAGATCGTTTCTTTCTTAGCCTTCTACATTATCGCGAGGCTGGTCGGGCCAACAGTTACGGGCAAGTATTTTTATGCCGTTTCGATTACGTCGGTTTTTGTCGTTTTTGCAGACTTTGGGCTGACCCCGGTCGTCATCCGTGAATTGGCTGGAAACGAAGAGCGGGGGAGAGCCTACTTGGCCCGAGCCCTTCAATTAAAAGCGTTCTTATTGCCGCTGGCGGTCGTGGGCGCTCTGCTCTACGCCTTCTTCGTAAAAGCCGAACCAGATGTCTTGGCGGCTGTGATGGTCGCCTGCTTTGTACTCATGGCGGACTCGATCTCGCTTATTTTTTACGGAGCTCTGCGTGGGAAGCGGGATTTGCGTTTTGAAGCGCTCGGAATGCTGATCTGCCAAGTTGCAACCGCGATTGCGTCAGTCCTTATTTTACGAGCGGGAGGGGGCGTGAAGGGACTTGTTGTTGCGTTGCTGATTGGGAGTCTTTGGAATCTGGGTTGGAGTATTGCGCATGCAATTCGTCGTCATGCGACACCGCTTAATGCGAAGTTGGTTTCAGTGAAGACGATCCTTCTGGCTGCCTTGCCATTTGGACTGGCTGGGCTGTTCGTTAAGATCTACTCATACGCGGACTCGCTGATGCTCCGTCAATATTTTGGTCATGCCACGGTCGGACAGTATGCGGTTGCCTACAAGCTCACGTACGCCTTGCAGTTTCTCCCGCTGACCTTCGTGGCGGCGCTCTACCCAGCGATGAGTTCTGATTTTGCGGTTGGCAACCATGATGGATTGAGGAAGGCCTTGAAGAATGGCATGCGTTTAATGATGCTCGTGAGCGTTCCTTTGTCGGCACTCCTGTCCTCGCTCGCCGGGCCGATTATCATGACCTTCTACGGCCGTCCTTACGAAGGCGCGATCGCTCCGATGATGGTGTTGCCGTGGGTATTGATCCCTATTTTCTTAGATTTCCCCATTGGTTCACTCTTGAATGCAACGCGCCGATCTTCACTGAAGACGATCTCCATGGGGATTACGATGGTGATAAACGTGTTATTGAATTTTGTATTTGTACCGAAATACGGTCCAGCGGGGGCGGCTTATGCGGCGGTCATTTCTTTCTGGGGCTTATTGGCGCTCGGGCTGTGGTTCGCGCGTGACGAGCTGCCGGAGAGACAGTGGTTTATTTCCTTCTTTGTACGAGGCATCTTTAGCGCTGTTGTTATTTGGGCGATGATGCATTTCGTGGCAGTGAGTTTTCCGTTTATTGCGCAACTGATCTTCGGGGGAGCGATTTCGCTCGTTTTGCTCTTCGCAACGCGACTTCTGCTTGTGGAGGATCTTTTGATGGCTCGAAGCTTCTTGCAACGTAAGGTGGTTCCGCCGCCCGATGCCACCGAAGAAGCGGGTTCCTAGGCGTTTCGCAAAACTGATATGGCATCTCCCTGGATCTTGGTCACCTGTGATTACCCGCCCATGAAGGGTGGGGTGGCTCGCTATTTGTCCGACCTGGTCCGAGCTTCGAAGGGAGCGATGAAGGTGATTGTGCCGAACGAGCACGGAGACCCTGGTGAGCCGGTTGAGTATCGAGCGTTCTTTGGATCGGGCTGGATCCGCTGGTGGCCGCTCGTCCGACTTATGCGTGAGCTGGGGCAGGAAAAGAAAACACGCGTTTTCATTAGTCACGTGTTACCGATCGGGACCGCTGCCTGGATTGCGTCGTGGTTCGGTGGGGCGCCCTATATTTTGTTATTTCATGGATTGGATCTGCATCTGGCTCAGCGAACGGCTCTGAAGCGCTGGCTCACAAAATGGATCGTAGCTCGGGCTCAAGCGATCTGTGTGAACTCGCAGTTCGTTGCGGAAGAATGTAAATTATTATTTCCTGGAATTGCTCCCGTCTTGCTGACACCTGGTTATGAACCGCACGCGTTGCCCTCACGAGCAGAGGCGCGAGCGAAGCTGGGCCTCGCTTCGGACGAAGTTATCTTATTGAACGTAACGCGCCTGATTCCACGGAAAGGACTGGATCGGTTGATCGATGTCCTGCCAGAGCTCCCGAGTAATGTGCGGGCCGTGAGTATCGGAGATGGTCAGGACAGGGCGCGTCTAGAGGCATTAGCGGCTACGCAGAAATCGAGAATCACGTTCTTGGGGGCGATCGATGATCAGACGCGTGACGAATGGTACGCGGCAGCTGACATCTTCGTCTTTCCTGTTCGCACAGAGGGGGATGATCTGGAGGGCTATGGAATCGTGTGTCTTGAGGCGTCCGCCGCTGGGCTTCCAGTCATTGTTGGAATGAATGGTGGTGCACCAGAAACAGTGATCCAAGGGGAGACGGGGCTCATCGTAAACGCAGAACATAAGGAGGAACTTCTCACAGCCATTCAGCAGCTCGTCGCTGATCCTGCCTTGCGCCTTCGGATGGGCGAGCAGGGTCGTGCTCGCGTCCTCACACAAGGGAAGTGGTCCGAACGTTGGAATACGCTCTCAAAGCTCTAATATTATGTCTCGTCTCTCCGTTGTTATCCCTGTCTATCAACACGCCGATGCGTGTCTTTTGTGTTTAGACTCTCTTTCAAAACAGACGCGTCTTCCGGACGAAGTCGTTGTTGTCGATGATGGATCCACGGATGGTTTGAAAGAAAAGATTACGCCACTCCTTGAAACCTTCTCTTTTCCTCTACGTTTTATTCGTCTTGAGACGAA
Organism: uncultured Gammaproteobacteria bacterium; assembly: GCA_964582475.1. Classification (GTDB taxonomy): domain Bacteria; phylum Patescibacteriota; class Patescibacteriia; order 2-12-FULL-60-25; family 2-12-FULL-60-25; genus JAGOTP01. Next base: position 45,591 of record CAZOQS010000006.1, on the reverse strand, counting down.
TAAGGGTGCTCCCGCTGCTCGGAATGAAGGGGCGCGACAAACGACAGGGGAGTATCTTATTTTCTTGGATGCAGATACCGAGCTTGTTCCTACGATGTTGGAACGCTTTGAACAAACGCTTGAAGAGCACGCAGATGCAGACATCGCTTACAGTGCCTACGAGTTTGGTTGGAACTTTTCGCTGGTTCCGTTTAGTCCTGAGCGCTTGCAGCAAACGAACTTCATGCACATGAATTCGCTTTTGCGTCGGTCTGCCTTCCCGGGCTTCGATGAGTCGCTCAAAAAATTCCAAGATTGGGATCTGTGGCTCACGATGGTTGGGCGTGGATCGAAAGCGATGGGCGTTCCAGAAGTTTTGTTTAAAGTCGCGCCACGGGCGACGGGCTACAGTCAGTGGTTGCCGTCGTTCATGTATGCGCTGCCGTGGGAAAAAATCGGGTGGGCGCCGAAATCCATAAAAAAATATCGCGAGGCAGAAGAGATCATCCGAAAGAAGCACGCGCTGCCTGTGCGCCAGACGCTGAAGAATGAGGCGCTTCCGCTCTACCTCAAGACGGTTCTGGTCCCCTTGCTTGCGATTGCGCTGATTGAGTTTGCTTCATTCTTGGTTGTTTTCCGACCAACGGCAAACACGGTTGTCTGTCTGACATTGGGAGCAGCAATGTTCGTGTACGCGCTGCTACGACCAACGAACGCGCTCGCAGTCCTTCTAGCAGAATATATTATTGGTTCGAAAGGAGCACTCTTCAAGGCCTTTGGGGATGAACGAAATAACGGAGGCGTGCCCATTCGCATGGTGCTATTCGCAGGATTTTTGGCGGGTTGGTTCATCAATTGGGTACGTGCTGGCCAATGGAAATCATGTAAGACATTTTTCCGAGGAAGGATTGAATATCTTGTGCTAGGGCTATTGCTCGTATTCACGTTTCTTCAAGGGTTTTTGCAGAAAAATGTCTTTCTCTTTGCCGATGCGAATGCCTGGGGCTTCTTGCTCCTCCTGCTTCCCATATTGGATCTTGCACGTCGTGCAACACGAGAAGAGCTGCAGAACATCGCAGCCTGGGTCGCTGGAGCATTGCTCTGGGTTGCGCTGAAGACACTTCTCTTTTTCTACCTCTTCAGTCATTCATTCCCTGCCTGGTTCCTTGAACCGATCTATCTCTGGACGCGTCGGACCGGGGTGGGGGAGATCACGCGCGCTGGCGGGAACGTCTTTCGTGTGTTCTTCCAGTCGCACATTTATGCGCTCCTCCTCCTTCCAGGTTTCTTACTCATTCAACGTTTCAAAAAGAGTCGTCTCGCTCTCGTCTTGGTAGGCTTCTCTGTCTTGTTCCTCGCGCAAACACTGATTTCGTTATCACGCAGTTTCTTCTTAGGGCTGATGATCGCTGGGCTAGCGGCCTGTGTTTTTGCTTGGCGAGATGAACACATCAAAGGAGTTGCAAAGCTAGGTGGTCGATTTGTTGGAACACTTGCCTTGGCCGGAATTGTGATCGCGGCCGCCTGCTTCTTCCCGCTGCCATATTCGTCTTCGTCGCTTCTGGATGCCTGGCAATCACGCATTAGTACAAGTGATGATGCCTCGGCGAGTCGCTGGAAACTACTGCCAGCCATGTGGGAGAAAGTGAAAGAACATCCAGTCCTCGGATCAGGGTTTGGCGCCACAGTGACCTACACGAGTCGTGATCCGCGCGTTGTTCAGTCGACAGGTGGGGTTTACACGACCTATGCGTTTGAATGGGGCTGGCTGGAGCATTGGATTAAATTCGGCATTCTTGGGATCCCACTTCTTCTCTTTGTGCTTGTGCGACTCACGCAACGCATTTTACGCAGCACACTGCCAACCGAGCAGAAACGCGTACTGGTTTTATCAATCGTCGCTTTGGCTGCGGTCCATATCTCAACGCCGTATTTGAATCATCCACTGGGCTTGGCCTGGCTCGTCGCGTTGGAAGGAATAGCCGAACGCTTCCAAACCCGCTAGGCTTACCTGAGCTTGATCATTCCCTTTCTTATGCGTCTCTCTCTTTCCATCATTTCACGTCTTACTGCCTTAAAATCGGCTTTTCTTGGCCTGTTCGCTTCGAGCTATCTTTTATACGCATACGTGGCCAATCGACCGGTTGTCTGTGGCGACTCGAGCGGCTGTGAGATCGTACGTCTTTCAAAATACGCGTATGTCGCCGGGACGATCCCACGTCCATTGTTAGGGGTCCTGTTTTACGCGGCGATCATCCTCCTTCTTCTCTTTCGAGTCGCGCTGCGTACACGAGCGGTTGCCCTGTGGCGAGTGATGCAGGCGATGATCGTGATTGGGGTAATTGAATCGGTGTGGCTCTTCTTCATTCAGTGGCAAGAGCTCAACGCCTTTTGTTTGTGGTGTCTGCTTTCGGCGGCTGCGGCGGTTGGATTGGGAATGGCCGCGTTTCTCGATCGACCGGTGCAAGATGATCCCGCGGAGCGCGCCCAAGAGCTGCGTTTAATGCTTGTCTACCTAGCGATCCTCAGCACGATCTTCTTGGTGGGTCTCGGCTACTTACTTCAATAATGTCTTCTGAGCCTTCACGCCTTGCCTTTATTGACCTCGATGGAACCCTCTATCGATGGTCTTTGTATATTGACTTGATTGAACAATTGATGCGCTTTCAGCGCGCCCTCCCAGCAAACTTTTCTGAGTCGCAGGCGCAACGCCGAGCCTGGGAAGAGCGGTCATTAAATGATGATACGTACCTCTCACATTTCATCCACGACTGGGAAGGGCGGGCGATCATGGGGCTGACCGACAGCGAACTTACGCTCGCTGTTCACGAAGTCCTCCGCAAACAAAAAAGTCGCTCGTATATTTTTAGCCGTGAGTTGATCGCTGTTTTGAAAGAGCAGAAATATCGGTTGATTGCGATCGGAGGTTCACCCAAAGCGATGGTTCAAGAACTTGCGAAGGAGTGGAAGTTTGATGAATGGTTTGGAACGGATTATCTCGTCGATCAGCGACGTGTGTATGCGCGGGATCAATCAAAAGCGAAGAAGATTGAAACGGAAAAAGAAGCGATCGTGAATCGTCTGCTCCAACAGGGGGCGTTGCGTGATGGATCAATCGCTCTGGGCGATTCGCTCAGTGATTGGATGATGTTAAAGCAGGTAGAATATCCGATCGCCTTCAACCCGGAACAGTCGCTCCACATGAAAACGCGGCAAACGGGAACGCCGGTTGTCTGGGAACGCAAAAATGTCGTGACGGCGTATCGCACCAATCCAGAAGATTTAGGAAAGCGAGCGGATGCCTTCTTATTTCGGGAAGTTTCTTGGACGGATGTGCTTCCAAAAGATGTGGCTGAGCCATTGACGCTCCGTTTACGCGCTCTTGATCAATTGCCTCCGACCGGGTGAGATGGGGGTCTATGCGTATTCGAACATCGCGCTTGCCCTGGTCTACCCTTGAAGCAGATCTGTTGGTGGTGTTCGTAGCGAAAGATGAAGCGGTGATTAAAACGGTGACAATCCTCGAGAAGGAGCTCGGGCTGTCTCTGCTCGCGTATGTTCAGGGACGAGGGTTTGAAGGCCAGAAGGGTCAGACAGTGCTCTTACCCTTGTTGTCGACGGCAGGGGCCTATCGAGCTGTTTTACTCGTTGGGGTTGGAACGTCTCTCACCGTCGACGGATGGCGTGAAACGCTGGCGCGTGTGGTGAAGGTGGCGGACAAAGAACAGTTTACATCGCTCGTCGTCTCGGAAATGGGAATGCGCCGGCCAAAAGGGGAGGCGCTTGCTCGAATGATCAGTGCATCAGCGGAAGGCGCTTGGCTCGCGAGCTATCGTTTTCATTCCTATCGTCCAGAGCCAGCTAAGCACGAGAAGTCCCACATAAGTGATATCTGTTTCGCGGAGATTCCCGCGACGGAAGAACGAGCGGTGCGTCTTTCGCTCACACAGGCTGAAGCGATTGTCCTTGGTGTGCATTTGGCGCGTGACTTGGTGAACACCCCTTCCTCTGACATGGGACCGGCAGATATGGCGGGTGTGGCTGAGCGGATTGCAGCGCGTGATCCGCGCCTAACGGTGAACGTTCTGAATCGCACGGCGATGGAAGCGCTTGGAATGGGAGCGGCGCTTGCGGTTGCGAAGGGCTCGATCCATGAACCACAGCTCGTGCATTTGAGCTATCGCCCGAAAGGCAAAGCGAAGAAAAAGATCTGCGTGATTGGAAAAGCGGTGACGTTTGATTCAGGTGGTCTGTCGCTCAAGCCCGCCGATGGCATGATGACGATGAAGTGCGATATGGGTGGTGCGGCCGCGGTGATCGGACTCTTTCAGGCGCTTCCCGAGATTGCTCCGCAAATTGAAGTGCACGGTATTTTTATCGCCGTCGAGAACATGCCATCTGGTACTGCGTATCGTCCAGGAGACGTGGTGAAAGCCATGAATGGGAAGACGATCGAAGTCCTGAATACCGACGCCGAAGGACGCCTCACCTTGGCTGATGCGCTCGCCTACGCGGCTGAGCATGTGAAAGCGGATGAGATTATCGATCTCGCTACGTTGACGGGGGCTGCGGTGGTCGCTGTTGGAGAAGAGATCACAGCATTATTTGCGAATAACGAGAAGTTGGCCCAGGGACTCGAGCGTGCGAGTGCCGATGTGGGAGAGGTCGTCTGTCGGTTGCCGCTCTTCGCCCCCTATCGTCAGCTAATCAAATCGAAGGTCGCGGACTTGAAAAATATTGGGGGGAAAGCAGCTGGATGCATTACGGCCGCTCTCTTCCTTCAAGCGTTTGTGGCTGACTCACAGGCCTGGGCGCACCTTGATATCGCTGGTCCTGCCTTCATGGAACGTGAGTCTCGCCCGGATGTCCCGTATGGCGGAACCGGTTGGGGAGTACGGACGTTGATAAGATATCTACAGCTCCAGAGTCGCTAGGGGATTCGGGTGTGGTATACTCTGGACAAGTATTACGCTTGCTCCTTCTTATGACGATCCGACTCTACACCACCCCAACCTGCCCCTACTGCCGTTTGGTTAAAGATTTCCTGAAGGAAAAGAGCCTCGCGTTCGAAGAAATCGACGTGACTTCTGATCATCATGCCGTTCAAGAGATGGTAAAACTCTCTGGTCAGATGGGGGTGCCTGTCGTTGACATCGACAGCAAAATCATCGTCGGCTGGAACAAGGCAGCTCTTGAAGAAACGATTAATGCTCGCTTGAAGAAGAAGGCGGGTGCGAATCAGCCGATGGCGATGGCGGCGTAAAAAAGTGGCAAGAACAAAAAGAGCCAGAAAAGGCTCTTTTTTGTAATAGTTAATTGACAAAATGGTCATTTAGAACTATATTTTATAGTTCATTTGTTAGATTTTCTGTATAAACCAGTTCTTCGCTGCAGCAAGCATTGGAGCGAAGCCTGGGCTATCCAGGAGAAGGGAAGGCTATGATGGTGACTGCACACGTTTTGTTCCGAAGGACTCAAACCGAAGGAGGTCGAGATGGCGGGGAGAATCCGCTCTTCACCGTGATGAAGCTCATCGTGGAGAAGGGGGTGAAGGGGGCTCAGGGCTCGCAGCTCGTCGAACTCGTCGATGAGCACGGCGTCGAGGCGGATGTCGCGCTGGTTGACACGCTCGAGGACGCGCTTCACGTGCTCAAGGAGACGGAGCGCACCCACGTCCTGCTCGCCTTCTGCGGCGCTATCCTCGGAATGGCGAATCGTGCCGAGGCGCAGGCTTTTGCCGCTCGCAACTCCGGGCGTGTGACCGCCGGTCCGATCGTTGACAGGGACGGAGAGGAGAACTATGTCTTCGTGGTGCAGCGCAAGATCACGGAGCTGGCAGAAAAGGAGAAGGTGGGATGAAAATTCTTGTCGTCGATGATACGCTCCGGCACAGGCGAGCAGCTAGAGCGCAGCTCGAGGCATTGGGTCATGAGGTGATCCTGACGAGCGACTACACCGAGGCTCGAGCGCTTGCCAAGCGCCACGTCTTCGATGCCGTCCTCCTGGACCTGCTGATGCCCGCCGAAGGTGCGACACTCGGAACAGCGGCCCGAGAGAAGTACTTCGGGGTCGAGACGGGGATCGGGTTCCCGCTCGTCCTCGACCTGTCGAGGTACGTGAAGCAGATGGTGTTGGCGACGGACACCAACCACCATGACCATCCGCTGTCCGCCGCGGTCGATTGGTTCATCGGCCCTCCGCTCAGCGTCAATGGGGCCAGGGTGCTGATCATGCACGCTCCCATGACCGAGGGGGTCAAGAACTGGGCGGAGATGCTCGAACGCCTCCTTGCCCCCTGATCATTTCGCTCCTTCCCTCCTGACTGAAAAACTCCAACAGCCAGAGGACTGGGACGGCGCGCGTGAAATACTCGCAACCCCTCTCACCTCGATTGATGATTTGATCTCAGGATCGAATCTCCGAGAGATCAAAAACATCGAGCGTATGCTCGATGTTTTTGTTTACACCGTTTATAAGGATTTCGAAGCTCAGCTTCGATCGCTTATTCAGGAGGGAAGCGAGCTAAGCTCGCCCCAACGTCTGCGCACCCGGCGTCCATTCCATCGGACAAAGGTCTCCACTCTGAAGCGCCTGCACAACGCGCAAGACTTCCTTCACCGAGCGTCCTACCGAGCCTGAGCTGATCAACGAGTACTTAATGACTCCTTCTGGATCGATGATGAAGAGGCCGCGTTCGGCGAGACCGTCGATCTCGTTGAAGACTTGGTAGTCACGAGAGACGCTGTGGGTGGTGTCGGCCAAGATTGGGTACTTCACGTCTGCTAAGTCGCGTTCGAACCAAGCTTTGTGGCTCCATTCTGAGTCGGTGGAAGCAGCAAGGACTTCGCAGTTCAACTTCTTGAACTCTTCTGCGTGCTGGGAGAATCCCTTCAATTCTGTTGGGCAGATGAAGGTGAAATCACGTGGATAGAAGAAGAAAACCAGCCACTTACCCTTGTAATCTGACAAGCTCACCTTGGTGAAGTCGCTCTTTCCGGCTTGGTACGTTGTGATATTTGAAAAAACAGGGGCCTTTGCTCCAACTTGGATCATAGGAGATGAGATAAATAACGAATTATTTTGCTTGCGACATCGCCAAGACCTGAGTGTAGAGCGCGTTTGCCTTATCCCAGTTTAGGTTCTTCCACCACTGAGCGATGTAGGCTTTGCGATCGGAACCGAAGTCAATGAAGTAGGCGTGTTCGTAGACGTCGAGGACGAGAACTGGCATACAGCCCCAGACTCCACCCTGATTGTGAGCATCTGCGTTGTAGATACGAAGCGCCTGCTGCTGGAAATCCCAGCACAGAACGACCCAACCACGTGCAGCCATGCCATTTGCGGAGAAATAGGTCGTAAAGTTCTCAAATGAACCGTACTGTTCTGTGATCTTTTCGACGAGTGGACCAGCGGCTTGGCCGTTTCCACCCAAGGTGTCGAAGTACCACTCATGCAAGTAAATTCCGTTCACGGCAAATGTTTCTCCATCTTTCAAGGCGCGAAGTTCGGAATAGCTCTGATTGGCACTAGAAACATCCCCTCCATGTGAAAGGACGCTCAGTTTCTCGCCAATTTCTTTGGCTTTAGCAACGTACCCAGCATACAGCTTGTCGTGGTGCACTGTCAGGGTCTTTTCGGAGATCCCTTCGAGGGCGGTATAGTTCAGCGGTTTCACTTCATTGGACATAGGAAATAGGTTATGAGGTCTGCCATTTCGCAGCTTCTTTTAAGAGCTCGGCTGGTTTTGGCATCCCTTCTTTGATATAGCGAATGATCCCACTCTTGTCGATCCCGATGACCGTCCGTTTTACGAACTCAAACACCAATCGTTTTCCAACTACGCCATAAGCCTTGGCGACGGATTTATCCTCATCTACCAACAGGGGAAAGGGGAGGTGATACAGCGACGCGAACAGCTTGTGCCCTTTCTGGCTCCCTGGGTTTACTCCAAATACCCCAATCTGTTTTTTCTGGAAGGTGCTCCAGTCATCTCGCAAGGTACAAAGCTGGACGGTGCAGCCGGGCGTCAGGTCTCCTGGGTAAAAGACCAAGAACGCAGGCCCTTGCTCCAAGATCGCTTTCAACGCCCACTTTGTGCCTTGCTGGTCGCTTAACGTAAAGTCCGGTGCTGCCGCGCCTACGACAAGTTCTTTGCCCATAGTTAGGCGCTGCGTGCAGCAGCCCAGCGTTTCACGACTTCAAACCAGTGTGGGTAGAGCAGCTGATAGTAAATTTGATCGCGAATCTGACGTAGTCTCCCTTTGTGGTCGTCGTTTTGCGCGCGGGCAAACAGTTGGTCGATGGCGTCGGCCGCTTTCAGCGCTTCCGCGCCTTGGGACTGGTTTTTGAGCGCTTCCTCGACCGTCGCGAAGGCGGCATGGTCTTCTGTTCCAGGATGCGTCGAGTGCAGGTGTTGAATTTCTGTCACGAGCTCCTCTGCATTTTTTGGAGGATGACGATACCAACTCACCGCCCGCAAAAGGGCGCGAATTTTGCTTTGTTCGTCGGTATTCCCCTGGGCGGCGTCTAATTCTCGGAGGAGAATGGGCTCAACCGCTGGAAGTTGGCAGTGAAGCACATCCTCACAGACCGCTTTCCACGAGCCAGGGCCAGATTCTGCAGGAAGTTTGGTACGGATGTGGGCGATCACGTCCTCGATTAGCTCAAAGTGCTCAAGGGGGGTATCGATCGTGATGGGAGAAGGTTCTGACATAGTGGACCTAGCATAGCGCCCCCGCCTTCTTTTCTCTAGTTGCCACGACTCGCGAACCGAACCTGCCACTTTGGATCGACTTTTACCGTCAGCGCGAGGAAGACGCGTTGGTCAGAAGCGAGCTCAAGTTCTTCACGGACCGCGCTCCCGATTTTCTTCAACATGCTGCCTTTGGATCCAATAATCATCCCTTTGTAGCGCTCCTCACTGGAGAGAATCGTCGCTTCAATGTGACGAACGCCATTTTCTTGACGCTCATCTTCTTCGACCACTACGGCGATGGCATACGGCAACTCTTCTTCGAGGTGCAGGAAAATCTTTTCACGAATTAATTCAGCTACCCATGTTTTCTGATCGGCATCCGTAAGTTGATACTCCGGATAGTAGGGTTCGCCTTCTGGCAAAATAGCAAAGAGCGCGTCTTTCAGGACATCCAGGCCTTTCTCCTTAATCGCTGAACATTCGATCGTCATTTTCTGTCCCACATCAATCCCACGCATGAGGTCGAGTGAAGGTTTGCGTAAGCTTGGAAGATCAGACTTGTTCACGGCCAGAATGATCGGAATGGTTGTTTGTTTGAGCAAGTCCTGAATCATCGTTTCTTCTGGTCCGAGGGCACGGGTTGGATCGGTCACATAGACTATCGCCTCGATGCCTTCCAGTTGCTCTTTGACGAACTCGTTCAAACGTTTCGAGACCGCATCTTTTTTTCCTAAGAAGACCCCTGGCGTATCGACAAACACGATTTGACCACGATGATCGTTCAACATGCCCCGTACCGGATGGCGCGTGGTTTGAGGCTTTGGGGTCATGATTGCAACTTTGCTGCCAACCAAGGCATTCAAAAGTGTCGATTTTCCGACATTTGAGCGACCTGCGAGGACGACGAAACCGGACTTTTTGGAGGTGGTCTTTTGAGAGGAATGCATGGTGGGATGATAGCTTAAAACAGCCACAAAAGCGAATTGAGCGGGGTGGAATGAGTTCTTAAAAAAGAGTTCGCAAACTCGCGCGGAGGAATCCCTTGCGCAGAGTCATTACATCGGATCTGCGCAAGGGGATTGTTTGCGTCATTCACTTCGTTCATTTGGGCTCAGACAGTTCTCACTCTTTTTTAAGAACTCATTCCACCCCTAACAAGTAAAATTTGCTTAATCCTTCAAACTTAGTCTCACGACCGTTTCGACGTGGGGGGTTTGGGGGAAGAGGTCGAGCGCTTTGAGATGATCAACGTTGTACGCCGTTTTTAATGTCTTCAAATCTTGAACGAGACGGTGATAGTTACAGGAAACGTAGACGATTGTTTTTGGAAGCTTCGCCATCACGGCTTCGAGGGTTTTTGGATGGAGACCGGCGCGTGGTGGGTCGAGGATCAAGGCATCGCAGGCGATATCTTTCCAGGTTTGGTCTTCGGCGGGACCGGCGGTGAAGGTACAGAGGTTACCGACTCCATTGTTGGTAGCGTTCTCTTTGGCGAGCTCGATGGCGTGAGCATCGAGTTCATGTCCGAAGACGGTGGCTCCGCGCTTGGCGCAGGCGATGCCAAAGAAGCCGAGGCCACAATACAGATCAAGGACCGTCATACCGGGCTTTGGCTGAATCCAATCGAGAACCGTGGATTGGAGCTTGGCAGCCATGCGTGTGTTCGTTTGGAAAAACGAGTTGGGATGAATCGCGTAGCGAACGCCGTTCACTTCTTCCGTCAGGATGGGGTTTCCGAGGAGTGTTTCAAAGGTTTGTGCGTACGACAAATCAGAAATGAGCGCGTTTTCTCCAATGAGCAACGTTGTTGCTTGTTCGTGCAGCCCTTGTTTCAAGAACTCACGCATCGGGGCAGTGATTTGTGTGGCGTCTTTCACGACGAGGATAATCATCCGTTCACCAGTCTCTTTGCCTAAGCGAATGACGACGTAACGCAACAAGCCTTCATGTGTCTTTGCATCCCAGGGTAGAAGCTTGAATGTCTCGCGGAAGCGATGGAAGAACGCAAGAATCTTTGGTGTTTCTTCGTCGAGCAGGAGACAGGTTCCGAGATCGAGGTAGCGATTCCAGGATCCGTGTTCCTTGAGACCGAGTTCACCTTTCCAGCCGAACGCATAGTCCATGCGATTGCGATAATAAAATACTTCTGTTGAGGGTTCGACCTGTTCTACGCGTTCTGTGTGTTCGGCCGTTTCAAAGGCCTTGTTGATCATGTTTTGCTTGAGCATGAGCTGGGATGGGTAGCTCATGTGCTGCCAGAGACAGCCGCCACACTTTCCAGCGTGAGGACAAGGAGCATCGACGCGGTCTTCGGAGGCGACGAGAATGCGCTCGAGTCGGGCGTACCAAACGCCGGTTTCACGCTTGGCAAAGCGCGCCTCGATCGTATCGCCGATGGCCGTGAACGGCACCGCGACAGGGCGAACGCCGCCATCTTGGAGGGTATAGTCAAAGACACCGCGACCCTTGTCGTCGACGCGTGTCACCGTTCCCTGCAGAAGTTCTCCGAATTTCATGGCGGGAGCTTAGCGGAAAGTGGCTCGATTGTCGAAGATATGAGAGTCTGTGCCCATGTCTGTTCGTCTTCATCTCCTCGTCCATAACATTCGCTCTCGTGAAAACGTGGGGTCCTTATTTCGTACCGCTGATTCGTTAGGAGTGACGAAGCTCTGGTTGTCTGGTTACACACCCGTTCCGCCAGATTCAAAGATTTCAAAAGTAGCGCTTGGGGCAGAAAAATCCGTCCCGTTTGAAGCCTTTCCAGACATTGAGTCTGTTTTTACGCGTCTAACGGAGTCACGGATTCCAGTCTACGCTCTTGAGCTGACACCGGAGGCGATTAATCTTGTCGATTTCAAACCCCCTCAAGAGATGGCCTTGCTATTAGGGACGGAGACAACAGGGATTCCACCTTCTTTATTAGAGTGCTGCGTATCTTCGATTTACATTCCGCAGCAGGGGATAAAAGAGTCTTTGAATGTGACTATTGCAACGTCGATCGCTTCCTGGAAGATTCTGCAAGGATAATACTTTATTTGACAGCGACTAGGTCGAGTGGAATACTCTTTCGGCTCACAATTTCGTGAGCCAATATTCTCGATGGCGCCTGCGGTGCTATTGGAGAGACGGGGGAGCGATGCGCGCCTATTTCGTTTTGGGTCTCAGTGTTCTTCTTCTGCTGGGCTGCGGTCGTGAGACGTCACGTACTCGTCGGCCGGCGATCTCGTTCTGTCTGTCCGTGCCGCCCTCTGGTTGGTACCCGGAGGTCGAGGTCAAGCTGACGGAGGGCGGATCCGAGACGTTTCTCCCCTCGGGAATTCTGCGTGTCAGGAACGATCTCTGCACGCGTCCCTACATCTTCACCTCGGCGAACATCGGGTCCTACGGGCTGTTCCGCGTCCGGGTGACGGGTCCGATGGTTCCCGTTCGGGCACGGTTCTTCTCGCAGACCGGCCAGGCGGGAGAGGTGCCGATGACTCGGGAGCTGGTTGCGGGGCATGCCTACAACTACTGGGTGCTCCACGTCCACGTTCCGCCGACCGAATCTTCCGGTGTCGCGTCGGTGATGCTCTACCCGGGCGATCCCGGCCAGCTCTAGGTTTCCGCGTTCATTCGCGGTCCCCACTGGCCGTTCGCTCACGGAGGTCGTGCCCTGCACGACCTCCCCAACCCTAAGTGCTTATTTTAGCCTAAATATGCCTTTAGGATTGTCCTCTGCGTAGCGAAAACCCCCTGATTCTGTTAGGCTAGGGGGCATGCGCGTGAGTATTGTCATTCCTACAAAAAACGAAGAATCGTACCTCCCACTACTCCTCGCGTCGCTGCGTGGACAGACGTACCAGGACTTCGAGATTATCGTTGCTGACGCCCACTCGACCGATCGTACGCGTGAGATCGCGACTCAAGCCGGGGCAAAAGTCGTGGATGGGGGTATGCCGGGCCCGGGTCGAAATCGAGGCGCGGCGGTCGCAACGGGAGACCTCATTTTTTTCTTTGACGCGGATGTTATTTTTCGCCATCCCTGTTTCTTGCAGGACTCGATTCTTGAGTTCACCGCTCGCGAGTTAGACGTCGCCACCTGCGCCCTCACGGTCCAGGATGGGACGTTGCTCGATCACGCATTCCATGAAGCCTATAACAAATACACGTATGTCATGCAGCCGGTTCTGCCACATGCGGTAGGATCGTGTATTTTGGTAAAACGCTCGGTGCATGAAGCGTTAAAAGGGTTTGATGAAACGGTCGTTTTTGCTGAGGATCATGATTATGCGCGACGGGCTGATAAGGCGGGCTATGCAGCGGGAATTCTTCGTGGACACAAAATTGCGATTTCCCCTCGTCGCTACCGCAAAGAGGGGATGGTGCGTACGGCTGCGAAGATTATGTGGAGCGAAGCTTCCATTCTCGTTCGTGGACCATTCCGTTCGATTCCGTTTACCTATGAGTTTGGGAATTTTGAAAAACAAGCAGGAACAAGCACGCAAAAATTCCTGAAGAAGAAAGATCGCGTGTAGCGCCAGGTCCTATGGAACGAAAAATTCTGGTAGCTAAACAGGGAGAAGTGGAAGTCGGACGAACGAAGTCATTTCGCTTCGGTCCGCATGCGGCCATCGTGTATAACGATGCAGGGGTGTTGAAAGCCTATATGAACCGCTGCACGCATATGGGTGGACCCGTTGAGTTAAAGGACAAGAAGGGGCAACCCGTTTTTCGTTGCCGTTGGCATGAGGCGGAGTTCTCCCCGTGTACCGGCGTCGCGATTGAAGGCGAAGCTCCAGAAGGAACGCGCTTAGCGCCGATTGAGCTCACCGAAGAGGCGGGGGCGTTTTATTGCACCTTTCGTGCCTCGGATGATGATCTAGGTTTCTAGCTATGCGTTTTACTTCGAGCATTCGTCGCCTCTGGAATGGGGAGACTGAAGGGGTTGCCGCCGCCGCGGCGCTGATTGGGTTAGCCTCCTTTGGATCGCGTCTTCTGGGGCTCGTGCGTGATCGCTTGCTCGCGACTAGCTTTGGCGCGGGTCTCGAGTTGGATGCCTACTATGCCGCCTTCCGCTTACCAGATTTTTTGTATAATTTATTAATCCTCGGAGCATTGAGCGCGGGTTTTATCCCGCTCTTCATGGAGTTGCGCGAGCGTCAGAATCTCGCGGCCGCCCTGCGATTTACGGGTCAGGCGCTGTCATTGATCGGAGCGGTGCTGATCGTTGCTTGTGTCGGGGGAATGGTGGCTGCTCCGGCGATTGTTCCGTGGCTCGCGCCAGGCTTTGGTCCGGAGAAGCAGGAATTGACGACGACGCTTACGCGCATCATGTTTTTGTCCCCCCTTTTCTTGGGGATCTCGGCCATCATGGGCGGCGTGCTGCAGTCGACCAAGCGTTTTTTTGCCTTCGCCTTCGCACCGATTTTTTATAACGTCGGTATTATTCTCGGTATCGTGGTGTTCACGCCTTGGTTGGGTTTGTCAGGTTTAGCTTGGGGGGTGGTGCTTGGAGCCTTCGCGCATGGACTCGTGCAATATCTCGCCGTGCGGCCGATTGGACGTCTGCCGTTATCATTTCCATCCTTTGCCCCGGAACCTATCCGTCGCATGGTGAAGTTGATGGTTCCGCGTACGGCCGGGCTAGCCGTCGCTCAGGTGAACTTGGTGATTATTTTATTCTTCGCCTCCTCACTCGGCGAAGGCTCGGTCTCTGTGTTTAACTTGGCAGGAAATTTGCAAAGCTTCCCGTTAGGGTTGATCGGAATTTCATTCGCGTTAGCCGCCTTCCCTGTGCTCGCCGAAGCGATCGGGGCGAAACGACCAGAGGTTTTCGAGCAGACGCTCCAGGAAGCCCTTCGACGCATTCTCTATTTTATTCTTCCCCTGTGTGTCGTGTTCATCTTGCTCCGGGCACAGATCGTCCGCGTGGTGCTGGGCGACGGTCGCTTCGACTGGAATGATACGCGTATGACGTTAGAGGTCTTCGCCCTCTTAACCCTCGCTCTTCCTGCGCAGGCGCTGAGTCAGCTTTTCACACGCGCCTTTTACGCCCTCCAGTCTGCTTGGATGCCGTTTTTTATCGCGTGTGTGTCAGAAGTGACCACGATCCTCATCGCGTGGTTGACCTATCGTTCGCTTGGGGTGGATGGACTTGCCTGGGCGATTGTAGGTGGCTCGTTCGTGAATATCCTGCTACTCATTCTCCTTTTGCGCCAAAAAATAGCGATTCGTGTGTGGTCGAACGGGTTTGGACGATTTAGCGCGAGCCTGCTTTTTGCTTTGGGACTTCAAGCACTCGTTACCTATGGAGTGAATTACGCCTTAGGCGTCGCGTTCTCCCCGTTGTCACGGACATGGATGGTGCTGTGTCAGGGGGCGCTCGCTGGTCTTACGGGAGGTGCAGTCTTCGTTTTGACGACAAGCTGGCTTCATGTGCCTGAATCGAAACTCATCGTGAAATTGAAGGACAAGCTTCTGTCTAAATTGCGTGTACGGGTGTAACAAAGGGGGCGCGAGCTCTGTATAGTAGGAGAGAAGGGGATAAGATCCTCTTTCTCTCACCTTATATTCAATCACTCTTTGAAATTTGTATGGTAAAGAAGCTCATTTCATCCTTTGCCGTTGTGTCGGTGCTTGCGGGGGCTCCACTGGCCTCGTTTGCATCCGAGTCGTCTACGACGACCTCGAAACGAGTTGTTGATCCAATTCATTGCAGTTATCGTACGGAAGAAGTGAAGCTCAATCTGGACAACCGCTATTCGGAACGAATGGTACGTCTCGGAAATAACCGAGAAGAACGGGCGTTGCGGATCGAGCACAGCCATGCCGAACAGAATGCAAAAAATACAAAGAATCGAGCGCTCCAAGAAGCACGTCGCGAAAAACAACGCGCAGAACAAGATCTAAAACTCCAACGCAAGAACCTCACAGACGCACAGAAGTCAGCCCTCGTGGCCTATCGCGCGGCTGTTGATGCGGCGACCAAGACCCGTCAGTCGGCGATCGATAGCGCAGTCCAAACGTTCCGCTCCGTTCAAACGAATGCGCTGAATGTTCGCCGTACGGCTATCGATGCAGCGACTGCAACGCGTAAAGCCTCGGTTGAATCCGCCTTTAACACCTGGAAGCTTCGCTGCACGGGAACAAAAGAAGAGCGTGAACAAGCGAATAAGGCCTTCCAAGCATCTGTAAAGGCATCGAATACGGCGTACAAAGCGTCAGTTCAATCTGCAGAAAAACAATTCAAGACGACCATGGAAGCGGCGCGTGCCACACGTAAGGCGGCTGAAACACAGGCAAGACAAGCCTATGAAACCGTCGTAAAGGCTGCGCGTGAAGTCTTGAAGGCGGCCATGAAGGTGTAAAAATGTACACATCTATCCAAAACACCCCGCTCACGTGAGCGGGGTGTTTGTATTGCGTGAAGCGCCTACTTCTTTCCTTTCTTCTCCTCTGCAGTTTTCTTCGCCGAGCGTGCGAGCACGAGTGGGGCTAGGCGTTGTTTGTACATTCCTGCCGCTTCTTTGTTCATCATGTACCCTTCGCCATTCGGACCTAAAAAATCTCGAAGGTCCTTGAGTAGGTAAGAGTCTTTCGCGATGGCTTCCGCAACTTCTTCCAGGCTCAGGAGCGTGAGATTGTCTCTGTTTGATCCTGTAACGACTTGTTTTAGCGTTGCAAGTAAGTTGGGGAGTTTTGTAAGTCCTGTTCGTGTTTTCGCCCAGTGCGGCGGAAGGCCTTCTTCGGAGGCAGAGGCTTTTCTGTCGGGACCGCTTCGTTCATTCATATGGTGGCAGTATAGAGATCCGGCAGATGATCTGACAAATGAGAGGTGTGTATTCCAGATGGGTGGCCGAATGCGTTACACTGAGGCATCGCTCTATGTTCAAGCCAAAAACAGATTTCCCCTTTCCTTACACACAAGACCCTGAGGCGCTGGCGCCCGCCTTTTTGGCAAAGGATCGGAAACGGTTATCGAATGGCTATGAAGACCGAGAACGATTTTTTATCAAACTGGTAGAGGACTATTTACGTAAGTCTGGTATTGAGGAATTGCATTTAGCGGCGCATGGTTCAGAGAACCTCGTATTTACCTGTATTGATCGTGGGCACCAGCGGAAGATCGTATTTAAGGCCAATTATTTATTTGGTCTCAGCGTGTTGGAAGAAGTGTATGCGAAAAACCAAGATCTTGACCAAGGTGTAAAAGCGGCTGAGGAAGTGCTTGCGGCCGAGTGTGCGCGGCAACGTGCCCAGTGGGCAGAGCTTCGAACCTATTTTCCGGAGGCGACAATTCCCGCTCAGAAGATCGATGTCTATCATTTTCCCTTGGAGGAACAATTGTGGTCTGCGGTGCGCATCCGAAGCCGTATCCATAGTGAGCAGGTTCGACCGAAGGTAACGCTGCCCGCCACCTTTCCTCTGCTCGTGAACCAACAGCGATTAGTAGACGCACCAGAAAAGCGAAGTGATCGCATCGACTTTGGCTTTGAGCCTATCTGGAGGCAATACTACGATGGCCGTGTGTCTGACATGAGTACACGCATGGAGAGGATTGATAATTGTTTGATGCGCAACCAGCCCGAGCAGGGGGCGGCGGACCTGTTGCGGCCTATTTTTCCTGAAATGGTAGGGGTGTGGAATGAGGTGAAGCATCGACCCGAAGAATATGCGCAAATAGGGCAGGCAATTCAAGGAATGGATCGGTATTTGCAGGAGACCCGAACCGGCATCGATATTATCGGATCGAATAATGTTCAGTTGATGCAGCGCAAGCTTCCAGGCGGGGTGAAGGGTCCGTGGGATTTCTTGTTCATTGACCCCTTCTTTCCACGAGTTCGTCCAGCCGAAGAAATGACGAGCCTTGCAACCGTCGAGCAGGTGATCGAATGGGCAAAAGAGCTAAAAGTCCTCACGCCCGAAGAAAAGCAAGTGGTTCGACGATCCGTGCATATCTATTATCTGGTGTTGGGGGTAAAAGCCTGGAGCAAGCTATTTGGAGTGCCATCCATATTGACCCTCAAAGGTATTGAGGACGCGAGTACGTCTAAGGTGCGACGTCTGTTCACCCAAGCTTTAACCTTCCAAGGACTCTAAAACCTTGCTCATCTTGGGTTTTTCGGGCACCATCAGCCCATTCGCATGGACCAGACTCGTATCCGGAATTTCTGCATTATTGCGCACATCGACCACGGGAAATCCACCTTGGCCGATCGTTTGTTGGAATTAACGGGCACGGTTGAAAAACGCCGCATGAAGGAGCAGCTCCTCGATACGATGGAGTTGGAGCGCGAGCGTGGGATTACGATCAAACTTCAGCCCGCGCGCATGAAGTACACGGCAAAAGACGGGATCGAATACGAATTGAACTTGATCGATACCCCAGGGCACGTGGACTTCACCTACGAAGTCTCTCGTTCGCTGGCGGCGGTTGAAGGAGCGATTCTGTTGGTCGACTCAACCCAGGGCGTACAGGCGCAAACGATTGCCAACCTGTATCTCGCGATTGATCAGAACCTGACGATTATTCCCGTCCTGAACAAGGTCGACCTCCCAAACTCAGACGTTGAACGCCGTGGAAACGAACTCATGCAGCTCATCGGCTGCAAGCGTGAAGAGATTTTGTCCGCTTCGGGAAAGACGGGGGAAGGTGTGCTTGAAATTTTGGAACGGATCGTACGTGATGTCCCACCTCCAAAAGGGGATCCGACAGCTCAGGGGCGCGCGATCATTTTTGATTCAAAGTATGACGACTACCAAGGCGTCATCGCGTATATCCGGTGTATGGACGGTGTCTTACAAGAGCGCAGCAAGGTTCGTTTCTTGGCGACCGCGACGAATGGCGAAGCGCTTGAAGTAGGCTACTTAAAACCAGAGCACACCAAGTCAGGCCGGCTTGAAACAGGGGAGATCGGCTATCTCGTGACAGGTCTTAAGGATATTCAAGCCGTGCGCGTGGGTGACACCGTTTCCCTCACGGGAGATGCAACGGTCGAACAGCTTCCGGGGTACCGCGAAGTCCGCCCGATGGTCTACGCCGGCGTCTTTCCGTCTGATGGGTCTGAATATGAAAAGCTTCGCGATGCGATTTTGAAACTCAAGTTGAGTGATGCGGCGCTGACCTTCGATCCAGAACATTCCAGCGCGCTTGGTTTTGGGTTCCGCTGTGGATTGCTTGGCATGCTGCATTTGGAGATTTTGCAGCAGCGATTGATTCGTGAGTTCGACATGGACATCGTCATTACGACGCCGTCCGTAGGGTATGAAGTGAAGTTAACCAATGGCGAAGAATTATTTGTGAAATCGCCAGGCGATTTTCCAGAAGTGTCACGCATTGAAGAGACGCGTGAGCCTTGGGCGACCGTTGATATTGTGTGTCCAAAGGAATACATCGGAAACGTGATGGCGTTAGTGCAGGATCGTCGTGGTGAATACAAGAATACGGAATACCTCGATCTGCAACGAGCCATTTTGCATTACGCGATGCCGCTCGCTTCGGTCATTGTTGATTTTTACGATAAGTTGAAGAGCGCAACCGCGGGCTATGCCTCGATGAACTACGATTTCTCGAATTTTCGCCCGTCGGATGTCGTACGTTTAGATATTCATGTTGCGGAAGAGCCGGTTGAAGCTCTCGCTACGCTTTTGCACTCCACAGAAGCCGATCGACGTGGACGAGAAATCATCGCAACGCTGAAAGAAGAGCTCCCGCGCGCCCAGTTCGCCATTAAGTTGCAGGCGGTGATTGGGGCCAAAATCTTAGCCTCTGACCGCATCAACCCATTCCGCAAGGATGTGCTGGCGAAGATGTCTGGTGGCGACTACTCGCGTAAATCGAAGCTCTTGCAGAAGCAGAAAAAAGGAAAGGAGCGCATGTTGTCGATGGGTGTAGGTGGAGTTGAGATTCCACCAGACACCTTCATCAAGGTGTTGCGTCGCGGGAACTGATCTTTTATTCTATCAACATTCTATGGAACGTAAGCGTCTAAACTTTTGGATGAAGGTGGTCGCAATTGCGATGATCGTGCTGTTGATTTTGCCACTGTTGGCTGCGTATTCGTCGTTTTAGGAACTGATCTTCGTGTAGGTGAGGGAGATGCGGTATACTAGTCGCATCTATTATTTATGAACCTTGAAGGTGGCTTAGCAAGACAGAGTCAGGATCAAGACAGGGAGTCGTCTTCTCCTCTTCATTCGGTTGAGCGAACATCCGAAGGTTCGCGTTATTTGGGGCATTTGGCAAGGATCACGAGCGATTTTGTTTACAATAGTCGCATGACGGCGGCGATGGTTCGTGACGAAATCGTAAAACTAAAGAAGGATCACGCGATGAAGACGTTCGAAGGCCAAGAACGGCGCTTGAAAGCCTGTGAACATCTGTTTGAAGGAATTGAAGCGCAAGATCTTTCGAACGAAATTCATGAAGTACTGTGGCAAGAAGTCTTACGCAGCCGCCCGACGACAGATCCGAGAGGTGTGAAACGGCCAGACCAGCTCACCAGGCAAGAGGTCGCGACTGAATTCAAGGCATTTCCACTTGCGGATGAGCTCATTGCTGAGGAGGAGAAAGCGCTTACTGCCTATCGTAAGTTTTTAGAGGTAAATAAAGGCCGAAGCGTTCCGCTAGATTCGGCGATCAAGCTTGAGCCGATGGATGTTGAGATTTTGATTATAGATTTAGAAGTCCGTAAGGCCGAGCGTATCCTTGATCCAAAAGCGAGGCAGACTGCATTAACTGAGTTGAACGAAAGACTGCTTCAGATTACGGATGCGCTTAAACCAAATCCAGGAAAGCGTTTTGAAGTGATGGAGCTCTACATGCTCCGGCGCTTGATTCAAGCTGCGGATACGGGGCATATCGCATCGGTTCGTCATGGAACACCACGTGAAGACCTAAAGCGTGAACGCGCGATCGATTTGTCGATTACGGCAGCTGGCCAGTTGATTCAACTTCAAGTAAAAAACTTCGATCCAGATCCTGCAGACAGTGTCCGTGAGGTACAGGAAAAGAGTATCGCAAAAGCGAGAAGAAACTTGGAAGGGAGTAATACACATCTAGGCGTTCTCTCGACAGATGCGGTGAAGAAAGCGTTTCTTTTAACGCAGGAAGAGCATGCGCGAGCAGGAGAAACCACGCTTCATGAGAAGCAAGCTGCCTTCCGGCCTTTTTTCGAACAGATGGATCCGGAGCAGTCTGGTGTTCTGACAAACGTTCTTGGACTTTCTCCAGAACGTTTAGCGAAGCAGCAAGGGGCTTTTGAAGAGCGTGAACGTGCACGTGCTGAACGAAAGCGCCAGCTGGAAGAGGAGCGTGCCAGAGCGCCGGAAGAAGCAGAACGAAAAAGAGTTCTGCAAAGTGATTTTGATACACTGATGGCAGCGGCGCGAGCAAGACAAGAAGCGGAGGATCAGGCGACCAAGGAGCGTCTTGAGCGAGCGCTGGAAATAGAATTGAACGCAAAAGAAGAAGCGCGACTAAGAGTTCAAGCAGAGAACGCGCGGCAAAATGCGAAGTTAGCCGAAGTTGATGCGCGCTTAGCATTGCAACGAAAAGCTCAGAAAGAACAGGCGGCAGCGGCGGAGAGAAGTGCGATCGCTGTGAAGGCGGCTCAGACGCGTGCCGCAAATAAGCTGGATACAACGCGTTGGCCACCAACCCCTTCTGATATCAAGGGTTTGGTAAAACTTCCTGTTTTAGTGCGTCTTGGATTTCTGACGGCTGAACAAGCAAGAGATACGGTGAACACACAGCCTATCTTTGAGGCGAAAAAAATGGCCACTCCGTTTTTTGATGATCCAAAGCTCTTTAAAAAAGCGTTTCTTACAAAAGCAGAATTTGAAGAGCCTACGCCTGAAGTTTTAGCGCGTATACGAAAATTAAGAGAACTGAACAGTCGCTAAAATTAGATCGAGCGGCGCTCCCAGGGTTGGGTGCGCCGCTCGATGCGGAGGCGGTGTTCTCAGACGTTGGTTCGGCGCAGGCGCGCCGGGGGCAGACGGCCGAAGCGCTCGTAGAGCGCGGCCACCTGGTCGTCCGTGTGCTTGACCACACGGACGCGCTGTTCGACGACGTGGCCCTCGGGGAGGACCGCGATGACACGTGCCGACGCGGAGGGTTGCTCCGTGAAAGAAGCTCCTGCGGCGATGGCCAGCAGGACTGCCACCTGAGCGGCCGTGCTAACGGCTGCTCGGTGGCTGGTGAGATCGGTGACGGTTGCGCACGCGGTGCGGGGCGAACCCCTTCGGCCGTGCATGTGTGCCTTCCTTTCCTTCCTCTTCTACCTTGTTCTGAGAGAAGAACCAAAAAACGATGTAGCGCCTGTATTAAAATACAAAAACGAACTTTTGTCAAGTTTTGGCTTGTATTAGCCATTTTTAGCCCATATCTTGCTCAGCGCTTACCCTCCCGGCACACTGATTGTCATGGCTTCGTATACCTGGTCCCTTCGTACTTCGCCGGTTGCTTCTGAGATCGAAGCCTGGCAGCCGCGTGTTTCTTCGCTCGTGGCGACCTTGTTGTGGCAGCGCGGCGTCCGTTCCTCTGAGGAGGCGGAGATGTTTTTGTCGCCTTCCTGGGAGCTGCATACCCACGATCCGATCCAGTTCCGTCATCTCGCTCCTGCGATGGCTCGTGTTTTCTCGGCCCTGGAAGCAGGGGATCGGATTACCGTCCATGGCGATTATGACGCCGATGGAATAACGGGTTCGACGGTCCTTATTTCGACCTTGCGTGAAATTGAGCAACGCATGACGGGGCGGAAGACGAAGGAGAGTGTTGTTGATTACTATATTCCGCATCGTGACAAGGAAGGATACGGCGTCCACAAGGCGACGATTGGAACCTTGAAAGAACGAGGGACGAAAGTCTTGATCACGGTCGACTGTGGGATCGCTTGCGTTGAGGAGGTGGCATTAGCACGCAAAGCAGATATGGATGTGATCATCGTTGATCACCATCAATTTGGGGAGATCTTGCCGGATGGCTGGTTGATCCACCCAGGACTGCCAGAAGAAACGTATCCTTTCAAGAAATTAGCGGCTGTCGGAGTCGCCTTTAAGTTCGCGACCGCCTTGTTAAACGAAGCGCGTCGAAAAGGAATTGAGATTCCATCGGGGTGGGAAAAGTGGTTGTTGGACTTGGTTGCGATCGCCACGATTACGGACGTTGTTCCGCTCGTTGGTGAGAACCGTGTTTTGGAGACGTTTGGATTGCGTGTCTTGAACAAGACGCGTCGCCCGGGGCTCCTGGCATTGATCGATGCCGCGAGTCTTGTTCCAGGGTTGATCGATACGGAATCGATTGGGTTTGCAATTGGTCCGCGGATCAATGCTGCGGGACGCATGGATCATGCAAGTCTCGCGCTTCGTTTGTTGCTGGCTGAATCACAAGACGAGGCACAGGCCTTAGCGAAAGAGCTCGAGCGATGCAATCGTGAACGCCAGGACGCAACCAAAGTGATGATGGCTCAGGCGGAAAAGCAGCTCATGGAGCGTTACGCGATGAAAGAATTGGATCAGCCAGAAAAGTCAGCGCTCTTTTTGTGGGATGAGAGTTGGTCGCCGGCGTTAGTGGGTCTCGTTGCCGGACGGTTCGTGGAGCGCTTCGCGCGCCCAACGGTCGTGGTGGGATCACACGAAGGGACCTGGATCGGATCTGGGCGTTCGACGAGCGTCTACGACATTACCGCCGCGATGCGGGCCGCGGGCGAAGGCCGACTTGCACGTATCGGAGGTCATATCCAGGCCTGTGGCTTTGCCCTCATGAATCCGGAACACCTCCCAAAGATCGCCGATGATCTCCATGCACATGCAGCCGCCGCCTTCCAAGAAGGACGCCCCACACCAACGCTGCTCGTCGATGCAGATCTCATCCTCACACAAGTCAACGAAGCATTTGTCGAAGAAGTGAAGAAGTTAGAGCCTTTTGGTGAAGGAAATACGAAGCCGTTGTTCAGATCAGAGAATCTCCTCGTGACCAAAGTCGATACGATCGGTTCAACGCAGGCACATCTTCGTTTAACGGTTGCTGATGGCGGCGTGATGCGAAAAGTGATTGGCTTCAAGCAAGGCGGACGGATCGGCGAGCTGAATGTCGGGTCGCGGGTCGATCTCGTGTACAATGTCAGCATCAACGAGTGGAACGGCCGGCGGGATGTGCAATTAGTCATGAAAGATTTCGAAGCGCGAACGTAATTATGAATCTCCGAATCAAAACCGACGGTGGCTCACGTGGAAATCCTGGTCCGGCTGGGATCGGGGTTGTGATTGAAAACGCCGACACAGGCGAAGTGGTTGAAAATCACGCAAAATTCTTAGGAAAAGCGACGAATAATCAGGCAGAATATAAAGCGGTGATCCTCGGGCTTGAGCGGGCGGTGATCCTCGAAGCAAAAGAGGTCGAAGTCGTTGCGGATAGCGAATTGCTTATCAAACAAGCGCGCGGAGAGTATCGGGTGAAAAATCCAGATCTTGCCATTCGATTTGCCGAGATGAAAGCCTTTGAACGCCTTCTTCCGAAGGTGTCGTATCGTCATGTACGCCGTGAATACAACAAAGCAGCCGATGCGCTCGCGAACCAGGCGATGGATGAGGGGATGGGGAAGAAATAGCTCCTCGCATGTGTTTCGGGGATGTGATACTCTAGCGTTTGTCTATGGGTCTTTTTTCTTCACAAGATAAGAGCAGTTATCTCGGCTTGGATATCGGCTACGGCGGGATGAAATTGGTTGAGTTGCGCAACGAAAAAGGTCGTGCGCGGCTTGTGACCTACGCCTACGTCAACATGCCGTCCGACAGTTTGGATAAATCGATGTTGAATGATGCGCCGGGTTCGGCGGAGATTTTGAAACAAATGCTGGCCAAAGCGCGTACGACGACCAAAAAGGTCGCGGCTGCCTTGCCATTGTCGTCCGTGTTCTCCACGGTTTTGAGTGTGCCGAGTATCGACGAGAAGGAGGTGAAAGACATGGCGTTTGCGCAGGTGAAGAAGCTGTTGCCCTGGCCGATCGAAGAAGCAGCCGTTGATTTGAAAGTGATTGATAAAATCGAAAAGACGGAGGTGGTGAAGGCGTCGACGCGTGTTCTTGTCTCAGCGGCACCAAAGACACTCGTTTCGAAGTACACAGAGATTTTTAAGTTGGCGGGCTTAGAAGCGGTCGCGCTTGAAACAGAAGGCTTCGCGGAGATTCGTGCCTTGATTGGAAAAGATAAGTCGACGATTTTGTTGCTCGACATTGGATCGCTCCGAACGAACGTCATGGTGGTCGAGAAAGGGGTTCCATTCGTGATTCGTTCCATCGGAACAGGCGGAAACGCCATCAGTCAGACGATTGCCCGCACGCTCGGGATTCCGATCGATCAAGCTGAGACGATGAAGCGTGACCTGAAGTCGATGCAGGGGATGACCCCGACCGGTGATTTGCGTCCGATTTTGTCGGTGCTCGTGAAACCGATTCTCGAAGAGATCCGCTACTCCATCAATTTGTATCAGTCGCAGGATCAGGAGAGTGCCAACAAGCGCATCGAAAAGATCATTCTCACGGGTGGTTCGTCGTTGTTGCCCCGTTTGGCGGAGTATCTGACGCAAGAGTTGAACGTGAATACCTACTTGGGCGACCCATGGGCCCGCGTGGTCTATCCAGCGGATTTGCGACCTGTGCTCGACGAGCTCGGTCCGCGCTACGCTGTGTGTATCGGCTGCGCCATGAGAGAAGTCGACGGCTAACACGCCATGACGAACTACGCCCCACCCGCAACGATTCGTGAACGTCTCTTGTCCGAGGCGGTGCGTCGTCATGAATTGTCCCCGCGCGCGGTGGTGGCGGTCCAGGATCTGTTGCATCATGGCTTGTCGTTTGAACAGGCTCTGGTCGGAACAGGTCTTCTTTCGTCTCAAGTTTTTTTAAGCTGGATGGCAGAAGCGAGTCAGTTGCCTGTCTTGAATCCCGTAGGGGAAGAGCGCAGTCTCCCCGCCGGACTTGAGCTCGAGACGGTCCTGGCCTGGCGGATTATTGTCCAAAAAGCGAGTGGGAAGCGATGGGTCATCGGTCTCACAAATCCCTGGGATCTGGATGTTCGGTCTGCGCTGGAAGCCTTGGCCGTTGAACATGGCTGGGGGTTAGACTTTGCTTACGTGTTGCCGTCCGTCGCAGACGCCTGGCTCCGTTCCGCAGACGAAGCACGCCATTCTTCGGAAGCGCTGGCTCGGTATGCGCGTTCGTTGGTTGAACGCGTCGAAAAAGAAAAAGTACTCAAGCTCGTGACGGCGGCTCACGTGCCGCATCCACGCGAAACAGTGGCTCAGGTGCCCGCTCCTTGGTTTCCGGCCCTTCAGTTGCGACTTCAGCGCCGACTACGGGGAACGCCTATTCGGGTGACGCATGAACGGTTGCCGCGACAGAGTCAGATTGAGCTGCGTGTGGAGCGTCCTCAGTCCGTTTTGGAAAAGGAAGTCGAACATCCTGTTCAGGAATGGACAGACGCCTTCCAGACGTTTTTTGATGCGGGGAAAACCGTTTTTGTCTTAGATGAGCGCGGAGATGTATTAGAGAAGTGGCAAGATGCACACGTAGAACACGAAACAGGCGATTGGCGCACCGGCAAGCGCTGGGTGGCTTCTCCCGACCGCGAGCGGCAAGAAGAGCTGTTCCATTTGTCCCTGGCCGGGTATCCTGGAACTATCTGTTTTCGGTCTTTACGCGACTTGCAAGACTGGGAGCGGGCGGCGGACGATGCACAGGTTGCCTATGCAGCTTGCATCGGCCAACGCACGAATCACGGAATCGCTTGGTCGCTCTACACTGTATGACCTCCCCACGCCTCCTCCTCACAGAATCAGATCCGTTCTTCGCCTGTGTCGCCACGCGGCAGCTCCGACGGGTCGGATTTGAAGTCGTTCACGCGGCACACGGCGCGGAAGGTTGGGAACTGTTGAAAAGTCAGCCCTTCGATCTGATTGTGACCGAGTTAATTTTGCCGCGCATGGATGGCTACCAATTGCTCGACGCGATTCGAACAGAGTCCGGTTTAGCCAAGCTCCCGGTGTTTGTCTTGAGCCGTCTCGGAACGCGGGAAGATGTTGAGCGCTGTCGGCTCCAAGGGGTCTGGGAATACTTCATCAAACCACATCATCGTTTAGACTGGATCGCAGACCGCTTAGTTCAAACCTGGCGCCAAAACGCTACTCAATTCGCGTAATTTCTTTGCCTATGTCTTTTTTCCGTACCACGCGTCCCGGCTTCAGTCTGTTGGAGGGATTGATTGTTTTGGCGATGATCGGCTTGCTTGCCGCCTTTGCCGCCGTCTCATTGAATAGCGCTCGTGCTCGCACCCGCGATGCGCAACGCTTAGCGAGCATGAGTACCTTCCGTTCTGCGCTCCAGCTCTACTGGCTCGAAAAAGCAACTTATCCGGCGAGTGAAGGGGTAAGTCTTGGCCAAGCAGCAACCAAATCAGAAGTGCTCACAAATACAGGGTTTGCCTCACGGGCCGATGCAAAAGGAAATGTCTTTTTGCCCCAGGTTCCAACTGGACCAAAAGTCGGAGAATTTTACGTGTATAAGGGCGGACCAAACGGCTACTCCATCCGCTTCCAAACAGAAAGCGATACGGAGTTTGGAAAGGCGAACATTTACTACCTCCATTCAAGCGGAATCGATCGCGAGGAGATGTTGAAATAGGGTACAACACGGACGGAGCTCGCTCAGTCGTCAACAAGTTGCTGCGCAACACGGATGGTCTCCTCCTTCGCGAGCTCCATCCGTGTTGTTCTTTTTAGATAGAGAGCGGATCTGCTACACTTTTTTGCGTTATGCTGAGCCATCCAGAAGCCGCCAAACGCGTCCTTGTCTTGCGGCAAGAGATAGACACGTATCGCTACGAATACCATGTTCTAGATGCTCTCTCGATTAGTGAGGCAGCGCTGGATTCGTTGAAACACGAGCTGTTTAAGCTGGAGCTCGAATATCCAGATTTGGTCACGCCGGATTCGCCCACGCAGCGTGTCGCCGGAAAGCCCTTGGAAGGCTTCGTAAAGATTCCACACCAGGTCCCAATGCGGTCGCTGGAAGACGTCTTTAATCGTGAAGAAGCGGAGGAATGGCTAGAGCGTTTAAAGCGCCTAGAGCCAGGTGCCAGCTTTGATTTTTTTGCTGAAGTAAAACTCGATGGGCTCGCTGTCTCGATCGTCTACGAAGATGGGGCGTTAAAGTATGCGGCAACACGTGGGGATGGCCGGGTAGGGGAAGACGTGACGCATAACATCCGGACGATTGAGTCGCTTCCGTTACGACTACGCGTCCCAACCGATGCGGAGTGTGAGACATTCGCTAAAACGTATGCGCTCCCAGACCCCACGCTGCTAAAAACACTGGCGAAACAAGGACTGCGCGGACGCATCGAGTTGCGTGGAGAGGTGTATCTTCTTCGCAAGCAATTAGAGAAATTGAATAAAGAGCTCGTCGCTCGTGGAGAAGAGCCGTTCGCCAACCCGCGAAACGCCGCTGCCGGCGGGATCCGCCAGCTGGATCCAAAGCTCGCCGCCGAGCGTGGTCTCTCCTTTAGTGGTTGGCATTTGTTTGGCGACTTCGGCCTCACGACGCACGCCCAAGCGCATGCGTTGATGACGCTCTTCGGCATTCCTGGAAATGCGCTGACGCGCCCCTGTGCGACGATCGAAGAGGTTGAACGCTTCATGGAAGAAGTTGGGAAGAGGCGCGACCACCTTCCGTATCAGATGGATGGCATCGTGGTGAACGTGAATAATGATATATTATTTGAGCGTTTAGGCGTGGTTGGAAAAACCCCACGTGGAGCCATGGCGTGGAAGTATGCGGCGGAACAAGGAACGACCGTGGTGCGGGAAGTCCGTGTCTCAGTTGGGCGTACAGGCGCGCTCACGCCTGTAGCCGTGATGGATCCCGTTACGCTCGCTGGGACAATGGTTACCCACGCCAGCTTGCATAACGAAGACGAGATCGAGCGTCTGGGTTTGATGATCGGTGATACTGTGATCGTGGAAAAAGCAGGGGATATCATTCCAAAAATCATCCAAGTGCTGCCGAACTTGCGTACAGGGAAAGAGGTGCCTTTCCGTATGCCGAAAGTCTGTCCGATGTGCGGAACGGAAGTTATTAGACGTGAAGGCGAGGTTGCGGTGGTCTGTCCGAATAAAAACTGTTTCGCACAAGAAACCGCGCGCTTGCTGCATTACGCGAGCCGAACCGCGCTTGATATCCGTGGATTGGGCGATAAGATTGTCGAGCAGTTGCTTCAAGAGGGGCTCGCACGCGATCCAGCGGATTTGTATGAGCTCACTCCTGGCGACTTGGAGCCGCTGGAAGGTTTTGCGGAACTCTCCGCCAAAAAACTGGTCGCCGAAATTCAAGCGCATCGCGAACCGCCACTCGAACGCTTTTTGATGGGTCTCGGTATTCGTCACGTGGGCGCTGAAACAGCTGCTGATCTCGCGCGTGCCTTTGGTTCGATCGAGAACTTCCGCGCTGCCGATCATGACACTTTGATGCAGATCGATGGGATCGGAGAAGTTGTCGCCCAAGCGATCGTCGAATTTGTGCGTGATCCCCAAGAAAAAGCCCGGTTAGGCCGGCTGCTTGAACACGTGCAGCCACAAGTAACGAAGGTTGTAGATCGTTCGAATCTTCCGCTTTCGGGCACGACCTGGGTTCTGACGGGTTCCCTTGAATCCATCGGTCGCGAAGAAGCGAAAGAACGGATCCGCGCTCAAGGCGGGGAAGTCAGCGAAAGCGTTTCGAAGAAAACCTCCTTCCTCGTTGTAGGCGCAGAGCCAGGGTCAAAATATGCGAAGGCGCAAAAATTAGGCGTGACGATTCTTGAGGAGGAAGCGTTCTTGAAGAAGCTCACCCCCTAGTTATTGCGCAAGCGACTGAAGTACTGCTCCCTCTGGTGGCTGGTATTTCATGAGCGAACAGTTCTTGTAGAGCATGGATTCATCCGTGACGACTCCGGTTTCGCGGCTTCGTGTTTGGCGCCAGATTTCGTTGGCTCGGTAGTTTTGTGTGCCGTCGGTAAGGTAGCGATGGTTCTTTTCAAGGATGGAATAGGAACGTTCCATTTTGTCAGCAGCTCGAATTTCTCCTTTGAGGTGCGCGTCCGTCAGCCAGAGCTGAAGTTGGAACGTTGTCTGCGTGGGATTGTGCACCTGCAAGTCCATGTAGTTATAGAAAAGGGCTGCGCCTGTTCCGAATGGAACCGTTCGACCAGAGTCTGGAAATAAATCAAAGCTGTGGTGGTGGCGCTCCGTTACTTCAAGTGGGGAGTGCAACGCCATCCAGTAGACGAGGTTTGCTAATTGGCAGAGACCGCCACCGATGCCGACCTTCGATTCCCCGTTTGAGAGGATGAGCCCTTCCATGTAGCCGCGGGCTTCTGTCGCAGGGCCGATCAGGCGCCAGAGCGAAAGTGTTTCACCGGGTTTGATCAATACGCCATCAATTTCGCGGATCGCTAACTTCAGGTTATGGACTTTATTATATTGTAATTGTAAATCGACCGTTCCGAGCTTTCGAATCAAGAGCGACTGGTGGTTTGTAACGCGATGAGCAAGCGTGGTTCCACTTCGTTCCGTGGCATAGCTCTTTTTCCCAATTTTCCACTCCAAACGACGCGCAAATTGCTTGCGCTTGATGGCGAACGTATACAGGGCTGGGTGGAGGCTTGAGAGCGTGCGTCGTGGCATAAAAAAGTGAAGGATGAATGCCCCTTCAACGGATTATTTCTTGTAGTATGACGTTTTTTAGCTTCTTTTTGAAGTCTTTCACAAGCCGTAATCTGGTCGTTCGATCGGGAATACGGTACCGTATGACCATATGTCGATGACCAAGGAAGAACTGCTGCATTTAGCGAAATTATCGCGCTTAACCATTGAGGAGGCCGCCTTTGAACCGCTCCGTGCTCAGCTGGGCGAGATTTTAGAGTATGTGGGCCGGTTACAGGCGGTTGAGATTCCAGCGAACACGGAGGTAGACGAAGCGACGCCTGCGGTCGTGCGTCAGGATGTCCCAGAACCTTCCTCGCCCGAGCTCTTGAAAGAGCTGTTGGCTGCGTTTCCAGATCGCGCAGAGAATTTATTGCGGGTGCCGGGGGTGTTTGATAAACCAAAAGATTAGTCTTCTATGCCTCTTTCTCAGAATAACTGGACCATCAAAACGGCAGCGGAAGCGTTGTCGAAAAACGAATTTTCTTCAAAGGAACTCACGGAGGACTATCTTGAGCGTGCGCAGTCGAAAAATGATGAGTTGAATGCCTACCTGACGTTTACGATCGATGACGCACGGGCGGCGGCCGCAGCCTCAGACGAGCGTCGTTCACGCGGCGAATCATTGAGTGCGTTGGATGGCATCCCTGTGGCGGTGAAGGACAACTTGCTGACGAAAGGCACGCGCACAACAGGTGGGTCGAATATTTTGTCGAAATATATTGCGCCGTATGACGCCACAGTGATCGCGCGTCTGCGTGAAGCAGGGGCGGTGATTATTGGAAAAACAAACTTGGATGAATTCGCGATGGGCGGCTCGACGGAGCATTCGGCGTATGGTCCGACGAAGAATCCCTACGATCTAACGCGTGTACCAGGTGGCTCCTCTGGGGGTAGCGCGGCGGCGGTTGCAGCAGATTTGTGCGTGGGGTCGCTTGGGTCCGATACGGGGGGATCGATTCGTCAGCCGGCGGCCTTTTGTGGTGTCGTTGGATTCAAACCAACGTACGGCCGTGTATCTCGCTATGGCGCGATCGCGATGGCTTCATCGCTCGACCAGGTGGGTCCGATGACAAAAACAACCGAAGACGCGGCGCTGATGCTCGACATTATTCAGGGGCATGACGTGCATGACCAAACGACGCGTGCAACCGCGCCTCTGACCTTTGATCGTGATCAGGGTCTTGATCCGATTAAAATTGGCTTACCAAAACAAGCGTGGTCTGTCGGTGGAATTGAGCCGGGTGTTCGTGCAGCGCTTGAAGAGGGGATGAAACGCTATGAGCGCTTGGGCGTAGAATTCGTAGAGGTCGACGTGCCCTACGTGAATGAAGCGTTAGCGGTCTATTACGTGCTGATGCCATGTGAAGTCTCCGCCAACATGGCACGCTTCGATGGGATCCGCTACGGCAACCGCGCCCAGTCTGAGCGCTTGCTCGATGTCTACCTTGATTCGCGTACGAACGGTCTCGGCGAAGAAGTGCGCCGCCGTATTTTGATCGGAGCCTACGCGCTCTCGAAAGGCTATTACGATGCCTATTACGTCAAAGCTCGTCAGGTGCAGGCGGAGATTCGTCGCGCGTATGCCAAAGCGTTTACCCAGGTCGATCTGTTGCTCACGCCAACCACACCATCCACGGCCTTCAAATTGGGGGAGAAACTGTCCGACCCACTCGCGATGTACCTGGAGGATATCTTCACCGTCTCGATCAACGTCGCCGGTTTGCCCGCGATTTCGATCCCGTGTGGGTTGAGCGAGGGGTTGCCGGTGGGGATGCAGCTCATTGGTCCGCAGATGGGGGATGACCTTGTGCTCACCGCGGCCCACGCGTTTGAACAACTCGCATGATCTTCCAAATCGTCCTGCAACCGACGACGCCCGTCGCACCGCTCCAATCAACGAGCGATGTTTCGCTGAGCGGGGTTGCGACGATGCTTGGAGTGATCGTAGCCTTCATTGCGGGGGCGGTGATCGTAGCTGGGTTTTTGCGCAAGTTGAACCGACCCGAGATGGAGGGGATGACGCCGCAGAAAGTGAAGCAGCTCTGGTCGCAAATCGAACAATCTGCCAAACAAGGAAAGATGGGAGAAAAGATCGCAATTATCGAAGCAGATAAGCTTGTCGATAACGTGCTCAAATCGATGCTGATTCCGGGCGAAACGATGGGGGAGCGGTTGAAAGCAGCGGGCTACAAATATCGGAATATTCGCGATGTCTGGCCTGCGCATCGGATTCGCAATCGTCTTGTCCATGAAACGGATTACGAACTACGGGGTGGCGATACGAAGCGAACGCTTGAGGATTTTCGCCGCGCACTCCAAGTCTTAAACGTGATGTAGTTATGCTGCCGTATTTTGGACTCACGACGGTATCTCTGCTCGGTATTCCTGTTCAGGTCTGGGGGACGCTTGTGGCTCTCGGCTACGGGGTGGGGACGTATGTTGCTTGGCGACGCGCCAAGCAGAAGGGGCTAGATCCGAACGCCGTACTCGATCTCGCCTTTTGGATTTTTATTGCGGCGTTTGTTGGCTCGCGTTTGTTTCATGTTCTTGCGTATAACCCGGGCTACTATCTTGCGCATCCGCTGCAGGCGCTCGATCCGCGTACGCCGGGCTATGCAATTTTTGGAGGGTTCGTAGGTGCTGCGCTCGTGTTTGCCTGGACGGTCTATCGTAAGAAGCTCGCGTTTTTTGAATACGCGGATGTGCTCATCTGGGGGCTGCCATTAGGTTGCGGGATCGGACGTATTGGTTGTTTTTTGATCCACGATCATCCGGGGACGCTGACGAATTTTATGCTCGGGGTACGATATCCAGATGGCCAGACGCGCCATGACTTAGGCCTGTACTTGTCCTTGCTGGGTTTCGCAACAGCCCTGCTCTTCTTTTGGCTGAATCGGAAACCACGACAGCCAGGTTTTTGGTTGGGTGTGTATATGTTGATTGAAGGGGTCTCGCGCATCTGTTTAGATTTCTTCCGAATTCAAGATGCGCGTTATCTTGGTTTCACTCCGACGCAATACCTCTCCTTGCCGCTGGTTGCGCTTGGAATCTGGTGTATCTCTCACTCTTCACGCATGGTAAAATCTTCTTCATGAATTCCTCTTCTTCCTCTAATACGGGCCTGATTGTCGGGATTGTGGCGGTCACGGTCGCGTTGTTTGCAGGGTTAGTCTTTCTTCTCACACGTCTCCCTTCCGATCCAGGCAGAGGCGGAAACGAGAACGTTTCTTTCGCGGATGCGGCAGATCCGAGTGTAGGCGCCGCCACTTCGTCGGTTGCGGTCCATATGTATGAGGATTTTGAATGTCCCGCCTGTGCCGCCTCCCATCCGGTGGTCAAGCAGGTGATCGAGGCCTACAAGGATCGTGTACGGTTTGTTTGGAAAGACTTCCCTCTGGAAACAATTCACCCGGTCGCACGCCCATCGGCGAATGCCGCTCGTTGTGCGCAGGTGCAGGGCAAATTTTGGGAGTATCAAGAGCAGTTGTTTCAGTCGCGTGGATGGATCACCGCGTCAAATAAGGCGGATGCATTCGTGACGCTCGCGAAGAACGTTGCAGGGTTGAACGAAGAGCAGTTTAAGAGCTGCGTTGGGGCAAAGTCGCAAGATGGACTTGTCGCTGCCAACATCCGTGAGGGGTTTGCGAACGCCGTAAATGCAACGCCAACCTTTTTTGTGAACAATACGCGTCAGTTTGGGATGGGGTTTGCAGATTGGAGCCGGGTTTTAGACGCGGCCTTAGCTGAAACAGCGACGGCTACGAGCGCAACCACCTCGACAACCCGCTAAAGCTCTCGTATAATTCATGTACTTACTCACTCATTACGATCTGAACTTTGAGACCTTTCTATGGATCATTCGCAAGACAAAGGCATGTGGGATTCTAGCCCGAAGACCACGTTTTACCTTGGATTATTTGTTGGAATCGCTATTTCATCCGTGTTGGCCCTCGTGCTCGTCTTCGGCATGTTGATGAGCGGTCGCTCGATGGCAACAGGTGCTGGTGTTGTCGCTCAGGCTCCATCCGCAGCTGCTCCAACGCCAAATGACCCTGGTCAAGCCGCCCCTGTCGGTGGCCCTGTAAAACCAGTAGACGATACAGACCATATTCTTGGTAAGAAGGACGCAAAAGTCACGGTAATCGGATATTCTGACTTCGAGTGTCCCTTCTGTGGCCAGATCGAGCCAGCCTACGCTCAGATGCGTGCCGAGTTTCCAAACGATGTTCGTTTGATCTTCCGCCACTTCCCATTGTCTTTCCACCCACAAGCACAGAAAGCGGCTGAGGCCTCGGAATGTGCAGCGAAACTTGGTGGTAACGACGGATTCTGGAAGATGCACGATAAATTGTTTGCCAACCAGCAGACACTCGGTCCAGCTGCCTTCGTCACTTTTGCGAAAGAGCTTGGCTTGAAAGAAGCTGATTTCAAGACCTGTTTGGACAGCGGTGAGATGGCTGCTCGCGTGAGCTCAGATATGGCTTCCGGTAACGACGCGGGTGTCAACGGAACGCCAGCCACCTTCATCAACGGCAAATTGGTCAGCGGTGCGGTTCCTTACGCAACGTTGAAGCAAGAATTGGTTGCCGCCGGTGCGAAGAACTAAGACGGCGTGAGATAGTAAAACCCCCTCGAGCGATCGAGGGGGTTTTGGTTTTGTGCTGCCTGACCCAGGCTGCGCGGTGGTTGCGGAAAACAAGGCGCTGACTATAGAGGATTCCATTGAGCGGCCGGTTACCGGGTAGGTAATTCTCTTCGCTGGAAGATTTCGTCTTCTGCAAATAAAATACACCACAAACGTGGTGTATTTTTTGTAAGCTTTCTCATCAGCTCTTCCGCTCTCCCTGCATCAGTAACTCCAGCGCATGATCGAATGATCCAGCTTCTGTCACCGTTCCATTGTTTACGAAGAAGATATCGTCCGCGTTTTCGATGGTGTTCAAGCGATGGGCGATGATCACTTTGGTCGTACTCTTTGGAAGTTTTTCTAGCGTCTCTTCGAGAAGCTGTTCTGTCACGGTATCGATGTTCGCCGTTGCTTCGTCCAGGATAAGCAGGTCTGGCTTACGCAATACGGCGCGCATGAAGGCGATGAGCTGACGCTGGCCAAGGCTGATCCCGTCGCCAGTGGACTTCACTGTGGTTTCAAGGCCTTCCGGGAAACGGGCGAGAAGGGCTTCAAGGCCCGCTTCTTTGATCGCGATCTGACGATCTTCGTTTGAGCGGTCCGCGTAGGCGCTGTTTCCGTGGAAGATATTTTCCATAATCGTTCCCGTGAACAAGAATGGTTCCTGGAGAATGAAACCGATTTGCTGTGCTCGTCGTTCGGGGCTATAGGAACGCAGATCTTTGCCGTGAAGGAGGACCGTGCCTTCGGAAGGATCATACAGACGAGCCATCAGTGAGGCGGTTGTTGTCTTGCCTCCCCCTGTTGGGCCAACGAGCGCATAGGTTTTTCCTGGTTCCAGGTCAAAGCTGATATTTTTCAGGACCGTTTTTCCATCCGGGTAATTGAACGAGACATTCTGGAACTCGAGAACCGATTCAGCATTCACGTTCGTGGTCGAAGCGACGGTGGCGAGTGCGAGCGGATTATTCAAGATGGCGGATACACGATCCCAGCCAGCGACGGCCAGCTGAAGCGAGGTCCAAAGCGTTGCGATCTGGCGGAGTGGGGAATAGAAGCGATCGAGGTAGATCAAGAAGCTGATCAAGAACCCAAGCGTGAACTTCCCCTGTGAAATAAGGAGGATTCCATAGCTCACGACGATCAACTGGCCGATGTTGGAAGACAGATCGAAGAGAGGTGTGAAGAGGTTATTCGTAGCCCCCGCTTTGAGCGATGCGCGGAAGTTTTTCTGGTTGGCTTCTTCGAATCGAGCACGGAAATAATCACGACGATTGAAGGCGACGATGACCTTGAAGTTATCGAGACTCTCCTGAATCTCGGCGCTCAACCCACCCACGCTCTGAAGGCTCTCGGCATTACGCTTCTGAACCCATTTCGCGGTGAGACGTGTGAAGAGAAACATCGTGAAGGCGGGCAGAAGTGCAAGCAAGCCAAGGCGCGGATTCAATACCACCATGAATACGCCCGCTCCGAGAATCAAGAAGATGCTGCCAAAGAAGCGCATCAAAATTTCGGAAAAAAACTGATTCAACTTGTCGGTGTCATTGTTGATGCGCGAGATCAGATCGCCGGCTTTTGTTTGGTGGAAGAATGCGATTGGAAGCGATTGGAGTTTGGTGAAGACATTGTTGCGCAGGCGGAACAAGACATTCTGTCCGATTGTGCCCATCAGCATCATCTGGAAGTACCCCACGAAGTACATGATGACGAAGGCGGCGAATAGCACGCCGACGTAAAAGAAGATGCCCGTGTATTGTCCTGCGATGACGTAGGTATCGACGACATGCCCAAAGATATACGGTGCTCCCAACATGACGACCGTATTGAACATCAGACCAAGCACAGCGAGCGCAATGTCGCGCTTGTTCGTGGTCATGAGCTTGAGCAAGCTCACCATCTTCAAGGGGCTATTTGTTGGAGGATTCATATTCGTCGGTACTGCGTTGGGATTGAGCGATTTGGACGTACTCGGGGCAGCTCCGCATGAGCTCTGTATGCGTGCCTTTCGCGACAACTTCTCCTTCCATCAATAAAATAATCTGATCGTAGGTTTCGATCGGCGCGATCTTTTGAGTGATCGAGATAAGCGTCAGAGCTGGATAGTTCGTCTCGACATTGTTCAAAATGCGTTGTTCGGTATTGGGATCAACGCGGGCAGTGAAATCGTCGAGCAGAAGAATCTTTGGATCCAACGCGAGCGCACGAGCGAGCATGACGCGCTGTTTTTGCCCACCGGACAAACTCGTTCCACGCTCTGAGACCAGCGTTTCCAGTTTGTCTGGAAGTGTCTCAATGAAGTCCGTCAGCTCGGCGGTTGCGACGGCTTTCTCGAAGCGAGCAGGATCAACCACTTCGCTGAAGGCGATATTTTCACGGAGGGATAAGTTGAAGAGGACGCTATCTTGAAACACGAACCCGACCTGCGCGTGGAAGGTTTTATGATCGTAGTCGGTGAGAGGCTGTCCATCGAATAAAATCTTGCCCGAGGTTGGTGGGAGCAAGCCAGTCATGAGCTGCAGAAGCTGTGTTTTTCCTGCAGCTGTTGGGCCGATGATCGCTGTCTTCGTCCCTGCCTTGATGGAGAACGAGACATCCTTTAGAACGGGCTTTCCTGCGTACGAGAGCGACAGGTGTTCTATTTCAATGTCTCCACGAAGCGTTGCTTGGAGTGTTCCGTCCGCCGCTTCTTCGGGGAGGTTTAACACTTCTGACACACGCGCATACGAGGCGTTGGCGCGACTGATGGCGTTACTCATGAAGCCGATAATGAGAATCGGGAAGATGAGGAGCGTGAGGTAGCCATTGAACGCGGCCAGTTCACCAATCGTCATCTCACCGGTAATCGCGAGGTGGCCCCCAAAGGCAATTACGACGAGCATCGCCATACTTCCGAGGAAGTTGATGACGGGAATTGCACTCGCAAAGATTCGCAGAATCTTCAGCCCCACTGTTTTTGCTTCGGTATTTGCTTCCAGAAATTTTTCAAACTCTTGTTGCTGGGCATTCAAGACCCG
Source organism: uncultured Gammaproteobacteria bacterium (assembly GCA_964582475.1). Taxonomy (GTDB): domain Bacteria; phylum Patescibacteriota; class Patescibacteriia; order 2-12-FULL-60-25; family 2-12-FULL-60-25; genus JAGOTP01. Next base: position 7,555 of record CAZOQS010000006.1, on the reverse strand, counting down.
AATGAGGGCTGAACCTAAGATGCTTTCGTTGATGACCTTGTTCAAGCGATCGATGACGTGTTGAGATTCTTTAAAGAGACCTCCAACTTTTGAGAAGATCTTGAAAAAGGTCAGGGCGATGAGAGGCAGAATCACGAGCACGGCGAGGGCGAGTTTCCAGTTGAGAGAGATCAGTAACGCGCTCGCGCCAATGATGATAAAGACGGACGACACGATTGAGACGATCGCTTGCGATACGAAGAGTTTAACCGCGTCGATGTCGGAGGTGAGATTCGTCAACAGCTTCGAAGGCGTCACTTCTTGAATAGAGGCAACGCTTTGGCGAGAGATCTTTGCTGCGAGCTTCGTGCGCAGATCGCGAGCAACGCGCTCTGAGGCATAGATTTGGACCAGACTTTGGAGATAGGCGAAGATAAGGATCAATACAGCCGTACCCAGGAACGCGAGCACGAACGACTCAGTAGAGAATGTTCCCTGCGAGAAGGTGTCGATGCCATTCGCAACGCGTTTGGGAATGGAGAGGCTGAGAGTGTTGCTCAGTAGGGAGAGTGTGAAGAGGCCCAAAATAAGCCCTTTGTAGGGCTTTAGGAGGCTCATCAAATTTGGTCGAGGTGCGTTGTCTGCCGGTTTCATAGCACCCTCTAGTATTCGCCTTTTTGGCACTTTATTCAAGCGGAGGAGGATTCTGCAAACAGGCCTTCAACGCAGCCGTTTGAGTCCAGCCACAGTCTCCTGTTGTCTGTCGTTCGCAGCGTGCCGTGCGGTAACAAGCGTAGATATCACGGAACTCACAGGTACTCACCGTCCCAGACGCTTCGTCGGCATCAACACAGAGTTGGCTACTGCAACCAGCGGGTACACAGGCTCCTTTGGAGGGGGCTGGACGACTTGGTGCAGGGGGCGTTGGTCGTGGAGTCGGTGTAGGCGATGTGACGATGGGTGATGAGGTTGTTGTGCTCGGAGGGGGCGTCTGATCTGGAAGTTCGAAATTCTGTGGAGGAGTGTTTCGATGGGACCGTTCAAATCCCTGATCGTAGCCTGCTGTGTACCCCAAGGCGCCGCCTATAATCAAAGTAATAACACCAAAGGCGAAGAGAGTGATTGGTGTGAAGGTTTTCATATGCTTTTCATCATACGGGATCGGGCTTGATTCATCTATGGAGCGGAAGTGTGTAACGCTGGTTGTGTTCTGGTGCGAGCCTGGTACTCTGGGTGGATATGAATGCTGTTTTGTCCCTTTTCCTCTTGGTTGGAGTCTTCTTTGCGAGTGCGAGCGGTGTGCAGGCGCAAACAACGACTTCTTCGTCCGCGATTGTGCGTCCGATTGCGTATCCGACAGAAAAAACTGTTCCGTTGTCGAATGATTTTGGGCAGAGCCGTGGAACGCGCGCGCATGAAGGGAATGATTTGGTTGGAGCCAAGATGACGCCGCTCTATGCGGCGGTCACCGGCCGGGTGCAGTCGGTTGTCATTCCGGAGGCAGCCTGGGGGTACGCGATTACATTGGAAGATGACGATGGCTATACATATCACTACATTCACGTAAATAACGATACACCGGGGACGGACGATGGGTTGGGCGGAACAGCGCATGCCTATGCGCCGGGGATCGTTCGGGGAGCACAGGCCACGAAGGGGCAACTCATTGGGTGGATGGGGGATAGCGGAAATGCCGAGTCGATCACGTCCCATCTGCACTTCGAGATTCGAACGCCAGACGATACGGCGATCGATCCCTATGCGAGTTTGTCGGCGGCGTTAACAGAAGGAAGATACAGTGTTGCGACCGTGAAAGCGGCGAGCCCGGATATCAATACAGACAAGGGGCTCGTCTCTACGGGTAGCGCAGCGCCCTGCGTTTCAGGCAGCCTGGTGAGATCGGCGACGGTTTCAGCGGTCTACTATTGTGGGGCTGATGGCAAGCGCTATGGGTTCCCAAATGAGCGCGTCTACTTCTCGTGGTACGCGGATTTTAAAACCGTTCAAACCCTTTCGAGCGAAGGCATGGCCGCGATTCCGCTTGGAGGCAACGTGACCTATCGTCCTGGAACAAAGATGGTAAAAATTGAGTCGCTTCCGAATGTCTACGCGATTCAAAAAGGCGGCGTGTTGCGCTGGATCAAAACCCCAGCCGAAGCAGCAGCACTCTACGGAAAAACTTGGAACAAAAATGTAGATGACGTCTCAGACGCTTACTTCACCAACTATACGATAGGAGAGCCCATTTAAGGGGTGTATACTAGCTCCATTCGCTCTATGCCTATGGAACAAGCTCCCGTAACCGGACGTACTGCACGTGCCGTCCGTCGTGAAGTGACAATCAGTGAACGGGAACAGAAGCCCGCCAAGAGCATGGTGGATTTTCACTTTGATCGTTTACTGGCTGAGCTACGGGCCGCGTTGGCAGAAATTGAGCCAGACGAAAAAGAGCTGCTCAATAAATGGAATCGGTTTTTCTCCGCGGATGCCCAGTCCTCGGAGGTTTTTGGGCAGGTGATCAGCGAGATGCGGCTCGCGATTGCGAAACATCCAAAAGAGGGGAAGCGCGGAGTGAACCCGGAATCTCCTGAGTGGCGACCGAAAATTAATCAATGGATTGATGCGCTCCGAAGCGACATGGTCACCTTGGATGTTCCAGTAGAGGCGCAGGCGGGTGTGCGTTATGAAGGGGTTGCGTTTATGGAAGCCGCGGCCGCCACCCTGACCGCCGAAGCGTTTATTGATGAAATCGACTCGTTCGAAGCGCGCGAGGCGGTGGCCTTGGCCAAGCCGGAGACACGTGCCCAAGCGATTCTGCGCTTGCAAGCTAAGCTGGAAAAAGAATTTGCCTACACGCCGGAAGACATCCAAGCGATTGTCCGATTAAAATTGCCTGAGGTCCCGGTTGTGAAAAGTGACGTCAAGCAATTTGTTGATATTTTGAATATTGTTTGGAAGGAGTATGGCATGGAGAACCATCGAAACACGATTGCTCGCTTGGCGCTGGGGTCGGTTGTAAGCTCGCGTATCAATGCCTATCTCCCGAATGTAAAGAAAGACTTCGTAAAAGACGATGTATTCCAGCTAGATGTCTACCTCACCTCTTTAGCGGTCGAGGTTGGAAAAGCAGGGATACAGGGTTTGTCCGAAGATGGAACGGATCAAATTCAATTTACTTTGAACACGGAACTCAATCGTCGAATGGTGGATTCGCTCTTCTTTCGACGGTCGGAATTCAGTCCTTCGGCCTCCGATCAAGACATGTTGCGGACTCTGGGCGAAGGAAAGCAAGGAATTCACGAACTGGTTCGGCTGCTCTATCGAGACTTGCTGCCTGCTGCCACGTCGATGGGAATGAGTTTGTATGCCCTGACAAAGCTTCACCCATTGCTTGGACTGATTGGGGTTGGCGGACTTCCACTCCTTGGACTAGCGGCGAAGGAAGAAGGGAAGGTCGCTTGGGGATTAAGTGATACTGATCGTAAACGACAGCGTAACTTGGGAAAAAAACTCTCCTTCATTAAGGACGGGATGGATCAGTTACGCGTCTCGGAAGCGGCAGGCGATAAGGCGGATGATATTACAAAGACCATTAACGAAATGGATTCGTTTGATAAGAAAACGCCTTGGGAACGTGTACGGCAGCGAGTGAAGGCAAACCTTCCCCGGGTGATGGTGGATGCAGGAGCGGCGTGTGTGGGGTACGGACTCCAGCGATTAGGAGTAGTAAAAAAGGGAAGTGATGTGTTGGAACAGATTGAATTAGTAAAAAACATGCGCCGTCCGGTGGAGGAATTGCTCGAGATGTATCACGGAAGTTACAAAGAAGCCGTTGGGAAAATCCAGCGTATGCGAGACATGCTGGGAAAGCCTGAGGATTTGGATGGTCCTGATGGCCCGCGCGAAAAAGCCCGTGTCTCGTTTTCCTCCCTTCCACATGCGGATATTACGCTTGAGAATTTGTGGTTTAAGAATGTCCTACGGGGAGCGACAGAGCGTATCCAGGCAGGGGAGTTCGTGCTCTTGATCGGAAAGTCGGGGAGTGGAAAATCAACCATCTTGAAACAGATCACAGATCTTCAGCCGCCAGAATATGGAGAGGTCCGTATCGGCGATGTTCCTGTATCAGAGATCAAAAAATACGGACCAGATTCCTTATATGCCGCTATGGCGTACGCCAACCAGGCGCCACAGATTTTCCCTGAGATGAGCGTTCGCGAAAACGTTACGCTCTGGATCCCACATTTGGAACGAACGGATGAAGAGGTGAAATCCGTTTTGAAAGAGTTGGGTCTCGATAAGTTTGCGGATCGACTCGATACGCCACTGAACTATGCTTCAGGTGGAGAAACGTTGCGCTTTGGTCTTGCGCGCGCCTTGATCAAGCGTCCGAAGATCCTCTTGCTCGACGAACCAACCGCGAGCCTCGATCCAGATACGGCGCGGGAAGCGTGGGAGCTGTTGCAAACAATGCACGAAAAAGATCCTTCCCTCACGATTATCTGTGTGACGCACAGCGAAGGCTTGATCGACCGTTTTGAAAAGAGTGATCCAGGCGCCCGACGCAAAGTCATCCGCGTAGACGAAATCCACGCCGCCTAAAACACGCAGTTACTCGAACCCTTATTTCGCGAGCGACTTCTTGTAAGTCGCTTTTTGCGCACTTGCTTCGTCTGCGAAACACAGTTTGTTGCGATACGTCATGCGCTTGATATAGCTATTGCCTTTGACGAAGTAGAGCTTGGTCGCAGGGACGGCAACAACTTCACAGAGGGCGAGGTCAGCCTGTTTCAAAAGCTTTCCAACGGGGACGCACAGGTTCGTTTTCTTTAGGTAGCTCCAGCCCGTCTTTTTCTTGCAAGCAATCTCAATCACGCTTGGGGTAGAAGTTGCTGGTTTTGCAGTGGGTGTCGTTTGTTTAACGGAAGAGGTGCTCGTCGCTTTTGGAGGGACGGTTACTTTCACCGGAGGTCCGATGGGCTTGGTTGATGTTGGCGCAACCGCTTTTGTTGTCGTTGCTGTGGTTGGTTTTGGAGCGGCTGGTTTCACGGGTGGCGCGATAACTTTTTTCAAACTTGCGGGACAGACCTGCGTGAGGCCGTCGACTTGGCAAGTACATTCTTTGATGAAGACGTCGTAGGTTCCGCGTTTTGGATACATCACCTGGCAATAGGTCACACCCAAAATACAGGCGTTGCCGACCGCGTAGAATCCATTGTTGCAGGTACAGGTTTTTGTACTTGGTTCGTAACGGGAAGAATCTGGACAAGGCGTCGAGAGCAAGACACCCCCGTGGACGCCATTGAATTTCCCATCGAAGACGAACGGAAGTTTGTTGGTGAGATAGGTTGGACCGAGCGCTTCTTTCAAGAAGGCGTTGATCACAGGGAGTGAGACGAACGAGGCGTAGCCATTGGTTGTTCCGGTAGTCGCAGTTGGAAGACCAACGAGTTGGTTCTGGCTGTTCAGGACAGCTCCTCCTGATGATTTCTGATTCGAAACAATACTTGTTTTCACGAGCCAGGGGACGGGTTTGTCTTTTACGACTTTTCGATCGTAGCCCGTCACGCTGCCTTTATTCTGTGAGACGCTCGCTGCACGGGTCAGGGGATAGTCGAGGACGAACAGATCATCGCTCAAGAGAAGCGTTTCCGTGGTCGTGCTTTTGTTGAGGCTGACGTGAGAAAACGAAAATCCACTGCGGAGTTTTTCTTCTTCAACGCTCCGCCATTCTCCTTGCGAGAGAACGCGTTTTATCTGAAGGAGTGCCAGGTTGCTTCCGGTATTTGTTTTCAACAGCGTGGCCTCAAGGTTGCAGACGGGGAGGCTCACCTCATCCTTTGCGGCACAGACAATCATTTTCGTCCCTTTGTCTTTCACGAGTTTTGCCACGGCCGTATAAGCAGTCAGGAAGCGCCCATCTTGGTCGATGATCACGCCTGAACCGGTAATGGTCGTTTTTCCATTGAGGGCAGGCACTTCGATCCGAACCATTGAGCGAATCTCGTTGGACGTGACCTTCGCCGAAGAAGGCGAAGCGGCGGCGGAGAGGCCGAGCAACGTGCAGCCAATGACCCAGAGAGCGGTTGAAAGCGATAAACGCATAGAGATAGCCCAGTATAAACGGCTGGGCAGGGAAAAAGCCAGCAGCGTTGTGAGGAAATATCTGTAAAACAGAAGCGCACCCATCGACGGCGAAGGCGTTCCATCGAGAGTGATGGGGGCTTCAGCCGCGTGGGTGCGGGGTGAGGGGTGGGTGGCGGTCAGCCGTAGACGGGGGAGAAATCCCGGCTGTAGTGCATGACCGCCCAGGCGTCGCGGGCGAGCTGGTCCAGGGTGGGCCGCTCGTTCGCCGGACGCAGGTTCGTGTGGGCGATCTGGTAGGCGAACAGCCCCGGGTTCGGCGTGTGCCGGGTGCTGTTCGGACCCGCGATCACCTGGATCGCGATCACGACGTGAGTCGAGTTACGGAGCACTTCCTCACTGGGCGCGAGGTTGAACGGAACGTGGCGCTGGAACTCCCTGCAGTAGCGGGCGATCGTGGTCACGAAGACCTTGACCTCCTTCACAGGGAGAGCCTCCGTACGCGGGCGGCAGGCCACCATCTGACCGGACGGATCCAGCTGGACCGTGTAGTCCTTCGGGTCCCGGGTCGCGAGCGCGATGCCGCTCGAGACGAACGGCAGGACCTCCTGGGGCAGCGTGACGATGCGCTCGCCCCGGCTGTCCGAGGCCTGGCTCCGGATCGCCCGCTCGATGCAGGGGCGGGCGATCGCGCAGAACTGCTCAATGTCCGTCACCCGATCTCCGACGATGGGGCCGACGGCGAGCTCGGGCGTGGCTGGGCAGAAGATGACGTGAGTGTGATCAGGCACGGTACCGTCCATGTTGTGATTCCTTCGGGGTGAGGGGTGGGGGCGGTGTTTATAGCTTGTTCTAGCGATTTTGTCAACCCTACTCCCCAGTAAAAACAGAAGAGCACCCAGCGACAGCGAAGGCGAGAACCGGCGGAGTGCCGGGTGCTTTCTGGCTGTGAGTGGGTGCCGTGGAGGGGAAGGGGCGAAGGAGGGGGTCAATCTGACGTGGGGATGGTTGGGACGAGACTCAGCGTCCCGACGCGGGCGAGACCTCTGCTCCAGGTGATCTGTAGGGGGAGAGGGGTGACGCAGCTGATATCGGTGATCACGTGCGTCGCTCCATCCAGTACATCGTAGTCCAGTATCTCCACCAGGCGGCCAGCCGCCTTGGCTTGGGCGAAATACATGGCAAACGTGACGATCCCCATCGTGGCCGCGATCACCGGAAGAGAGCGCCGCCGCTTGAGGTAGGCGTTGCTCGGGTCGTTACTCCCATTGGCGACGTAGTCGGATGGATTGTTCGTTTTCGCTCCAATACCGCTAGAGATGAAGTCGAACGCCGCAGGCGGAAGCTCCATGTCCCACGGCCCGTCTCCCGGCTCGTCTGAGTGTGTGAAGTAATCCTTTGCCCAAGCGCAGGCGATCTCGAAGAGGCGACGGGAGTTCGTGATCTTCTGGCCAATGACCTGGCAATCGTCCGCCAGGAGGAGCAGGGACGG
>CAZOQS010000005.1:0-72585 GCA_964582475.1 uncultured Gammaproteobacteria bacterium | reverse complement strand
AACAAGGCATGTGTAGCGGAAGCTGCGCATGGATCACCTCCTTTCTAGGGAGAAATTTGATAAGACGCTACGGCGAATTATCTATCACCCGACGGTCGAAAGTTCTTGTTTACAAGAATTCGTCAAAGTCAGACGTTTCATTGCGGTCACTTTTCTGAGGTTCAACCAAGCTCAGCTTGGTTCAAGGGAAAGCATCCTGGATTTAATCCGGGGTGTTTTGTATTTACGTAATTTTTCACAAAAAGAAGATTCTTGAGGGATGCTAAGCATTTATTTGACTTTTAATATTGATTGTGTTAAAAAACTCCGTTCCTCGGAGTGGATTCATACCCCACGCGATGGAGCGTTGTACCTAGCGGAATTGATGGACGAGCTCAACTCTGTCCTGATCGTTCCGTTTTTTGTACAGCTGTTCCTTGGGCCTCCTTCGGCAATCCGAGAAAGGGAAAGAAAAAGGTTTGTAAAAGAAAGAAGAGCTGCAAGCAATATGTAGCTCAGATGGTTTGGTTTGAAAGTCGTTCGGTTCGTCTCTCAAATTGTCTCGAACGCGGCTAGCCACACGGTGTGGTGTCCGCATTAGGAGGGAACGCAGCCATGCGTAACCCGTTCAGTCATTTCAAGGGCCTGCTTGCAGCCGCCGCCATCATGGCGGGCTGCAACGCGGAGTTCGCGCCCCTCGGGCCCGACTCCGGCACCAACAACTCCGACGTCGTCGTCGCGGCCGACATGGGCGCGCCGATCGACAACGGCCCGAGCTCCACGTGCGGACGCGGCGACCAGCGCCGGTGCTTCTGCGCCGGCGACCAGGAGCTGCGCCCCACGGGGATCCAGACCTGCTCGGACGACAATCAGGGGTTCGACTTCTGCGTCTGCCCGATGGTCGACGCCGGAACGCCCGACGTCCCCGTCGTCGACAACGGCCCGGTGCAGCCGATCTGCAGCCCGCCCTGCGGGCTCACGCAGACCTGCGGCACGGGCAACGTGTGCATGTCGAACTGCTCGCGCCCCTGCGTGGGCCGCGAGACCTGCGTCCTGACGGGGGAGAACGGGTGGTCATGCCTCGACCTCAGCCCGCCCCCGGTCGACGCCGGCACGCCCGACGTCCCCGTCGACGCGCCCGCCACCTGCCTCACGGGCAGCGCGAGCTGCGACGGCAACCAGGCCAACGGCTGCGAGGTCAACACCGCGACCGACGAGAACAACTGCGGGAGCTGCGGCAATGTCTGCCGGCCCAGCGCGAACAACGTGGGCGTCTGCCTCTCGGGGCGGTGCGGCACCGCGTGCAACGCGGGCTTCGGCAACTGCAACGCCACCCCGGGCGACGGCTGCGAGACCGACATGCGCACCAGCCTCACCAGCTGCGGCGCCTGCGGCAACGCCTGCCCCGCCCGCGACAACGCCACGACGACCTGCTCGTCCGGCGTCTGCGGGTTCACCTGCCTCACGGGCTACGCCGACTGCGACCGCAATCCCTCCAACGGGTGCGAGGTCAACGTCCGCACGAGCGAGAGCTCCTGCGGCGCCTGCGGCACGGTCTGCGGCGTGGGCCGCGTGTGCTCCAACGGGAGCTGCCAGTTCACCTGCAACCCGGGTGACGGCGGCGTGCCCCTGACGAGCTGCGTCGGGGGTGCGACCTGCATCTCCCTGAACGACGACCTCGCGAACTGCGGCGCCTGCGGCAACCTGTGCGCCACGAACTTCGAGGCCCACGGCGTCTGCACCGGCGGCGTCTGCAGCAACGCGTGCAACACCGGCTTCGGCGACTGCGACCGCCTCGTGGCTAACGGCTGCGAGCGCGAGCTCCTGTCCGACGTGGCCAACTGCGGCCGCTGCGGAAACGCCTGCCCGGCGCGCGCCAACGCCGCGACCACCTGCGTCGCGAGCTGGTGCGGGTATACGTGCAGCGCCGGCTTCGGCGACTGCGACTACTCCAGCTTCAACGGCTGCGAGACGAACACGCGGACCGATACCCTCAACTGCGGGGGCTGCGGCCGCGCGTGCCCCTCGGGCCAGAGCTGCTCGGACGGGCGCTGCGTGGGGCCGATCAGCCCCACCTGCCCCCCGGGCCGCACCGACTGCCGGCGTTCCTTCACGAGCGGTCCCGTCTGCGTCGACCTCGCGGTCGAGCGCACGGACTGCGGTCGCTGCGGCTACGGCTGCTGGAGCGACGAGATCTGCTCCTCCGGGAGCTGCCGCGTCTGCCCCTCGGGGCAGGTCGCGTGCAACAACGTCTGCACCAACATCCGCACGAGCGCGGCCAACTGCGGCGGCTGCGGCATCGTCTGCGGCAGCGGCCAGGCCTGCCTGGCCGGGGTGTGCACCACCCCCTGCGCGAGCGGCCAGATCATGTGCGGCGGCGCGTGCACCAGCACGCAGACCGACACCAACAACTGCGGCGCCTGCGGCAACGTCTGCCCCGTGCGCGCCAACGTGAACGGCATCACATGCCTCGGCGGCGTGTGCGGCTACAACTTCTGCAACCCCGGCTTCGGCGACTGCTTCAACGGCGCCGCGGACGGGTGCGAGACGGTGCTCAGCACCAACTCGAACTGCGGCGCCTGCGGCCGCACCTGCGCCTCGGGCACGACCTGCTCGGGCGGCACCTGCGTCTCGACCACCCCGGTCGACGCTGGCACGCCCGACGCGGGGACGCCTGACGCCGGCATGCCGACCGACTCCGGCATGACTTCGGACGTCGCCGTGACCCCGATCAACTGCGCGCCGGGCTTCAGCCCGCGCACGCTGCTCATCGAGCCGCCGCCGACCATCCCGGCCGGCTGCGGCACGGGGAGCTCGGGCCAAGCCCTCCTCTGGGGCCAGTACAGCGGCGAGATGATCGGGCTCGCGCCGGGCATGATCGTCGAGCTCGCGCCCGACGGCTTCACGCCGATGTACCTGTCGCCCCTCCCGGTGACCGGCGCACCGCTCACCCCGCGCTCGCTCCAGTTCACCGACACGTCGGTCTGGCTCGAGACGGTGCGCTTCCACATCTCCGGCCGCTGCGGCAACAGCGCCGGGACGGTCAGCCGGACGGTCTACGACTCGTTCGGCCACTGGATTCCGTTCGCCAACTACGCGGCGGCGGGTGGACACATCTGGGTGAACGTCGCCGGCGGCGGACGCCAGGACATCGCCAACCAGGCCGTCCGGGAGGGGAGTCACTTCGTGCTCCCCATGCCCGCGGCCTGCGTCCGCTGATCCTTCCCACCTCATAGACCCGCTGAGCGCCTTCACCGGCCGTTCGCGGGTCTCCCACCTTCGCTCCACTCGAGGGGATTCACCCTCACCTTCCAAGCCTTGGAGGCTCCGGGGAGGCGCACACTGCGCGCTCCCCACCTCAACTAATCGCTTGATCACTTCGATCGAGCCTTTGAGAGGAAAAGATCAAGAGAAAAAAAAGACCTCACTACCCGTGAGGTCTTTTTTCATAGGCACGGTTCTTGTGTGATATCCTTGGGCCATGCCGTCGGTTGTTCCTCGACAACTTGCGATCGAAACGATGTTCGATCACTTGAATGCCACTCGATCGATTTGGCCTCGCATCGGGTGGGGATTGTTTTTGTGTGTCTTGGTTGGATCTTCGCTCGCGGCGCTCGGACTTGGATTAAGTGTTTGGTCGGTGCTGATCGCAATTATCGTTTTATTGATTACCTGGCGAGCTCCGTATGCGGTTTTCTATACAGCGATCTTTGTCGCACCCTTTATTGGGTGGGTGATTTCCTTGTCGACGGGTACGGTTGAGATCGGGGAGCGGGCTTTTGGAGGGTCAATTGATGTGCCAATGTCCGACTTGATTGCGCTCGTCGCGTTGGCTGCGTGGGCGTTTCGGCTGCTCTTTATTTGGCATAAACGGAAGCAAAATGATTGGAAGCCCTGGCTGCCTCTCGGCGTATCGTTTGGGTTATTGGTAGCCGCGCACCTTCTGTCTCTGTTCTCGTTTTCAGAGCCAAATCCATTTTTTGTCATCAAATACTCTTTGCGGCCAGTTCTATTTTCCTACATGGCGTGGGTCTTGCTTCCAACGAATTTCTTGCGCTCACGACGAAGATTTATCACGACGTTAGGCGTGTTGATCACATCAGGTATGATCTTTGCGTTAGACGGCTTACGCTCCCTGTTTGTGCTCGGTGGACCGTTACACCGAGCACGGCCACTTCCGATTTTTGGAATCTCGCCGATTGGAACGAATCACAATGTTCTTGCAGAGTGGCTTGTGTTTGTTGCGCCGATTGCGCTCTGCGCGGCAGAATTGGTGGAAGATGCGCGAGCAAAAAAAGTGTTGTATGCCATATCGGCCTTCATTACGTTGATCGCTCTGCTAACCTTCGCCCGTTCAGCTTGGATCACGTTAATTTTACAGGCGGCTTGCTTGCTCTACTTCAACTATCGTCGAGAGCTGCGTAAGCACCTGCGCTCGCTTATCGTAGGAGCGTTTCTTTTGTCACCGCTGGCGATCTATATGGTTCTGTTCTCGAGTCGGACAGAAATCCAAGGCTCTACTGATGCGCGCGCGATGCTGACAGGGATTGCTTGGAACCTCTTTACGAATAGTCCGCTCATTGGCGCTGGCGCAGGGACCTTCGTTGAGCGTGTTGGTTCTACCTGGATTTTTGCCTATGAGTTTGGCGCGCCGCTTGATTCGCATGGGATGATTCAGAAAGTCTTGGCAGAAACGGGGGCGATTGGATTTGTGGCGTTGAGCTTTGTTCTCTTGGTTCTTGCTCGTTTCGTCTGGCGCGTGTGGTACGCCTTCAAGATTGATTCCATCGAGCGTCGTGCGTATGCATGTCTCATTGTGGCGACCGTTGGTGCCTTCTCCTATCAGCTGTTTAATACAACCTATTGGTCGGCCAAGCTCTGGCTGCCGGTCGGTATTTTACTCGCGGGTGGTCGCATCCTCTTGTCTCGTGAGCGCGCCCAAGATCCTGATTTTTTGTTAACCCACGATGTCTAAGCCTCGCATTACCCACGTTCTTTGGACATTGCATCGCGCTGGTGCAGAGCGCGTTGTTTTTGATCTCATCGACTGTTTGAAGGATCGCTATGAGTTTCGCTTGATTGCAGCCGGTGGTGGGGGAGCGATGGAACAGGAATTTCGGGATCTCGGGATTGACGTTGTTATTGGTCCCACTGGTGCAAGTAAGCCAGCGCTGATGAAATTTTTTGCACAAGAGTTCCGCGACCATCGACCAGATATTTTGCATACACACCTAGGCGGGGATGTTTGGGCCGGATTGGTTGCCTTGTGGCAACGGATCCACCCATGGATTTCGACGATTCATAATGAAGATCAGGACGATCCTTGGGTACGGAGACAGCTACGAAGCTTTGCGGCCAAACATACAGATCACATCGCCTGCGTTTCGCACGTCGTCAAAGCGTATGTACATACGCAATTCGGCACCCCACTTCACCGTCTTTCGGTTATTCCAAACGGAATTGACCTCACGCCGATTCAAGAACGCCCACCTCGACCCTTCCAAGATGTTCCAAAGCTTCTGTCTGTTGGGAGGCTCGTAGAACAAAAAGGGCAGGAAACATTGATACGTGCCCTGGCGCCGATCAAGCGTCCGTGGAGATTAGATATTTGCGGAGAAGGGCCGGATCGTATGCGGTTAGAACGCTTGGTGGAATCGCTCGGGCTCTTGCCGCGCGTAAAATTCTTGGGAGTCGTTACCGATGTGAAGCAGCGTCTCGCGCAGACAGATCTCTTTTGTTTTCCTTCTCGCTGGGAGGGGCAAGGCGTTGCGCCTCTGGAAGCTGCGGCGAGCGGAGTGCCTATGCTCCTAAGTGATCTTCCGGTGTTCCGTGAATGGTTTGACGAGTCATCTGCGCAGTTTGCGGCGGTCGATGCGGTTGAAGTCTGGACGAATGTGATTCGGCGAACGCTTGAGCAGCCGGCGGATGCCATCAGGCGAGCAGGGGAAGCGAAGAAGATTGTTCGCGAGCGCGGCACACGCGAGAAAATGGCAGACAACTATGCTACTCTGTACGAACGATGGCTAAAAACCTATGCGCATTCTTCAAGTAAATAAGTTCTTTGACTTGCATGGGGGTGCCGAAATATACGCGCATCGTCTGATTAAGGCGCAGCGCGAAGCGGGACATGAGGTCCATGTTTTCTCGACCCAATCTGAGAAGAATCTCCCTTCAGAATCACAGGATGAGAAATATTTTGTTACAAGAAATGTCTTGAACCAGTGGCAGGGACCCGTGAAAGATGCGAAGAAGGCGCTCCAATTTGTTTGGAACCGTGAAGCAGAGGTATCGATGCGTAAGATGCTGCGTGAGTATCGGCCAGATGTTGTGCACGTACATAATATTTATCATCATCTTTCTGCGTCCATTCTTCGGCCGATTCGAGAATTCCACATTCCGTGCGTCCAAACATTGCATGACTATAAGCTGGCCTGTCCGAGTTACAGCATGTTTACACAGGGGGCGCCTTGTGAACGTTGTAAGGGCGGAAAATATCTCAATGCTGTGAAAAATAACTGTGTTTTCGCTTCCCTTCCTGGAAATTTGTTGGTGGCCTTCGAGATGGGTCTTACGAAATCGTTTCAGATGTATGAAAAAACGATGCAGTCTTTTATTTGCCCGTCCCATTTCATGAAAGAAAAGATGGAAGACTGGGGGGAGCCTGCGAGCAAGCTTGTGTATGCGCCGAATCCCGTGACGGTCGCTGACAAACCGGCGGAGCGTGGAGGAGGGTATGTGCTGTCTGCGGGACGTCTTTCGAAAGAAAAAGGGATTGATTCGTTCTTGCGAGCGGCGGTGCAAATCCCGGAGCTCAAGGTGAAGATTGCGGGACGGGGACCGGAAGAAGAGTTGCTTCAAAAAATTGTACGTGACGCGGGAGCCAAAAACATTGAATTTTTGGGGTTCCAATCGCCAGACGCATTGAGCGTCATTCGAGCTAAGGCAGATGCGCTGATCATGTCGTCTATCTGGTATGAGAACGCCTCAACGTCGGTCCTTGAAGCGATGGGTGATGGGATCCCGTGTATCGCGACGCGTATTGGTGGAACGCCGGAACTTATTGAAGATGGAGAGGGTGGTTGGCTGGTAGCGCCAGGTGATGTGAAGGATTGGGTCGCGACGCTGCGTGGATTCTTGCGCACGCCTGAAGCCGAGCGAGCGCGTCGTGGGATGTCTGCGCGTCGCAAGATTCTCGAGACGCGTACCTGGCCCAAACATCTAGCTGATCTTGATCGGATTTATGCTGATGCAATTCAGACGGTACGAGCGACTTCGCCGAACATGATATACTGATTTTATCTATGAGTTTTATCCCTCAACTTTTGATCGGCATTGCGATCACGGCGGTTGGTGCCTTCTTCGTCATGAAGACAGAAATCATTCTCGATTTCTTTGGAGGCGTGGATTGGGCAGAGCAGCACTTGGGTGGATCTCGGTTTTTCTATAAGTTATTAGGAATTGTGTTTATCGTTCTTGGGTTGATCGTTGCAACAGATATGTGGGATGCATTATTGAACTCGACGCTTGGGTCTATTTTTCCATCCGGAACATAAGCGCGTATGATTCGGCAGGCCATGAGTTCTACGGACGTCTTAAATCCGTTCAAAGTATTTGAACGGATTGGATTGCGTCGTGGGGCCTGGGTTGCAGACTTGGGTTGTGGTACGGGGCATTTTGTATTCCCTGCCGCGCAGATGGTGGGCGCAGATGGAAAAGTCTTCGCGGTAGATATCCGAAAGGTTGCACTTCAATCCATTGAGAAGGCGGCGCGTCACGAACAATTTTGGAATATTGAAACGGTCTGGTCTGATATTGAAGTCGTGGGTGCCGCGCGCATTCCTGATGCTTCGCTCGATCTCACGATGGTGGTCGATAACTTGTATCTTGCAGAAAATCGAGATGGACTGATTCAAGAAGCGTGGCGCGTCACAAAACCCGGAGGGACGTTACTGTGTATCGAATGGATGCCAGGGAAAACGTTGCTTGGTCCGGCAGGCGATCGGCGTTTGTCCGACGTTGATGCAGACCATCTTTGGCGGCGACATGGGTGGGCTCCTGTTGGAATGTTTGAGGCGGGTGAGTTTCATTATGCGCTCGTGTACCAGCGTTTAATGGGGGAGCCACTCGTCACGGTTGGTCACGTTGCGCTGCCGTCGACGAATTGACGACTGGTCTACGCGTGTGGCATTACAAAACTCAATTCTATGTCTGGACTCCTTACGTTCTCCTACTGGTTCTCTCTTTTTCCCCCGGCTTTGTTGCTCACGGTGCAGATTGCCTTTGCCGCAATCTTTATCGCCCTCATTGGCGCGGGCCTGATCACGCTTTACGTACTTCGTCGTAACGCCGCTTCGAAGATGCGCAAGCACGCCCTGGGAACGATTGGGGCGATTCTGCTTTGGGCGGGTATCTGTGGTCTGGTGTGGTTGCTTATGACGGTGATGGGCGTTCCTGTGCTTGGGATGCGTATGTGGTTCCCAATCGGTGCCATTTTCTTTGCATGGCTCTTGATTCGTGGTCCGGTGCGTGAATTACGCGTCAGCATTCCTCTCCAAGAACAGCAGGCGATGAATCGTGCTTCTTACGAAAAATGGCTCCCAAAGCCAAAAAAATAACCGTTCCGAACGAACGGGGACGAACCGGCCGCCAGGGAGAAGATCTGGCGGCCGATTTTTTAGAAAAACAAGGCTTTACGATTATCGCCAGAAACTGGCGCTGCAGGTTAGGGGAGATTGATTTGATCGTTGAGCGCGATCAGCGCGTGCGCTTCGTTGAGGTAAAAACCCGTCGAGGGACTGCATTTGGTTATCCAGAAGAAGCAGTGAGCTCCACAAAACGTCTGCGCTGGGCGCGATCCGTCGAACTTTGGCTTCAGTTACACGCGCCACGTGTGACGGCCTATCAGGCGGATGTAATCTCCATCCTGTGGAAAACAGCTGAACCGGAGATTGTGTGGATAGAGAATGTGGAGCTTGCTTGAGTAGAAAATGCCTTATTTTAGCCAAAAAACAAGCAAATTTGATTGACAAAATGAGAAAAACATGATTAACTCATGGGTTATGTCAAAACCCCTCACCGTGGTCATGATCGGACAAAAAGGGCTTCCTGCACGTTCGGGAGGTATCGAACGGCATGTTTCGTCGATCGCGACGGGCTTGGTTGCGCGTGGCTATCGCGTCATTGTCTACGGTCGAAAGTGGTATGTTGGGAATGGTCACGCCCCCGAGGGGGTTGAGCAGCACCTGAGTTCCGGTATCCATACGAAACATCTTGATGCGATTACACACTCGCTTACTGCCCTCTGGAACGCGCGGAAGTTGAAACCGGATGTGATCCATCTCCAGGGGTCGAGTGTCGCCTTATTGGCACCGATTGCCCGTTTGTTTCATCCAAAGGCAAAATTGGTTGTGACCTTCCATTGTATTGATGCGGGGCATGCCAAGTGGAATTGGCTCGCTAAAAAAATCCTGCGTGTCGGTGAATGGATCTCGTGTCATGTTCCAGATAAGACGATCGTCGTGTCTCAGACCCTTCTTCGAGATTGTCTGAAGCGCTTCTCGACACAAACGGTATATATTTCTCATCCATTTGATATTGAGAAAAACCAGGTGCCAACGGAGCCGTTGGCACAGTTTGGATTAACGAAGGATCGCTATTTGATTTCAGCAGGTCGTCTTGTTCCGAATAAACATATTCACCTGTTAATTCAGGCGTATGCGAAGGTGCGCGAGACGCATCCAAAACTCTTTGCAGATATCCCACTTGTGATTGTAGGTGGTGGGGTCTGGACGGATTCCTATGTAAGCTGGCTGTCTAAGCTCGCTTCGACTGTTCCAAACGTGAAACTCCTTGGGGAGCGCTGTGGCATGGAATTAGCGGCGCTTCAGGCGCACGCGATGGCGCATGTCTTTCCAACGCTGACGGAAGGATTGTCCTTCGCGATGTTGGAGGCAGGAGCCTTTGCTCGTCCTGCGGTCGCAACCGCCTTGCCTCAAAATCAAGAAGCTCTGGGTACAGACGTGATCAAAGTACGTGTAAACGATGTGGATGATCTGGCGCGTGGTTTGCTCGAATTGGTGTCGCTGTCAGCGGAAGAGCGCCAAGCGATGGGGGAGGCGACACGTGCTCATGTGGAACGCGCTTTTCACCCGGTAGATCGGATCGACGACCTCGACCGCTTCTATCGTGAGCTCTGCGGTCGCCCACTTGAGCTCGTGAGCCCTTCTTTGGGGGTATAAAAAGCAGAAGAAAAAGGAAAATATCGATTTCGAGAGCCAAGCCCCGGGAATTCCCCGGGGCTTGGCGTTTTGGCTAGTTTTTGCTAAATTAGTCTCTAATCTCTTTCCCCCTATGCATTCCAGGCTGATTTCTTCGGGTTTGAGAAAAAAACGCTAGATTTAGCGCTTTATTTAGAACGCATGTCTTCGCTCATCGATACCTATTTTGTATTTCGAGTCCGGACAGAGGGCGATCGGAAGGCGTTTGCTCATCTTTATGATCGGCACGTCCAATCGCTCTATCGCTTTATTTACTCAAAAGTATCTCAACGCGAGCTCGCGGAAGACCTTGTTTCAGAGGTTTTTTTAGACATTTGGCGCATTTTATCCCAACGAACAGAAGAGATTCGGAGCGTACGGGGGCTACTGTATAAAATCGCTCGGAGGAAGATTATTGACTCCTATCGACGGGATAAGCGTCGACCGATCGAGTCTCTTCATGAGGAGTCTGTAACAGATGAGGGGGCTGCAGCGACTACTGATAGTGAAAGGGATGTTTCAGATCGAGGAAGAGGTCATACGCAAACCGTCGTTCAAGCGGAAGCGGCGCTTCTCCTCCGTCACGTCAAAAAATTGAAGGAAGATTATCAAGATGTCTTGCTCCTGCGCTTAGTCGAAGACCTCTCATTTCCTGAGATTGCCCAAGCGCTCGACAAATCCCACGCCAACGTTCGAGTCATCTACCATCGAGCGCTCACTCTTCTCAAGACCTTTATCGACTAACTCTTATGCGCGACCTCCGCACTCCACGTCTCCGTCGCATGCTCACAGAGCTCCGCTCTGTGCAGCCAGATTCGACGTGGGTGCAGAATACGCGTGAAGCGTTGTTGCAAAAAATTGGAGGAAAAGAAGTCGCGCCTGTTTCTTTCGGAGAGCGTGTAGGTTTGATGATCCGTTCTTTGATGCCACTTCCCGCGCGTTCCGTCTTACGTGGTCCGATCGCGGCTGTTTTGTCCGGTCTTGGATTGATTGTTGGTGGTTCGATGGCGGGTGTTTCGGCTTCGGAGCAATCAGTTCCAGGCGACCTCTTGTTCCCTGTGAAGCTTGTTTCTGAACAAACGCGTTTAGTGTTTGCTTCTGATAAAACAGACAAAGTCCGTTTGAAAGGGGAATTCGTAAACCGTCGCGTAGAGGAGATCAAAAAGATTGCTCAGACAGATGATATTGGAAAGAAGCCAGAGCGCTTAAAAGAAGCAACGGAAATGTTGCGCCGTGATTTAGATACCGTAAAGAACCAACTCACAGACAGCTCAGGAGATAGTCCAAGTGAACGTGTGGAGGTTGCAAAGTTGATCGATAAGGCGAGTACAGAAGCGGTTGTTGGATTGAAGGTCGCCAAGGCTTCCCTTCCGCTCGAAGATCGTCCGCAGTTTGCAGAAGCGGAGGCAGCTGCCGTGAACGCCTCAGTAAAAGCTGTGAATGCCATTCTCGATTCACAAACTCAGGACGAAGCGGCGAAAAAGTTGGTTTCAAAAGAGGAATTGCTTGAATCCATCAATCAAAAAGTAGCGGGCGTCTCAGATCACATCACGAGCGCAACGGAGCAACTGACGAACGCGGGTATTCTATCGGCGTCTGGAACGCTTGCCTTCGTCTCGACGACCCCTGCGCTGAATAGCTCAACTTCATCGTTCGCTGATCTGGCGAGTGCTACGGCCTCTCTAGCAGAAGCGCGTCAGCTCTTATCTCAAGATCGATTGAGCGAAGTGGGGGACAAGCTGATCGAGGCCTCTAAATCGGCTTCCAGCGCAGAACGGTCTGCGGAGTCGGTTGTCGCAGCAAGCTCCTCAACGCCTGAGACGCGAACCGCTTCAACCACGAACGCGACACCACCGGGAATGAGTACTACGACACCGACTACCTCTCCGCCCGCCTCAACGACAGCAGCGGTCCCACCTTCAACGACAAGCGAGAAAAAATAAGAATGGTTCAACGGTCTGAGATCTATACCTAGATCTCCGTCCGCTCCGATCTACATCACTGGGATGTGCATCGAAGCGGGTGCAGGGCTCAATCCCTTATCCCGGCCTGTCACCTTTCATTCAACGCGTGGTTCTTAAAGGTCGAGCTCTCACGTCCGTGAGAGGTTCCACGCACCTTACTCAGACATTTCTTTTACTGTATTTTCTTTCTCCAAAGAAAATTCAGTCTTCTCGAAGACCAACAGGTCATATGAGTCTTGCAAAAAGAATCCTCTCGAGCTTCGTCTCGTTGACGACGGTTCTCTCGACGGTTGGTACTGGTATGCTTGCGTTGCCAAACGGCGCGTCCGCTGCCACCCTCGTCGCGGGTGACCTCATCAAAGCTTCCGGTCCTGCCGTGTATTACTACGCGTCCGACATGAAGCGCTACGTGTTCCCAAACGAAACCACATTCTTCTCGTGGTTCCCAGATTTCTCGTCCGTTAAGACCATTACGGATGCAGAACTCGCCGCTGTCTCCATTGGTGGAAACCTCGTACTCCGCTCAGGCACAAAGCTTGTAAAGATTACGACCGATCCAAAGGTGTACGCGGTTGCTCCAGGTGGTGTGCTCCGCTGGGTTGAATCTGAATCGATCGCTACTTCGCTCTACGGCTCAGCTTGGGCCCGCCGCGTTGTCGACGTTCCAGATGCTTTCTTCACGAACTACACAACTGGTCCTTCCCTCGCGTCCGCTATTCACCCAGATGGTACGCTTATCTCGTACGCTGGTGATGCATCGCGTTACGTTGTCATGAATGGCATGAAGCGCAAGTTTGTTCCAGATTCAGCTTTTGCTGCTAACTGGTTCAACGCCGCCAACGTCATCCAGACGACAATTGCTTACCCAGCCGGCAGCGATGTTACGGCTCGTGAAGCAATGATGGCTGATGCGATTTATCGCAGCAGCACACCAGTGCCAGTTTCCGGTAACCTCATGGTTGCTTTGGCTTCTGACACACCAGCTCGCGCTACGTTGCCTCAGGGCAGCTCCGGCAGCCAGCTCGCCAAGTTCAACTTCACAGCTGGTTCCTCTGACGTTCGCGTCACAGGTCTTCGCGTGAAGCGCTCTGGCGTTGGTGCTACGTCTGATTTCTCGAACATCTACCTCTACGACGCACAGGGCACACGTCTCACGACGGGTCGCTCGATCAACTCGGTTACACAGACTGTTGACTTCAACGGTTTGAACTGGACAGTTCCAGCTAACCAGACTTGGTCCCTCGTGTTGGTTGGTGACGTAAAGGGTGGTCTCACATCTACTGGTGGTGAACACTCCTTTGAACTTATGGACGCCGCCTCCGTTATCGTTGCTGGTAGCTCTGTTACCACAACTCCAGCGGTGACAATCGGTGGTCCATTCCCAATCAAGGGCAACTCCTTTGTGATCGGTACAACGAGCGCTGCTCGCTTGGACATCCAAAAGGGTACTCAGCCATCGAATCCAAACGTTGGATCGACACAAGCTGAAATCTCCAACTTCAAATTGACGGCCAACACGAACGATGTTCGCGTCCGCCGCATCACTTTGTACCAAGGTGGAAACACGCCAAACACAGATCTGAAGAACTTCAACTTGTACCAGGGTGCAACTCTCGTTGCCTCAGCTGCAGGCGTAAGCTCGAACAACCAGATCGTGATGAACTTCACAGGCGAAGGCTACGACATTCCAAACGGAGTGACACGTGTCTTCTCTTTGAAGGCTGATGTCTCCGGTCGTTCCACAAACACGATCAAGACATACGTTGAATACTCTGCAGACGTTCTCGCTATCGACCGTGTCTACGGATCCGGTGTGCTCGTCTGTAACGGTACTTCGACAAGTGGCTGTACCTCAAGCAACGGAACCTTCGACGGATCCGGATCCAACTTCATCAGCTTGACCACACAGGGTGGCCAGTTGACGATTGCCTACAATGGTCCTGGTACGACGAACGTTGCGAAGGGTCAGAACAACGTTGTCTTCATGCGCTTTGCCTTGACTTCCCAGAGCTCGAACCTCGAAGTACGCAACATGCGTCTCGCCGTTGGTTCGACGAACGGTGGTCTCGTTGCAACGGGTACGTCGAGCTACACGGATTACATCCGCAACGTTCGCGTCCGCGACATGGCGACTGGTCAGACAGTTCAGGGCCCAACATCTGCTTCTGGCGGAACATTGGATGCCCCGACCTTCCCAACCACATCGACATTCGTCTTCAACAACGTTGTCTACGTAAACGCTGGTCAGACGCGTAACTTCGAAGTTCTTGTTGACTTGTACAACACGGACAACACCGACTTCGTCGGCAAGAAGTACCGCGCTATGTTGAACGCCTTCCAGTCTGGTGACGTCCGTGTCGTTGACACGAACGAACAGGTTGCAACGTCCGACATCGTGCCAAACTCCATCATCAACGGTAACGAAATGACCGTGCAGGCTGGAAGCCTCACAGCTGCTCTCTCGGGTAGCCCAGCTTCCACCAACGTTGTAAAGCGCCAATCGGATATTGCATCCCTTGGTTTGAACTTCACAGCGGGCGGTCAGAGCGATGCCTTGATCACGGCTGTAACATTGGTAGGTTCTGGTAACACAGCAGGTACTTGGAACGTCACTGACTTCCTCAACGTTGTCACGACATGTTCTTTGTACAAGACGGAAGCCGGGGCTCAGGTCCAGGTTGGCCAGTCTCGTGTACCAGACTCTAGCGGTGTCATGAGCTTCACGAACCTTAACTGGCCAGTGACTCGTGGTACGACAGGTGTTTTGACAGCAAAGTGTACAGCTGACTCCGTCATTGCTGGCAGCAGCGACCTCTTTGCGGTCGGTGTCTCCGCTATCACTGCACAGGATCAGGATGCAAACACGATCACTGTCACAAACAGCGCAACAAACAACGTAAGCGGCACAGCAACTCCATCCTCAGTCATCATGACTGTTCAGAGCGCTGGTACGATTTCGTTGAACACGGACAACATGCCACAGTCGACAATCTTGCTTGCCGGAAAGCCTGGCATGCGCAACGACAGCTGGCAGCGTCTCGCTCAGTACCGTGCAACAGCACAGTATGAGGACATGGTGATCGATCGCGTGATGGTAACATCCTCCGGTCTTGGTCTCATGTACAGCGAAGTTGCAGTTGCAGTTGCAGGTGCAGTCCGCGGTACGGGTCAATTCTCCGGTGGTGCAAGCTCATCGAAAGATGTCTTCCTCACCAGCCCAATCGTAGTACCTAAGGATGGCAGCGTAGTCATTCAGCTTATGGCGAAGCTTGCCCCAGTTGTGGCAACTTCCTCCGTCGCTGTTGATGTCAGCGCCGCACGCAGTGGTCAGCCAGTTCGTCTTGGTCTTGCTTCGAACAACATCACAGATCCAGAATACGACGCAGCGTACGCAACGAAATTCAACGTTCGCGTAACAGGTCAGGCTTCTGGTGAACGTGTGTACATTGCAACCACGACAGCTACGGTCTTGAACCAGGGTCTCTTCGGGAACACGCACATCGTTCGTGCTTCGAAGCCAGCGGTTAGCCGCGTCGCTTTGTCGCAGAACTTGGTTCCAGGCAGCTCCCCAGAATTGTATCGCTTCAATGTCTCCGCCGACACACTCGGTGAAGTCGCCTTGAAGAAAGTTACATTCCGCGTTTCTGCTTCAACCTCGACGAACAGCCCTCTCTCCGGCTTTACTCTCTCAGACTTCGTTGTTTTGAAGACTGATCAGGGTGGTAGCCAGGTCATGAACACCAACGACTACGATGTCGTTCAGGCGTTCACGGGTGCTTCTTTGAAGGGTAGCACTGGTGGCAGCATTACAGCTCCTACCACAACCTACGTGGTCATCAAGTTCACAAACCCTGAAACAATCAGTGCAGGCACCAACGTTCAGTACGCACTTCGTGCGAACAACGTCGTCGGTACTGTCTCAGGTGATGTTGTAAGCACTTCCTTCACGACTCAGTCGACAGGAACGAATTACACTGGATTCTTGACATCTGCGACAACGACCCTCACGGGAACGACGCAGTTGCCAGGCTCCAACTTGGCCGCTACGGCTGACGGAGCAGGTGTAGCCGCTGGAACCTTTGTCTGGTCAGACGTGTCTGAATCAGGCGGTGGAACCAACACCTCGGGTGACTGGACTGACGACTTGTACTTGCAGGACCTCACTGGTTCAACGCAGGTAACTCGCAGCAGCTAGTTCGCCTTCGGAAAAACAAAAACTCCCCTTCGGGGGAGTTTTTGTTTGGGTGGAGTGGCCAGCCTGTGGATTGTACCCGTCCAGTTTTGTGTGTTACCGTTTGCCCTAACTATGAACAGAAAAACGACCGTTTTTTGGCTGAGAGCTGTTGCGTTCCTTGGCATTTATGCCGGACTTCTCATGCCGCTCGTATTTATTCCGGTGGTTATTTTCCCCTTCGTGTTCTCGAAGCTGATCTTCTTGCAGATCTTGATCGGGTTAACGTTCCCCGCGTACCTCGCTCTCGCTTGGATGGAGCCGAGTGTCCGTCCACATCGTCATGCGTTGCTTGGAGCAATCGTCTTTTACTTCTTTACTATTGGCCTGTCGGTTGTTTTTTCGGCTGATCCACTTCGATCTTGGTGGGGGAACCAGGAGCGCATGAATGGGTTGTTTACCTTGCTGCATTTCTTAGCTTGGCTCCTCATGACGACTGGTCTTGTGAAGACCTGGTCGCAGTGGCGTCGGTTGTTGAACTTTGAATTGGCATTGTCCGTGATCATGGCGGTCGTGAGCATGCTCCAAATTCCTTTTCCAAAACTCTTGCTGTTCCCAGCGGGTGGACGTATTGGAGGGCTGCTCGACAATCCGATTTATATGGCGTCGTATCAGATCTTCAACATCTTCTTTGCGCTGTGGTTGCTTGCAAAGGCGCCTTCTCGCACCGCGAAGGGGATCTACGGTTGCGTGATTTTGTTCCAGTTGATCGCCTTCTTCCTAACTCAGTCACGTGGAGGCTTGGTGGGACTCGCCATGGGGATCTTGGTCGTTGGGATTGTTGCCGGGCTGACACTTAAGGATCGTCGTCTGAAGCGTGGCGTGATTGCAGCCGTTGCAGCCGTTTTCATTGTCTACGGGATTCTCTTCTCGATGCGAAATACGGAGACAATCAAAAATGCCCCGTATATTAGCCGTATCACAAGTGGATTCTCCGTGATTCCAGAACCTCGCTTTATCGCGTGGCGTATCGCTTGGGCGGGATTCAAAGAAAAACCGCTCACCGGTTGGGGATTTGATGCCTACCACATCTTGTTTAACTTGAAGTACAACCCAGCTTCGTTGCGCTATAGCCAGTACGAAACGTGGTTTGATCGTTCACACAACACGATCATGGATGTCTTGGCGATGACGGGGGCAATTGGATTTATGGGGTTTACGGCGCTCTATGTCGCACTCTTCTGGTCGCTATATCGCGCCTATCGAGAGCAGCGACTCGATTCGATTTCGTTCGCGCTCCTAACGGGGTTGCCGGTGGCGTACTTTGTCCAGAACGTTTTCGTGTTCGACCATCCGGCCGCGTTTACGATGAGTTATCTTCTGTTTGCGTTGGTGATCGGTGTCTCGTCGCACAGTTTCCACGTTCCGGGGATGGAGCCAAAAGAAACGCCGGCTCCTGTTCAAGGGAAGTCGCGTAACCTGCCTTTGATCTCATTTGTGGTAGTGCAGCTGATCTTCTTGGCAATCGTTTGGCGCTACTCGGTTCTGCCCTTCAAGGCATCACGTCTTATCATTCAGGCAAACAGCGCCTTCCAGCTGCGCCCGGTTCGCTACGATATCGCCCTTGAGCTCTTCAAGATGGCGAATGCGATTCCAACGCCGTACCTGGATGAACAAGCGTATCTGATGGCCAAAAACCTGACAGATGTGGCTCAAGACCCAGCGCTCAAGACCTCTCCAAAGCGCGATGAATTGGTTTCGATGGTGAAGCGTGTTGCGCAACAGGAGCTGGCCCGTCACCCACGTTCAACCAACATGTTGTTTTTGATCGCGCGTTTCTACCAGGAGATGGCAGTGCTCTATCCTGCGGACGCGCAAATAGCGAGCGACCTCTATCAGCGTGCCGTGCTGACGAGTCCGCGTCGTCAACAGCTGTTCTTTGCCTTGGCGGATTTCCACTATCGCCAGAACAATCCAGATGAGGCAATGAAGTACGAGCGAAAGGCGATGGAAGAAGATCCAGAGCTTGGTCAGGCGCACTTAGCCTACGGGATTTCGCTCCTCTTCCGCTTGAAAGATCAGGTAAACGGTCCAAAAGAAATTCTCTTATCGCAAACGGTGTCTTTCCCGTACATGGTAGGTCTGCGTGAGTTGCCAGCAGTTTCGGAAGCTGCCTTCTTGGTCAAGGATAAAGAAGCGCTGAAGCTGATCATTGACCGCTACTCGAAGCTTGGAACGACAGCCGAATACGTCCGGTTCTACGGAGATTTCGCTCGTCGTCTAGAAGCCGCTGGTTATCAGGATCTACTTGAGGAGTTCTATCGTGCCTTGCCCGTCGAGACTGTAAGTCAGGTGCGTCAGCAGGCGGGTGTCGCTCCCGCAAACGATGGGATCAATGTTGAAGCGGTAGATGTCGAAACTACCCCGATTGTTGCGACTCCGACCCAGAGATAATACGAATTCAGCGAGTACGGCGAATTGAAAACACCCCTCTCACCTAAGGTGAGAGGGGTGTTTCGTTATTACTTGGGCAGACAGGCGTTGAGCTGAGCTTCAAAAGTTGTTTCAAGTGGGAAGCGTCGTTCTACGACGGTGCGATTAGCTTCGCCCACCTCGATGAGGCGTCCACGCTGTTGGAGGGCTTCGCTTAAAGCGCGCTGGAGTGCCTCTGCGTCGTTTGGTGGAACAAGGGAGGAGCCGGTGCCATCGAGCATCCAGGCGTGGGCTCCGACCCGTGTAACGACGCAGGGGAGACGAGCCGCCATGGCTTCAAGGAGCGAGAAGGGCATACCTTCTTTGGTCGAGGGGAGAACAAAGACGTCGAAGGCGGCCAAGAAGGAGTGAGCCTGCGCTCGCGCGCCTGTTAAGACGATCTGTTCCGCTGTTTCGGTCTCTCGAATCGCTTGTTCGAGCTGAGGGCGTTCTGGCCCATCTCCGATCAGGACGAGGCTGGCAGAGGGGGACTGTTTCAAGAGAGGTGCGACGGCACGAATGTAGCTTGGAAGATTCTTCGCAGGATAAAAATTTGCGATGGTTCCAAAGACGAATCCGTCCTGTGGAAGGCCGAGCGCCTGTCGTGCGTCGATACGATTCAATCGCGCATGATCAAGCGCCTGTAGTTCGACGCCATTTGGGATCACGAGGATCTCTTCGCGTGGGCGAATTCCTTGTTCTTCGGCAATTTGCTTGTCGCCAGGGTGTAGACAGATGATCACGTCTTTAAAACGGGCGGTGAAGCGCTCGGCGACGGCGTAGACACGTCTTTTCCAGGGGGCGATGGATTCTAAAAAGGCCCAGCCACCAATGCAATACACGACTCGAGGAACGCCTGCCAGCCGGGCAGACAGGCTTCCGATGACACCCATCTTGCTGCTATTCAGATGGACGACATCCGGCTTGAGTGTTCGAAGAAGTTTTGCAAGAGAAAAGATCGCTGGCAGATCAAACCAAGGACGGATCTCGCGTTGCATCCAAGGGACTCGAAGGCAGGGAATACCGACTTTAGCGGCTTCTTCAAAGAGCCAGGCACCCTCACCCGCTAGGAGAGTCACCTTAAAACCTCTTTGTTTAAGCCAAAAAGCATAGGCAAAAACGAGACTCGTGGTCCCGCCTGGTTTGGCTAGGGTGATCGCGAGAATGATGTGAGGGGAGGAGGGGTCGGACATAGCGTAGGTGAAGGAGATTGCTCGCCAGCAGGGACCGTTTCCTTTATAGTAGTCCGGTATGAAACAGGCAAAAATGACTCGTCCTAGTATAGCGGAAATGGGTCAAATCCAACATCAACGCGCGTAATACCGGGTTATTTTTTTATCTATGCATGTTCTGCTTGCGACCGGTATCTATCCTCCAGAAACGGGTGGGCCAGCGACGTTTGTGCCGGCACTCGCGGCGGAATGGCAGGCGCAGGGACACACGGTGACAGTTGTGACCTATGGCGACGAACGAACGAAGCGCTCCACTGATTGGTCGGTTGAGGTTGTCTCGCGCGCGGGTGGGTTCGCGTTGCGCTATCTTCGCTATGCGATTCGCGTTTGGCGGTTGGCGCGGTCCGCAGATGTGGTGTTTTTGCAAGGAGCGTTCTCGGAAGGGTTACCCGGGACGATCGGAGCGATCCTAGCGGGAAAGAAAACACTTCTCCGCGTGCCGGGAGATTTTGCTTGGGAAGGGATGCAGCGCGAACAGGCCTCGTCTATCACGGCGCTTGAAACATTTTTGACAACACCGAAGCCACTGAAATGGCGCGTTGTCTTCGCGATCGAGTCTTGGGTCGCGCGTCGCGCATCGTTCGTTGTGACACCGAGTCGTTACCTGCAACAGCTATCAACGGCGTGGGGCGTCCCAAAAGAGCGTCAGCAAGTCATTTATAACACGGTTGAGTTAGAGCGACAGTTGCCACCGCGTACTGAGTTGCGTGAGCGGTTTGGATTGCATGAGGGGCAAACAGTCCTTCTCTCGAATGCCCGAGGTGCTTCTTGGAAGCGCGTCGACTTTTTGTTGGAAGTCCTTCAACAACTGCCTGAATCGTATAGACTCGTGCATATTGGAGAAGGGGCTGAGATCGCCGTTTGGAAACGGAAGGCGGCTGAATTGGGGCTGACGGAACGAGTGCAATTTAACGGTCGGGTTTCGTATCTGGAGGTGCAGTCTTGGGCGCGTGCAGCGGACGCTTTCGTCCTCCCTTCGTTGTACGAAGGGTTTCCACATGTCGCCATTGAGGCGGCCTGTCATGGGGCGCCCTGTTTTTTGAGCGATCAAGGCGGAAATCCTGAGGCGGCAGAAATCTATCCTGAGCGCATTCGTATTCTTCCTTACGGAGATCATCGCGCCTGGAAACAGGCGCTTGAGACGATCCCTGTTTCGTTTCCGCCCATTCTGCCCGAGCCCTTTGCGACGGTCGCGAGTGCCTACGCTAAACTGCTTCCTTCTTAGCTATGTCTGCTTCCAAGAAGCGCCTTTTAATCTGTGTTCAAGCGGTTGATCTGGATGATCCGCTTATGGGGTTTTTTGTGAGTTGGTTACAGCAGGCGGCGCCTTCCTTCGATCATCTGACGGTCTTTGCTCTTCGGGTGGGGCGCTATACCTTGCCAGAAAATATCACGGTTGTTCCGTTGCGTACGAGCGGGTCTCATTCGAAGGCTGCGGTTGTATTCCGTGTGTTAAAAGAGGCTTGGAGCCGTCGTGCTGCTTACGATGCCGTCTTCGTCCGAGGTGATCCACATTATGTATTATGCGCCGGTTGGTTGTGGCGTCTCCTCGGAAAAAAGATTGTATTTTGGTACGCGCATTACCGCACGAGCCGTTGGGCACGTTGGGGGGCATCAATGGCGAATGTAGTTGTAAGTTCCGCCCAAGCAGGCGCGGCGGGACTTCCAAAGCTACGGATCATTGGGCAAGGATTTGAATCGACCCGATTCCCGCAGATGACTCGTTCGCTCCCTGCGGATTGGAAGGTTCTTATTTTTGGGCGAATGGATCGAAGTAAAAGCGTCAAAGAATTGCTAGAGGTGTTTAGAAAAGTCCCTTCATCGTTCCCATTCCGATTAACGCTCATTGGATGCTCGGGTGATCCAGGATACGAGCAAATATTAGATCCGCTAGTTCAAGCGGACCCGCGCGTATCTTGGGAAAAACGAACGGTTGTCTACGCGGATGTCCCTGAACTCTTTGCGAAGCATGACGTCATCTTGAACGCTACTGATGGCAGTCTCGATAAAACAATCCTTGAGGCGGGGCTATCTGGTTTGATCCCACTCGCGAGCACAGACGCTATGAAAGAGTGGCTTCCGCAAGATGCGCGTTGGCTTCATTGCTCGTCAGGGGAAGCGTTTGTACAGGGGCTCGAACGCGTTGCAGGTTTGTCTGAGAGTAAATATGCGCAGCTCCTCCGTTCGATTCGTGAAGCGGTTCAAATGCATCATGGGGCTCAAGCGCAAATAGCGAAGTTGGTAGCTGTATTTGAGGAGGTCTAACTATGCTTCGATCTAAGGTCTATCAGTTTCTTCGTCGGTCTGAACGCTTTGTTCAGACAGATTTGGTCTACCTCGTAAAACAGGGCTCATGGTTGTTCGTGAACACGGTTGGTGTGACCCTGATCGGGCTCGTGACTTCCTATCTATACGCCAACTTCCTAACCAAAGAGCAATACGGTGAATACCGCTATATTTTTTCCATTTTCACGGCGTTGAATGCCTTCTCGCTGACCGGAATCAACGTCGCGGTGACGCAGGCGGTAGCGAAAGGAAAAGAAGGGGCGCTCCTTCAGTCGATTCCACTTCAGCTCAAGTGGAATATCTTTTTCTGTGCGGCATTTATCGTCACAGGTCTTTATTATTTCTGGCAGGGGAATACGGTTTTCGCCATCTCGTTGCTCGCGCTTTCGTGTCTTGGACCGGTTGCGAATATCGCAAATACCTATGGCGCGTTCCTTCAGGGGAAGAAAAACTTCCAAGCGGTAAGTGTCATTGGTCTCCTGACAAGCTTCATGGTGTTGTTGTCGGTGGCTCTCGTGCTCTTCTTGCGCACGAATGTGGTGGTGTTGGTGATTGCGAATATTGGAACGCTCGCGCTTGCGCAAACGGTAGCCTTTTTCTGGACACTGCGGAAATATAAGCCAAATAAGGTGCAGGATGAGGGGCTGCAAACCTTTAGTAAGCGCATCTCATTGCTGACAGCGTTCTCATTGATTGTGTCTCAGATTGATAATATTTTGGTCTTTAACCTTCTAGGTTCGGCCAGCGTTTCGATTTTAAGCTTCGTGACGATCATCCCAGATCAGCTCCGAGGATTCGTCAAAATTGTGGGGCAGCTCGCTTTGCCTAAGTTCGCCGTGAATGAAACCGCCGAATCGCGCCAGCAAGCGGCCAAGAACTCCTTCAAGTTAGCGGTGGCTGTTATGTGCGTTTCGATCGTCTACATCGTTGTTGCGCCGCTGCTCTTCCGTTTATTGTTTCCCGCCTATCAAAGCTGGGTTGGGTATACGCGTTTGTACGCCCTGTCGATGGCCTTTTCAGTCTATCAAATTCCGTTGAGTCTGCTGTATGCACACAGATATGAAGAGCGGATTACTCGGGTCACCCTCATTATCACGATTGGCTCACTCGTTATTTCGTGCATCTCTGTCCCTCTATTCGGCCTGATCGGGGTGGTTGTGGGTCGAATGGTTGCGCAAGCCTTCAATTTGGCGATATCATCCTACTACGTATGGATAAAACCACCGATTCCAGAGTCGCTCAGCAAGGGTCAGTCGTAAAACGCGTACTTCGCTCGATCCGTCGCTCGGAAGCGGTTGAAGAGCTCGTGCAATACAGCCTCTATTATCGTTGGGTGTTGAAAGGACGACCAAGCGGAGTACCTTCGCCACATGTCCAAAAGCGACGTCAATTAAAGCACTTTGCGGAAAAATATCAGCTATCTATCTTGGTCGAGACAGGGACCTATTTTGGATCCATGGTCGAAGCGATGAAGCGGCAGTTTCCGCGCGTCTACTCGATCGAATTTTCAGAAGAACTCTACCAAAAAGCGAAACAGCGATTTGCAGATGATACGAACGTGACGCTTTTGCAAGGGGATTCAGCCGTTCGGTTAAAAGAGATTGTCGCGGACCTCAGTGTCCCCGCGCTTTTTTGGTTGGACGCCCATTATTCCGGCGGTGTGACGGCGCGCGCAGATCTGGACACGCCAATCGTAGAAGAGATCAGAACGATTTTATCGAGTGCGCAAGACCATATACTTGTGATTGATGACGCACGTTGTTTTACTGGTGTAGACGATTATCCAACCGTTGAGCATGTCTGTGCTCAGATCCGAACCCTGAAGCCAACCTATACCGCATACGTGAAGCACGATGCGATCATTGCTGAACCGAGCGGTCGTTGAGGTAGGGTATGCCACCGTCCGTCCAACCCAAGGTGAGTGTTATCATGCCGGTGAAAGACGGGGCCCTTTTTCTGTCGGCGGCGATCGAGAGCATTCTGTCCCAAAGTTACACAAATATTGAATTTATCATATTGAATGATGGTTCAATGGACGAGACGGAGGCGATCGTACGGAGCTATTCAGACCCACGGATCGTCTATCGCGCGTACGAGACGAGCCTTGGACTCGCGACGAGGTTAAATGAAGGCATAGCGTTTGCAACCGGTGATTATATCGCGCGCATGGACGCAGATGATGTCGCGCTCAAAACACGATTAGAGAAGCAAGTTACTTTTCTAGAAGCGCATCCAGAAATAAGTCTCGTTGGAACGTGGGCGCGTTTTATCGATGAAAAGGGAGAAGAGAGGGGTCAGATCTATCGTACACCTGTCACTCACGAGGAAATTCTTTTCCGTGCCTGTTTTGCGAACCCATTCATTCATCCGTCTGTCATGGTTCGTGCGAGTGATCTGAGGGCGAACCTGTACAACGAAACCTATCGCCGAAGCCAGGATCTGGAGCTGTGGAGCCGGTTGTTGTTTGTCGAGAATGTGCGAGCGGCGAATCTTCCCGAGCCGTTACTCTTGTATCGACGTCACGCTGCTTCTCTCACCAAAAAGAAAAATGCCGAAGACTACCTACGTTCAGCGGCGATCCCGTTGAAGAATATGAAGAACGTTCTCCCGCTCACGCAAGAACAGGAAGCGCTTTTTTTGAAGGCCTATCTGGGAGAGGCTTTAACTCTTGTTCAGTTGATCAAGCGCATGCGGCTTAGTTTTCTTTTTCGAAATGCCTTTGTTTTGAAATATCCATCGACAAAAGAAACGTTCCGTCAGGCACCTTGGAAAGACGTTCGATTTTTCCTTAAGTACTTTGTGAAACAACTCATCCGCTCAAAAGCGAAAGCTCCCGTAGCGCCGATCGGAGCGTGATGACGGCTGTTCCGACACGTGCCTCTGTAAGGCGTGTCTGGATGGCGTGCTCAAGTTCAGGTGATGATGGATGAAATCGTTTTATGTCTTCCCAGGCTTCAGTTGCTGCCTGATGAAAAGCCGCGTGCTCTTTTAGGAGATTTGTCTGCATCCCAAAGCCAGCTTTTGGTCGTTCAACCAGTGTTTTTGGAAGATAGGTCGCAAGGAGTTGTTTTAATGCATGCTTTAATACACCGCCACTTAGATGTTGATCGGGTGTCAGCCGCTCGGCGTAGCGAATCACGCGTGGATCGAGGAGGGGAACGCGTCCTTCGATGGATGCGTACGACGTCGCGAGATCGATTTTACGTAGCAGATCATTCTCTAGCGCCAATTCTCGGTCTAAGAGAGTCGGTGAGCACTGAAGCGCTTCCAAGGTTGTTCGTCCGAGCTTCCACAGTTCCTTCGGCGTCTGTTCTCTCAGGAGCGCGTGTTGGCTTAGGTAGAACCCTGCGGCATCTTGAGCTCCGATGTAGCCCTTAGCGATTGCGCGGCTAGCAAACGGGGATTGAGCGGTGAGACGGAGCTGATCGAGCAGCGTTGAGGCGACAGATATTTTCGTTCGGCGGATCTTCGCGAGGCCTTGTTGATGATAATAGCCCAAGAAGAGTTCGTCGCCACCTTCGCCGGATAGGACGACTTTCACGTCTTTCGCAGCCGCTCGGCTCAAAAAGAGTGTGGGGAAAATAGAGGAGTCAGCAGTCGGTTCATCAATTCGTTCCTGGATCTGTTCGAGTGCTGTTTGTAGCTCTGCTGTTCCAAACTGAACGAGCTCACCTTGTAGACCGAGCTGTGCGCGAATATCGATGATGTACTGCTTGTCGAGCTCATTGCCAGGCATCAGAAGACTGAATGTCTTCAAGTTTACGCCATGCTTGTGCAAAATAGCGGCGATCAGGCTCGAATCCGTTCCTCCCGAAAAGAAAAGGCCCACAGGCGCATCAGCGATTAAGTGGTCGAGGACGCTTTGTTCCGTAACCTCTCTTAAGGACGTGGGCGAGAGGATCGGATCTTCTTCTATTCGCTTGGCAGCTGTAAACAGTTCTAAGTGTTTCGTCTGGAGGTCAAAGAGTGCACCTTGTCCGCGTTCGAGTTTTTGTATCTGGGAAACG
The DNA here is from genome assembly GCA_964582475.1 of uncultured Gammaproteobacteria bacterium. Classification (GTDB taxonomy): domain Bacteria; phylum Patescibacteriota; class Patescibacteriia; order 2-12-FULL-60-25; family 2-12-FULL-60-25; genus JAGOTP01. The sequence goes on along the minus strand of CAZOQS010000005.1, from coordinate 46,218 downwards.
AGCGTGAGTGGGCTCGGGATGTAGCCAAACGTCCAGAAGAGGTTCCACGCGTGTTCGTTGAGTGTGGGTTCGATCTTTTGTGTCTCGAGTAGTCTTGCTACACCTTTTGCTTCAGACGCGAAACAAAAGACATCGTTGACGTGCGAATAGTAGACAGGTTTGATGCCAACCGGGTCTCGAAATAGGAGAAGCTGTTGGGTCTGACGATCGTGAATCGCGAAGGCGTACATTCCACGGAGATGCTGGGTCAGATCTTTGTCGTAACGCAGGTAGGCTGCCAGCAATACTTCTGTATCTGAAGTTGTTCGAAATTCGTAGTCGGAGGCGAGCGTTTTCTTCAGCTCCTTGAAGTTGTAAATTTCTCCATTGAAGACAATAGCCAGCCTCCCATCTGGGGAGATCATTGGCTGATCTGAGCGTGCAGCAAGATCCAGAATCGATAAGCGGTGGTGTCCAAGGGTGATTCCGTCACGTTCCGTTTGGCCGTACGCATCTGGCCCGCGATACGAAAAACAGCGGGCTGCATCGGAGAATTCCGATTCTTTCAGAAGCTGGGTGATTCCAAGAATTCCGCACATAGATCAATGAGTCGTACGTTAACATACGGTCATTTTTTCGGGCAGTTCATGCAAAACAGGTGCATGAGATCTATTCCTTGTGAGAATTCGTTCAAAACTCTACACTCTACCCATCTTTTCTAAGGAATCTTCCATGATCACCACAAAAATCCTCGGAGGCTTAGGGAATCAATTTTTTCAATACGCCATTGGGCGGAGCATGGCGCTGGCTGAAGGGAGTGAGCTTCGACTTGATCTATCGGATTTCAAAACCTATTTTCGTCCATATTTTTTGGATCGATTTGCGATTCAAGCGAAACCGCTGACGGATCAAGAGGCGGAAGACTATAAGCGCTACCAGGGCCGCTTCTCAATTCCGCGTTGGCTTGAAGAGCGTAAGCCGTTGGAAAAACGCCAGTATCGTGAAGAGAAGCCTGAGCATTTCTTTAAGTACGTTCCAGATTTTCTCAAAACGCAGGCGAAGCCTGTGTACCTCTCTGGTTATTGGCAGCATCCTGCCTACCTCGAACCTATTCGTGAGAGCTTGATGCGGGAGCTCTCGCTTCTGCCCGAGCATCAACTTCCTGCGTCGCATCCCTTGCTTCAGCGGCTTGAAGAAAAAGAAATCGTCGCACTTCATTTCCGAAGAGGAGACTATCAGCAGACGGCTCATGGAATCCTTGGGAGCGAATACTATACGAAAGCCTTGAACGTGCTTCTTCACCAGAAGCCAAACGCGGAGTTGTATCTCTTTTCAAACGAAATAGATTGGGTGAAACAGAATATCTCCTTCGATGCGCCAGTGACGTACATTACGCAGGAATTTGGATTAAAAGATTATCAAGAATTTGACCTCATGCGTCGGTGTCAACACCAGATCATCGCCAATAGCACCTTTAGTTGGTGGGCGGCTTGGCTGAATCCGTCGCCTTCAAAATTGGTCTTTGCACCAAAAAAATGGCTGGCAAATTTAGACTATGAAACAAGCGGGTTGATGCTTCCCACCTGGAATACGATTGGCTGGAGGGTGTAGGAGCGTAACGGAATTATCGATTTTGATACCACTGGATGGTCTTGCGAAGACCCTCTTCAAAGCTTGTTTGCGCAGTGAATCCAAAGAGTTCGCTCGCGCGTTTTGTATCCAAGCAGCGGCGTGGTTGTCCGTCTGGTTTTGAGGCGTCCCAGCGAATCTCACCTTGATAGTCCATTAGCTGGCAGAGAAGCGTTACAAGCTCACGAATAGAGATCTCTTTCCCGACACCAAGATTCACGGGCTCAGCTCCATCATAGCGTTCGGTCGCATCGACAATCCCGCGAGCAGCATCTTCCGCAAATAAGAATTCACGCGTCGGTGTCCCCGTGCCCCAGACCGTGATAAATGGTTCGGCACGATCTTTGGCGTCTTGGATTTTTTGGATGAGCGCCGGGATCACATGTGAAGACCCTGGATCAAAATTATCGCGTGGACCATACAAGTTCACGGGCAGAAGATAGATCGTATTGAAACCGTACTGTGCCCGATACGCCTGAGCCTGAACGAGCAGCATTTTTTTTGCGAGTCCATACGGCGCATTCGTTTCTTCTGGATAGCCTTCCCAGAGCGCCTCTTCGTGAAAGGGGACTGGGGTAAATTTTGGATAGGCGCAGATCGTCCCAATCGCAACGACTTTTTCCACCTTGGCTTGGCGTGCCGCTTCGATGAGCTGGACGCCCATCATCAGGTTGTTATAAAAAAGTTCCCCCGGCTTTTCACGATTGAGGCCAATGCCGCCTACATGAGCAGCAAGATGGATAATGACATCCTGCCCCTTCACGATACGTGCGCAATCCTCCCATCGGCGCAGATCGCAATCTACGGAGCGTGGGATGGTGATGTTTTCTGGAGAGACGCCTCGGCGTTGAAGCTCGGCCTGGACGTGTGAGCCAAGAAATCCCGAACCCCCCGTCAGCAAAATCCGTTTAGCGTGTAACTCCATAGGTTTTGAGCTCAGCTTCCATCATAAGGGTGACTAAATCTTTAAAAGAAGTGGTTGGTGTCCAGTTGAGGAACTGCTTTGCTTTACTCGCATCCGCGCATAGCGCATCTACTTCTGTTGGGCGGAAGTAGCGCTTATCAATCTCAACGAGCTTTGACCAATCAGAGACGCCAGCGGCTTCAAACGCGAGATCAAGAAATTCTCGCACCGTGTGCATCTCACCCGTTCCAATCACGAAATCTTCTGGAGTCGGCTGCTGAAGCATGCGCCACGCGGCGTCCATATATTCTTTCGCATAGCCCCAGTCACGCTGCGCTTCAAGATTTCCGAGATAGAGTTTTTCATCGAGACCCGCCAAGATGCGTGCGATTCCTCGAGTAATCTTTCGAGTCACGAACGTCTCTCCACGTCGTGGACTCTCGTGGTTGAAGAGAATTCCATTCACAGCATACAAGTCATAAGCTTCTCGATAATTGACCGTCGTGTGGTAACCAAAGACTTTGGCACAGGCGTACGGACTACGCGGATGAAAAGGTGTCGCCTCATTTTGCGGAGGAGGCGTGCTCCCAAACATCTCCGAAGACGAGGCTTGGTAGAATTTTGCTTGTTTTCCAACCTCCTGTTGATAGTCCTTGATTGCTTCCAGAATGCGAATGACACCCAAACCCGTGACGTCGGCGGTATATTCTGGAATATCAAAACTCACACGCACATGTGACTGTGCAGCCAGGTTATAAACTTCATCTGGTTGGGTATTTGTGAGGAGCTTGCGAACGACTTGGCTATCCGAAATATCGCCGAAGTGCAAAAAGAGCTTGGTGCCAAAAATATGAGGATCCGTGTAGAGATGATCGATCTTTGAGGTGTTAAAACTCGAGGAGCGACGCATGATTCCATGAACTTCGTAGCCTTTTTCAAGCAGCAGTTCTGCGAGGTAGGAGCCGTCTTGTCCGGTGATGCCAGTGATCAGCGCTTTTTTCATAGTGGTAATTGAATACCGAAAATGGTATCAGTAGGGGGTCACATTGACCATCTGTATGCTCTCTCGGTCACATCCTTTTTTCCAAACATTTGTAGAATTGATGACGCGAGCGGCTCAGCACGAACCGATTTACGATCTCGGAACGAGTGGTCGTTTTGCCAAAGAGATGGCATTTGTCGAGCCGCTGTTTGTTGGTAAAGCGTATTCCGCAGGTGGGTATGAACCAGATTTTGCGATTGACCGTGCCTGTGATTTTCATTCGGATGTCCAAAATCTCGATCAGATTGCCGATGCGAGCGTCGGATCAGTCATCAGTCTCGAGGTGCTCGAGCATGTTCAAGATCCTAGGAAGACGATTGAAGAAACGTTTCGGATTTTGAAACAGGGAGGGGTGTGTGTCCTAAGTACGCCGTTTATGGCTGGATACCACGGAAAAACCGCTCGTGCAGGGGAGGGGGCGCCTGAAGCGAAGAATGATCACGCCTCCTATGCCGATTACTGGCGTTTTACCCATGAAGGACTGCAGCACCTCTTTACCCAAGCGGGATTTTCCCAGGTGACGGTCTACCCTGTGAATGGTCCACTCTCTGCCCGTCTTGAGTTCCTGAAGCTCGGTCCCGTTCTCCAAAAGCTCCCCTTCATTGCCAAATTCGTTCAAAAAATCGAGAAACCTCGCCTCGGGAAGCTTACAACGCGTCACTTTGTAATCGCTGTAAAATAAGAGAAAATACACCCCTTTTTGCTTGACGGTTCCTCGAAAAAAGCCTATTCTCAGCCTATTCATTTTTTCCTAAAATCCGCCCATGAACGTCTCTGAACTCGCTCGCCGCCTTCGCGTTACTCCGCATGAAATGCTCACAAAGCTGCCTGAGCTCGGCTTTGATATTGGAGCGCGTGCCATTAAGGTCGACGATCGTGTCGCGGAACAGATTATCCAGAAGTGGATGGAAAGCGTTCGTCGTGAACGTCTGCGAAATCAGATTTTAGCGCAGCAGGCGACGCCCGTTGCTGATAACCGTCCAAAGACAGAAATCTTCCTCCCGCCTGTATTGGCGGTACGTGATTTCGCCGGTCTTTTGCGTTTACCTGTCACGAAAGTGATCCAACAGCTGATGAAGGCGGGTATTTTGGCTTCCCAGAACGAACGCATCGACTTCACAACAGCAGCCATCATCGCCGAAGAGCTTGGATTCAAAGCAGTTCAAGAAAACGAAAAACAAGAAGAATGGAAAGATGCCTTGGAAGAAAAAGACATTATCAAAGAGCGTTTGAAGCTCACGACCGAAGGACTCGTCACCCGTCCACCGGTTGTTGTGATCATGGGTCACGTTGACCACGGAAAGACCCGTACGCTTGATGCAATTCGCAAAACGAACGTCATGGAAGGGGAATCAGGTGGAATCACGCAGCACATCGGCGCCTACCAGGTGGAAAAAGCAGGCCGCAAAATCACCTTCATCGATACGCCAGGTCACGAAGCGTTTACGGTCATGCGTTCGCGTGGAGCGAAAGTGGCCGACGTCGCCGTGCTGGTTGTCGCTGCGGATGACGGGGTTCAGCCACAGACAAAAGAAGCGGCTGACATTATTCGTGCGGCGAAACTGCCATTCGTGGTGGCCTTAAACAAAATCGATAAACCAGACGCCGATCCAAACCGTGTCTTGGGTCAGTTGGCGGAAATCGGCATCAACGTCGAAGAATGGGGAGGAAATGTACCCTTGGCCAAGATCTCAGCGAAGACAGGTGTTGGAATTGATGCCTTGCTCGATACCATTTTGCTGGTAGCTGACATCGAGCCAGAGCGCATCATGGCCCGCCCAACATCGCGCGCTGCTGGAAGTGTGATCGAAGCTCACGTGAACAAAGGGGAAGGTCCTGTGGCGACGGTCATCGTTCAAGATGGAACGTTGCGTATCAATGACTGTCTTGGAATCGCGGGTGCTGCCTATGGCCGTGTCCGTGCAATGCGTGATTGGAATGGCCAGCAGTTGAAAGAAGCACCTCCAGGCACGCCCGTGAAGATTCTCGGATTCAAAGTTCCTCCAGTTGTGGGTGATGTGATCGAAGTTCCAGAAAATCCAGGCGATCTTGAACAGAAAAAGACACGTCCAACGCGTCAGGTGGCTGATGCCTTCACCGCGACCAAGGCAATGCCGGTTCAGGGCGATGATGCGAAAAAGAAGATCATGTTGAACGTTATTTTGAAGACGGACGTACTTGGATCGCTCGAAGCCTTACTCGGAATGATTGAAAAAGTCTCACACGAGTTGGTGGGAGTCGAAGTGATTCAAAAAGGCTTGGGGAACGTGATGGAAGTGGATATTGAGCGCGCAGCCAACTCAAAGCCCTCAGTCGTGTACGGATTCAACGTGCTCATTCCAGCAGCGGTGGATGTGACGGCGCGTGAAAAGGGCGTTGATGTGCGTAAATATAAGATTATTTACGAATTGTTCGATGATATCTTGGCTCGCTTGAACGCCTTGTTGCCTCAAGAAACGATTATCGTCCCACTTGGTCAGGCAGAGGTTGCTGGAATCTTCCGCACCGAACCAGGGCGTATGGTGGTCGGTGTCCGTGTGAAGGAAGGGAAGTTGCTTACTGGTTGCAAGGTCCGCGTCTGGCGCGGCGAAGATCCAATCGGTGAGGGCATCCTCGAAACGCTCCAGTCCGGTAAATCAGCGGTGAAAGAGCTCGGCGCTGGTCAGGAGGGTGGTACTGCGTTCAAAGGAAAAACGAAGCTCGAACTTGGTGATCGGTTTGAGGCCTACATCGAAGAATCAAAGACGCGCAAAATTGAATTCACGCGCTAAACGGAAGGCGGAAACAAAAACACCGAGCTCAGCTCGGTGTTTTTGTTGGGAGCTTGCTCAAGCTTTTCTCTCGGCCTATCATGATCGAACTATGGCACATATCTTTACTGACTCAAATTTTGAACAAGAAGTCTTGAAATCCGAGGTCCCGGTTGTTGTGGATGTCTGGGCGGAATGGTGTGGTCCGTGTCGCGCGATGAGTCCAATGATTGAAGAAATTGCGACGGAGATTCCGGAGGCGAAGCTTAAAATGGGAAAAATGAATGTGGATCAGAATCCGATGACCCCAGAGAAATATGAAGTAGCCTCAATCCCAACATTTCTCGTCTTTAAAGGTGGTCAGTTGGTAGATCGCTTCATGGGGAGTATGTCGAAGGCGGCCTTCATGGAACACTTGTCGAAGCACATCGCGTAACCTATGGACTGGCGCAGTGTTGCGATTATCGGATCAGGTCCCGCAGGATGGACGGCGGCTGTGTATGCGGCGCGTGCGAATTTGTCGCCGATTTTGTTTGAAGGGCTCGAGACGGGTGGTCAGCTCATGACGACAACAGATGTGGAGAACTTCCCTGGGTTTCCGAAAGGCGTCATGGGCCCTGAGCTCATGCAGCTCATGAAAGAGCAGGCGGTTCGTTTCGCGACCGAAATTGTCTCGGAGCGGGTGGATACACTCAAGCAGATTGAAGGAGGCTTCCAGCTTGAAGCGAATGGCAAAACCTACCACGCGCGCACAGTGATTCTCTCTACAGGAGCGACCGCACGTCGGTTAGGCCTTGAATCGGAGAAGGCACTCTATGGAAGAGGTGTGTCTGCGTGTGCAACGTGTGACGGGTTCTTTTTCAAGGGCAAGAACGTCATGATTGTTGGTGGGGGAGATAGCGCAATGGAAGAGGCGAATTTCCTGACACGCTTTGCGACATCCGTGACGATCGTGCACCGCCGAGACGCGTTCCGCGCTTCGAAGATCATGCAAGATCGTACGCTGAACAATCCAAAGATTTCCGTTCTCTGGAACAGCGAAATTACCGAAATTAAAGGTGTCGATGTCGGAAAGGTGGTTGGCGTCGTGTTACGCGATACGAAGACGGGTGAGATCAAGGAGCAGGCGATCGACGGCGTCTTCGCTGCAATCGGTCACGATCCAAACGTCGAACTCGTCAAAGACCTGGTTGATCTGGATGAAAAAGGCTACGTGAAGACGCTCGCAGGTACGTCCAAGACCAAGATCGAAGGGCTGTTTGCCTGTGGCGATGTTCAAGACTCGCGCTACCGTCAGGCGATCACGGCGGCGGGTTCTGGTTGTATGGCCGCGCTTGATGCGGAGAAATTTCTTCAAGATCATAACGAATAACAGCCTATGTCTGTTTTAGGAAACGCCATGAAGCAGCTCGACCAAGCGGCTGCGCTTGTGCCTGAGTATAAAGCGGTTGTGGAGCGATTACGGCATGCGGACCGTATGGTGCATGTCACGATTCCCTTGAAGCAGGGCGATACGACGAAGTATTTCTCAGGCTATCGCGTCCAATGGAATAATCAACGAGGTCCATATAAAGGTGGGATCCGTTTCCATCCACAAGTGGATTTGGATGAAGTTCAAGCACTTGCCTTCTGGATGACGATGAAGTGTGCGGTATTGAGTCTTCCGTATGGTGGGGGCAAGGGCGGTGTATCCGTCGATCCAAAGGCGCTGACACAAGAAGAGCGCGAAGAGGTGATGCGGGGCTTCGTGCGTCGCATGGTCGAGGTTGTGGGGCCTGAGAAGGATGTTCCAGCTCCAGACGTGAATACGAATTCGCGTTTGATGGATGTCTTTGCCGAAGAATATAGCCAACTTGTTGGAAAGGCCTCGCCTGCGGTTGTAACGGGGAAAAGCTTAGACAAAGGTGGGTCCGCTGGACGTGCGGAAGCGACGGCTCGCGGAGCATTCGCGGTTTGGAAGGCCTATCGTGACCTTATGCCAGCCGACCATATCTGGCGCGTGGTTGTTCAAGGATTCGGAAACGCAGGTCTTCATATCGCCCACTTGTTCCACGAGGCCGGTCATCGCGTGATTGCGGTCTCGGATTCACGTGGAGGGGTCTTGAGCTCTGAAGGGCTCGATATCCCTGCCTTGGAGCAGTTTAAAGCCAAAGAGGGGACAGTGGTTGGTTTCCCGGGAACGACTACACTGAGCCAGGAAGAGCTTCTGACGACTGAGTGTGATGTCCTCGCCCCCTCAGCGCTTGAAAACCAGCTCACAGGTGAAGTTGCGAAGCGTGTCAAAGCCAAGCTGGTGCTTGAGCTTGCGAACGGTCCGACGACACCAGAAGGAGACGAGGCTCTCCATGCGCAAGGCATCACGATCGCCCCAGATATTCTCGCGAATGCAGGGGGAGTGACGGTTTCCTATTTCGAGTGGTACCAGAACATGCACGCAGAGAAGTGGACGGAAGCAGAGGTCTATCAAAAGATGAACGATAAAATGGCCGAAAGCGCTGCCGCTGTTCGGGAACGGGCAAAACGCTTTGGTTGTACGGATCGGGTCGCTGCCTTCGTCTTGGCGGTCGAGCGGATTGCGGAGAAAGTCTAAGAACGAAAAAAAACAAATTCCCCGCCGGAACATAGCGCTTGGCTAGTGGTTCCTGCGGGGAGTTTTTTGGTGCACCAGGTATTAAACAATCCGCACCCAAGAAACCTTGCAATAGGATGGTCCGAGCCGGAGCCCACACGCACCTAAAAATAAGATTCCATGCTTGTCGTGGATGCGGATTGCTAAAGACCTCGTGTAACAAAGAATACTACACGAACAGGCCTTTTTTGTCAAGGTTGAGAGCGTTCCTCGCTTACCCTAAGGGTTTTCTAGTTGAAGTTGTTGATTCCCGTTTGGTCGATCGTCGCAGCCTCTGCGGCTGCGGGAGGGGTAATAGCAGCAACGCCGATCAAGCAGACGGCCTGCCAAGGGCGGTAGACGCTGGTAAACGTTACCTTTTTACTCTCTCCATTGGGGTAATCGACGACGTAGTCGATTTGGGCAGTAGCGCCCGCGTGGGCCGTTTCCGTACACTTCTTTACCCCAGGGGCGAGATCTGTTGTCTCAACGAGCTTTGTAGGGGGTGGTGAAATGATTTTCGTAATTCTGGATGGGCTAATGCTCCCTTTTCGGCCGTCGCTTGTGCCCCAGAAGTTGAAATCAACGATATCTCCTCCTCCTCGAATTTCTCCCGTAATCAGAATTGCATGCGCCGTGTCGTTTTTGAACTTAAAGTCAGGCGAAGGATCATAGATAGTGGCATCGGTACCCGCTGGTTCGTAGTAGCGAACGCGATAGCTGTGATTACGACGCTCCGTAATTTCGAGGCCCGTATTCATGGCGCCACGGAAGGCGGTTGTTCCAATTTGGCACAAGCCTCCTCCAAACTCAGGCAGTGTTCGATTCCCTTTAATGACGAGTTCAGGGAGCCAGCCATTTGCTCCATCAATTGGGCCAAGGGTTTTCATCATCGAAAACTCACCGCCGGCAGGAATGATAGTCCCGTGTACGCGTTCCATTCCGAGTTTGATGTTTTTCCGTCGGTTGGTTGGCGAGCCTGGGAACGCTGAGGTTCCGCGGCCGATGAATTCACGGATCCCAAGTCGTTCGGCATCACCCAAGATCGTTGGTTGTTGGGTGCGCACGATGAATGCGGTCGAGGTCGCGTTCTGTTCCCAAGCGGTTCGGATATTCTGCAATGTTTGCTCCGTGTCCGGCCCAAGACCTTCTTTTGGTGGGATGAAGGTTTTGAGTTTTCCCTGATCATCGAGCTCAAGAAGCCCATCTTGAGCTGCGCGGACGCTGGTTCCGAGCCATCCGTGGAGTGTTTGGCTTGCGCGCGTGCGGTCAAGTTCGAGCCGTGCCTGATGTGGAGCACTTGAAGTGACGCTCATCCAACTAGCAACCGTGCTGGTTGTGAGCGGCCAGGAGGTATTAATAGTTGAGGTTGCAACCAACGTAAGGGTGGGTTTGGATAACCAGCCTTCCGCCTCGGCGCGTACATTTGCGAGATCTTCCGCAACAAGATTTGGTCGGGATTCCTCAAGTGGGATCTGAACAGGATTCTTGTCACGACGATTGATTTGTTCACGGATGCGGCGGGCTGCGTCTTCCCAGCTGATAGAGACTCCCGCTTGTTCTGGGGCGATGGTAACAACTCCTGTATCGGGGGCGATCGTGAGCTGTGCATCAGCAGGGGCTCGAAGAAGGTCGCTCAGTTTTGGTTCAAGAATCTTCTGTAAACGCTCAGGGTTTACGTCGACAGACAGAGGGACTTCCATTTTGCTCCAGAGGGAGAGGCGGACCCGATCCCAGGTATTGCGGAGCGGATTTGAGGAGCGTCCGATGAGAAACGCCTTTCGGGCCAACGTCGAGGAAGGTTCAACAAATGAACCGTCTGGAGTCTCGGCTTTCAGAACGTAGGTCTGAGTATTGATCTGAACTTCGACGTTTTTTACTTTTTCCTGTCCCAGTTCTGCGCGGAGCACCTGGTTGGCTTTCTCTTCATCTAGGCCACCAATTTGAATGCCGGCCACCGACACGCGTGGGAGGATTTTTCCGTCGTAGGTTTTGCCGATGTGGGCGCTCCATACGAACGTTCCGATCAGCAGGGCGCATAAACAGCTCACCACCAGTGTGGCGATTAAGACGGCGGGTTGGATTTTGGGGGAGGAGGTCATGATCTAGGAGGCGAAAGAAGTTCGTTGAGAATGGTTTTGGCGAAGGCGCTGTCATCTACCCGGCCTCCTTCAGGGATAACGCCCATAAGACGGACGGTCCCGGAGGGGATCGGCGTGCCATGGATGGAGGTAAGCGGAAGGGTGAGTGTTTGGCCGTCGGGAGTCCGAAGGCGTACAGCTTGGTCTTCGATCGCTACAACGGAGCAGAGAAGCGGTTGTTTCATACAGTTCCTCCGAGCCTACTACGAAGCGTGCGTTTGTTCCATGGGGTGGATCTCTAGGCGTCTGTGGTGCATGCGGATCGGGAGACGGAGCGTCAGGACTCCCTGATGGAGGCTGGCCTCGGCTCGTTCTGGGTAGACGTCGAGGGGGAGAACGATGGAGCGACTAAAGCTTCCCCAATAACACTCCTGATGAAACCAATCTTCTTCACGGACATCGTGGGGCATACGACGGGCTCCCCGAATCGTGAGCAAGTCGCCATCGATCGAGACGTCTAAATCTTCTGGTTCCACACCGGCCAGAGTTGAACGAATAAACAAGAGATCTCCTTGGCGAAAAATGTCGACGCCGAGTTCACCCTCTTGTTCGCTGAGTTCTTGCCAGCGGTCGACGACGGGCTCTTGGGCTTGGACGGGAGGAGAGAAGAAGGAGGCGAGCGCCATACAGGAGGATTGTACCATGGTGCGTGACGGGTCATCCACACGCTTCTGCGTTTCTTGTCTCGATTGAATCTGTTATACTGGTCCCAACCTTGTACCATGTATGGTGAACCTTTTACGTGATCGTTGGTCCAAGCTGAGTTTTGAACAGAAATTAGCGATCACGTCGCTGAGCGTCTGTTGTCTTTTTTTAGTGTTTGGAGGCATGTCACAGTTACGCTCCAATGTACGCAAGCCGTTTCTCGTGTCGCGCCAAAATCTCACACGGGCCATTCAAATTCGAACGCAGAATTTTGAAAATGATGAAAAAACACAAGGTGAATTAAAGCTGAAAGACACCGATCGGGATGGGATCTCAGATTACGACGAGCAGTATGTCTATCTCACATCAGCCTATTTAGCGGATAGCGATTCGGACGGGGCTTCAGACGCGGAAGAGATTGCGCAAAACGAAGATCCAAATTGTCCCCAAGGAAAAGATTGTTTTGATCTTCAGGCCTCTGTTCCGCAAGCAGCGACATCTACGTTTGTTGCCGAAGCGGATGCGAACTTAGCAGCAGTTCGATCAGGGGCTCAGCCACCTCAGACGGGTGTGGAAGAATTTATTGTAAATCCAAAGGTGCCTGAGAGCATGACCGCGGAAGATACACGCGCCTACATTCGCTCTCAGGGATTGTTGCCAGCGGATCAGCTTGCAACGCTTTCGGATGAGGCGGTGATGCAAGCGTATCGCATGTCCTATCAGGAAGCGCTCCGTATTCAGTCAGCTCGAGCCGCAGCTTCTCCGAGTGTGTCTAGTTCTGTTTCTACAACGGCTCCCTCTCCTTCTCTTCAACCCACCCCTTAGCGCCCTATGGAATTCTCGCGTTCTTTCCGCCGTGTCGCGTTCGCCCTCGTCACTCTCGTGACGGGGTTAACGCTTTCTTTAGGCCCACTGCAGCCAGCCTTGGCGCAGTCGCCGAACATCCCTGTTCCGGTTACAGGCCCAGGGATGTTCGTAGCGATTACGGCTAACGTGCCAGAAGCGGCCAACTCGACCTATAAGAACATCATGAGTCAGCTGACGCGCGCGGGAGTCGTTGCACTCACAAACGCGTTGCAGTTGTTTTTGGGTCAGATGGCATATGACGCGGCGGAGTACATTGCAACGGGTGGAAAAGGGCAGGGAAAGCTGTTCTTTGATGGGAAATTCGGAGAATATCTCTCAAATGTTGGAAGTGATGCAGCTGGAGAATTCATGGCAAGCATGAGTGACTCAAGCTTCTTCCAGGGGATTGGGTTTAATTTGTGTCAACCAAAAGATCCAACAACGCTTTTGCGCTTGCAGGTCTCGTTGGGCGAGTTGGGGAGTCAGCTGTTCCCGACACCGCCGAACTTGAACCTTCCGAACGTCGGTGGGCTGGCACAGAGTCGCTATAACCGTCCACAGGCACGCTGTGACTTCCAGACGGTGCTTAGTAATTACGACACGCTTTATCGCACGATGAGCGATGGAGACGTTATTAGTAATTTGCAGCAAAGCTTTGATCCGGGAACAAGCCAGCTTGGCACGCTCACAAGTACCTTTAACCGATTTTTGACGGACACGCAGCGTCAGGTGACGGATGCAGCCTCTCAGCGCCAAGAAGGGGGAGGTTTCCGTCCACTCGAAGGGTTGATTTCAGGAAACATTCGGACGCCTGCCTCGGTTATTGAGGAGGCAACAAATGAACAGGTGGTACGTAAGCCAGGCGCAGACCAATCGATGGTGGTTGGAAATATTTTGTCGAACGCCTGGGAGGCGGGGCCGATTCAGTTGGCGCAATACACCGCTTCTATTTTCTTGAATACGCTGACCTCGAAGTTCATGCAGCGCATTTTCGAGAAGGGCTTGGGGGGATCATTCACCCCATCGGCTCGGCTTGACCTCTCCGGTCCGGACTCCGTTGCGATTTATGGAAAAACAGATGCAAGAAATGCAAACATTGATTTAAAGAATCCGCCAGCGCAGCAGGTCGCAAGCTACGATGTAGTATCGCAGATGCAGACGTGTCTCGTGACTCAACGGGGAGCGTGGAACTGTGTCATGGACCAGTCGCTTGTGCAGGCAATTCGCTCGGTAACCAAGGAAGGTGGCGTGACAGTTCGCGAAGCGTTGAGTCGAGGATGGTTGCATGGCGACTGGCGTTTGATTCCAGAAACACGTACACGTGAAAACCAAGATCCGCAGTGCTACACGCAAGCCTACTGCGCGGGAAACCTGCAGAAGATGCGTCTGATGCGCATTTTGCCGATTGGCTTTGAGTTGGCTGCAAACAGCGAGGCGAACAAACGTCGTTGTGATACCGCAGATGGATGTCTCAAACTTGAGGAAGTTGCGAAGGCATTTACGAATTGTAATGCGCAGGGTCAGTTAGACGAGGCACATCCATTCTGTCATTTGATCGATCCAAACTGGGTTATCACCTCCTTCCCTCAGCAATGTACGCTCACGGGGTATACGGACACGCTTGTATCAACCAAGCTCCCTATCAGAAAAGAAGAATGTCAGGATATCCAGACCTGTTTGGCACGAAATGATAAGGGGGAATGTACAGGGGGGTATGGCTACTGTATGGCCGAACGACCGGTCTACCGCTTCCAGGCCGATGTCTGTCCTGCATACGCCGCGAGCTGTCGTATCTATACAGACTCGGCTAACAAGCAGCTTGGGTATCTTCGCAACACGATCGATCGTGCAGCGTGTGATGCGTCGAACGCTGGTTGTCTCTGGTATGCGACCACGCGTGCAACGGGCACGAGTGAAGGAGCGGATTGGGCGGCGAATACGTCAACGGGAGATCGAATGTACTTTAAGGCGGCTGCTCCAAGTCAGTCTCCAGCCACGAAAGGCTTAGACTCGTGTCCGGCTGGAGATGAAGGCTGTACGCGTTTGTATGCGTTCACCCCGGGCAAAGCGACATTGAACTTACTGATTAACGGGTCGTTTGAAGCAGTCGATCCAACGACTTCAACGCATTTGTTGGGCTGGAATATCCTCTTGTCTGATCAGGTTGCGGCGCCTCCACTGTACTCTTTGGCACCGATGGTCAGCTCAACCGATCTGGTTGATGCGTCGTATCTTGGGGAGAAGGGCTACCTCCTTCAGCGTGATGTCCGGCCAGATGTGCTCGTGCAAAGTATGAAGGTGGGTGGCGGCCGAACGTATGCATTCTCCTTCTACGCACGTTCCAGGGCGGGGGCGGCCTTTGTTCAGTTCGATCTTCTTCCAACAAAAGGTCCTACGAATAATGCGGGTGGGCTTACTACTACAGAGTTGGGCCGGGTCTATCGGAGTGGGATGGAGGTGGTGGGCGGTAGAGTCGGTGCTTCCTTCCGTAAGGCCCTCTCGCCTGAATTAAGCCAAGAGTGGCAGCGATTCGACTATTCGTTCGTATTGCCAAGTTCGACCCAGACGCTACATCTTCAGATGAACGGAAATAATGCGATTGTGGATGCTATTCAGCTTGAAGAGGGGGAGTACGCAACGGGCTTCATCGATACATTTACGGCCGGCCTGCCAGCGGTCTTCATGAAGATCGCTCCAGATGAGCTCCAGTGTACGAAACCTGCTTCGGATACGACACGTTCACCGTTGTGTAACGCTTTTGCGCAGACCTGTAACCAGTTAGACGCGGGCTGTCAGGGATATCGTGATCAAGATGGAGGACAAGAAGTGCCGGCGATTTTGTCACAAAATGATTTGTGTCCCGCGATGTGTGTTGGTTATTCAGAATATCGTAAGTCCGCTTCGTCCTTTGACTTGGTGAAGGATGTGGATCCGCGCTTCAGCGATCCGGAAGAGGCGACTTCCACCTACTTCATTCCACGAACAGCTGGTCAGTGTACGCAGCAAGATGTTGGTTGTGAGGCCTTCACGGTGGTAGACGAGACCGGTCGAACGGATGGAGGTACGGCTACCTATAGTTACCTCCGCGCCTGTGAAAAGTCCGGCTCAGATTCAGAGACCTACTTCACCTGGGAGGGTGCAGATACAGTTGGGTATCAATTGCGCACATGGAGCTTGAAGAAGGACATGGGTCCATTCGACCTTGGTCCACGTATCTTGACGAAGATTCAAGCAGATCAAATTAGCTTCAAAGAGCCAGATACCTGTAATGAAGCCAGCTGGCGCACGGCGGCTGATCCAGATTGTCGTCAGTTCTACGATGCCCGTGGCCGTATTTACTACCGCTACTTCTCGCAGACGATTTTATCGACCAATGAATGTATCGACTTGCGCTTGGCTCGCAGTAATCGCGCGGACTGTGAACGAACAGGCGGACGCTTCAATGACCGCAGCGAGTGTACCTACGGCGCCTTCTTGCCAGAGAGCCGTTCTTGTCAGGCGCGTGCCACGAGTTGTCGCATGTTCACGGGTGCGAGCTCGGGGAATAGTCAGCTGGTCTTGAGTCAATCGTTCCGCGATGAAATTACGCCATTTGAGTCAGCGGGAGTGCTCGCTTCGACCGAAGCATTGTTGGTAGGTGACAAGTCCCTACGCGTTGGTGATCCGGGAGGCGCAGGCTTCGCCCGTGCGCGTGCTCCATTCGCTTCTCTCGAAACATCTCTGTATCGTGCAACGTTCTGGGCAAAAGTTCCTGCAACATCGACGACTCTGGTTGTACGAACATCAGCCGAAAATGGATCAGGAGAAGCGGTCATTGGTACGGTCCGTCTGACGCCAGAATGGCAACGGTTCACCGTCGGTCTGTTTGAAGGAGCTCCAAATAGCTCAAGCACACTTCTGACGTTCTCGGGTCCATTGCTCCGCGGGGCGGGCTATGGCTTCTTCTTGGATGAGGTCTCGGTTGTTCGTGTGCAAGATGTCGTCTACCTCCGAAATAATACGTGGACCACTCCGGCTCAGTGTGATCAGGGCTTGGATGGAGCGGATGAGCCTCAGGCGATGTTGAATTGTAAGGCCTATACAAACCGATTGAATCAGACGGTAAATGCTCGACGCTTCACCCGTCTCTGTCGTGAAGAGGCGATCGGCTGTACGGCCTTCATCGATACGCGGAATACGGATGAAACGTATGGTCGCGAGATCGTTCAGCCAAACCCAATCGATCCGCTACGTCATCTTCCTACGGTTATTAAGCTTCCTGCGGATCGCATTCTGTATTTGATCGATGACTTGAACAAGCGCTGTGATTCACAGAATATGAGCTGTCGAGCGTTCGGGAAGCCGAAACTCTCCGCAGATCGTCAGACTTTGGATTCAGAAAAGCCGTACGAAACGGTCTACTTCAAGGACGACATCACGCGCTACAAGTCGGCGTTGTGTAAGCCATCGGAGGCGTACTGTGCAGAGTATAAATACGGATCAGTGAAAGAATATTTCCGTGATCCAGGGATTAGCGTGTGTGAATACCGCGAATCAGAAGTGCTTTCAGGGGGAGCGGGTCCCGCGGAAACGCGTCTCGCTGGTTGGTATGTGAAGGGTTCTGCTGAGACTCCGTGTTATCCAGATATCCTTGAAGGGGGAAACTCCTATGGACTCGCTCGTTCAGGGGACACGACGTACAAAGGCTACGTCGGAACCTGTGAAGAGGCGGCGGGTGAATGTACAGAGTTACGGGACATTAACGATACGAGTGATCCAACGCGTCGTGGAGGCAAGTCCTACTTCTATATCAAGAATGATCGCCTCGACACCTCGAGCTGTAATGGAACGGTCGACGTCGGTCGTGGATGTGTCTTGTTCCGTGACATGAGTAGTGGTGCATTGAACTTCAATGCACGTGCAAGTTACGAGAAATACCGTGCAGAAGGGTACAAGCCGGTGACGCCTGTTGATTGTCGGAATAATCCTGAAAATCCACTCTGTAGTCAGACGGGACGCTGTGTGGGAACACAGACGGTTTATGACCGTGCACGACGTGGGGGGAGTGGAATGAGCGCTGAGTCCTTAGTTGAACGAATTACAACAGACGATTGGACAAGCGTTTCTGAATGTCGGACGGATGACGAGTGTCGTATTCCTGATGTGGTAAGTCCAACGACGGTGACGTTCCGACCACCGGGCTGTACGACGGACTTCTGTTTTGCAGTTACCTCTACTCGGGTTACGCGTACGGTCGCAGGTTGTAACGCGGTAACACCCGATCGTGCAAACGACTCGAACTTGCTACTCAAAACATCGGTTGACCGTGAATGTTCCCAGTGGCTAGGCTGCCGCAGTTCAGAGACGGTGTTGGACCCATCGACCAACCGTTACGTGGAAATTTGTAGCGTTCCAGCCTTGTGCGATAAGGGAACGGGTCAAGCAGGGGATCAATTCTGTGCGAGTTACGTAGACCGAAGCTCGACGACGACGGAACCCTTCCTGACAAAGGGTGCGGTCCTGGACGCAAAACACTACGCGAGTCGCAGCATGGGTCTTGGTCAAAAGGATTACTCGGGGTACTCCATTCCAAACGCCTTCCAGGTGATGGATTTGCAGAGCGTTCGTGTAGCGGTTGATGGGGCGAAGACAGTACCAGATGCACAGTATCGCTTGTCTCAGGACTATCGTTTGACGGCTGCTGTGAGCATGCCGCCGATTGCAATAACGCCAGCACCAGGTGGGCGTGAGCGCTACTCACATACTGAGCGACCGACGAGTATCCAGGCAAAAGTCTTAGGTGAGTATCGAGCTCCAGGCGCTCCCTACGTAACAAATGCGACGGATACGTCCGATGGGCTCTTGATCGCAAATCCAGCACTGCTTCTGTGTAAGCACTTAGCTTCTGGTCGTATTGGGTATTTCCGCAGAAATGAAATTATCGATCGGAAACCCGTCAATTGTTATCTGCCCGTACGTAGTAACTCTGACTTGCTCGACTTCCATAACGTTGCAGAAAAATTCTCGTTGGCTGACCCAACGACCAACGGCTTCTTGACGCAGGCCTATCCACCGGCGGAATGTCGTGCACAGCCAGAACAGGATGCACCGTTCCCAGCTTCCTTCACCACTGAATGGGATACGACGAAGAATCCAGCCAAACCCGTTCGTCGTCTCGCGGGTTTCGTGACAGCGAACACCTGTGAATTTGGAGAGGACTGTAGCTGTACCTATAAGCGTGTCGACTACGATAATGCGCCGGTGAGTAAATTCTACAACCAGTTCTCGAATGCCAGCCCTCCGGGTATCTGTGTGGGTGGTCCTCGTGATGGTCAAGGATGTATTCCGAGCAAGATCTTCAACATGGGTGGAAATGCAGCTGCTCCAGCAACGGGTGAAACTCCAGCTGCTCCGTCCACGGATGGATCCGCTCCTTCTGGTTCGCGCGTAAACGCGATTGAAAGTGCGAATACCGAACAGTTGTGTGGCCCTCCTGAAATGGGTGGTCAGTGTATGCCAGCCAAGACCTACACGCTTGTCCGTGGAACATTTGGTAACTGTTTGGAGCGTGATCTTACGCGTACCATCGGAACGAGCCAGGGGATGACTCCATGTCTGACATGGAATCCGACCTTGTTGTTGAATGGGGATAAAGATCCGTATCACTACAACCAGACAGCGGGCTACATGCCTCCTCAGAACTCCGGTCAGTACTACTGTCTGTCGGATGCACGTAAGCCAAAGACGATTGTGGTAGAGGACAGCTTCTTTGCAAAGGATGCGGCTGGAAAATACTCCGGTGAAATTAAGGAGCTTCGTTTTGACGATGCCTTTGTATCGAATGCCTCTGGAGGTTCGGGAGGAAACAAGGCGGGTTCCAAGATCGACGGCGGTGGGCCAAACGGTTCGAACGTTGCGGATCAATGTGAATACACGGATGACGACCAGGACGACTCGGGTGGTGATATGGCAAATGCTAAGGACTACAATGCCTTGCGCCTTGTAAATACGGGTCGCGGAGCCGGTCGGCAGTACACAGAATCCTTCTTTAAGATCAACCCATTGTTGTTTGCGAGAGGGTACTATGATCGGAATGAGACTACAGAGGATGCAGTCAAATTGGCGATTTCCGACAACACGATTGGGTTTGTAGGGTTCTCACCTATCCGCACGCCAAACTCAACTGGTCGTCTCGCCTGTGGGTATAACCAGGACTGGGTGGATGATATTCAGACCCCAGACTATGACGAGGTGGACCAGATGCGCCCAGCGGACGTGCAGTGGCAGCAGAAATTCAACTCAGAATTTGATGGAGTCATGACGCGTTCAACGGAAAAGATCTTGAAGAATGGAGATGGGCCGGCAGTGCTGCGTGGAACGTGTGTTGAGACGATGTCTAGCTTCCGAGGCCAAAACTGTTTCTTCAAGACCTGGCAAACCGACTATCGAACGAGTCCTGAAGATGGTAAGCCGAAGTTTGTAGGGTTGATTGCACAGACGGACCCAACAACAGCGGTTATTACACCAGCGAGCATAACAGGCGTTCCACGCACTACGCGTACCTTTGAGACGCTGCGTACGACGCCATTCTACGCAAAGTGTGAAAGTACAAAGCCGTACTTCTCTATGCGAGCGGTCTTCCAGTCGAAGGTCGATACCACGAACCCAGCAGCTATCTCATCAACCCTCGACGAGGCTGGATTGTCTGGCCTGTCACCTTCGTGGACGCTTGCTGGATTCTGGGTCACAGCCTGTGGTGGCGCAGGTGCAACGGATGAGCACTATATCTACATGTATCCACGTGTGGAGTACGGAGATATCTGTCGTGAATTAGCGGAAGTAGTGAGTCGTGATTCAAACCAGGATGCAGCCTTCACCGACCGTGTGTGGAAGGATGGAAGTTTCACAATTCCAGTCTTAGGAATCGCCTATAACGCACGCTACTCCCCGTTCTCGAGCGCCCTCAATACTCGTGCTCCAGGTCGTGATCCACTCTTCCAGACGGGTCAAGAAGTAGCAGGTTACTCGCCATTGAACCCACCAACCTTCCTCGCGGCGGGTTATCGCACCTACTACACGCAAGGAACGCCAAACGATAAATGGGCTTACCTGACGAATATCTTCGCGCGCGTATATCGTATCTATAACTTCTACGAGAGTCAGGTAAAAAATGGCGATACGGCTTGTTTGGGGGATGGGCCAAACAAAGGAAAGGCCTGTACACCAGTTGTCGTTAATGGCGTAGGGACTTCGCCAAAATGTAGCTTGAATGGGGTGTGTAATGTGAATCGTGTAGCGTTGTCTGGTGCATCTGACCTCTCAGCACGTCGCTGTAACGGACTGTCTGGATTGAATGCGAACGTCACCTGTCCTTCAAGCGACCCGGAGGTTTGTCATACAGCACCGATTCAGATTTCTCCCGAAGGTGGAATTCAATTGCGTCAGCTGCCATGTATGACGAGCCGTGGTTGGAATCGTGTAGGGGCTCTCTGGAGTGATGGTGCGAGAACGGTTGATGAGGCGACGGCTGC
Organism: uncultured Gammaproteobacteria bacterium; assembly: GCA_964582475.1. Lineage (GTDB taxonomy): Bacteria > Patescibacteriota > Patescibacteriia > 2-12-FULL-60-25 > 2-12-FULL-60-25 > JAGOTP01. The sequence goes on along the minus strand of CAZOQS010000005.1, from coordinate 25,164 downwards.
AGCTGCCGGGGCTTTCCGCTGCGCTTCCACACCAGCCTCCCTGCTGCGTGAGGCTGAGCACCCATTGCATAGAGAATACGGTGGGTTAGTCTGGGACAACCGTATTCAAGGCGCAAAGTGTACACGTCCAACTGATCAAGACGGGGTGATTGTTGGCAGCGAAGAATGTCCTGAGCGTATCGTGAATAACCTTCAAATTGCTCAGGATAGCGGCGCCCCACGTCCAGGAGATGTTTCAAGCGTTATAGAAATAAGAGCGGCAGGAAATCGTCGCATGCAGGCGAGCTGTGTTTCTCGTAACGCTTCTCCTGTTTCAGCTACCAACCCTGGACGGTGTCGTGTGAGCGTTCCTGAATATACAATCCGCACAGCGACGAGTACCTTTACCCAACCAGCCTTCGATATCGATCCATTATCGGGTAGCTACGCGTATGGTCAATGTACGCAGGATACGGAATGTTGGTTTGCACAAAGCAACTTCTGGTCAGCGACGTTCAATGCAGGTAGTAATATTTCGATCGGCGCTGCTTCGATCGTGCGGACAAACAATTGTAGAGATTATGTAGCGGTCCCTTGTTCCGCTTGGCAGAACTATGCGCGCCAAGCTGGGCGTACGCCTCCGACCGACGCTCAGTGCCGCGGCCTTGTTTCCGCGGGTGGGGATCGAGGAACGGGTGGTATGTGGGCGTGTGCGATGTGGTATCCAGGTGGAGGAGGTCCAACCAGCCCAGAGAACCAGCTCGTTCCATGGCCGTATGCGAATGCGCCGGTCAGATACCCTGGAGCAGAGCGCGTAGACATTGTCTTCCCGCCGTCCGTGAGTGCCCCGGGTATCCCAATCTCAGGAGGTCCACCAGCGAACATTCGACCAGGATACGTGATTGGTGCCTGTGTTATCCCGGGACGAAGTTCTGGTGCTACGAATACAGCCGGTGTCTGTGATGGGGGGTTGAAGGATGGTCAAGAGTGTTCGACCTCACGTGTAACGGATCAGCCGAACGTGGACTGTGTAGGTGCGCGATCACCTGACGAGGAGACGCGAGCGAATGTGTGCGGACAGGTCTCAACGCGTACAGGGGATGGTCCATGGATCCCTGTCAGCAGTTGTGTCATTCCAGGTGCAGGGAACACGCTCGGTCCAGTAAACCCAGCCGCCGGGATCAATCTGAATAATGACAACAATATGTGTACCCATGAGCAAGGGTACGTTCCTCGTCCAGATCTGTGTCCAAATCCAAGCGATGAATACTGTGGTTTGATCGCCTATAACGTACGTAATCCAGATAACTCGATCAATCCAGGGGCGCCCGTGACTCCCCGTATGCCGACGGACGTCACCCTCGGTCTTCATAAGATCTCATATCTCTTGAACGAACCAGCAGACAGAGCAACTATTGATCCGTACAATGCGACCTATATCCCACGCCCTCCAATGGTCGCAGCTCCTGACATCCAGAGCTGTCCAACGCCAGGCAAGTGTGCGGTCCAAGGGTTGAATAAGATCTCGTTGAATGGTTCGTCTGAAGGTGTCGTCAGTGTTCCGTCCTCTCAAGCGAAGACGACGATGCGCTTCTACGCCTGGGCAGCTCATAACCAGATGCCTCTTCGCTCCATTCTCATCGATTGGGGAGATAATCAACAGCAGAAGATCACAGATGGAAAGATCAAGAACCACAAGCCATATTGTGGAGCACGTAAAGAATGTGTGATCACCCGCGGAGCCTCTGTGGGAGAAGCGATCTCGCAGAAGATCGAGACGGCTGGTCTGACTTGTAACACGGATAATGACTGTCCGGTTGGCGGCGGAAGTTGTATGCCGATTGGAACCTGCCGAGAGAAGTCACATATCCAGTGTGCAACAGATAAGGAGTGTCAGGGCGGCGGGACGGATAAAGACGTGTGTCAGATCAGAACGATGTTCGGCAACTCGCCAGAGGCCTGTGAAGAAAACTACTTCGAGTTTACCCACCTCTACACATGTGGAGGCCCAACGTCTCTTCCACTCTGTAGCTCAACTGGCTTCACTCGTACGGCGCCGGGTCAACCAACAGCGATCTATCGCTGTGAACGTGATCCAAGTCGTGGCTGTAACCCAGCAAACTCCGGAACGCCTACTGATGGATGTGCGCCTGGAGACCGCTGTATCGCGGACCTCGCTCCCCCCGGTGGCTGTTGGGACGACCAAGTCCAGACCTGTCGCTTCACTCCAAAAGTGATGGTCCAAGACAACTGGGGTTGGTGTACAGGAGAATGTCGCGCGGCTAGAGATCCGGGAGGCGCGCCGATGGATAACCGAACAGGTTCCACTCCCATCGCGCTGCATCCGAATGGAGGTTGTTATTCAGCCACACCGCCAGGATCAGCACAGCCAATAAGAGACAACCTTTCTGGCGTTATAAGAAACGAGTTCAAGAACGAATGTACGGTGGATTTCCCCAACGGAGCTAATGCCTCCTTAAGGCCATGGATTGTTTACCCGGGTAGTATCAACTTAAGGAGCAGTAGATAAAAGAAAAGAGCCCTCATGGGCTCTTTTCTTTTGAATATTTTGTTGAAAAACTTATTATTAAAAGTCGAAACCCCCGCGCGCATTGCGTTCGGGGGTCTGACCTTTCTGTCCGTGTTCTCTTACCGCTTGATGAAGCGGTCGACGTCCGAACTGCTGGGCGTCATCGGCGTCCCGTTCTGCGTGTAGCTGAGCTGGGAGGTCGATCCGCAGTTTCCGTCGCTCTGGCGAACGTTCCGGACCTGCACCGAGATGCCGTCCGTGTCGTCCAGCTCGCAGGAGCACGTGTCACCGTGGCAGCTCGCGATGCAGCCGAGTCCGGCCGGTGAGAGGCTGATCCGCTGACCCATCATGTCGCAGGACAGCGACACGTCGTCGTTGTGGGTCCCGTTCATGCGGTAGATGTCCTGCCTTCCGCAGGCCTGGCTCCAGCACTCGGAGGGCGGAGCGTCGTTCGTCACGACGGGGCTGTCCGCGGGGACCACGGGCGCGTCGGTGTCGACGGCCGCGTCCACCAGGGTGGGGGAGTCGGACTGGCCGGCGTCGGGAGCGGGGGTACCGCTGTCCGGAGCCGGGGTCACCGACGTGTCGCTCTGGTTCGGGGGGTTGCCGCCGCACGCGCCCATGAGGGCCGCGAGGGTGGCGAACAAACGGATCTTCTTCATCGCGAGGCCTCCTGGGTGGGTCGTTGGGACTGTCCTGGGACGAACGCGCTGTGAGTCGGCACGAGGCCTAGTCACGCGCGGAGAGGTCGGTTGAGGACACTGAGTCGAATCGAGGAAACGACTCAGAGTCAAAACAGAAAGGCGTTAAAGTAAGGTATTCAATTGTCGGGAAAGGGCAACGAGGACGCGACAAAGCGCATGCTCTCGGCAATTCAAAAGTACCACAGAACGGCGTATGTAATCAAATATAGGGACTTTTGTCAATATTGAAGGCTTGTCTGAGAGGGTTTGTCTTTGACTTTTCCGGGTCTTTTCCCCATACTAAGGCTCGAGTTGACTCGTTTCCGGTTGGGAAGCGAGTCACTTTTTTCACTACGTTTAGACCTACAATTTAACTAGATTCTACAATTCTCTATGGCTAGCCCTATTTCTCAAGCAATGCGTCAGATCGCGGATGAAAAGAACATCCCGTACGAATCGGTCCTCGAGACCGTTGCGACCGCTCTGTCTGCGGCGTATCGCAAGGATTTTGGAAACAAAAACCAGAACATCCAGGTCGAATTTGATCCAGAGAAATACGATGGCATGACCGGGGGAATCCGGGTATTTGATGTAAAACAGGTGGTAGAGGACATGAAACTCGATGAAGGGTATTTTGAACGCTTTGACGCGGCGCACGCTCCAAAAAAGAAGGAGCGTGAAGAGCGCGGTCGTGATCGTGCACCTGAACCGGAGGTGACGGTCACACCTGTGGATGTCGTGACAGGGGATGAATTCAAGTTCAACCCAAAGATCATGGTCATGTTGTCCGATGCGCGCGATATCAAGACCGATTCACGTGTCGGCGAAGAGTTGCGCGTTGAATTGACCGTGCCTGCGGCGTTCGGTCGCATGGCTGCTCAGACCGCCAAGCAGGTTATTTTGCAGAAACTGCGCGAAGCGGAGCGCGGCGTGATCTTCAACGACTTCAAAGGGCGTGAAGGGGAATTGATGAACGTAACGGTCCAGCGCCGTGAAGGGCGTGTGGTGTTGATCGATCTTGGCCGTGCGACGGGTGTGCTTTTGCCAGAAGATCAGATTGAAACAGAGCGCTATTTCCCAGGAACGCGTATCAAGGCCTTGTTGCGCGAAGTGACGATGTCGACCCGTGGTCCAGAAATCCGTCTGACACGTTCCGCTCCGGCTTTGGTTGGTGCGTTGTTTGCCCAAGAAATTCCAGAAATTTTGAATGGCACGGTTGAGATGAAAGAAATTGCGCGTGAAGCCGGCAGCCGTACCAAGGTTGCTGTTACGACGAGCGATGACGCGATCGACCCAATCGGTTCGTGTATTGGCCAGCGTGGCACGCGTATTCAGACCATCATCCGTGAATTAGCCGGAGAGAAGGTGGATATCATCGAATGGCACGAAGACGCGGCTAAGTTTATTGCTGCTGCTTTGTCCCCAGCGAAGGTTGAGGAAGTGGAGTTGCGTGACGAAGAGCATTTGGCAGTAGTGCAGGTGAAGCCTGACCAGTTGTCGCTCGCCATCGGAAAAGGTGGTCAGAACGTGCGTTTGGCGGCCAAGCTCACAAGCTGGAAGATCACGATCGTCGAACAGGGTGGAAAAGTGGTAGCCGACTCGACTCAGGGAGAAATTGTAGACCCAGCGGTCGTCGTGCCAACCGATGAAGATATCCCAGAGACAGCCGCCGAAGCCAATGAAACTGACACAGAGCTCAAATCAGCCACTCAAGACGCAGCCTAGTTTTTCTCTTTGACCCTTCCGTCGTATGTTCTCTCAGCTGTATACCGCTATTTTCCTTCAACCGATCTTGAACCTCTTGATCTGGTTGTACTCCGTTATCCCGGGCCAAGAATTTGGGATCGCGATTATCGTCCTGACGATCTTGATCAAGATCATCTTGTACCCGTTCACAGCGAAGCAGATTAAACAACAGCGCGCGATGCAGGAGATCCAGCCGCGCATCGAAGAAATTCGGAAGCGCTTGAAGGACGACAAAGAAGCGCAGGCAAAAGAACTCATGGCGCTCTACGCCAAAGAGAAAGTGAACCCAGCTGCCTCGTGTCTTCCGCTTATCGTCCAGTTACCGGTGTTTATCGCGCTGTACCGCGCCTTGTCGCTGGGGTTGGCTGGAACAACGCTCACGTTGCTCTATTCGTTTGTCCCAAATCCGCAGACGGTGAATACGATGTTCTTGGGGCTGATTGATCTGTCGAATCCAAGTCCGGTGCTTGCGATTTTGGCAGCGGCCGTCCAGTTCTGGCAGGGGAAGCAGTTGATGAAGCCGCCTGCGGCGACGATCACGGCTCCTCCGGTAGAAGTCGAGAAGTCTCCAGGGGCGAAGGATGAAGGAATGGCGGCCATGATGAACAAGCAGATGTTGTACCTCATGCCGATCGTGACAGCGGTGATTGGCTTCTCTCTCCCAGGTGGATTAACCCTCTACTGGCTCACCATGAGCTTGTTAACGGTTGCGCAACAGGCGATTTTGTTGCGTCGTTTGCCACCCCGCATGGTTCCACAACTCTCTGGACGTGATCAAACGCCACCGCTAGACTCTGCCCAACAATAAAATTTCTTCTATTTATGAGCGAATCTCCTCGTAGTGCTTCTCGCGTGTCACCTGTGACCGCAAAGCGTCGTGCTGGTTGGTTGTTAGTCTTGTTCTTGGTAGGAGCGACGCTTGCCTACCCACGTCCATTGAACTGGGCGTTGGGTCAGGTGGGGAAGATCGTTGGAAGTCCCATGCCAACCATCAACCTTCCATTCGTGTTAGGTCTTGATCTTGAAGGGGGAACACGCCTGGAATACGAAGCGGACGTCGATCGGATTGAGCAAGCGGATCGTCGCGAGGCGGTGAACGGTGCTCGCGATGTGATTGAGCGTCGTGTGAATGCGATCGGGGTTTCAGAGCCATTGATTCAAACCATCCAAGCGGGTTCCGCCTGGCGCATCGTGGTTGAACTTGCTGGAGTGAAAGATGTGTCTGAAGCGATTAAGCTGATTGGAGAAACGCCAATTCTTGAGTTCAAAGAGTTGAACCCAGAGACGGCGCGTGAACTGACAGCAGAAGAAGAGACGCGTATTACGAATCAGAATCAACAGGCGTTTGATCTGACACAGTCCCTTTTGACGGAAGCGCAGAAGCCAGGCGCAGACTTTGCCGCGCTCGCTGCGCAGTCAACTGTTGGAACTGTTTCCTCAACGAGAGGGGATCTGGGATTCTTGAGCGCTCGTCCCGACTACGCGGACATCGCAAAAGAAGTGAACGACACAGCTGCAGGTACGATTCATCCAACGGTGATCGAGCGCGTGGGTTCGTTTGCAGCGGTGAAGGTCGAAGAATCGAAGGATACGGGTAAAACAGAAGTGAAGGCGCGTCATATCTTGATCAGTCATTCAGAAGCTCAGGTGACGGGTCTTTCGACGATGAGCAAGGTAGATGCTCGTGCCAAGATTGAGCAGTTAAAAGCGACTTCAACGGCTCAAAATTTTGCGGAACTCGCCAAGCAGAACTCTCAAGAGCCAGGCGCGAGTCAGACGGGTGGAGATCTTGGGTGGTTTGCTCCAGAGGAAAAACTCGCCGAAATTGATGCGGTTGTCTTCGCGCAGGCGAACGGAACGATTTCGGATGTGGTCGAGACCCCGTTCGGCTTCCACTTAATTTTGAAAGAAGCGGAGCGTGCACAGAAAGATGTTCGCGTACGCTTGATCGAAAACAAGAAATTGCTGAAGGAGGACATTGTTCCCCCACAGACACAGTGGAAAGATACCAAGCTTACGGGAAAGCAGTTGGAATCGGCCCGGATCGAGTTTGATCCACAGACCCGCGCGCCACAGGTTTCCCTCCAATTCGACGATGAAGGGTCCCGCTTATTTGCGGAACTCACGAAGAAGAATATCGGAAAACCGGTCGCTATTTTCTTGGACGGCGAATCGTTGTCCGAGCCAACCGTTCAGAATGAAATCATCGGTGGTCGGGCCGTGATTACCGGTTCCTACAACATTAACGAAGCAAAATTGTTGGCTCGACGTTTGCAGGCAGGGGCGTTGCCAGTGCCAATTAAGCTCATCGCGCAGCAAACAGTTGGTCCAACGCTCGGTGCGGACTCGCTGACAAAGTCGCTGCAGGCGGGGTTGGCGGGGTTCCTCCTGGTCGCGATCTTCATGATCTTCGTGTATCGCCTCCCAGGTGTCGTGTCGGTCGTTGCACTTGTGCTGTATGCAGCGCTCTCCGCCTCCATCTTCAAGTTGATTCCGGTGACGCTGACGTTGGCGGGTATCGCAGGGTTCATCCTTTCGATGGGGATCGCGGTTGATGCAAACGTCTTGATTTTCGAGCGCTTGAAAGAAGAGTGGCGCAGTGGAAAGGGGATGCTCGATGCGTTTGAAGAGTCATTCCGTCGTGCCTGGCCGTCTATTCGTGATGGGCACGTAACAATTTTGATCTCGTGTGCGGTTCTGTATGGATTCTCCTCGTCCGCTATTCGTGGGTTTGCTCTCACGCTTGCGATTGGTACGCTCCTCTCCTTGTTCACGGCCATTGTCTCAACGCGTACCATTCTTCGTTTCCTCGCCCATACGCCGCTGAAACGCTTCACCTGGGGCTTTCTCAAGCCACGAAATCTCGCCTAATCTCCTATGAAACCATTTTCCGTTGTTTCGCTGCGCGCCGTTTGGTTCACCCTGTCTGGTATTTTGATCGCAGCCTCGATCGCGGCACTCGCGGTCTGGGGATTGCGCCAAGGAATTGAATTCACGGGAGGATCGTTGCTCGTGATGAGCTTCAAGAATCGTCCAGCTCCGGCGGAAGCCGCGGCGGAGATCCAAAAAACGCCAAATATTGAAGTAGGGTCGGTAGTTGCGCAGCCTGTTGGTGAGACTGACCTTCAGTTCCGTTTGCGGAGCTTGGATGGGGCGGAATCACGAGCCGTTGTGGGCCAGTTGATTGCGAAATATCCGGATGCCGTCGAGCAGCGTTTCGACGCGATCGGTCCTGTCCTTGGAGAGGAGTTGCGTAAGAAATCCGTTCAGGGATTGCTCGTCATCTTCCTCGCGATTTTGGCCTACATCGCCTACGCTTTCCGAAAGGTCTCATTTCCGATTAAATCTTGGAAGTACGGCGTTGTGACGCTTCTCGCTGCCTTCCATGACGTGATTGTTCCGCTTGGTGTCTTTGCCTTCTTGGGACACTTCTACGGAATTGAAATCGGAACCCCCTTCATCGCGGCAATTCTGACGATTATGGGCTATTCGATTACGGATACCATCGTGGTGATGGATCGCTTGCGTGAGAACCTGCAAAAGACCTCAGGAACGTTTGCCTCGGTGGTAGACCTCTCGATTCGTCAGACAGCATTACGCTCGTTCAACACGTCGGTCACAACGCTCCTCACGCTGTTCGCAATCTTCTTCTTTGGAGGATCGAGCTTGCATGACTTCACGTTAGCACTGATCATCGGGATCGCGATTGGGACCTACTCGTCCATTTTCTTCGCTTCCCCATTGCTCGTGACGTGGGATGCATGGACGCGTGGTCGAGCAGCGAAGGCGAAATAAAAGGAATGCACGAATAAAAAAAGAAAAACACCGCTCTACACAGGGCGGTGTTTTTCTGACTCGGGAAAGATGTGGTATCCTATGAACGCATGGACGACCTGTTTGCATCTTTCATCGCTTCTCTCGAAGCCTTCCTCAATATTGCAGGAGATGACCCATTCAAGGCAATGGGATATCTCTTGTTCGCAGGAGGATATGTCAGCATTATCCTGTGGCTTTTGATTGCCCGGGTGACCGTGATGGTCGGGCTTGAAGTCTATAAAGAATCCCGTGAAACAGCGTTCGCTAAAAAAATGAAGTGGGTGTTGCTCCGCATTTCCGTTCCAAACGTTTCCGAGCAAACACCAAAAGCCACAGAAAACTTATTTGCACAGCTCGCAGGTGCCCACTCAAGTATTTCTTGGGCAGAAGAATGGCGTGATGGTGCCTTCCAGGCGGCGATTAGTATGGAGGTGGTGTGTACCGAAGGCCAGACAAGTTTTTATATTCGCTGTTTATTAGGGAGTCGTGATTTGGTGGAGGCGGCTGTGTATGCACAGTACCCAGACGCGGAAATTGATCTAGTCGAAGACTATTCACGGCAAGCGGGGCCAGAGCATCCACGCTTCCCGGATCCAGATTGGAACCTGTGGGGGTGTGAATTTGTTCCCGTGAAAGAAGATGCCTACTCTTTGAAGGTCTACAGCGATTTTGAAGATAAAGTTTCCGGGGAGTTTAAAGATCCGGTTGCGGCCTACCTCGAGGTACTGTCGCGTCTCGGTCCAGGCGAACACTGCTGGATGCAGATTTCTATTTTGCCAACGGACCAGAACGCCTTCCGTAAGCGCGCCGAACCGATCATTAAAAAGCTCCGCGGAGAAAAAGTCGAAGTGAAAAAGAGTTTGATTTCTGAAATCGCGGAGTTCCCATTCGAGATTGTGAAGGGAATCCTCTCTATCTTTGGGATAAACCTCTCTGGCGAAAAGAAGGCAGAAAAGAAGGACGAACCTCCAAAGTTGATGCGTTTGAGTCCGATCGAGCGTGACATCCTTGAAGCGACGGAACGAAAAGCCTCGAAGATCGGATTTGAATGTAAGATTCGGTTCTTGTACCTCGCGAAGAAAACAGCCTTCAGTAAGGCGCGTATCGCACAAGGGTTTATTGGAGCCATCAAGCAGACGAATACCTTCCACATGCAGGCGATTAAACCAGACTTCAAGAAGACAGGGATGAGTTCGGCAATCTGGTTTTTCAAGGACCGACGCAATGACAGACGTAAAAGCCGCCTCCTCGAATATTATCGGTCGCGTGATGGTGCGGGGGTGAAGCGGTTCTTCCTGTCAGCGGAGGAGCTGGCAACCATTTGGCACTTCCCAATTCTGATGCAGGTCAAGGCTCCAAGCTTGCGCCAGATTGTTGCGAAGAAGTCGACTGCGCCTATGAACCTGCCCTTTGAAGTCGTTGATTCTTCCGAGTTAGAGTGATCCTTCCCGCTTATGCCTATCGATCATGGTCACGAACACGAGCAAGAGATAACTCTCTTCGCTGAAACAAACTTCCGCAATCAGAAGCGGAAGTTTGGGATTAAGACGGATGATCGCCGGCGCCATGTCTACGTCATCGGAAAGACGGGTATGGGAAAGACGACCCTGCTTGAGAACTTTATCGTCTCAGACATCAACCAGAGTCACGGCTGTTGTTATATTGATCCGCACGGAGACACGGCGGAGAAATTGATTGATTTCATCCCGCCACATCGTATTAACGATGTGATCTATTTCAACCCATCGGATGTAGATTTTCCGATCGGGTTTAATATTCTTGAAACAGAATCTGACGGCCAGAAACCGTTGGTCGCCTCTGGGCTGATGGGCGTGTTCAAGAAGATTTGGCCGGATGTCTGGAGTCCGCGCATGGAGTACATTTTAATGAACTGCGTGTTGGCGCTCCTCGATATGCCGGGGGCAACGTTGCTCGGAATTAACCGTATTTTGGTTGATAAAGAGTACCGAGCACGTGTTGTGGCACACTTGCGCGATCCAATTGTCAAAACCTTTTGGGTAGCGGAGTTCACCTCTTGGTCAGAAAAGTATGCGACAGAGGCAATTGCGCCGGTGCAAAACAAGGTGGGTCAATTCTTGTCGTCGTCCGTTATCCGTAACATTGTGGCCCAGGTGAAATCGACCCTAAACCTGCGTCGCATCATGGATGATGGAAAGATCTTGATTGTAAACCTCTCCAAAGGGCGCATCGGAGAAGATAACATGCGTTTGCTGGGGGGAATGTTGATCACAAAGATTCAGCTCGCAGCACAAGAGCGTCAGAGTATTCCGTCCGAAGCGGATCGTCGTGATTTCTACTTATATGTGGACGAGTTTCAGAACTTTGCAAACGAGTCGTTCGCTTCGATTTTGTCTGAAGCCCGTAAATACCGCTTGAACTTGATGTTGGCACACCAATATATCGAGCAGTTGGATGAAAAGGTGAAGCCGGCTATTTTTGGTAACGTGGGTACGATTATTGTAATGCGTGTGGGTGGAGAGGATGCAGCCGCGATGGAAACAGAATTTGCGCCCACCTTCTTGCCAGAAGATTTGACGAACTTAGCGAAGACGCAGATCTACCTGAAGCTCTCCATCGATGGAGTTGCAACGAAGCCTTTCTCGGCGAACACTCTGCCACCAATCGCAAAGAAGATGCAGAGCCAGGAGAAGGTGATCTTCGTGAGCCGTGAGCGCTATGCCGAGCCGCGCGCCGTGATTGAAGAAAAGGTGTTGAAGTGGAGTGGTATGGAACTGGCAGCGGGTCTTGGGCCCTCGGCGAGTAAGGTATTATCGAATACAACGCCCTCGACAGACGACGAGATGAATGAGAAGTCGACCGACGAGGGGCCAGCGGGTCCGATTCAGTATCCAAAAATTTTGACGGAAGATGAGCGTGACCTTGGGGGCTCCTCGGCAACAAAAGATCCAACAGGTCTGTCGCTTGATCAGGATATTGCACCCCCACCTCAGGACTATCTTGTGATTCGTCCGGAACGCATGGCGGCGATCACGGCCGCGGTCGCAAAGTCTACCGGCATGCAGCCTAAAAAACAGCGGCCAATGTTTTCGCATACCTGTAGTCGTTGTTCGAAGAAATGGGATTTGCCGATCCAGCTGGATGCTTCGCGTCCGATGTACTGCCCGGATTGTATGCCGATCGTGCGTGAAGAGCGGAAACACTCCTCTTCTGAAATCAAGAAGGTCATGAAGACGCCGCCTCCGCCTGAGCGCGAAGAGCCGGCTGCTCCGCATGGAACCGTGAAAATCGTCCAACGAACGGATACGGCTGCTGGAGCCGATGACCTTTCGCTCGCTGAGCTGTTGCGTCCTACGTCTCAAACTCCTGCGTCCCTTGTTCAAGGCCAGGCCAGTGCGCATACAGAAGAATCGGAAGAAAAGAAGCGTCGTCGCCGTAAGCGTGGAGGGAAAAAGGTGCGTGAAGCTCAAGCGCAGGCAGCAAGTCGTGCCTCTGGTCAGGCGCCAGCCGCCGGAGTATCTCCTTCGCCTGTTCCTACGCCTCCGCCGGTTCGTCCACTCTCGTCTCAGCCCGAGATTGTGGCTTTCCCAGATATTCACTTCGACCCCGATCCGCAATCGAATTCTGATACGAGTCAGGCGGCGCAGCCGGTCCCCCCTGGTCAACGCGTCCGTTTCGAGTAATATCAGTCTATGTTTATTGTCCAAGCGGTTGTTCTGGGAATCGTCCAAGGGCTCACGGAGTTTTTACCGGTCTCCTCCAGTGGTCATTTGATTCTGGTTCCAACCCTGTTCGGTTGGACGGATCAGGGATTGTCGTACGATACAGTTTTGCATCTAGGAACGCTGCTTGCCGTTCTCTGGTTCTTCCGTCAGTCATTGATCCAGTTGGTGAAAGAGCTGTTTTCAAAGCAATCTGAGAAGGCGGAGGCGGCGCGAACTTTGTTGATTCAGCTAGTCGTCTGTTCGCTCCCGGCGCTGGTTTTAGGGTATGTTCTCAATGATTGGATCGAGAATGTGAGTCGCAAGCCATGGCTTGTCGCCATGGATCTCGCCTTCTGGGGGTTGGTTTTGTGGCGAGCGGATTATATCTCCAAGGATCGGGTAGCTGGACCGGAAGAGTCACCAACAACTCTGCCACGGATTCGTTGGTCACAGGCGCTTGTGATCGCGATTGCGCAACCGATCGCGCTCTTGCCGGGTTCATCACGCTCGGGGATTACCATGACTGCAGGGTTGTTTATGGGTCTCTCTCGTTCGGCAGCCGCACGTTTTTCTTTTTTACTCAGCATCCCCGTAACGGCTGCAGCGGGTGGGTATGGATTACTTAAGTGGATTACACAGGGGGCGGATACTGCGACACCGTCCAGTATGCTCGTAATCGGATTTTTTGCAGCGCTTCTTTCAGGGGTCTTCGCTATTCGCTTCCTTCTTTCCTATGTTTCCCATCGGCGCTTTACCCCCTTCATCGTCTATCGCTTGGTCCTTGCCGTCGCGGTTCTTGTGCTCCTTGTGCGTTAGTCTTGCTGTCTGCGCTTTTGCGCTGAGTGCATCGGCTCAAGTTCCTGTACAAATGACGCTCTCCCTTGATGCGGATGGGGATGGGCTTCTAGATGTCTGGGAAGCGCAGGTGTTTCAAACGGATCCAACAAAGAAAGATACGGATGGAGATGGGTTTGAAGATCGGATTGAAATCCAAAAAGGTTTTAACCCGAATGGAAAGGGGAATCTTGTCGATAAAGACACCGACGCCGATGGGCTGGTGGATCGACTTGAGCTCGCTTTTGGAGCAGATCCGTTAAACAAAGACACGGACGGCGATACCTTCCTTGATGGAAAAGAGGTGATGGCGGCCTTTTCACCGACCTCGACAGCTCGTGATCTGCTACCTAAGTCAATCTGGGTTAATATCGCGACCCAAGAGCTGACGCAGAACGTGATGGGGATCGCAATTAAGAAGCATCGTGTTTCAACCGGGCTGCCACGTACCCCAACACCGCTTGGAACGTTTAAGATTCTTCAAAAACACCCACGCGCCTGGTCGCGTTCGGCGAAGCTCTGGATGCCGTACTGGATGTCATTTATTGGGACTACATATGGATTACATGAACTCCCTGAATGGCCTGGTGGACGCAAAGAAGGGGAGTCGCATTTGGGAAAGAAAGCGAGTCATGGCTGTGTCCGTATGGGGGTAGGGAGTGCGAAAGAAGTGTATGAGTGGACGTCCATTGGTACGCCCGTTACAATCGTAGGACGTTGACCTATTAACGAATGCGCCTACGTTCTTTTTTTGCATCACTTTTGCTCCTACCGGGTCTTTTGATCCCGGGAGGTGTGTTTGCAGCAACAAAAACAGCTGACTGGGGCCCATTCATTCCACATCACAACGAGTTTGCTGCGGCGATCGTCATGGTGCCCGGGACGCATCAGGTGCTCTACGAATTTAAATCCGAAAAGTTACACACCGCCGCCAGCCTCACGAAATTAGCGGGCGCGATGGCCTTCCTCAAGAAGCCCGGGTCCTGGGAGCGGCTCATTACGCTCACGAAGGCGGACGAAGTGGGTGGAGGGCGTTTACAGGTAAAAGCCGGAACGCGAATTCCACTGCGTGATCTTTTTTATGCAAGTATTACCGCGAGTGCGAATAACGCCGCAACGGCGCTTGGTCGGGTGAGCGGTCTAACCACGAAGGGCTTTTTGGCCAGAATGAACGAGGTGTCAAAGGCAGCGGGTGCCAAGAAAACGGTCTTCTACGATGCTTCCGGGATGAATCCAAGGAACATGACGACGGCCAAAGATATGGCATTGATCGCCGAAGCAGCTTTCAACCTGCCAGAAATCCGTCGGGCGGCGACCGTTTCGACCTATCCGGTCCGGATTGCTTCTGCCGGGCAAGTGCGGACAATTAAGAACACAAACCCACTTTTGGCTGCAAATACAGGGGTTTGGGTCCTCGGGGGGAAGACGGGTTACCTGGAAGAATCGATGTATAACTTCGTTGCACGCTTCCGTCCGGAACGACCGGATGGAACCCCGGAACTTGGCAAAGACGTCCTAATCGTGGTATTTGGAGCACCAACCAAGGACGCACAATTCCAAACCGCTAAGCGTTTGGCGCAGTGGGCCTGGCGAACACATGAATTTTAACCGATTTGCCGATTGGCTCGCCGAACGGAAGCAACCCGCCTTTCGTTTGAAGCAAGTAAAAGAAGCGTATTTTCATACGCTGGCTTCGTCGTGGGACGAGGTAACGACCTTCCCAAAGAATCTCCGGGATGAAGCGGCGAAGGAATTCCCTTGGAATGAGCTCACGATTGTACAGGTTCAGGAGAGTCCTCAGGGCGATACCGTTAAAACGTTGTTTGCATGTCAGGATGGAAAAAAGATTGAAACTGTCCTCATGCGCCACGAAGATGAGCGCGATACCGTTTGTATCTCGTCTCAAGTAGGGTGTGCGATGGCGTGTACTTTTTGCGCCACTGGAACGATGGGCTTGAAGCGTAACCTCACGGCGGAAGAAATCGTCGAGCAGGTTGTTCAGGTTCAGCGCTGGTTGAAGAAGCACGACTCGCGTGTGAGTAACGTTGTCTTCATGGGCATGGGTGAACCGATGCATAACTACGATGAGGTCATGCGTTCGATCAAGGTCATGAACAGCGAAGAGGGGCTGCACATCGGCGCGCGTCGCATCAGTATCTCCACCTGTGGGGTTGTTCCAGGGATTTTGCGTTTGGCCGATGAGCCATACCAGGTGAACCTCGCAATCTCACTCCACTCCGCCACCGATGAAATTCGTTCGCGCATCATGCCTGTGAACAAAGCCTATCCACTTGCCAAGCTCCGCGCTGCGCTCGAGGTCTACATGGAAAAGACCAACCGCAAGATCATGTTCGAGTATCTCTTGTTGAAAGGGATCAACGATCGTGAAGTAGACGCGATCGCGCTCGCAAAATGGTTGGGAGAAGATTGTCGTTTGTTCCACGTCAACCTGATCAAATACCACGAAACAGAAGCCTTCCAAGGCACCGCCCGCGGAGAGCGCAACTTGTTTATTCGGTATCTCCACGATCTCCACATCCCAGCAACCCATCGCATCACCTTCGGTGAAGACATCGAAGCCGCCTGTGGCCAGCTCGCCGTCCAAGAAGCAGAAAACGGAGATCTCACTCAGGGTCTCGCTGCTGTGCGTGTTGGAAAAGCTGCTAAAGAAGCAAAAGCCAAAGGGGTTCGCTCAAGTACATAGCACTGAAGCGGCGAGGGATGTTTGAGCCGTCGTGAGCGAAGCGAGCAACACATAAAACGGAGAGAAGATCTGCCCGTGAGACTTGGAACGACAATCCATAGCGCGAGTTCCCTCGCAATGAAGGGCTATGTACTTGAGCGAACAGTTGGCTAGATTGAATATGTCTGAATCTCCAAAGCAACGCATCCTTGTTGGTATGTCAGGCGGAGTGGACTCGAGCCTCTCTGCGGCGCTTTTAGTTGAACAAGGATACGAAGTGGTAGGTGGATTCATTAAGAACTGGTCGGATAGCAAAGATCTGTGGACGGGTGAGTGCCAGTGGCGTGGCGAGCGACGGGATGCGCTGCGTGTCGCAGCGAAGCTCGGGATTCCGCTGCTTACGTTTGATTTTGAAGAACAGTATCGCGCGCGCGTGTTAGACCGCCTCTTCAAAGGGTATGAGCAAGGGGAGACGCCTAATCCAGACGTACTCTGTAACGAAGAGATTAAGTTTGGATTGTTCTTCGAACAGGCGATGAAGCTTGGTTTTGATGCGGTGGCGACTGGGCATTACGCGCAGGTGCGTCACGATCCGGATGGCTCGGCTCATCTGCTGAAGGGTCTGGATGAAAATAAAGACCAGTCATACTTTTTATACCGCGTCTCTCAAGCCGCCTTGCAGAAGACATTCTTTCCGGTCGGACATCTCCAAAAGACCGAGGTCCGGGTACTTGCGGCAAAACACGAACTCCCAACCGCTACCAAACCCGATAGCCAAGGGATCTGTTTTGTCGGGAAGTTAAATTTTCACGAGTTCTTACGTAAGCGCATCCCACCAACTCCGGGGGAGATCGTGACCTTAGAGGGTGAAGTGTTGGGGCAGCATGACGGCTTAGACGCGTACACGATCGGTCAGCGCCAGGGGATGAAAATTTCGCATGGCCAGACGACTTGGTATGTCGCGGCCAAGAATCGAGCGAAGAACCAGCTCGTGATCGTTCCAGACCGTGAACACCCCGCCCTTTATACCCAGGTTGCTTCGGTCAGTGATCTCCATTGGACGGGGAAGATTCCTGTAGAACTAGGGAAGTCCTGTGAAGTCGAAGTGGCGATTCGGTACCGTCAGACCCCTGAACGGGCGCTTTTGACGCTTGTCGAGCCAGGGACGCTCACGTTACGCTTTGAGCACCCGGTCTGGGCACTGGCTCCAGGACAATCAGCTGTGCTCTATCAAGGAGTGGAGTGCCTTGGCGGTGGGATCTTACTCGACCCTTCTCGCATATAACCGGAATTATTTATGATCAGTCGTCCGCTCCGGTTGGAATGGATCTATCTCGTGTATCTTGTCTGCTTTGCTCTGGCTGTTCTGTCACCATCCATCTATACACGAGGGTACTTCGGTCTCTCTGAAACAGCGCTCGAAGAATTGACTATCTTTATCTTTGGATTGGCGGGGTTGCTCGTCTTCACTACCTACGAGCGCCTGATGGAAGGTCGCGAACGAGAGCAGGAGCAGGTGCAAGATGAGTACTTGCGCGTAAAATCTGAATTAATTGAGTCATACGCCTATATTGGCTCGATGAACCGGAAGCTCGAGCTCTTAAAACGTGTTGCGAATGATGCCTCTGTTGGATTGGGGGAGAAGAAGGTGGTACGTGAATTGTTTGGAGCCCTGGTCTCTCACGCAGCCGCGGCGGCCGATGCGGAGGCCGTGCTCCTTCGTTTCATTGAGCTGCCGCACTTACGTACGGCGCATGAATTCTGGCATGTTGCTCAAGGTGGAGCGGTTGTCGGGGTTGCAAATAAAGACCTACGAGCGGTGCTCGAACAGGGGGTTACTCATGCGTTTATTCGAAACGCTCAGGGAAGAGACCTATTGGTTGTTCCTTCGGATATGCCACATGAAACGCGAGCCTTTCTGATTTTTGCGTGGAAGCCAGGCGCCTCCCCGGAACTTGACCCTTCTCTCTTGAAAGTCTTCGCCAATCAAGCCGAATCGTTGAGTCAGCGAACGTTTGGATCTCAGCTCGCACTCCCTAAACAAGCTTGATTCGGAGCAGAAAACACAGTATTCTCACGTAACTCCTATGACCCTGTCTGAGCTTCGATCGGCCTATCTCCAGTTCTTTGCGAATCACGGACACGTGATTCTGCCTTCGGCATCCCTTTTGCCTGAGAACGATCCGACGACCCTCTTCACCGGCTCCGGTATGCAGCCGATGGTTCCGTATCTGTTGGGTCAGCCGCATCCACAGGGCCGGCGTCTGGTCGACTCGCAAAAATGTTTTCGCGCTCAGGATATCGAAGAGGTAGGGGACAACCGTCACATCACCAACTTTGAGATGTTGGGGAACTGGTCGCTCGGCGATTATTTCAAGCAGGAGCAGGTTCCTTGGATGTTTTCTTTTTTGTTTGACACTTTGAAGCTCGATCCATCTCGTTTTTATGTAACGGTGTTCCGTGGAAACGATGCCCTCGGTATTCCACGTGATGAAGAAGCGGTGAAGCTCTGGCAGGACTGTTTTGCTACGAAAGGCGTGAGCGCTGAGGTAGGGGAAGATGCAGAGAAGGACGGAATGAAGCCTGGTCAGAGAATATTTTATTACAACGAGAAAAAGAACTGGTGGTCACGTGCAGGCGTCCCGAATAAAATGCCGGTTGGTGAGCCAGGTGGGCCAGATACAGAAATGTTCTGGGACTTTGGTGCTGAACGGAGGCTTCACGAGCAATCTCAGTGGGCGAATGAACCTTGCCATGTGAACTGTGACTGTGGACGTTTCCTTGAAATCGGCAACAACGTCTTCATGCAGTATCAGAAAACGGAAGCCGGTTTCGAAAAACTCCCTCAACCAAACGTCGACTTCGGAGGCGGCCTCGAACGCATTCTGATGGCTCTGAATAATGATCCAGATATCTTCCACACGGATGGATTGGCTCAGATCATTTCGAAGCTCGAAACTTTTTCCGGAAAAGCCTACGACTCAGATCCGATCGTGACACGCGCCTTCCGCATCGCTGCTGATCATATTAAGGCCGCGACCTTTATCATCGGCGATCCTCGTGGCGTTGTTCCCTCAAATGTGGGTCAGGGCTATGTCGTTCGCCGTTTGCTTCGTCGTGCGATTCGCGAAGGGCGTCGTTTGGGCGTGAGTAACTTCGCTCCGACCGTCGCACAGATCGTGATCGATACCTTCTCCGGTCATTACATTGAGCTCGCTGAAAAGCGTGAGTTTATTCTTGCGGAGATTGCAAAAGAAGAAGAGAAATTCTCAAAGACACTCGAAAAAGGATTGCGTGAAGCTGAACGGATGCTCCAGGGCGGCACGCTCACGGGTGAGCAGGCCTTCGTATTGTTCTCAACCTATGGCTTCCCTTGGGAGCTTACGGAAGAGTTCGTGCTCGAAAAAGGCTTGCAAGTCGATCGCCAAGCCTTTGAATCCGAATTCAAAAAACATCAGGAGCTCTCGCGTACGTCTTCCGCAGGCGCCTTCAAAGGAGGTCTTGCAGACCAGTCAGCCGAAACCACTCGTCTCCACACCGCAACCCACTTGCTGCACCGTGCCTTGAAAAATGTTCTCGGAGAGCACGTTCAGCAAAAAGGCTCGAACATCACGGCCGAGCGTCTGCGCTTCGATTTCTCGCATCCACAAAAGATGACACCAGAAGAAATCACAGAAGTTGAACGCCAGGTGAACGAAGCGATTGAAAAAGATTTCCCCGTTGCCTGCAGTGAGCACACGACCGAAGAAGCGAAGAGCACGGGCGCGCTCGGCTATTTTGAGGATAAATATGCTCAGGTCGCTGGAAAGATCAAGGTCTATTCCGTTGGCGACGAAGCACGTGGCTATTTCAGTAAAGAAATTTGTGGTGGCCCACACGTCACTCATACCGGCGAGCTTGGTTCGTTTAAGATTCAAAAAGAAGAAGCCGTGTCTGCCGGCGTACGACGTATCAAAGCAGAAGTGACGGGTCCAAAAGTATAAGATATGGATCGCCTGGATCGCCTGGCGCGACTGAAGCGCAACCCACGCCTACTCTTTTGGGCGCGTGCTTGTTTGGAATTGAAGGCTTTGAATGCCATCATCGCGCTTTTTTATCTGAACCGAGGAGTACGCATCGACCAAATTTTTTACCTCAGTATTGCGTGGTCGATCGGGACGCTCTTGTTTGAAATTCCAACGGGGTACCTCGCGGACCGTTTTGGCCGGAAGCGTACGATGCTGCTCGGTGCCTGTATTACGATATTTTCTTCGGTCGCCGCTTTGTATGCTCACGGATTCTGGCAATTCTGTCTTCAGTTTTTGCTTATGTCGTTTGGGTTCTCCTGTTTTTCAGGAACAGAAGAAGCGATCCTCTATGATGGCTTGAAGGAGCTGGGGGATGAGCAGGGGATGACAAAACAGAATGGTCGTCTGCAGTCTGCCCGTCAGATGATGAAAATCATCTTTCCGCCGTTGGGAGCCTGGATCGCGAAAGATTTACTTGAGCGCCAGTTCCAGATCGTCATCGGGATCGATATTTTTGCTCAGATCATCGCCTTCATCCTTCTATTTTTCCTGATCGAGCCAAAGCATGTCCGCAGCGTCTTAACGCAAGAAGAAGGTATTTTTAAGGAGAGTCTTCGAACAATTCGCGAAGAGCCTTTTTTGATGCGAGCAGCCCTGAACAAGATTACGATGTTTGTAGCCAGCTTCCTGATTTGGCGAATCTATCAACTGTATCTCGCGAATCTGGGGATCGATGTCCGTTGGTTTTCCGTCTTCTACTTCGTCTTTCACCTAGTCCTTTTTACCTCGCATTGGCATATCGACCGGTTAGAGGGCTATCTCGGATCGATCCGCTTGCTTGGATCGACGGTTCTCTTGACCCTTGGCGGCTTGGCGTTGGCCCTGCTGTTTGCTCATCCGGCCCCTGTTTTTATCGGTTCCCTTATGGCCGTCCTCTTCTCAAGTATCCGGGAACCTGTCTTCTCTCACGCTATGAATCAGCGGATTCAGTCCCGAAGTCGGGCGACGACGCTCTCGAACCTCTACGTTCTAAAGGCGCTCTTGGACATCCCGCTGTTGTTGCTTTCAGGATATCTCGCGTTGCGAGATCCGAGGCTTGTCTATGGTCTTTGTATCATTTTGTGCTTGGTTGTGCTGTTTTTCTTCCCAATTCGTCAAAAGGATTTGGAATCAACCACCCAAAAAACATCCCCAGCACCCCTTTGACAGAGTGGTACGAATCATGTAATTTTAGCTTAAATTTTTATCTTTAGCTTCTTACTCTTCATCATGTTATCCCGTTTTTCCTATGGCCGGTAGCCCAACAGCTGCGAATCGCGATTTCGTGGTCGTTAAAGGTACGGTTATCGAAAACCTCCCTGCAACAAGCTTCCGCGTAAAACTCGAAAATGGCCAAGTCATCTTGTGTCACCTCTCCGGCAAGATGCGGATGAACCGCATCCGCCTCACTCCAGGGGACGAAGTTCAGGTCGAAATGACGCCTTACGATTTGACAAAAGGTCGAATCACCTATAGATTATAGCCCACGAATTACACTTTTATGAAGGTACGGTCCTCTGTGAAATCCATGTGTCGCGATTGTCAGGTACTCCGCCGCAAAGGCCGAGTGCATGTTATCTGTCCGAAGAATCCTAAACATAAGCAACGCCAAGGCTAACTATGGCTCGTATTGCAGGTGTCACTCTCCCTAGCGCCAAGCGCATCGAGGTCGCTCTGACCTACGTGTATGGCATCGGTCCAACGACCGTCAAAAAAATCCTTGCAGCTACCAAGGTCTCCCCTGACATCCGTGTCAAAGATCTGACGGAGCTTCAAGCCAACACGCTTCGTGACGAAGTGGAAAAGAACTATCGTGTCGAGGGTGACCTCAAGCGCGAAGTGCTCTCTCACATCAAGCGTTTGAAAGAAATCGGCTGCTACCGCGGCACGCGCCACATCAAGAACCTCCCGGTTCGTGGCCAGCGCACCGTGACCAACTCCCGTACTGTTCGCGGCAACGTCCGTAAGACAATGGGATCCGGAAAGCGCAAACTTGAAAAGACATAATCCCATATTCTAGACCTCTCGACATTCTATGTCCGATGAAGCCAAGAACTTGACGTCCTCTACTGAGCCTGCGGCAAAAACCGCTAAGGCAGACAAGACCGTTAAGTCCAAATCCAAGAAGACAGCTAGCAAGAAAGCTCGCCCTCAGATTTCTCAGGGTAAGATTTACATTCAAGCTACATACAACAACACGATCGTCAGCGCGACCGACATGAACGGCAACGTTCTCGGCTGGTGCAGCGCCGGTGTTGCTGGATTCCGTGGTCCAAAAAAGTCGACTCCTTACGCCGCTTCCGTGATCGTGCGTACTTTGACGGAGAAGATTCAGGACATCGGTCTCAAGGACGTAAATGTCTATATCACAGGTCCTGGACAGGGTCGCGAAGGAGCTCTTCGTGCGCTCAACGCCAACGGATTGAACGTTCTGACCATCAAGGACATCACCCCAGTCCCTCATAACGGTTGCCGCCCACCGCGCGCCCGTCGTGTCTAACGTTCTTCTGAACAGATACTTTTTATGAAGACTCTAAAAATCTTGGCGAAACACTCTCGCCGCGAAGGAATCGCGCTTTCGGACCGCACCGCTCACGCGAAAGCATTGGCACGTCGCCCCTATGCTCCAGGTGTGCACGGCCCAACGAGCCGTACCCGTCTTACGGACTACGGAAAGCAGTTGCGTGAAAAGCAAAAGGCAAAGCGTATCTACGCGCTCAGTGAGCGTCAGTTCCGTAACTTGTTCGACGAAGCGGTGTCAAAGCGTGGAGACTCCGGTCAAACGCTCATCTCGCTCCTCGAACGTCGTTTGGATAACTTGGTCTACCGTGCTGGTTTTGCCAAAACACGCGCCGCAGCTCGTCAGGCGGTTTCACACGCCCACTTCAATGTGAACGGCAAGAAAGTGAACGTTGCCTCGTACCGTGTACGTGTTGGTGATACAATCTCGTTGCGTGAGAATAAGTTGAAGAAGGTGTTGTGGAAGGGGATCGAGGACGGATTGACGACACGGGAAGCCCCATCCTGGGTTGCTGTACGCGGTGCAGAACGCGCTGCGCAGGTAACTTCTATTCCGGCTGGTCAGGATTTGCAGCAACCATTCGACGTCAAGCTCATCGTTGAGTTCTATTCGCGTCAATAATCCCTCTTCTTCCTTACCTATGTTGGAACCCCTTTTGCTGCCCAACAAAATTCAATTCATGCGTGGTGATCGCCCACATGAGGGGGTACTGGTTGTCGAGCCTTGCGCGCAAGGATACGGAACGACGCTCGGAAATGCGCTTCGCCGCGTGCTCCTTTCTTCACTCTCTGGTGCAGCCGTTATCGCGGTTCGTATCAAGGGTGTTGACCATGAATTCTCCACCGCTCCTCACGTAAAGGAGGATATTCTTGAGATCATCTTGAACCTCAAACTTCTCCGAGCAAAGGTGTTCTCGGATGAACCAGTCAAATTGTCCTTGTCGGTGAAGGGGAATCGCACCGTTACAGCCGCAGATTTCTCCAAGGATGCCTTGGTTGAGATCGTGAACCCAGATCTGCACATCGCAACGCTTACAGAAGGTACAGCGAACTTCGACATGGAAGTCTGGATCGGGAAAGGGCGTGGCTACCGTCCAACCGAAGAGCGCTTGAAAGAAAAGCTCGAGCTCGGAACGATCGCTGTCGACGCGTTCTACAGCCCTGTCGTCAACGTCTCGTACAAAGTTGAAGCCACTCGTGTGGGAGACAAGACGGACTACGATAAGCTTGTCTTGAAGATTGAAACAGACGGAAGTCTTGATCCTGTTGATGCCGTCAACCAGGGCGTCGGAATTCTCAATGATTACGTGAACGTTCTAAAGGAGATCTCCTATACGGAGGCTGCCTAAGAACCACCCCATTTCTAACCTATTATGCGACATCGTAAGACAGGAACAAAACTTGATCGCAAGGCGGGCCCCCGTCGCGCATTGTTGCGCAACTTGGCGACCTCCGTGCTGATTCATGAGCATGTAAATACCACGCTGGCCAAAGCGAAGGCTGTGCGTCCAATGGTCGAAAAGATCATCACGCGTGGTCGTGTGAAGTCTCTTATGAACCGCCGTCAGCTCTTGAAGGTGCTCATGACAGAAACAGCGGTGAACAAGGTCTTGGAAGAGCTTGGTCCACGCTACGCGACGCGTCCAGGTGGCTACACGCGCATTATTAAGCTTGGCGTCCGCAAGGGGGATGGTGCGGAAATGGCCCAGATTCAACTTGTTGTCTAAGCTATGCCTACCATTACCAAAAAGAAGGTTGTTGCTAAAAAGTTCGTCCGTGAAGTAGTCACGATCGATGCCGCTGGTCGCGTGGTTGGTCGTTTGGCTTGCGAAATTGCCGAGATTTTGATGGGCAAGAACAAGCCAGACTACATTCCTCACATCGACTGCGGAGCAACGGTTCGCGTACTCAACGCCGACAAGCTTGAATACACGGGAAAGAAGATGGAACAGAAGGTCTTGTTCCGCTCGTCTAACCGCCCAAGTGGGATCAAACGCTTGCCTGTTGCGAAGCTTCAGGTTGACAAGCCAGGTGAGATTCTTCGCCACGCGGTCAAGTACATGTTGCCAAAGAATCGTACGCAAGCCGACCGCATGGCTCGCCTCATTATCGTCAAATAATCTATGGACACGACAGAAGTCACAACGGGAGACGTCGCCGTCGAGGCCAAGCCAAAGGCTCCTCGCGCACCACGTGCAAAAAAGGCCCCTGCGAAAGCAGCTGCCGAAGAAACGAAGGCTGAATTGGTTGCTCCAACCGGCGAATATATTTACGCGCTCGGTCGCCGCAAGACATCGGTCTCGAAGGTTCGTTTGTTTAAGAAGGGATCGGGTCAGATCACGGTTAACGGACGTCCACTCGAAGACTACTTTGGTCCACTTGAGCTCCGCAACTTGATCACCGGTACTCTCCAAGCGGTTGGGTTAGAAGGAGCTGTGGATATCTCCGCTGACGCTCAGGGTGGTGGTGTTCGTGGTCAGGCCGACGCGTTGCGTCTTGGGTTGTCCCGTGCCCTCATCGAGCTCAACCCAGTTTGGCGCAAAACGCTGAAAAAGATGGGAAACCTCACACGTGATCCACGTGCCAAGGAACGTAAGAAGTTCGGTTTGAAGAAAGCGCGTCGCGCACCACAGTGGTCCAAGCG
>CAZOQS010000004.1:0-151006 GCA_964582475.1 uncultured Gammaproteobacteria bacterium | reverse complement strand
AAGATTGTGGTGCGCGAACTTTACGAACTGGTGGAGATCGCCAGCGCGGACGCGACATCGAGCCCGCTGTCGACCGGCGACAGGTGGTTCGCATCGTAGGCGTTCTCCACGACGCCATCGAACCCCAGCAGCGCCGCCAGCCGCGCCCGGTCGATCGGGTAGCCCGAATTCGCGATCACCGCGACCCGTTTAATTTCTCTCACACGCTGAGCAAAACGCTCTGGTTGATTCCCTAATTTATAGGAAGAAAGATACAGTCTCATAGGTAAGAGTAACAGTAGATTGAGTGAGCAGACTGGTCAACGCGTAGATACGGAAGAGGACATAGCCACGTTTTTGCCGAAACGCTACAATCGAAGCCATGTACTCAGAAAAACAGCTTCAAGCTCTTTCTTCGCCGGACTCCGCCTGGACGGCAGACTTTAAAGCGCTCATCCCACAGATTCAAGCGGTTGAAGATTTACAACCGGCCGAAAAAGCGGCGATCATGAACCTGCTTGTAAAAGATCCCGTTCATTTTTATGAAGGAATAGATCGAGCCGGACTCCTCGGCAAGCTATTTCCCGAACTTGAGGCGATGAAAGGACTCGAACAAGATCCTTCAAACCACGCGGAAGGTGATGCAGATCGTCATAACCGTTTGATTATCGGAAACATCGCTCGACTCGTTGAACGACCATCGCCTGCACTCGTCCTCGCAACCCTATTCCATGATGTCGAAAAGCGTTCAACCCAAGGACGTCATCCAAAAACAGGGGCCATTACATTCTACGGGCATGCTCAGAAAGGCGTAAAAACATTTCAAACGCTGAAAGAGAAGTGGAATATTCCGGACGCCATCGCGGCAGAGAGCGCCTGGCTCATCGAGCATCACGTTGACCTTTTTTTTACCGCCCAAACAACTTCAAGCAGACGTCGAGGCGGGTAAGGGACTCGTTTCAAAACTATTCCTTGATTCCCCTCCTGGGTGGGGTGCGAATTTACTGCACCTCCTGCATGCAGACGCCCTTTCCTCCTGGCGAGAAGGAAGCACACCTGTTCATCCGATTACGGATACCTTCACGGTGGAGTATTTAGCGGATAAGCTTCCCGGACTCCAAAAGCGTGCTCAGGAAAAACAGTGGCAGAAAGATCGGCAAGATCGTGTAAAGGTGTATGTGGGAGACGCCCTACGACGTGGCACCGTTCCAAAAGATGCCGAGGTCCTAAAAACAGCTCGACAGATAATCGATGGTCGTGTCACAAAAGAACAAGAAACACTCGATCCAGCACGCGTAGATCGCTTAGCGCGACGCGCAGTCTCTATAGAGGCTTTTAAAGCAGAGCTCGAGCAGGCTGAGGGATCTGAACAAGACATGAAGCGTCTCTTTCTACACGCGTTTGATGAAGCGGGTACGCAAGAAAAGATTACCCTCCTTGATAAACGTGGCTGGCTTGAAAAGGTCGTCCCCGAATTCGCTCGAAATCGTGAGCTGACACAAGACGAGCGCTGGCATGGAAAAGAACAGGTCGGAGAACATCTGATCGCAGCGATCGGATACATGGATGACCTGATCGATCAAAACCCTCCCTTCGCAAACCCCCGCTACGAAAAACTATTGCGATTGAGCGCCTTCTTCCATGACATGGGGAAAAACGAAGACCCCGAAAATGCCCCTTCTGCAAAGAAAAAGGAGGGTTCCGGCTATCGCGTCGTAGACCAGCGTCCGGATGAGGCGTTTCAGCGTGTACGATTCTTGGGCCATGCGGGTGTCGGTGCCGGGATTGCAGAAAAGCGCTTATCCCATCTCGTTAAAGACGGGGTCGATTCGATCTCCGAGTCCGAAATTCGGCTCGTATCCCTCTGGGTTCGCCATCACATGAAAGCCGTGGATGCGACGCGTGATCTTGAACGAACGGACGCGGATGAACTCGCAGAACGCGTCGTACGTGACATGTACCCGATTGAGCTTCTGAATGACGGCACCCCTCTCGCAGAGGCCATGCGTGCGGGGATGCTCGTACAGAAGATGGAATTGGAGCTTGCACAGGATACACCCGAAAAAGCCACCTGGACGAAAGGTTGGGCACAAATCACCGAAGCGATTGAAACCAAACTTCCTCTCTTAGAATCTCAGAACAAAGAACGTCTCATGGCTCCGCTCGTTGAAGGCGGAGATTTGACGGAGATTGGAATTCCTCAAAAGTTCCGAAAGGGAATCCGCCAGGAAATTTTAACGCGTCAGAAAAATGGAGAGGTTACTACTCGAGCAGGCGGCCTATATCTCGCCGTCGAGCTCGCCTTCTCCCTTGCAGAAGAGCAAGGAGAGCCGCTTGAGATCAAGCAAGATAAAATTGAAGGCTTGCTTGGCAGAGGTGCTCTACGCAATTTCTCCATGCGCATGGAGAACCTTCGAAACTACCCCGCGGAAGAACGTGAAGGCTACACGGTCTATCGCTACGAAAGTCAGCCCATTAAAGAGTTCACAGAGAAGACTACTCCCGCAGACATCGAACAACGTATTTTTAGTGGAAACTTTCCAAATTTAGCGAAGCATATTCGTGAGAACGCCATCCCCATGGATGCAGTCAAAGAGCTGCTCGTAAAACGTGGTTTTGCGAACCTTGTTCAGTTAGAAGACTTCGTAAAAAGTCATGGAGCAATGGGCGAACGCATCACGAACATCAAACACACGTTCTCACCCCTGACACGGACACTCGAAGTAAAGCGAACACTGCCCCATGGATCGAAACCTGAAAAAATTGTGATCGAACACGGCTATCAGGGCATTCAAGACCACACAGGCTCTGGGTCGATTCACGTCGGTGAACAACGCTTAGAAGCCCTTCGACGCTTTTATCAAAAGCCGGGTGAGGATGAACAAGCGATGACAAACCGCTTCTTCGAAGAAGCGGTTGTGCACGTTGCGGGCTCCGCTCTCCACGAACTCCCAAGTCATTACGATCCAAAACGCTTCAAGATTTTAACGGGTGCTGTTAAAGGATCTATTGATCAGTTCACCAGCATTATTCTTGATACAGGAGCCGTACGACCACGCGTTGAAACGGTTTTGTTTCACGAGAATAAACTAGCATTACGCAAAGATCTTGTACGTAAACTACGTAAGCTGAAAGAAATCGAGCTGCCTCCGATCGAGTTTGATCGCGCAATCACCGAAACGAATGTGTTATTAACCTCATTTCAGATTGACCCAATCGCTCTGGATGACCTCGAACCACCGAAGCCTCAAGTTGCAGCAAAATCAAAAGAGCGAAGACCGGAGATGTTGAAGTATGACGATCTGAAAAACGTCGGATTCACAGATGGACAGGCAGGAGCTTTACTCTCAAAACTACGTCCGATCCTAAAAAGCCTTGACCTGAAAAGACCAATCGATCTCACCATCCTGGAGGCCGCAAAAGAGGCTTTCGATACACAGGATATCGACGGAGCCGTAAAACTCATCACAGAGCGCCTTACTGATCAAACCAGAGCGAGCGTGCCGACTTAGTTTTTTTCAAAAATAGAACCTCCTACACCTTCAAATCCAACGGAGCCATTGGCCGATCTTCTGTTTCAACAAACCGAACCGTCCAAAGATAGAGACCCTCTACCTTCTTGCGTGCCCAAGGCGTCTTTCTGAGCAACTTCAAGCTCGACGTAATGCTGGGCTCATTTTGGAAACAATTGATATTGATACGATCCGCCAATCCAGACCATCCATAGTGGTCCACAAGAAACGTCAGGATGGATTCCAGAGTTTTTCCATGTAGCGGATCCTTGGGCGAAGTTGGCATACACCGCCTTTAGTATAGCTCAAACGCGAAAGAAGCAAGCGTTCCGCAAGAATCGGGTGGACTGATCCTTCCTCCCCTCCTACCATACCGCTATCTTCACCCGAGCCCCATGAACACACAGGAACAGGCAAATTTTGAGCGTATTACGAAAGCGATTGAGTACATTCAAGCGCGTTTTAAGGCTCAACCGAGCTTGGCGGAGATCGCGGAACACGTCGAGCTCAGCCCGTCGCATTTCCAACGACTGTTCACAGACTGGGCCGGGACGAGCCCAAAGAAGTTTCTTCAATACATCAGCGTCGAACATGCGAAGAAACTTCTAAACGATAACCGAACGTCTCTCCTCGAAGCCTCAATAAAAACAGGCCTCTCCGGGTCGAGCCGACTCCATGATCTCTTCGTGACCATCGAAGGTATGACGCCTGGCGAGTACAAAAATGGCAGCGCATCACTCGTATTGAATTATAGCTTTGCTGAGAGCCTATTTGGCGAGATTCTTATTGCATCTACTTCTAAGGGGGTCTGTTACCTCGCCTTTGTCATGCAGACACACGCAGAGGCGCTTGTTGATCTGCGCCTTCGCTTTCCACGGGCAACGCTGCGAGAACAGCGGGACAACCTTCAAGAGAATGCCCTCACCCTCTTTACCCAAGACTGGAACAAGCTGTCTGAAATCAAACTTCACCTCAAGGGTACCGCATTTCAACTGAAGGTGTGGGAAGCTCTTCTGAAAATTCCGATGGGACAGCTTTCGACCTACGGAGCGATTGCTGCAAATATCCAGACTCCAAATGCGTACCGAGCGGTTGGGACGGCTGTCGGACAAAACCCCGTATCTTTCCTTATCCCCTGCCACCGAGTCATTCAATCAAGCGGTATTCTTGGTAACTACCATTGGGGACCAACGCGCAAGACAGCCATGATCGGCTGGGAAGCGGTGCAGACTGTATGAACCAAGAGACCCTCTCCTCTCCGCTCAGCAAGCTTTCGTATTGCCCCGCACGTGGTGGAATTATCACATCACTCTGTCTTCAAGGGAAAGAAATTTTGTATCTCGATGAAGCGAGCTTCCAGGATACGCACCTCAACGTGCGTGGAGGCATCCCCATCCTCTTTCCGAACGCGGGCGCAATTGAGGAAGGACACTTCCCAGGCTTGAAACAACACGGCTTCGCGAGAACCAGTTCAGATTGGCAAAGCGCACAGAACACAGTTAATACCGGCTTCACGGAAACATTAGAGACCGACGCATCTACGACACCTGAATATCCTTTTGCGGTTCGACAAACACTTTCTGGCATTCTTGAGGAAGATGGTTCAGCAACCATTATCCAACAAGTGACAAATCTAGAATCGATGAAGAGTATCCCTGTCTCTATGGGGCTCCATCCTTATTTCAATATAAAAGCGACAGAGAAATGTGCACTCACGTTCGAGTGCCTTGGAGGTGAACTTATTGAAGCGGCTGTTGAGTACTGGTCGAATGGCGGAACAACATCGATCGCAAATCCTCGTACACTCGACCCCCACGCATCCATTCGTGTCACGATCCCCTCCCTTGGTGTCTTAACTCTGACCGCCTCCCCCGAATACCAGCGTATTTGGATTTGGTCTCTCCCAGGAAAAGATTTTCTTTGCATCGAGCCTGTTTTGCGCGACGTGGGTGGACTCGTAAATAACCCTGTGCTGGTATCGCCTAGCGAAACTTTTTCAGCGCAATTCAATATAAAGCTTGAATAAAAACTCTCAACTTACGCATCGAGCTCTTTCAGCTTCATCTCCCACCATGTTCGCACCGCTTCAACATGCACATCTGGACCGGCTTTGCGCAGGTACACAAACTTCTCTTTGAAGATGTCTCGATGTTTCTTCAAATTCGCCTCACTCTTTAATGCCCACAGATCAAACTTAGCCCCTTCTCGCGAGATTCTCTGTAGCAGCGCGGGATCAAGATACCGATTTGCGGACTGATCAAAATCAATAGGAATAACAACTGCTTTAGTGAATATTTTTCGCGTAATCGCCTTCACACGCTCAACGCGCGTCTTCTCGCAAAAGATGGAGAGCGAACTTGATTCTATCGATCGCTGCTCGAAGAGATCTCTGACGTAGATAATGTTATCGAGAGTGGAAAGCGATTTCATTTCAGCCAGCAGCGTCCAAGCTTTCACTTTCGCTTTTACAGCCGGACGCTGCATCAGAACTCGAAAGAACTTCATCATCTCTTGCGCCTCTGTTCGACGATACGGTTTTCTCATATCGCTCTTTCCGCCAGAGAAGACGATGTGCGGATTCCAAATGCCCGTCTTTGAACACCCATCGAATACCGTGTTAAAAACTGTTCTCAGATAAATATCGTAGTTTTGATCGTTCAGGATGTCGGCCGGAATACCATAACCACAGACGACGTAGCAGGGACGCATACGGAGGAACATTAGCATACTGTTTTTCCAAGGTCATTCGCATTTACCCACTATTTTTAACATGTTAGTCTAGAAAAGCTATGATTCAACACCATTGGATGGATAAACTCACCGATGAAGGGTATAAGGACTTAACCGTTTGGGAAGTCGGACCTGATACCGATTTTGGACAACATACACACGACCAAGTAACCGTTCACGTCATTTTGAAAGGCGAACTCACGATGACAGATATCCATGAATCAATCACTCTCTATGAAGGTGATCAGTTTGAGATTCCAGCTGGGACAACACATTCTGCGATGTGTGGACCAGACGGATTGAAGATGATTGTCGGAACAAAACAAGCCGACTAGGCCATGAAGATTGTTTCTTGGAATGTAAATGGAATTCGTTCCGTTCTAGGAAAAGGCTTCTTGAATTGGCTTTCAGAAACGAATCCCGACATTGTCTGTCTCCAAGAGACCAAGATCTGCGAGCGTGATTTGGATGAACATGTCCCCGCTTTTCCCGGATATGCTTCGTATTGGTATGCAGCGGAACGGAGTGGGTACAGCGGCGTTGCGGTTCTCAGTAAATACGAACCGCTCAGCGTCACTCGTGGAATTGGCCAGCTTGCGTATGATCGCGAAGGGCGAATCATCACGGTTGAATATGAAAATCTCTTCGTCGTAAATGTCTACGCACCGAATACACAAATGGAGTACGTGCGCCTCCCCTTCCGTCTCGCCTGGGAAGAAACATTGCGAGCCTATCTGACGGAACTCCAAAAGAAAAAACCACTCATCCTTTGCGGCGACTTGAATGTTGCACATACACCCGCGGATGTGGGCATAGGTGACGATTCTGGCTTCCCTGGGTGTAGCCCAGACGAACGGGAGGCATTCGATCAGCTCCTAGGCATTGGTCTTTTTGATACCTTTCGCTTCCTTCACCCAACGGTACGAAGCTATTCTTGGTGGGCCTATGCCAACAATGCGCGTGACTGGAACCAAGGATTACGCTTTGATTATCTGCTCGCATCCACCGTTCTGCAGCCGACTCTTCGATTCGCCGCGACACATCGAGACGTGCTCGGGTCAGATCACGGACCGGTAAGTCTGGAGCTCGCACACGAACCAGGAAATACAAAACCGATTCACGCGCCATCGTTGCCAAGCGGCCAATTTGGCTTTAGTCTTTAGGCAACTTATGCCCTCCCCTACCCCTGATCGAGCCTTTGAAATCGCCTTTTTTGCGATCGTCGAAGATCTTGGTTTACGCAAAGAAGAGCTCGTGGAAGCGGGTGAGAGAGTCTCTTTCAGCTTAGACAATACCTACCGTGAATACCTCGCCGCCCCGGAAGAGCGGCGTCTAGAAATACTTGGACGTTACGCACAACTATTCGTTGAGCATGTGCGAAATGCGAACAAACAGAAGGACGCACCGCCACCCACCTATACCATTCAAGACATCTTCCCGATCCTTCGGCCACGCGCTTATTTCGTACACACCGAACTACGGGGGCAACTCATGAGCCAGGGGAAACCGCTCGCCTCACGCCTGTACCTGCGACCGTTCACACCACATTTCTCGATTGGTCTCGTTGCCGATGACGGAAAGAAGATGAATATTCTCACGGAACAAGACCTGAGCGCGTTCCCTTTTGAGCCGGATGAGATCTACGAACAAGCGCTCAACAATCTCCGTCAGGAACAGCCCCTCACGTTGGCTCGCTTGAATGAAGTGACGTTTGTATCGAATGATGCGGGCTACGGCTACGATGCCTCCCTCCTCCTTTTGCCCGAGTTCGCTGAACAGATTCCATTCGAGGGCACACCTGCCGCGTTTGCAACAAATTCCAGTCGACTGTTCGTCACGAGCCTCGAGAGCCTCTCCTCTGAAAATATGGTGATGGAGCTTGTTGTTCAATCGTTTCAAACACATCATCATCCAATCAGCGTCGCCCCCTTTATTCTCACAGACGAGAGCTGGAAAGAAAGCGCCGATATCACAGGCGATCCTTTTTTGAAGCTTTGGCGCCGGTCTTGGGTCAAGGAACGACTAGATGATATCCACGCCCAACAAGCCATCCTCGCACAACTTCAGCCCGAAAAAACATTCCCCAAGGTAGACTCGCTTGGCATTGATGTCATTTCAACCGCTGCCGAAGAAGAAACGCATGGACACCTAAGCCAGGAGGAGTTACAGAAAACGGTTGTTACCGTAACGGCGACGGATGCGCCCGCCGCCTTGAACGAACCGTTCTTCCTGACGGACGTCATACAACTCCCGTCAAAGAATGGTCCGCCTAAGACCCTCCTTCTACGCACGCTCATGCTTGAGCTACCAGGCGTTATCCAAACAGACGATCGCTATGAACCGAGACTCGCGCATTTCACCCGCAATCTCACGAGTGAAGAAGTAGCTCTGATTGAAGAAAAGCAAAAACCCGAGCTACGGGCGATGGGGAGCACCAAAAAGACAGCCGCCTAGGGTAGCCATAGAAAGAGCGGTTCTGTATGATGGAACCGTATGAATAATAAAACTCTTCTTGGAATCGCCGTTGGGATCGTTTTCCTCATTGGCGCCGGTTACATCGTTTACATGGGACGACCTGTCATGAACATGGCTGATCCAGCCCCTATCGCTACCTCAACCGCTCAAGTCGCTACTTCCAGTGCATTGATCGTCGCTACACCAACAACAACAGCTGTCGTGGCGAGCCCCTCTCCTACCACCTCTACGAACACGGCTACCAAACCCGTCCCAACCCAGCCAAAACCAACCTCAACCGTAGCAACCCCTACACCAACACCTTCCCCAACTCCTGAACCAGCTCCACAACCAGGAACGTATACCCTCGCGGAAGTCGAGACGCATAACACCCCCTCAAACTGTTGGGCGGCGATTGGCGGCAGTGTGTACGACCTCACCAGTTGGGTTTCGCGTCATCCAGGAGGAGAAAATCCGATCAAGAACCTCTGCGGAACGGACGGAACGGCCCGCTTTGAACGGAAACACGGTGGATCAAATGCCGCAAAAATGTCTCTTGGATTGCTCAAAATTGGAACGCTCCGTTAATCGCCTTGTATGAGCACCGTTTCCCGCGTCCTCCTTCGTTGGTCCTGGGTCGCCCTTTTTGCCTGGTTTGGGACACAACAACTCCTCAATCCAAGCGATTGGATCGGATTCCTCCCAGAATGGAGCGGCTACATGCCAATCCCAGGCGAAATGCTCATTCAATTAAATGGCTGGCTTGAGATTTGTTTGGCGGCTGCGCTTCTCCTTGGGTGCTTCACGCGCCTGGTATCAACACTTCTCGCTCTCCACTTGTTAGGTGTAGCCATCTCAGCTGGAGGAGCGATTGGGGTTCGAGACGCCGCGCTCAGTATGGTCGGTTTCGCCCTCGCTTTGAGTGAGCCGGATGCCTGGACCGTCGATCATCGCGTACGCAAACCAACCTATTAGAAGAATTGGGCTGTATTTGGTAAGGTACGATGCGTCTTTCTCGACCCTATGCGCATCACGATCGTAACCCCTCTCTATCCCCCAGATCTAGGGAAATTAGCGATCTATACCAAAGAGCTCGCCACACAGCTCACAAAGCAACACGCCGTCCAACTCGTGACGTATAGCGAGCTCCCTGAAACGATCCCCGGCGTTCAGATTTTTTCTGTCTCAAAACAACTTCCACTCTTGATTCGGCTGTTTACATTCACAGCCCGACTTTGGCGCGCAAGCCACCAGACCGACCTTCTCTATGTCTGCGATGGCGCTTCGGTGGGGCTCCCCAGCTTGATGATTGGGTGGCTGCGCGGCATTCCCGTCGTACGCTGTCTGCTCGATGATGAAGCACGAGAACGAGCGGAACGAGCGCTGTATGTTGGAATTCCAGAAGAAACCTTCGCCTTATTAAAAGAGATCAATCTAAAAACCAGGTTTATTCGTTCACTCCAAAACTGGGTGCTTCGACGTGCGAAGCAGATTGTCCTTCCCTCCCAGCATCTTCAAGACATCTTGGAACGCGCCTACCATATCCCTTCGAAGAAACTGAACGTTATTCCATTTCCTCCCGTGCAGCCTCAACGCGTACCATTTTTAGCCAACCGACAGAGCCTCCAGATTTTTTCACACAGTCCTTTAAATTTCTTCAGTGGGGTTGAAGATCTTCTTGTCTCTCTTGCACAGGTGAAAAAGACCATCCCTGAAGCAAAGCTGATCGTCGCAAACACGGGTCCGGAAGTGCCTCGCCTCAAACAACGAGCAGCCGAATTAGGAATTGAAAAAAACGTGGAGTTTACCGGACAGATCTCACGCGCTGAATTTTGGCATCTCTTACGCTCTTCGAGCGTCTTTGTACGGAATCAAACTTCTTCCAACAGCGCAGACGAAATCTACCAAGCCTACCAGGCACAAATCCCCGTTATCGCGTCACGCATTCCTTGTCATACAGAAGCTATTCGGGACCAGGTTAGTGGAATCTTGATTGAACCAAATGCCGCCCCGGATCTGACACAAGCTCTTGTAGAGATCTTGGAACAAGCCGCTCTTCGCGCTCGATTCATTGCGGGCGGAGAAGGCATTCTCGCAGAACGCGGTGAGTGGAAGGAACATATCCAGCGCATCCTCTCCCTTGTATGAACGCTTCACACGACACGCTCGATTGGAAAACCTACTGCGAGCAAGAACTCCAACTCGTTCAACCCATACTGGAGCGCCTTGGATTTGCCCTTGAAGAGACACAGGTCCACATTGGGGGTGAGCGAGCGGTTATCAGTGGTAACAAACTCGTTCTACTTGGGTACCGTCTAAGCGATAAAAAGAGAGTTGTCATAAAAGCCAGCAGCCGCTCAGAAGGGAAACAAGAGCTGCGTCATGCTCGAACCTGTCAGCGGTTATTAAATGACATTCACTTTGCCCATAAAATATTCCTCTCTCCGGAAGAACTCATCTGGCACGAGGAATCAGGCGCCGTTATTTCTATCACGGAGTTCATTGAACAAGAGGCGGCATTTCTTGAGCGACCGTTTGAAGAGCAGTTTTTTCTCGCGTTGAAAACATTCGAAATGCAGGAAAGTGCCCATGCCACAACCTATGGACACGTGCACTCCATTCAAAACACCTTTGGAATCTGGAACAGTTCGACCTACATCCAAACATTCCATGGCTACGTGCAGACAATTCACTCGCTTCTCAAGGATCACCCATCCGTTCAAACGACCGTAGCGAGAGCGGAGGAGGTGTTGAAAGAACATCAAGAACGCATCGAGCAGTACTTAGGCTTCCTCACACATACGGATTTCGTACCTCATAATATCCGCGTCGTTGGACGGGATATTTATCTCCTCGATCACTCCGCGATCCGTTTTGGCAACAAATATGATGGCTGGGCACGCTTTTTGAACTTCATGTTGCTCTACCATCGTGAACTGGAACAAGCGCTTGTGACCTACGTCCAAGAGAACCGCACACCCGAGGAATCAGAGGCGCTGCGTCTTATGCGCATCTTCCGTCTGGGTGAATTAATTTGGTATTACACAAAACGCCTAGAGAAAACGTCTGGCCACTTACACCAACTTGATCAAGCACGCGTACTCTTTTGGGCAGATGTCTTAGCATCTGTTATCAACAAAACAGACGTTCCCACCACTCGTATACAAGCCTACCAAGCAGAGCGCGATACGCTCCGAAGCGAAGAAGAAAAACGCCGCCAACAAGGACTTCACTAGCTTCTACTCGAGACCATCCATACGCTCAACAAGTTGCGCGTATTCGTCCACGAGCGGATGAGACCAGGTCGCCTGTACCGCCGAAAGCAGCGTATGTTCAAACCACGCTTTTGATTCACGTCCTCGATTAAAAAGCTTCCAGACAGCCGGACCCTGAATCGCATGAGCCGCAAGAAGACTTTCTAAGTTATGAATTTTGTCAGCGATCGAGACCGCTTTTACGGCATCAGGCGCATTGCAGATCGATTCGATGTAGAGCTCTTTTCGCTTCTCCCAGACAAGTGACTTGTCTTCGGTTAGTGCCCGAACAATCGTGACAACCTCTTCACCTAGGAGCTCGCGTAGTTGATCTTCTGTTACACCTGTATCCTCAAGTACATCGTGCACGATGGCTGCTGCAACCACGGTTTCCGAAAACCCATGGCGAGCGAGCTTGAGCGCTGTCATGTAGGGATGAATCACATAGGGAGATCCGCTGTCTTTCCGTGTTTGACCTGTATGGGCAACGAACGCAATCTGCGAAGCCGTCTCAACAAGTGAGCGCTTCGCCGCTCCGAACATCAAGGACTGTGTTTCGATCATCATATAATTAGACGCGTCCGCGAATCCGTTCGAGGAGGCTTTTTGGTAATGAAATATTCCACCGTTTCAGTAGAGCGTTGACCGAGCGAGCGAGACGAATGAACTGCAGCGTAACAGTACTCACCAAGCGTAAACGCAGCGGATGTGGGTAGGTGTCGAGCGATGCGTCTGAAGCAAGCGTCAACCGCTGCCCCGCGATTGTGTAGCGCCCTTCGCGAAGGGCTCGCAGGATGGACTGAGGCGTCCGTTCCTCCGCCTCAACTTCAAGACCAGGCCCCGGAAGATGCGACCAGCGATGAAAATCAGCACCCGCCGTTACAAACAACTGGTCCTTTCGCTGCTTCGCTAGTTGATCACGATAACTCCAAGCAGCTGGGCGAGGAACACGCTTGCCGTCGTATTGGCCATTCCAAATTTCGATTCCTTGGAGATATGATTCGATTCCAGCAGGTGCACGGAACCGGCTCCGATGTGGATGCGCGAACACAACGAACGCTCCTTGGGCATGTCCTTGCTTCACGAGCTCTGTTGGATCCAAACGCGGATCAATCCCCTCACTCAACCCCGCGAGAATGATATGGGCATCCGGAAAAGAGACTTCGAGCCCTGGGATCAAGAGAATCTTTTCATCAGACAGCGCCTGACATTCACGGAAAAACGCTTGGTATTTTTCTTGCGTCAGCCAGTCTGTATGCTCTGTTAGACACACAAAATCTACTCCACGAGCTACGAGACCCTTTTTTAAATCCGCTAATGCGACCTTTCCATCATAGGAATAGGTCGAGTGTACATGCAGATAGCCCGCCAATTTCATGCTGGGATGGTAGCCCATTCCCTACCCCCGAGCAACCACGTCGATCACTTCCCAAATCGCGGGCATTGGATCACTCCAAGAAAAAACATCGTCTTTTAAGGTGTAGTTTTTTGATGGACAACAGAGCGCGATCGCTCTCCCCGCATCACGGAATCGGCCGAGACGGAGACAGGTCAACAGACATTTCACCACCGCAAGCGAATGGATAGCACGTACCTGTCGTCGGTCTGTAACTGTTTCCAAGCTAGCCTCTGAACCCTGGGTTGAAATCACATACCACAACCAAACAACCGGATACTGCGATGCTAATGTGAGTGGCAACGAGCCCCACCAACGACCGTTAATTTCCATTAAGCGATAGGTTTTTGCGTCCTCATCATACTTCCATTCCACCATCGCAGGACCATTCCACCCCAGCTCCGACAAGAGACGACCGGACCACTCAACCAACTCAGAAGGAGGCGCCATCGACTCACGGATGCTACTCGCTCCTCCATCGGGATGAATTCCTAACAAGCGCTGATGCGCAAACCAGCCCTGTACACTTCCCGCTTGGCAGACCGTGAATAGGCCTACCTCGCGCCCAGAAATACACTGTTGGATCAAAGGTGCTTCCCCCATTAACGCCTTCACTTGATCGAAGCGTGTGTGTGCCTCCGTTTCAGAATACACACGACTCGCTGTTCCTCGTACGGCCTCACCCTGTTCTGGCCAGACACAGGAATGACGAGGCTTTATAATTAACGGATAGCTTGTTCCGGTAGCGCTCACATCCGCCTCCAGAGGAATTGGGAGACCAAGGCGCTTCGCTAGCGCCAATGTCTTCTGCTTATCAAAGACCGTCTCCACGACCTCCGTACCTGCAAATCCCCAAGCAAACGCCGAACGGGCAGCTGAAGCAGTGCGCGCAAAAGGCAAAAAGGTGTCATCACTAAAAAAATAAGGAACGACCTGCAAACCAGTTCGCTTTCGCTCTTCGCTCGCCACCTGTTGCACCACCTCAAGATAGGCGTTGAGATCTTTTTTTGGATCAGGGTAGACGAAGGTCAGAGCTGCCGCGTTTGAATGTAGAGCAAGCGCCGTACGACGAGGCGCACCAACGAGAACGCGAATCCCGCGAGCCCGTAAATCACGGACAGCGGCGAGCGCGCTCGCAAGATGTCCATCAAGGACGAGGGCACTCGCGCTCATACCTTCTTTTCTGCTTTTACACGTGCTGCAAGCTGACCCATAGAACTCGTTTCTAGTTTGCCCGCAACACGCAACTCTTGCACGTATTTAAATATGTCCTCAAGACCTTGTAGCAACCCCTCTGGATCCGATGCGAGGTTGAACGGATGAAACCAAAGATGAAACACACCTTTTTCATTCATCGCCGCACGTAGACCCGCCTTCACCTTTGCAACGCGCATACGTACAGGAAGATATTTCGCCCAGCCACGCGCATGTCCATAAAACCAACTTCCGGGAATATTCACGAGACCTGACTCCAGGCGAGGCTGAACGGCTGGTGCGGTTGGAATAAAATAATCATCCACCATATGCGCCACCTTCTTTAGGAGCTTCGGAAGTCGTCGATACCAATTCTCATCGCATCCTCGATAACAGGTGAATCCTTGCTCTCGCAGAACGTCCAGGTGATTTACTCGATTCTGTGGAAAGACGTAGGCCACTGGCGCCACCTCCGCCTCGCGCGACACACGAACAGCCTCAGCCGTATCCGAGGCGAAACTTTCTCGTGAACACGCATCCGCATAAAAATGAGAAAACGAATGACTTCCAATTTCTTGTGGGTAGGCACAGCTCTTGATCAGATCGATCACATCATCCCCGTACCAAATAGGATCATGTAGACGGGACGTCCCTGGATCCATCAAAAACCAGTCATTCTTTCCGGTCCAGCCTTCAGGCCGCACGATCTCTGGATGCAGCACTCCCTTTGCGTCACGCGCGCAAGAATCAAGAAACAAATGTCCAACCACCGCCCAGGTTGCGGGGATTTCATACCTCGCAAGCAACGCGAGCAGACGTCCGATCACATCACGCGTTCGTTCATAATCAGTGCGATAAAAGGCATCGCCCCGTGTTCCCCAGGCGAGCTCGGTATCGATTGAGAGGACAAAAGTTGGGTTCATAGAGAAAATAATTCTTTCCACTGACGCACTTGCTCAGCCGCTGTTTCATCCGCCGTAAGAACCCCTTTAAGTGGAGGGATTGTTCTTCCAAAGGTAGCAATGATCGCCTGCGCAACCTTCTGAGAGTCGCCCGCTATAACGACATCCGCGGCGCCCTGCTCAGCCAGCCAACGCGCACACCCGGTATCTGACATCACGACAGGCACACCAGCCAACGCCGCCTCCACCGAAGCTACACCCCAGCCTTCGTGAGAAGAGAGGAGAGCAAAAACATCCGCCGAGGCGATATACGATGCCGCAGGGGCTGTTCCGATGAATTCAACCGCTTGTCCAATACCGAGTTCACGCACACGCTGTTCGAGGGTCGCACGCTCAGGACCATCCCCTACCAGAACAAGTGTCGCACCCGGTCGCTCCTTTAAAACCAGCGCAAAGGCTTCAAAAAGAAGCGCATGTCGTTTCACCGACACTAATCGTGCAACGCAGACGATTCTTTCAGAGACTGGTTGACGCGTCAGTGTTCGGAACACGGGGTCTGGAACAATTGGTAGCCAATAGACCTTTCCCTGCACCTGTTTTTTTAGCCATTCGACGCTCAGTGGACTCACCGAACGAATCGAGTCCGCTTTTTTCACGAGCTGCTTCGCTAAGGAAAAGCGTAGCCCCCAAAATGGTTCATCAATATTTGCTGAACCATCAAACCAAGCTCCGTGATCCTGAACTTCGTATTTCGCTGAAAAGCGTTGAGCGAGACGAAACGCCACCAGGCCAATCTCTGCTGGATCTTGAGCAGTTACAAGGTCCGGCGTAGCCACAGGGGCACGACGTGACGCTCGGAATAAACGCTGAAGAATCGTTCGACCGCCCGTCCCGAAGACCCGTATCCCCGAAGCCTGCCAACTCGTTTCTTCTGCTGATAAAATCCAAACCTCAAGCTCTACTCCCAGATTAGTCAATTTTTTCCATCTGGTTGCCGTTTGTGAAGTTGGATCGAGGCCATTTTTATCCCGACTCAACATCAGTACCCGCAGCGATCGAGATTCAAGCGACATACAAGAATTAAGACCAGAGCGGATTAAACACGTCCTCTTTCATTTCTTTCGCGATGATATCCCAGTCATAAGAACGAAGAACCATGGCACGCGCCTCATCCGTAATACGCCGCGTCTCTTCTGGATGCGCGAGAATCCACGTCACCGCTTCAGCAATCTGTTCTGGCTGATCTTTATCGACAGCCCAGCCGGTCGTTTTTTTATCAGGATTTCGCTTCGCATCAAACAAGAAATCAGCGATCCCTCCTTCTTGCGTTGCAACAACCGGTAGACATGAAGCCATCGCCGATAGAAACGCATTCCCTAGCCCCTCTGATCGACTCGGTCCAACAAACAGATCTGCCGCCTTACGATACGCTGTAACTTCTGTACGTTCGACTCGTCCGGCAAAAACAACTCGATCCTCCAATGAGAGCTCTCGTACAAGCTGCTTCAGTGAGGCCTCCTCGGGCCCATCTCCGACAATCACAAACCGCACATGAGCTGGGAGAAGAGGCAGAGCTCGAATAACCGTATCAAACCCTTTCTGAACGACAACACGAGCGGTATTTGTTAAGAACACATCCCCTGGTCGTTTTCCAAGTTTCGTTTTAATGCGCTCCACTTCCGCTTCTGGAACATCTTGATGCAGATCTTTTGGATTCGCTCCATTATGAATGATCTTCAGCGGACCAGTGAATCCCCGTCTGCGTGCCCATTCCCCTAAAAATGAAGAGATTGCGTGCACAACATTCGCCTTGGTGAATGCACGCGAAAATAATGGCCAGAGCGGCTTCATCACCTGCTCGATCCGCTCCGGCGGATCTCCTTCCTGGAGCGTTAACACGAATGGAACGGTTGGATGGAAAAGCTTAAAGAGCGTTGCGGGAACACCAGCCGAATGCGCCATCATCGCCCAGATCGCATCATATTTATAGGTACGATGAAGCCAACACGCTTTCCAGGCAGCGAAAAACTGGTACAGCGGCTTGTTGATGTGCAATGGCCATCTTCCAAGATCTTCAAACGTTGGTTTTCCCTTCTGCGTTAATCCAATTCGATGAACCAAAATATTTCCTAACTGCTCAGTCGCTGGATTTTCACGATAATATCGCAACGTTACGAGATGAAACTCAATATCATCTCCGTTGATCCGGTC
This sequence comes from uncultured Gammaproteobacteria bacterium, assembly GCA_964582475.1. Taxonomy (GTDB): domain Bacteria; phylum Patescibacteriota; class Patescibacteriia; order 2-12-FULL-60-25; family 2-12-FULL-60-25; genus JAGOTP01. The sequence goes on along the minus strand of CAZOQS010000004.1, from coordinate 133,374 downwards.
TGTTATTTCTTTCAGCGCCGTTTCAGCTCCGCTTGGATAAACGGGGTAATATGCCAACGAGAAAATCAAGACGCGCTTTTTCATAGACTACGTGCTTGGAGCGCTGCGCTTAATCTCCTCAATGTATTCTTTCAATGTCTTCGCCTGCCTCCAACCAAGCGCCGTAATCTTCTCTGAATCAATCACGGAACGCTCACGGGTCGTCTTTGTTTGCGGCAACATCTCGATTTCTCCGCCAAATAGCTCAGCAACCTCGAGCAAAGAGAGATCGTCTGTGGAAGAAATTCCATACCCATCTCCCTCGCCTTGTTCACTCGCGAACAAGATACCGTTAACGGTATCTTCAACGTGCGTGAACGCGCGGCGCTGCGTTCCCGGAGATCGAACGGTGAGCGGCTCTCCCTTCAAATATTTTTGCCGGAACGTTTCGATCAGCGTTCCATGTTCCACTATCGAACGTTCACGTGGACCATACACGTTATAGAAATAAACAATTACGTACGACAGCTCATACCAACGTGCGTAGTTATTCACGAGATCACACATGGCTGCCTTCGCCCAGGTATACATCGCGAGATCGCGACCCGGTACACCATCTTCTCGCGGACCAACCGACTTGGTTGAAGATCCAGAATACACCAGCTTACATTTTACCTTTCTCCAATACTCCAAGACAGCAAACGTCCCATCCATATTCAGATCCCATACCAAAGCAGGCTCCTCGAGACTCTTCGCGACGCGTGCGTATTCCCCTAGATGATAGATCACATCCGGGCGCTCTGGAACGAGCTGATCGATCTTTTTCGTGTGATCGGCGCGATATTCGACCCCTGGAACATGATTTTCCTCAGAACCGGTAAAGTAGTTATCGAGCGAAATCACGCGATACCCTTCTTTAACCAGTCGTTCACAGAGATGAGAGCCAATAAACCCGGCTCCACCCGTCACCAGAGCCAATTTTTGCGCAGAATTTTGCATGAGAGAAGGATAACGGGAGGCGGCTGAATGGTCAAAGTAGCTCCCTCCCCTATTTTATGCCAAAGTACATAAAACTATGCAGATCAAAGAACTCGGACATGTTGTTCTATTTGTAAGCAATCTTGTGCGTTCAGCGAATTTCTACCGCGACATACTGGGTTTCCGGGAAATCTCACGCACTTCGGGTGCGGCTGCCTTTTCTTCTGGACGAACCCATCACGAACTCCTTTTACTTGAAGTTGGAGCTGCTCCAGACCAAAAAAGCCAGGCAAAACCCGGCCTCTACCATATTGGCTTCAAAATTGGAGATTCTCCCGCAGATGCACGCATCGCCTATAAAGAGCTACAAGCAAAGGATGTTCCGATTGTTGGGACCGCCGACCATACAGTGACGCACAGCATCTACATTCTTGATCCAGATGGAAATGAGCTTGAACTCTATGCCGATGTATCGGACATCTGGAAACAAGATCCACAAGCGGTCATGACCCCAACCAAACACTTGTCACTAGATGAATAGGCTAGACGCCCCCAACATCGATCCAAACAAATTTGGCCGCCACCTCAGCCCGGAGTGTCAACTCTGATTCATCTACGATTCTCGCCTGATCCCCTGCAGAAAATCTCGTTCCATTCAGCGAGAGCTCACCTTGTTGCACGTATAAGAACACTCCGCGTCCAATTCCTGGGCGATACGCCTGCTCTGATCCTGCGTCCATATCGGCTAAAAAGAGGGTCACATCAGCAGATAGATGCATCACGCCCTCTTGCACCTTATTTGAGATGATCGGAACAAGTTTATTTTTCTCAATATACGAGAAGTCTTTTTGTTCGTAGCTTGGAGCAAGTCCGTCTTGTTCTGGCATGAACCAAAGCTGAAACAAATGGACTGGCTCATCACCCAGATTCTTCTCGGCATGGATAACGCCTGTTCCTGCTGACATACGTTGCACTTCTCCCGCTTTAATCACCTTTTTATTTCCCATGCTGTCGCGATGCGTAAGCGCTCCTTCGAGGACAATCGTAACGATCTCCATGTTTTCGTGCCCATGTTCATCAAAGCCAGAGTACGCATTAATCGTATCGTCATTAAAGACGCGTAATACACCAAACTGGAGGTTCGCCGGATCGAAATAATTCGAGAACGAAAAAAGATAATACGTCTTCAGCCATTCGTACTTCGCCAAATGACGCTTGCTCGCTTCGATGCGGGTAATCATGTCTCTACAATACCAGATCTACTCAAGATGTCTTGTTCAACCTTTCTGCTCTGCCAAGCACGATAGCTAACGAACACAGTGATCAGCAAGGCGCCTCCGATAAGATTCAACATGAGATCATTTGCCGTATCCGGTCCATCGCCTAATCGATGTGTACCGAAGAAAAAATCTTCTAGGTATTCTTCTACCTCATACAGCACCGCAAAGATCGTACTTGCCCCAAGAGCGAGACCATACGTCACCGCTCGCGGACTCCACCACTTCAACCTATCTGCGATCCGTTCAAACACCAGAATAAGAGAAGTGACGAGAGCCGGGCCACTCAAAAAATGCACGACCTGATCGTAGTACATCCATTTTCCATACAAGCCAAGAATATCTCCGAAAAAATCGAAGAACAACAGAAACGTCATAATGAACCACACGCGGCTCTGTAAATGCGTCCCTAGTTTTCGTTGAAAGATCACATCGATCGAACGTAAAATTGCAAACATGACAAACGTACTCACAACCCTTCCAAACCAGGTGAAGTCGACCTTGAACGAAAGGATATTCGTATAATTCAACAACTCAAATAAAAAGAGGCCTCCAAACACAACAAATACCATCTTTTGAACCAGAGTCCTTGGCAACAGCTCACGTGCAAAAATAAGCACTGATTGTGGCATAGATTGTTTTTGCTTAAAGGCCGCCTGGCCGCTTTATTTCAAGTTTGCCCGTTCATCTCACTTCTATTACAACGCTGATTTAATTATAATACAAGGCTGCTTTCTAAAAAGATGCTTGACAGACCGGGAAAAACACCAGAAGCTAATTCCTATGACTCTTTCGATTCGTATCACAACTGCACTTCTTCTCTTAGTTATAGCTCTTCCCACAGCAGTACAGGCACGCACTCTTGCCGAGAGCTTATCTGGTCGTATTTTGCTACAAGTTCAAAGTCATGGGGAAGCGTGGTATGTGGATCCTGTTACAAAGCAACGCTTCTATCTTGGTCGCGCGGAAGATGCCTACGCGCTCATGCGAGCCAAAGGTTTGGGCATTCGTCACGCAGAACTTGCGCGCTATCTCGCAGGCCGCTTTCCCGCCCGACTCTCTGGTCGAATTGTGCTCGATGTCGAAGCGCACGGAGAAGCCTATTATATCCTTCCTGCAACCTTACAAGGCCTCTATTTGGGAACCGCGGCCGATGCCTACGCGCTCATGCGGCGCTACGGACTTGGAATCACGAACGAGAATCTGGGAACAATCCCAGCTGCCCCGGGACAGACCGCTATTCCAACGCCAACGCTCCCCATTCCCGTCCCGACATCCTCCCCTTATCGCACCCTCGAACAGGATGCGTTCAATCAGATTAATGCCTACCGTCAATCAAAAGATCTAAGCCCTCTTGCCTGGAACGAAGAGATCGCCAAAGTTGCACGCGTGCATAGCATCGAGATGGCAAATGGAAGCGTGGCATTTGGTCATGATGGATTTTCGGATCGTGCAAAAGTCCTGCAACAAAAAATATCCCTACGCGGTCTCGCCGAAAACGTTGCCTACAACGATTATCCTGACCCAGCCCATACTTCCGTTAACGGGTGGATTGAAAGCGCCGGCCACAGAACAAATATCGAGAATGCTGCTTACACCCTCACGGGAATGGGTGTCGCAAAAAGTAGCGATGGCGCCTACTACTTTACCCAGCTCTTCGTAACGCCCTAATACATTCTTCATCGTTTCTTCATGAAACATGCGGTAAAATAAACGCGCATGAAGCTCTTGGTCGTCGAAGATGAGCCAAAGCTCAACAAAGCCTTGGTCCAGGGCCTACAACAACGTGGGTTCGCCGTTGATTTTGCGCTTGACGGGGAAGAAGGTGAACGCCTTGCCCGCCTTAACGGGTACGATGTCATTCTGTTAGACATCATGCTCCCAAAAAAAGATGGGCTTATGGTGTGTAAGAGTCTTCGAGACTTACGCATCGTGACGCCTATCATTTTTCTGACCGCAAAAGACCAAATTGCAGAAAAGGTAGAAGGCCTTGATGTAGGTGCGGACGATTATCTTGTGAAACCGTTTTCGTTCGATGAGCTCCACGCCCGTATTCGCAGCATCCTCCGCCGTCCAGCACTCACTCAGACGGATATTCTCGAATTCGAAGGACTTCGCCTCGATACACGCGCACAAAAAGTACAGGTAAACCAAACCGACATCGAGCTCACGTTGCGTGAATACGGACTTTTGGAGTATTTCCTGCGTAATATCGGCAAGGTTATTTCACGCCAAGATATTCTAGACCATGTCTGGGATCAGTTTTTCGATTCGTTCAGCAACGTCGTCGATGTTCATATAAAGAATCTTCGCAAGAAGCTTCCTAGCGCTTATGCCAAACGTCTTAAAACCATTTGGGGGAAAGGCTATCGACTCGCGTAAAGATCGTTTCTGGAGCGCGCGGGCACAGCTTACGCTCACCTACACCGCCATACTCGCGGTCATTTTATGTATCTCCAGTAGTATCATTTATTCGGCCTTTTCAAATCGACTCGCGCAACGATTTGAGCGCTTTCCTTCTCGACAACCGATGACTCTTCCAGCGGGCGTCATTCCACCTCGCCCCGAAGACGTTCTACGTGATCTGACAAAATCTCTTATTTTGGTGAACAGTCTCTTACTCGCTCTTGCTGCCGTTCTGAGCTACTGGCTTGCTGGGGTAACGATCGCTCCCATTCAAGAACTCTACGAACGACAACGTCGTTTTTTAAGTGATGCGTCGCACGAACTGCGGACACCGCTCGCCATTCTGCAAGCCGATTTAGAAAATATCTTGTCGAATACACGCATCTCAAGTGAAACGCGTGAACAAGCACAGAGTCATCTTGAAGAAGTGGCTCGTATGACAACACTGGTAAAAGATCTACTGCTCCTTTCACAGGTTGATGAGGCCGCCATTTCTGAAGAACCAAAAAAATCCGTGGATCTTTCCGCTCTCTTACAAACAACGGTCGATCGGTTTGAAGCGTTTGCGGCCCAGCACAACGTAATACTAAGTTATTCTTCTCGTATCCCCCAGCTTCACCTCATCACCCAAGAATCCCTTCTGACACAAGCGCTGGGGAATATCGTCAAAAACGCGATTACGTACAATAAGCCTCAGGGAACGGTTCAGATTCAGCTTGAGAAAGATGCTTCCCATGCGCGTATTCACATTCAAGATACAGGTATCGGTATCTCAAAAGAGGATGTGGATAAAATCTTTGATCGATTCTATCGCGTCGATAAAAGCCGCTCGCGTCTCACAGGAGGAAGCGGCCTTGGTCTCGCCATCACGCGCACGATTATCGAGCAGTTACAGGGCACTCTTCAGCTAAAAAGTGAGTTTGGACAAGGAACGACTGTCACGATCACCCTCCCCCTTTCTCGCCCTTCATAATTCCTTCACGAGTGGTTTGATAGTGTAGAGAAGTGATCACACACATTCATTCACTTCACTTACTCTATGAACTTGAAAACGATTAAGACGCTTGCAATCACTTCAGCCGTTGTCGCTGGAGTCGCCGCTTTTGGAACGACTGCCATTCACGCCGCGCCAAATACGAACGCCTCCGCGCGTCCAAATCCAATGGCGAATCTCATCACGACTCTTTCGCAAAAGTTTAATCTGAACCAAGCAGATGTCCAAAAGATCTTTGATGAACAACACACGCAAATGCAGCAAGAGAAAGGCGCAAAGCATACAGAAGCGCTCAAGACGCGCCTTGCTCAAGCGGTAACAAACGGCAAACTCACACAAGCACAGGCTGACCTCATCACCACGAAGCAGGCGGAGTTCAAGACGTTTATGGAAAGTTTGAAAGACAAAACCGAAACCGAGCGCCAAGCTGCCATGAAAACAAAAATGGATGAACTCAAGCAATGGGCGACAACCAATGGAATCCCTGAACAGTTTGCGCACATTGGTCCAATGGGTGGCCATGGCAGTGGACGGGGCCCAGGTGGTTCAAACGGAGCAAAAGGTCCTGGAGGTCGTGGCATGATGATGCGTGGAGGAAGATAATGAATCGAACAGAAGCACAGGACGAGGACACACCCGTCGAATAAATTCGGCGGGTGTGCTTTACTTTCTATCTATGAACCAATCCTACACCGGCGGCTGTCACTGTGGCGCCGTACGTTATACGGTCAACGTGGAGCTAAAAGAACTCATGTCCTGCAACTGCTCCATTTGTTCCAAAGGTGGTTGGTTACTCGCATTTGTTCCTGCATCTCAATTCACACTTGAATCAGGCCAAGATGCTCTGACCGATTATCAATTTGGAAAGAAACAATTGCACCATCTTTTCTGCAAGCACTGCGGAGTCCGCTCCTTCTCACGCGGTGCCGGCCCAGACGGACAAGAAATGATCGCTGTAAACGCGCGCTGTCTCGACAATACGGATCTGAGCGGACTGCCTGTCACGGAGTTCAACGGAAAGGACCTATAAGCCACTCGCTTCTTGTCGATCCTTCGGACGACTATGCTTGCCCCCTAAGCGCCCGATCTCACTCATGTGTTTTCTATCCTGACTCACGGCGAGTCCACCTGCGCTCGCCACGCGTGCACGCGTCTGTGGATCGGCAGCCGCTAACCCACGTCCACGGGTCTGTATTTCATTTGACTGTACGTTAAATCCCGAGGGCTGGCCTTGAATGTTCATCGTATTCATATTAAGCAGCTTTAGGAATAAGGATAGTTTTTCGTTCTTTTACATCCCTTCCTAAAAAGCGTAGTCCTGATCACCTACGACGTCAATCAATCTATACACAATGACCTACTGACCCTTTCGCTCTTTTACCGCATACTCTTTTTATATGCGGGTAACGATTCTTCGAGGTATCTCAGGCTCAGGAAAAAGCACCTGGGCAAAGACACAAGCACCTCAAGCCTACGTTGTTTCAACCGACACCTATTTCATACAACCGGATGGAAGCTTCCTATTTGACGGCTCGAAGCTCAAAGACTTTCATCGACGCGCATTTCGTGATTTTATGGAGGCTGTATTCAGAAAAGAACCCTGGATCGTGGTGGACAATACGAACATTCTTATGGCCGAATTTGCTCCGTACGTCGCAGTAGCGGAAGCCTATGACTATCAAGTCGAGATACTAACCTTCGCCTGCTCGGTCGAGACCGCCCAAGCGAGAAAACAACTGGTTGCAGAATGGAAAGTTCGCCAAAAGTTCAAGGAGTTACACGAAGAAACGGTCCGTTTTCCGCGCTATCTTGCAGAAATCCATCGAGTAATCCCCTGCGAATAGCTCCTTCCCCTGATTGAAACTGTATTTTATTACATTGACGGCTTATTTTTCCTGGTTTAACGTACGTCTCGCCTAAGACACAGGTACCCACAAGGAGGGTTTTCCCATGGACGACGCCCGGTACATTCGAATCGTAACTGACACTACTGATCTGATCGTGGACCGTGTAGGCGGCCTGGATCGGATCGAAAGCAGCTCTCTCCAGGGACTCTGGCAGAGACATCACGAGACGATCGAGCTGCTCCTCGCCGAGAAGAGCGATGAGGACCTCCAGGGCATCATGCGCGCGTTCGAGAGCGACCTGCTCCACGAGCTGGCAACTGAGATGCCCGCCACGGGTGATCCTCGAACGAGGCTGGTGTTCTTCGCGGCAGCGTCTGTCGCAAAAGAACTCTTTCGTCGTACGAACGCGACCTCGCGCAAGCGGACGATCGGTGGCCTGCCGCCCGTCGCAACCCCGGCCGCCATCCCCATGCCCCCGCAGGAGGCGCCGTTCGTCCTGACATCTCCGACTGCGCCGACCCAGGGCGTGAAGCGAGCGCCTCCTCGGCATGAGACGGTCGAACCGATGGTGGTCATTCTCAAGGCGCACGGTGGGCCGGGGACTCGACTCCTCAACGCGGTGACCGACGAACAGAAGCGCGATGCGTGGAGGTACACTGGGAAATTCGTCGGCATGGGTTTTCTCTTCATGGCCGCAATCATCAGTGACGCACTCGCGCTCGTCTACCTGTTCAAGCAGGTGGGCCCCTACATCGGAGGACTCCTCATCCTCTTCCCGTTCGTTCTGGAAGGCTACGGTCTCTGGCGCCTCGCCAAGTACCTGGGCCTCCTGGACGAATAGTCCTCAATCACACCCGTCGGACCCCCGCGCAGACATCCGCGCCCTTGGGTTCGACGGGTGTATGCGTTTCGGTGCAAAAAAATCAGCTCCACCGTTCTAGCAGCATTCCAAACAACGTTGAAACGATGACCGCGAACGCAATCAATCCCCCATTCATCAGTAACCGACGACGAATGCGCATTCCAGAGAGGAAAGCGAGCGTTGCAGAGACGAGCAGAATCAACACACCCGATACCAAAATAGATGGAATGGCATTTTGTGCACCGAATAGAAATGGCAAGATTGGTACAAATGCTCCGACGAGATAGGTAATTCCTACAAGCAGTGCAGCCTTCAGTGGCGACGCAAGTGCATCCGATTCTCGTTTCTCACCCTCGATGCTGAGGGCCTGACGACGAAGTTTATCGAGCGCTGCGACTTCGTGTTCTGCGCTTGTGGCCATGAAAGCCCCAACCGCCATGGAAAGCGCTCCCGCAACTGCGACGGTCGAGCCAGCGATCAAGACATGCCAGACATTTCCGAAGGCGGCGGAGAACCCACTTACTGCCCCCAAGATTTCAACCGAGCCATCGTTAAAACCCAGAAAGGCGTTGCGGATCACTTCTGGTCGAACGCTTCGTCCTGCAACATTCGTAATCATGTGATCTTCGTGCTGCAGTTCATCCTTCAGAATCGACATTACGTCTGCTTTTAGCGAGACTTCAGAAGTTGAGCTCCAGAGGTCTAAATATTTTCGGATTCCATGGACTTCAATCGCCTCTAACACCAATAAGATTCCTGGGATCCCGAATAGACGACCAAATTGCGTCAATGCTCCCACCTTGAGTGTCCGCACGATACCGAGTGATTCTGGAACTACTTCCGTTTTCTTCTGCCAAAACGCAACATGCTTTTTCTCCTCGATAATTAAGGTATCAAACAAGCGAATCAATTCTGGTTGCTGCAGATTTTTACGAAAGTTCTGATAGAGCGCTAAATCAGCCATCTCATCCAAAACTAAGGTTGACGGAGAAAAATGGTTCATAGGAGATCCGCTAGATACTAGCAGATGTGTGCGCTTCCTTCATGTAAAGCTTGCTTGACATACGCTTTCTGTGGTTTGATGCCCCCATGCCAGAAGTGACACACAATCGTGTCGCGCCTCTCCGAACCAAGGCCGACATTACTCAGCAAACGTTTGCGGATGCCCTCGGCGTCAGTCGTCAAACGGTGATTGCGATTGAAAAAGGGAATTATACGCCCTCCGTACTCTTGGCACTCAAGATCGCCAAATTTTTCAAGAAACCCGTAGAAGATATCTTCTCTATTGCCTATGAAAAATAGTATTTTACGTAGCGAGCTCGTTCTGTCCCTCATCCTCGTTGGACTCACCCTCTTGTTTCTGAATCCCTTTCAAAAACTCTGGATGCCGACCATGTTCATGAGCATGGTTTTACTCGCCTTTATCGTAGCTTTCCTTTTGCTGGCTGGTATTATCTGGAAAGAAACGACCGGCGACGAGCGCGAACAGCTTCATCGCCAAGTTGCGGGCCGCATCAGCTTTCTTGTAGGAACGGGGCTCCTTGTGACAGGGATCATCGTTCAAACACTTCAGCATCAACTCGACCCATGGCTCCTGATTGTATTGTGCGGCATGGTGATCACAAAACTGATTGCACGTTTGTACAAAGATTCCACGAACTAAAATGCAGAGCTTCAAGGGACTATGTAAAGTTAACTTTACATAGTTTTTTGTCTGTTCTATGATAGGTCCATTGCTCCTCTCTCACATTCTATGTTCAAACTCCCCACCCTCCTTCTCTCAGCCTTTTCCGTCTTGATCCTTGTTGGTGCTGGCTGCGAAGGTCCATCCAAACTAAATTCTCAACCTATGCAGCCAGCCGCACAACCGGCTGCAATGCAAAAAATGGAACCTGTTATGGAACCTGCTTCTGGGGGACGAATGGAAGCCTCAAATTCCATGACATCAACCAGTGCCATGATTGCAACGAACATACTCGTGAACACCGAGGGGAGCTACGAAGCCTATGAAGCATCAAAACTTAGCCGGGCAGAAACAGGGAATGTTGTTTTATTCTTTTATGCACCGTGGTGCCCAACATGCAAAACGGTTAACACGGATATAAAGAACCATCTTAAAGGCCTTCCGAATGATCTCTCGTTACTCATTGTGGATTACGACTCCTCGACAGAACTGAAAAAGAAGTATGGCGTCACCTACCAGCACACATTTGTGCAAGTTGATGCCCAAGGAACGCTGCTAAAAAAGTGGAGTGGCGGCTCGACGCTTCAATCCATCGTCGCCCAAATAATCTAATCGTATGCTGCTGCTCCTCATTTCTTTCTTGTCGGGCGCGCTTACGGTGCTCGCGCCCTGCATTTTGCCGGTTCTGCCGATCATTATCGGTGGCTCCGTTCAAGGCGGACAAAAGCGTAATCCGTACATCATCACCGGATCACTCGCCGTCGCGATCGTATTATTTACACTCGCCCTCAAGTTCAGCACCGCCTTCATCAACATTCCTCAGGGTGTCTGGAGCGCGATTTCAGGAGGCATCCTTATTATCTTCGGACTAATCAGCCTCTTCCCAAGAGCCTGGGACGCCATCAGCGTGAAGCTCGGTCTCGCCAACCGGTCGGAACAACTCCTGAACTCATCCCGTGAACAGAAAACTCGTCTAGGTGATGTGTTGATCGGTCTATCCCTCGGACCAGTCTTCTCAAGCTGTTCACCTACGTATTTCCTCATTCTCGCAACGGTTCTCCCTCGCAGCCTCGCGACGGGGATCGTGTATTTAATCGCCTATGCCCTTGGACTCGCCCTCGTCTTGCTCTTGATCAGCTTGCTTGGACAGCGCTTTATTCAAAAAGCGCGCTGGGCAGCAAATCCGAATGGATGGTTCAAACGTAGCTTAGGTATTTTGTTCATCCTGGTCGGAATCTTCATCCTGACGGGAGCGGACAAGCGCGTACAAACATTCTTGTTAGAAAAAGGTTACTTTAATATTACGAACTTCGAACAAACGATTCTTCAATCGACAGAAAAGATGGATACGCCTGCACTGAACTCAGGCACCCTTTCTCCGACAGCAACTGCCGACACGATGTTTCCGCAGTATCGTGAAATTACAAATCCCTCTGGCTTCGTAAACACCTCAAGCGTGACGCTCGGTGGCCTTGTGGGAAAGAAAGTGATTCTGGTCGACTTCATGACCTACACCTGCATCAATTGTATTCGCACCTTCCCCTATCTCAACGCTTGGTACGATAAGTACAAGGACCAAGGCCTCGAGGTCGTCGGCATCCACACGCCAGAATTCGCATTTGAAAAGAATCTTGAAAACGTCAAAAAAGCGATGACAAAATATGGGATCACATTTCCTGTCGTTCTGGATAATGACTATGGCACCTGGAATGCCTGGGGGAATAACTACTGGCCACGTAAATACTTAATTAATATCGACGGCAAAGTGGTCTACGATCATATTGGAGAAGGTGGCTACGAAGAAACAGAAAAGAAGATTCAAGAACTCCTGCGTGAAAAGATGGCGCGCGACAATCAAGCCGTGCTATCGGTACCAACAGGAGCAGTCAAACCGCAAGAGACGAGTAGTCCAACACGCGATCAAAGCCCTGAAGTCTACTTCGGCTCGGACCGAAACAGCACGCTCGCAAACGGTCGGTTCGGTACACGTGGCGAACAACAATTAGAACGTCCAACCGATATTGCTCAAAATGCGCTATACCTCGCAGGAACTTGGAATTTCGATGGGGAACGCGCGGAGAATAAAACACGAAACGCTCAGATCATCTATCGCTATACGGCACGCAATGTCTTCTTTGTTGCGAGCGCTATCAAGCCCGTGAAGCTCAAGGTCACCCGCGATGGAAAACCACTGACACGCGAGACCGCCGGATCAGACATCTTTTTTGAAGGTGACCAAAGCTATGCCTTGATTAAGGATGAGCAGCTCTACCATCTCATCAACGACACAGCCGGTGCTGGCCAACACCTACTCGAACTTGAAGCGGAAGCGAGCGGACTGGAAGCCTACACCTTCACCTTCGGCTAGACGACACGATATCGACCTGGCACGATAACGGCATATGACCACTGGCCGCTACCTTGTCTTCGAAGGAGTTGTTGGGACGGGAAAAACCACTCAATCAAAACGCTTAGTCGAAGAATTAAAGAAACGCTTTCCCGAAAAAGAAATCATCTGGACACGTGAACCAGGCGGCAGTGAAATCGCAGAAGCGATCCGCACACTGGTTCAAGCGACTCCGTTCAACGAACCGATGGATCCAATGTGCGAAGCCTATCTGTATGCTTCGGCCCGCGCGCAATCGTTACGAACCGTCGTTCTTCCTGTGCTCGCAAAAGGAGGAATCGTCGTCTCTGATCGTAGCTTCTGTACAAGTATCGCCTGGCAAGGCTTCGGACGCGGCTTGGGCTTCGAAACCATTCTTGAGGTGAACAAAACGTCGGTGAAAGATTTTCTCCCCGACCTCATCATCGAAATGGATCTCGACCCTGAGATCGGATTGAAACGCACCTTCGATGCCCGTGGCGATAAATTCGAAACCCTGCCAATCGCCTTCTTCCGTTCCTGCGTTGAAGGCTATCGCGCTCTCGCTGATCACGACCTACTCAAAGCTCGCTGGAAGCGCGTAGACGGACAAGGGACGCAGGATGAAGTGTTTGCACGAGTATTGGAGACGGCACTTCATTCCTTGTAACACTGAGTATGAATCATTACGAGATGGCTGGTCCGAAAAGTTGGCATACGAAGTTGATTGAAACCGCTCGACAAAGACCAGAGGAGGCGGCAGGTCAGCTTTTTGATTTGTTAGGAACTCAAACGCAACATGGAGAAGCTGTCACTCTAGCTCTCGATCGTAATGGATGCTTCCCAGACCGAGTCCAGGTGGATCCAAATAATTGGCATAGTGGTACGACCATTGAAACTGATCGTTTCAGAATATTGCAGGTTGGACTCAAGCTATTATCACCTCAAGAACGAAGTCTTATCTTATTTGATGAAGCAAGTTTCACTCCTGAAGCTGAAGTCGCGTATCGTTTCTCTCATGAACTAACGCATCACCTTGTTGAGGACTTAGCACAGAAAATTCCTGATGCCAAAGAACTTCATAGCCTGCTTGTTCAAAAAATAAAGGCAGCAAGAATAAGTACAGGGAAGGGTTTTTCTACCCTTGGATCTCTTCGAGTCTACGCAGCTCAAGGAGTGGATATGCAGGTCATAGAAGATACGGTTGAGCTCTGTAACATGTACATTCGTTCACCTGAGTATCTACGCAAGTTTCTTTCTTTTTTATCCGCGCCTCAGTACGAAGAAACACGCAAACAATGCAAGCTGGTTACATTAAAAGATCGTGAAGCAGCTGACTTGCTCTTTGACCTCGTTGAAACCCTGATACAGGTGTGTACCACCGTAGAAGAAACTCCTGCCACAACCTAAAATCATTTTCACTCTACGCTGCCAATCCCAACGAAACCCACACCCGATACACGGGTATCACGGCACTCGCCACTCTTCTTATGGTGGGTGGATTTGGGGTACGAATCTCCAGACAGCGGGTGAATCACCCTGTGAAAGCTACTCGCACCGAGGAATACTGGAAGAGTATTTTATCGCCTGAGCAGTGCCACATCCTGCGTGAAGCCGGGACGGAAACACCCTTCACCAGCCTGCTCTTGGATGAAAAACGGCCTGGTACCTACGTAACCGCAGATTGTGCGGGCCTGTCTTCCGCTCTGAACAGAAATACGATTCTTGCACGGGCTGGCCCAGTTTTTAGGCTCCGATCAAACCCGACGCGGTCATCGAACAAAAGGACGAAGGTCTATTTATGGAACGAACAGAGATTCGCTCGAAATGCGGAGACCATCTCGGCCATGTCTTTTCTGACGGGCCAGAACCCACAAGTCTCCGCTATTGTATGAACGGTGACGCGCTCGCGTTCATCCCTGACGAGCAAAAATAGCCAGAACTAGCTAAAATAAAACATTCTCGATCAAGGACGACTTATCCCCAAGGCAAAATGCCTTGGGGATAATCGTCTTTAAAAGCGAACTGTTGGCTAAAACTAGACAAAATTCGCGTTTTCTGATAGACTCCCCCAATATATGCCGACCCCTTCATCGTCCACCGGATTCCATGGCCTTGGAATCGCCCCCGCCTTGCTCGAGATCATCAGCAAGCTTGGGATGCAAGAACCTACCCCGATCCAGCGCCAAGCGATTCCGGTTGCCATGGAAGGCAACGATATTGTTGGGATCGCCCAAACAGGAACAGGTAAAACACTCGCCTTCGGCTTACCAATGTTGCAGCGTCTCGCGCAGCACAAAGGACGCGGCCTCGTGCTTCTTCCAACCCGTGAACTCGCTGTTCAGGTGGATGAATCCATCAAAAAAGTAGGTGCATCGATTGGCTTGCGCACAGCCGTATTGATCGGTGGCGTCCCAATGGGAGGTCAGCTGCACTCGCTTCGCAACGCTCCACACGTGATCATCGCGACCCCAGGTCGTCTTCTTGACCACATGGAACAAGGCTCGCTCCGTATGAGTGATCTCAAAATTCTTGTACTGGACGAAGCGGACCGCATGCTTGATATGGGCTTCGCTCCTCAGTTGAAGCGCATTTTTGAATCGATCCCTGCCGATCGCCAGACCATGCTGTTCTCAGCGACGATGCCTACGGACATCATTCAGATCGCCCGCAAGTACATGAAGCAGCCAACTCAGGTTGAAATTGCGCGCCAAGGCACAACCGCCGAAGGCGTGACCCAAGAGCTCTTCATTGTACGCAAAGAAGAAAAGTTGCGCCTCATTTCCAAAATTCTTCAGGAGCACCGCGGCTCAACCCTGATTTTTTCTCGTACGAAGCACGGAGCCCGCAAGCTGACCCGCTCGATTCGCGTTCTTGGTCACACGGCCGCTGAAATTCACTCCGATCGTACACAAGCTCAACGTCAGACAGCTCTTCAGGGTTTCCGCACTGGCAGCTACCGCGTCCTTGTTGCAACCGACATCGCTGCTCGTGGAATTGACGTGAAGGGCATCGAGCTTGTCATCAACTTTGATTTACCAGACCAAGCCGAAGACTACGTCCACCGCATCGGTCGCACAGGCCGTGCTGGTGCCGTTGGAAAAGCTATTTCATTTGCAACACCTGATCAATTACGCGATGTCCGCATGATTGAGCGCTTGATTCGTCTTCCACTCCCTGTCAGTCCTCTACCCACCTTGCCCGTATTGCCTCCAATGCCTTCGATGTCTGACACAAGTTACGACGATCGTCCAAGCTATCCACAACGTGGAGGCGGTTCAAGTTACGGAGGAAGTCGAGGCGGTAGTAACGGACGCCCATCTTCTGGCCGTTCATACGGATCCCGTTCTTCCTCTTCGTATGGCTCAAGCCAAGGAGGCTCATCATCTTCACGACCATCTTCCTCTCGCTTTGGAGGTCGCCGCAGCGGTGGAAGTAGTGGCGGCTATCGTGGAACTCGTCCCTCAACAGGCGACTTGAGTATCTAAAAAGAAAACAAAACCACAATTCACTTCCGAGGCATATTGAAGCACGCGTAACCGTGCTATACTTCGGGTATCTATGGACGAACGTCGCAAGAAGCTGCTCTTTGTGTTCCTCTTCATACTCGCGGTCGTAGGGATCGCGACGGTGTTGTATCTGCTCTTTTTCCGAGCGATCCGACCAACGGAGACTCCCGGAACACAACTACCTGGAACAGGGAATTCCCTTCCACGTGCACAGGATGGCACGCCTGGTACGATTGGAAATTTGGGCGATGGAAGCCTCCAACCGGCCCAGAATACGGGATCGGTGGATCTAGGAGAAATTCCAACGCTTCCGGATAACTCGCTTCTACCAGATGCGCCACGCGTGTCGGTAATCGCTCAAGACGTACGCCTCCCTATCGCAACAACGAAAGGCGGTGGAAACGCGATTCGTTTTTATGATCCAAATGATGGACGTTTTTACTCTATCCTCGATGATGGAACAAAGGTTCCGTTGTCTGAAACTGTTTTCCCAAACGTTGATCGCATCACTTGGGGAAACAAGAGCGAGAAAGCTGTATTAGGCTTCCCAGATGGAAATCAGGTGATCTACGACTTCTCCCAAGACAAACAAACGACCATCCCCCGCTATTGGCAAGAGCTTCAATTCTCCCCTGACGATGATCAAATTGTAGCCAAAAGCTTAGGGAGCAACCCAACCAACCGCTTCTTAATCGTTGCCGGCAGCGACGGATCCGAACCTCGTCCAATTGAGGAACTTGGGAATAACCAGGACAAGGTATTGGTAAGCTGGGCACCGAACAACCAAACCGTCGCTTTTTCTCGAACAGGCGAAGCCATGGGCGCAAATCGTGAACAGATTTTACTCGTCGGAAAAAATCAGGAGAATTTTAAAGGTCTCATCGTGGAAGGACGTGGCTTTACTCCAAATTGGTCCCCGGATGGATCCCAGCTCCTGTACAGCGTATGGAGCGGTGACGAAGGCTATCGCCCCTCTCTCTGGTTGAGTGGCGCCTCGGGCGATGAAGTGAACGCGAATCGTCGACGTATGAGTATCGAAACCTGGGCAGACAAATGCACATGGGCAAATGGAACAACGGTTATCTGTGGCGTTCCAAAGGAAATGCCAAATGGAGCTGGTTTACAACGAACATTGTTCGATGTCGGCCCAGATACACTCTTCAAACTCGATCTTGCAAATGGACAAGTCACTCCACTTGGCGATCCAGGCCCTAACGTAGCCGTGCGTGCAGTGCGCGTTTCAGGCGATGGGCAATCCGCCTTTGTAACAGATGGAAATAGCGGTCAGCTCATTAAGATGCGTTTGTAATACGCGTATGCCTCTTCATTGGAGTAAGCGTCTGAGGGATCTTCTCGCCGTCTCGACCCTCTCATTTTTGATTATCGGCCTGACCATACCTGGTCTCGCGTTCGCGCAAGCGTCGAGCTGTCTCTGTACCATCACCGGGACGGGTATAGTTTCAGGCAGGTCTCCAAGCGAACTTGCTAGTTTAGCGACCAGCGACCAGCGATCAGAAGCACGCTCAGGCTGCGAAAACGCTCCTTTAAGTGGTCGATTTGATCCTAGTGTCTTTAGCTGTACGATCTCCAGAGCCTGTGAACCGTCGTTTGCAGAAAGCCTCAATCGAGCGATCGGAAGCAATCCCGTTCGGGCGAGCTGTGCGACAAGGGCCGCTGCAGCCGGCACAACCACACCTCCTGCAACACCCCCAACCACTCCTCCAACAACAACGGTCCAAAGTCCGGCAGATGAGGCGATTGCGGGCGGAACAGAGCCTGCCGCCCAACGCCCATTCACCCCCATCCCACCAAACCCCGCCGTACCAATCCCGGGTGTTCGTTTCACCCCCGCAACCGAGGAGGGTGGCATTATTAGCGTCCCCTATCTCGCGCAATACATCTCGGGTATTTATCGCCTATCCGTTGGATTAGGTGCGATTTTGGCAGCCATCATGATTGTTTATGGAGGGTTCCGCTACATGCTGTCGGCTTCTGCTCCGGGTGTGTCTGATGGGAAAACGATTATCCAAGATGCCTTTATTGGGCTGGTAGTTCTTCTTAGTAGCTTCTTGATCTTGAAGACGATCAATCCGAAGCTGGTCGAAATGAATCCGGTTCGCGTCCAGCATGTTCAAGCGATACCACCATCCGACGACAGTGCCTATGACAGCATCGCTAGAGATGCGGACCCAGATCGCTCAGCCGAAGAAGGCGCGACCGGGACTGCGACAGGAGCCGGGCCCGCACGCTTTTGCCGGCAAACACTTGCCGCTCGACCACGACCAAACAACAGCACCGTCTGGTGTGCTGCCTGCCAAAGCCAAGTCTCCTGCGGTACCACAATCGTTGGAGGTCCAGATCCCGCCTGTCCAGCGCTAATTGGCAGATGTGGTGGTTCTTATGGACAATTCCTCGCTTCCGTTACTGGGAACTGTACCGGAAAGACGTTCCGATCGCTTGAAGGGCTCGATGGAGGTACCTACGGAATTTTAGGGTATATGCAGCAAAACCTCCCTCAATTAATGCGGAAACTTCAACAAAAAGATGCGGCTGTTTACAATCGCGTCGTGACCGCCGGAAACAATCGTGACACGTCCGCCTCTGCACTCTGCGCATCCAATCAGACGGATCGTGGGTTTATTTGCAATGCGGACTATCGAAACATGCTTCAGACTGCACTCCCAACGAGAGCGTTCGCACTCGCCCAGCTCCAAGACTCGTACGAAAAATACTCTCAGCGAGTGAGAGCCGCCGCAAGTCATGGTTTTCGTTCGTCCTATGGCCAAGCCATGTGGGCAACCGTCGCAAATAACCCGGGAAGATGCGGTGCCGGATTTGGAATCGTGCTCGAGGCTTGTCGCTCTCATTCAGGTGCGAGCGAAAGCGAGCGCATCGACTGCTTCCTTGAAAAATTCGTTGAGCTTGGGTGTCGTGGAGGGGTCCCAGGCGCCAGACGACGAGCCGATTCCATTCGCCAGGAACTCAGAAACGTTTCGCGTACAGACAGCGTCGCTCCACCTACACTCGAACAATTGGAGGCCTGCATTCCAAACTACTAAATCCTAACCAAAGATAAACGCCTTGAATCGTTGACCGAACGAGAGATACGGCCAACACAGTTTGTAAATCGTCTTGTCGGTATCAGAATACTTGGCGAAGGAACGCTTAAAGATCTTTCGATGGAACATATATACCGGCGCAAAACGCTCAGGGAGCGTACCCGCAAGAGCTAAGTAGAAACGCTCTGCCGTGTAGGCCGTATCAAAAAGGGCTTGGCTATACCGTAACGTAAAGTTCGCAAAGACTTCTTGGTCTACACACTCCAGAAGTTGGAGGAGGAAATCCGTCTCATGAAACGGATATTTTCCATATCGGACGATTTTTTCTAAGATACGCTGCGCATGCATCGGTTCAATAAAGTACCCTCGAAGCGCTTCAAAAAAGGCTGAATGAAAAATTGTCGCGTGTTTGAAATCGATCCGTTCCAGAAGCAAGATACGTAACGGGTTTAAATCTCCTTGTCCCTTGCGACGTGAAACTTCATACAGGAGCGCACTGTAGGTTGTCACGTCCAAGGTCCCGAAATTTGTATCATCGACAATTCGCGTGAGGAGGCGCTTGATATCGAGTGACCGATCTCCGTCTGATGTACGATCCAAGAGGTCGGAAAGACAGTTGATGACATTTCGATACAGCGAAAAAGAACGCTGTGAGTCAACGAGCTCTTCCATTGGGATATTTGGATTGTAGAGCAGCTCAATCACCACTTTCCGCGGCCAGTCCTCCTGCTTTCGATAGCGTTCAAGCAGCTGAGTAAATGCAGGCAGATCCTTTGTATTTAATCCACGCGCAAGCGAAACAAAGGCATCTTCCGCATTCATGGAAGTGAAGCGAGCTTGTTCAAGGATTCTACCGAGCGCCTCTATACGCCGCTCCGGGTAGACACGGAAGACCCAATCCATCAAACGCATTCGCTGAGTCGCAACCCGTCCAATAAGCGGAAGCTGCTCATAAATCTCCTCTTTTGCGGTACCAATTTCGGCCGCCATCTTTAAAAATGGCTCTAAATCAATCTCCGTCTGAACTTGATCAAGCGCGGACAGTAGACGACCGATCCAGGCTGGTGCAAGTTTCAAGACAGCAACAAGCAGTTTGGAAATACGATCCCCCGCCGAATAGCTATCACCCTCACGAATGAGTCGACGAAATAACTCCTGATAAAATGAGAGGTCCCGTTCATCCTGAATCGAAAGATGCTCAAGGATTGCTGGCACATCGATAAAATCAGGATACCAAGCCAGAATCTTCCGACTCACATCTGGATCCGTTGAATAATCGAGCAGGAGATTCCCTAAATATTTCGCGGTTGATGCTGACGTATGTCCAACACGCAAGACGGAAAGATGGTCGACGATTAAATTCGCTACTTGAGCACCTCCGTGTTTCAGTGCCTCTCCAAAAAATAATTCCGCATCTCGCGTCAGCAATACCTCACCACCCAAGGCTTGTTCAGATGCCTGAAAGGGCGTCAGCGATCCTTGAGACAACTTCTCCATCAATGCGCGAAGATCTGATGGCGTAAGTGAGACGGGGGTAGCTGCAAAGGACGCGTCCATAGATAGGACCATGATAAACTATCCGGAACTAAACCGACAATCGCTTCTTTCGTTGCCAGTAACGGTATCCCCAGATCGCGAGCCCCATACAGCCGAGCAACAGAGCGGGAATAGCGTATCGTTGGTACGGCAAAAAAGGCCGCAGAAAGCGATGGTACGCTTCCCATCCATAAAATCCAATCAAGAGATACATCCAGTTGCGGAAGAAAGACCCGAGAAGTGCGGTTACGATAAATGTTCGGAGATCAATCTTGATCAACCCACACGCCACCGAAACCGGGCTACTCGGAACAGCCGGAATAAGACGGAGAAGAAACAACGCGACATCATCCCCCCATCCCCGACCTAATTTCTTTCCCACCTGTTCAAGTTGCTCATGGCTGATCCCAACGTATTTTCCGTAGCGGGGCACGATGATGTCTTCGATCTTATCCGCGAACACATAGTAGAGGAGCGAACCCAGCGTTTTTCCAATCGCGCCCGTCACGGCCATAAATGCCAGCATAACCTGACCCGTTCGCGCTGCTCGCGCCAATGATCCGCCAAAGACCATGATCGCCTGACTCGGGAGGGGCGAAATAACTTCTTCAATAAAAGAGCCGACCGCTGTAAAAACGGGCAACGGAACTTGTTGACTCAGAGCCAACAGATGGTGTGTCAGCGTAGAAAACATGCGCTAGTTTTTTGGATGGATGACCAGAACGTTCGGAACGGTCACATAACTATCGATCGTTTCCGACTGGTCTGGCGCCCTGAAAACTATACCCGACGAAGGCCCCCCATCCAAGTTCAAGACCGCTTCCCAGCGGACAGGAAGACGTGTCAGCGCCTGACTTAGTTCATACAAAGAGATGCCCGTGTACGGAACAATCCCAACATAGAGATATTCTTGCGTTTTATCCGTCCCCACGAAGGTCCGACGCGCGACCTTTCCCGAGTCTTCTTTAACCGCCGCGACTCCGCCTGAAATGAGAAGGGGGAAACTTTGGGCCGCGTCCCGAGCTTTTTGCTTCGCCGCTTTTTGCTCTGAGGTGTTTACGAGAATCGTTGGATTTGGCTCCAAGACAAGGAGCGCACTCTTATCTGCATCAAACGAGCGTGCCCCTATGACCTTCCCTTCGGTTCGAAACCATCCGCTTGGAAGTTCGTCTTCATGAAAATATACGCCATTCGCAGCAAACAGTGCCTCCGACTCCCGACCCATCCATTCAGAGACGGCGGCACTTGAGGTTGAATGACGAAAACCAAAGGTATGCTTCGTACGGGAGAAACGATAGATAACCACCTCACTGGCTGTTGAAGTCGAAAAACGAAAAGCTGTCCGATCAACCCCCGGCCCACGCGCACTCCAGCCAATCACCGCACTCGGCGGTGCGCCCGTCGCCGTCGTTGTCGCTGAGCGCTGCAATACGACCGGCAAGGTAACTGGGACTAGCTTTTCGCAACCAACACCAAACAACACGATGCATGACGCTAACACAAGCAGGCGGCCCAACGATCGATCCATAGCAGCTAGGACCTGCGGCCAAGCCAGACAAACATTCCCGCCGCACCAGCAGAAAGAACAGCCGCTGCAGCTAAAATAGCATTCCAGGGATTTGATGACGCAGAACTTGTCGGTGTCGAAGAAACGGCAAGAGGCGCGACTGGCTCCATCACGGGGAGCGCAGGCGTCGATGTAACCTCAACCATCACCACAGTAGAGGTTGGTTCAAGGATCAGAGGTGAGCTTGTGGCGGGTATCGTTAACGAACTCGGTGCAGGCACCACATTCCGTACCGTAGGTGCCTGAGTAACCGTTGGGGTAGGTGCGGCAACACGAGGACGCGTGGGAACAGGCGCCACCACCCTTGCCGTTGATGTCGGGACTGGAGGCGGCGTCACTGATCGCTTCGAATCCAGCGGAAAGACATCCTTCGCGTCATCCACGCCGTCCCCGTCTGTATCTCGATTAAACGGATCCGTTCCACGCGTCACCTCATCACGATTCAAGATCGTGTCATTATCGCGATCTTCATCCTGCTGATCCGGAACCCCATCCCGATCCGTATCTCGATCAACGAAAGCGGTCACGGTTACGGTGTTATTTGCAGGAGTTCCATCTGTATAGACAGGATCATTGTCCACAACCACTCGAATCGTATGAGATCCATACGCTTGCGGCGACCAACGAACCCAAGCGTCTTCCGGTCGAAGGTTCGCACGAATGGAAAAAGGCTTCGCACCAATCAAGGTATCATTGTCATAAAAACGAACGGTCCCCTCTACATCTCGTTCACCCGCATTTGAAATCGTTGCATAAATACGGGTCGCGTCTCCCAAAATCAATTCTTCGGGCGAAAAAGAAACATCATTCGAACCAATGGAAGCATCGTATAAAGCGGCTGACACGCTTTGTACAGATCCTAGAAGCAGGAGCGCAGAAAAAAGAGGGACGAGGGTACGACCTAACATAGCTAATCAAGTATAGCAGCTCAGCGTGTTTTTTTGATCTGCCTAAGATTGGCACGTAGGGCAGACGTGCGTTCCTCGCTGAACTAAGCGGAATTTTTCAATCGGGGTGCCACACGTACGACACGGGTCCCCTTCTCGACCATAGACCCGAAGGAATGACAGAAAGCCTCCTTTTGAACCGGACGTATCCATATACGTATGCGCGCTCGTTCCACGTTGATTAAGCGACTCTAACAGAACCGCCTGAATCGCTTCCGCTAAGCGAAGTCGTTCTGCCTCAGATAACGCCCTTAACGTACGACGAGGATGAATTCCTACGCGATGACAGACTTCATCGGCGTAGATATTCCCGATCCCCGCGATACAGGCTTGATTGAGGAGCGCCGCTTTCAGGAGGCGCGTTTTTGGCGTTCGCAAACAGTCAGCCAACATCTGCGTTGTAGCTTCGAGCGGTTCTGGACCATATGTTTCAAGCTTCGCTTTTAGCTCCTCCGCCGATACGAGCTCCATAAACCCAAATTTACGTACATCGTTCCAGACGAGAAAAAGCTCTTTTCCTTGCACGTCCTCACACGTGAACCGAATCGCATCATGCTTAGTTATCTCATACTCCTGATCTACAAACAGGAACTTCCCCGTCATCTTCAGATGCGCGAGGACCGCTTGATCGCTCTTAAGCCGCCAAATTAAAAGCTTCGCGCGTCGATCGATAGAACGAATCGCCTGGCCGGTGAGTGCATCAACAAATACCTTCCCCGCAGGACGTTCACGACCCGTGCGAAATAATTCAATCTTTTTAATGATCGCCCCACGCAAGTGTCGATCGAGTTGGCGGCGGATGGTTTCCACCTCTGGAAGCTCTGGCATAGAGAAGCTTCGATCCTGTGTTTAAACGTCTGGCCAAGGAGTAACGAGCTCGTACCCCGTCTTCGTGACGACAACCGAAAGCTCGAAATGCGCTGCCGGCTTTCCATCGGTCGTAACAATTGTCCAGCCATCGCGCTTCACACGCACCTTCCAAGTTCCAAGTGTTACCATCGGCTCAATCGCAAGCACCATCCCCTCCTGCATTTTTACGCGTGGCGTATAACGATCACGAAAGTGTGGGATCTGTGGATCTTCATGAACCGCATGCCCTACGCCGTGGCCGACAAGATCACGAACGATTCCATAGCCTTTCGGCGTGAGATAATCATCAATCGCATTCCCAATATCGTGAATCCACTTTCCTGCTTTTACCTGCATCAACGCCACTTCAAGTGAGGCGCGTGTTTCTGTAACTAAGGCCTGTACCGAATCAGAAATCTTTCCGACAACAACAGTCGTCGCCATATCTGTCGCGAGCCCCTCGTACCACATGCCAATATCAAGACCAACGATATCGCCTTCTTTTATCGTGCGCGTAGGGGTTGGCAATCCATGCACAACTTCTTCGTTGATTGAAATGCAGACAGCTCCGGGAAAGGGGGCTACGTCTTTTGCGGCAGTATAGCCTAAGAATGAGGGCTTTCCTCCATGCTCTGCCATACGCTTCTGCGCCAATGCATCTAATTCAGCTGTTTCAGCGCCAGCAATACACTTTGCTTTGAGCTCACGCAAAATAGCTGAGAGGATGATTCCGCCAGCTTTCAGCTTCTCTATTTCTAGGGGGGTTTTGATAAGTGACATGGGCAGTGAGCGTAACGGAATTATTGTCCCGGCACAAATCCTAACTTCGTAAGCTTCTTTACCAGCTCCTGGAATAAGAATGGGATCGGCTGATCCGCATTCACCGAAAGAAGCACTCCCTGCTGCCGATAATAGGTCACAAGCGGCTCGGTCATGAAGTGATATGCGAGCAGCCGGTCGCGCACCGACCCATCATCGGCATCATCTGGACGTCGTTTTACAGGACCTCCGCAAATAGTACAGATTCCCGCCTTCAAGACGGGAACGTATGTCTCATGATAAACCGCCTGACAGGATTCACAGAAGAGTCGTCCTAGCATACGAGATTCCGCAACTGCATCGGACACCTTCAGATGAATCGCTAGATTAATATTTGTATATTTATCTAAATCCCCCGCCTGTTCTACGTTTCGAGGAAATCCGTCTAGGAAGAATCCTTGTTTTGATTCCACCTCCAACAGTAGCCGTTTCCGCAAAATGGCATTCACTACCTCGTCTGGCGCCAACACCCCATGCTCGACGTAGCGCTTCACTAATTGTCCAAGCGGTGTTCCTTCTTCCATCTCCCCACGCAGAAGCTGCCCCGAGCTCAGGGAAGCTGCTCCAAACCACTCAGACAGCAATTGTGCCTGAGTCGTCTTTCCCGCTCCTTGAGGGCCGAATAACACGGCCCGAACACGCTTACGTGGCATAGAAACCGCTACACGACCGGTGGAGACAGTAGTCCCTCTGCTGACGGCGAGAGTAGCTTGAACCGATGTCCATCTTCACGTTGCATATACCCGTAAGAATAGCCAAAATGAGCCTATCCGACAACAAACGATCGAGGCCCTCTCCTACGAGGGGAAGATCATTTCAATCTGAAAAAACTGCTCCTGAAAGTGCGTCGCTTCACGAATCTCTTCTTGCGAAAAGGTTTTTCCCTCAGGGACAATAATCAATTTATCATCTGGAGCAGTAATTCGACGGATAATGGCGATACAGCGCCCCGTATACTCTCCCACCGGCTCATCTACCCCGAGAACATATGCATCCAATTCTCGCCCATCGGGAGAAATCGTCCCTTCAACAAACCCGTAATTAATCGGGTATCTGTAGCCATACTTTGGGTGCTTAGTCCCTAGGGGGCGATCAATCAGAACCGTAACACTCTTTCCAAGATAATGAGCCGCATCGGTGTATTCAGGGGTCATATAGTGGAAGCCTACCACCCAGAATACACAATGAGAACCCTGGTGGGTTCTCATTGTGTACCGGTTATGCTTTTTTCGGTTAGTACGTATCGTATTCACGCATCGTTGTTTGCGACTGAATCTGTTTTACAGACTCGATCACCACCGACACGACGATCAGCATAGAGGTTCCTCCAATCGCCAATGTCTGCGTCCCTGTCAGCCCTTGAGCGACAATTGGCAGCACCGCGATAAGACCCAAGAAGATGGCTCCGGCTAACGTCATACGACCAACGATTCCTTCCAAATAGCTTGCCGTTGGTGGCCCTGGGCGGATACCCGGGATGAAGGCTCCTTGCTTCTGGAGATTCTCTGCCACCCGTTCTGGATGGAACACAACCGCCGTGTAGAAGTAGGTAAAGCCAACAACCAATGCCAGATACAGAATGGCGTAAATCGTTTGGTTTTGCATCGTCGTCAGGATCCAAGCAGCTGCACTGCGCAGACTTGGATTATTCGCCTGAGCGAAGAGCTGCGCCAACATTGTTGGGAACGTGAGGAATGAAATACCGAAGATAATCGGCATCACACCCACCATATTCACACGAAGTGGCAAGCTCGAGGCTACTCCACCTGTTGACCCAGCCTGCCCACGAACACTGCGCGCGTGTTGGATTGGAATGTTGCGCTGACCTTCTGTAACGAAGACTACACCCGCAACCATCAAAATCGCAATCGCTGCGTAGATGAAGACGATGATCCACTGTGACGAATCGAAGGTTGTGATGAACTGTCCAAGCGAACTTGGAAGATCCGCCAAAATACCCGCGAAGATCAACAAGGAAACACCATTTCCGACTTTCTTTTCGCTGATCAATTCGCCAATCCACATGAGGAACAAGGTTCCTGCTGTGACGGCGATCAAGATGGCAGCGATGTGAACCGGATCCGTTCTGGTCAAGATAGGCACCTGCGACTGACGCATAAGCGTCAGAAGCCCTACTCCTTGAATCAGCGCAAGCGGAACCGTCAGAAGACGTGTCCACTGATTGATCTTACGCTGGCCGCTTTCTCCTTCTTTCTGGATCTCTTCCAAACGAGGGATGATGACTGCCAAGAGCTGCAAGATAATCGAAGCGGTGATGTATGGAGCGACACCCAACGCCACAATGCTGAATGTTCGGATCGTTCCACCTGAGAACAAGTTCAAGACACCCAAGACTTGGTTCGCGTCAAAAAACTGTTGGAGCGCTGCAAGATCAACACCAGGCAACGGAATATGAGCGACTACTCGGAAGATCACCATCATGGCGATCACGAACAGCAACCCATGTCGAACCTCTTTGACCTGCCACGCACGAAGGAGTTTGTCCCACATAGAGGAATCTTCCCTCAGCTTCGAGGGAAAGACACGGAATTAGGCAGTCTTCTTTTTCTTTCTGTCACCAGCAACGACCGATCCACCAGCTTTCTCGATCAATTCCTTCGCAGAAGCAGTCATACGCAAGCCGACAACTGTCAGTTTGTGCGTTGGAGCTGTTCCCCCAATAATTTTGACGGTATGTTCTCCGCGATGCAAGAGACCGGCTGCATGCATGGCTTTCAAGTCAATCGTCGTTCCTTCTGGAAATACATCCAAGCGCTGAACAGGAATCGAGACCAACTTCGACGCAAAGCTCTTAAACCCACGGACCTTTGGGAAGGAGAGAAGCATCTGCTTCATGCCGTGCATTTTCAAGCCACCCTTTCCACCGGAACGGGACTTCTGACCCTTTGTTCCCTTACCTGCCGTTTTGCCACGACCGGAGCCGTGACCACGACCGATACGGAACGAGCGCTCATGTGAGCCTACGTTCGGGGCAATTGTGTGAAGACTTAATGACATAGCAGGTGAGATTAGGCCTTTGGAGCGTCTTCCTTAGGCTGTTTATCGTCCGTCTTGCTGATTGGCATGCGGAGCATGCGCAGGGCGGCAAAAGTTGCGCGCACGACGTTCACCTTGTTGGAAGATCCGAGGAGCTTCGAAACAACGTTTGGTACACCAGCGATTTCAAGTACGGCACGCGTTGCACCACCGGCTTTGATTCCAGCTCCTTTTGGCGCTGGCTTCAACAAGACGACAGCGGCACCCGCCTTTGCACGCACCATGTGAGGAATTGTTTCGTTGATGAGTGGAACTGTCAGAAGGGCTTTGCGTGCTTTGGTTGCGGCCTTGGTGGAAGCAGCTGCGACATCCAATCCTTTTGCCAAGCCATATCCAACACGTCCCTTGCGGTTTCCGATCACGCTCAACACGCGGAAGCGCATGCGCTTTCCACCCTGGGTCACACGTGTAACACGTGAGACTTCCAAGTTCTTTTCGTCGTAGTCGGCTTCGGCTGGAACATCTCCAGACTGACCATCGCGACGTCCACCGCGACCACCTGGGCCGCCTGGACCTCGACCTCCACGACCACCGGCAGCACCGCCGCGACCACCCTGGCCGCCACGAGCACCTCCGCTTGGACCGCGGCTTCCGCCACGGAAGCCACCGCCTGGACCACGGGCACCTCCACCATATGGACGTGCTGCAGCCGAAGCAGACGCAGGAGCTGCAGCTGGCGTTGCCGCCGCTGCCGCTGGAGCGGCTGTGTTTTCAGCAGCTGGAGCAGCTGCTGCTTCTGGCGCCTCTGGCGCGGAGGTTGGTTGCTGTTCTTCGTTCATCATAGATTAAAATGTGAGACCCGCTTCGCGCGCGCCCTCAGCGAGAGCACGAACACGACCGTGGTATTTCTTATCGCGACGATCGAAGACGACCGCTTTCACACCCTTTTCCATGGCGCGCGTTCCGAGAAGCATTCCGACAGCCTTCGCAATTTCAAGCTTCTTCTTGCCTTTGCGCTCTGCTTCGGACAATTCGACATCACGGACCGCGGCAAGAGTTTTGCCGGAGGTATCATCAATCACCTGCGCAGAAATATGCGCGAGGCTGCGGAAGACAGCGAGACGTGGACGCTCAGCTGTTCCGGAAATAGTCGCGCGAACACGTGCGATACGACGCGCCTTTTGTTGGTTTGCTAGGGAGATCTTCATAAGGGGTTAGCCAGCAGACTTAGCTGTCTTACCAGCCTTGCGACGAATTACTTCATCAACATACTTCACACCCTTGCCCTTATAAGGCTCTGGTGGACGATTGCGACGAATGCGAGCAGCCGTTTCTCCAACAAGAGCTTTGTCGATGCCGGAGAGCGTCAAAACCTGCTTCTCGACCTTCCCATCGATTCCTTCTGGGAGTTCAAACGGAACGCGGTGCGAGAATCCAAGATCCATCATGAGCTTGCGACCTTCGAGCGCGACCTTGAATCCAACTCCGACGAATTCGAGCGCCTTTTCGAATGGCTTCTGAACACCGTCTACGGCGTTCGAGAGCAATTGACGAACAAGACCCCAGATGGCGCGGTCATCGACGTGCTCTGGACGGGTAACCGTCACAAGCAACGCACGAGGATCGGCTTGCATCTCAATCTTAGCCGCCGCTGGAAGACCAACGTGCAGCGTCCCTTTCGGTCCTTTGATCGTCACCTGCTTTGCTTCGATGGTGGCATCGACGCCGGCAGGGAGGAGGACTGGTTTTTTTCCAATACGTGACATAAGCGGAGGTTAGGAAATTTCACACAAGATTTCTCCCCCCAGCTTACGAGCACGCGCTTCACGATCCGTCATGAGACCAACGGAAGTGGAGATGATCGCCATCCCCTGTCCAGACAGGACACGAGGAAGTTCATCATTCTTGCGATACACGCGGCGGCCAGGCTTCGAAATACGCGTGAGCTGGTGAATCGCTGGCAGCTTTCCGACATACTTTAAGCGAACGGAGATCGTACGCTTCGCACCTTCAGACTTCTCTTCGACGGATTCGATATAGCCTTCACGCTGAAGGATATCGGCAATCGCTCGCTTGATGCGAGAACTTGGGGCGGTCACCACGTCGTGGCGCACGAGATGTGCGTTACGGATACGGGTGAGGAAATCGCTGATCGGGTCAGTAGACATAACGTGGGATATTACCAGCTGGATTTGGTCACACCTGGGACTTCACCGCGGTTCGCCATCTCGCGGAAGCAGATGCGACAGAGTCCGAAGATACGCATGAATCCGTGGGTGCGGCCGCAGCGCCAGCAGCGTCGAACAAGGCGCGAAGAAAACTTCGGCTTGCGACGGGACTTGGCAATTTGAGCTTCAGTAGCCATAGGATCGTTGGATTAGTTCTGGAAAGGAAAGCCAAGCCCTTTAAGAAGCGCGAGACCGCGGTCTTTGGCTCCGGCGGTTGTCGTAATCGTGATCTGAAGACCATGAGTACGCTCGATTTCGTCTGGGCGGATTTCAGGGAACGCCAAGTTCTCGCGGAACCCGATCGAGGCATTTCCTTGCGCATCGATGGATTTGGCACTGATCCCACGGAAGTCACGAATACGAGGGAAGGTGATGCGTGTCAACTTCGTCAAAAAGTCCCACATACGTGGACCACGAAGCGTCACCATCATTCCAACAATCATTCCTTCACGAATTTTGAAACTGGCGATGGACTTCTTCGCCTTGGTACGCACTGGCTTTTGACCCGTAATGCGCGTGAGTGTCTGTTCAACCATTTCCATTACCTTTGGATCCTTGATCGCCTGTGACAAGCCAACAGAAACCACGACCTTCGTGACTTTCGGAAGGGCCATGGCGTTCTTGATGCCAAATTGTTCGCGGAGGGCCGGAACGACTTGGGCCTGATATTGTTCCTTAAGGGTGGTCATAGGTTAGGTCTTCGTCTTACGTGTCGTCGCCTTCTTTTTAGCAGGAGCTTCTTTCTCCGGAGCTTTTTCAGAAGCGCTTTCCGTTGCGGAGCTTACACGAACGTTTGAAAGATGGATGGGCATTGGGAACTGGACGATCTGTCCCTTGTCTCCTGAGCGTCGGCTGCGCATGTGACGCTTCATGAGATTAATCCCCTGTACGGAAACGCGCGCCAAGCGAGGAAACACTTGCAGCACTTTCCCAGTTTTCCCACGATCTTTTCCCGCGATCACTTCGATAGTGTCGCCGGTCTTTACTGGATGAGTCGCCATAGTTAGAGCACTTCTGGAGCTAAGGACACGATCTTCGAGAAGCCACGTCCACGCAATTCGCGTGCAACTGGGCCGAAGATACGTGTGCCTTTTGGATCAAGAGATTTCGGGTCAATAATCGCCGCTGCATTTTCATCAAAACGGATATACGTTCCATCTGGTCGGCGTGTTTCCTTGCGGATACGCACGAGCACGGCGTGAACGATATCGGACTTCTTTACCATACCGCGTGGGGCTGCTTCCTTCACGACGCAGGTCACCACGTCTCCAAGACCCGCATAGCGCATCTTGTAGCCGCCCTGTACGCCGATACACTGAAGCAACTTTGCTCCGGTGTTATCCGCGACGGCGATCATCGATCGGTGTTGAATCATAAAGGGATTACGCAACCTTCTTCAAGGTTGCAATATAGCGCCAGCGCTTGTCGCGGCTAATAGGTCGGCACTCTTCGAACTGGACGATATCTCCGAGATCGAGCGTCACTCCTGGGGAGTGAATCTTGAAACGCTTCGAAACCGTAAAATACTTTCCGTATTTCGGGTGAGCAACACGACGGTCCACACGCACAACAGTTGTCGCTTGCATCTTGTTAGATACAACGACTCCCTGCAGACGGCGGTGAGGAGTGGTGGTTGGAGGAGTGGTCATCATACGGTAGTGGAACGCTTCTGTTGGGCAATCACCGTTTTTAAACGGGCGACCTGCCGACGAATCGTTGTCGATTCCGCTGTCTTGGCATACGTGCGCAAGGCGAGCTTCCGACGAAGGGCCTGCTCGTCACGCTCCGCTTCTCCGAGCATGCGCGAGAGTTCTTCGGTCGTCTGGGTGAGGAGTTCTTTCATGTCCATACTTATTTCGCGATGTACTTACAGACACTCGAGAGTTTAAACGCAGCACTTTCCAGAGCCTCTTTCGCTGCTTCAGGAGTGACACCATCCATCTCGAAGAGCACGGTTCCTGGGCGAACGACGGCCACGTAGTGGTCAACCGCTCCTTTACCGGATCCCATCGGAACTTCGTTTCCCTTCTTTGTGACAGGGTGATCTGGGAAGATACGGATCCAGACTTTGCCTCCCTTTTTGATGTAGCGCGTGAGAACACGACGAGCCGCTTCGATCTGCTGGCTCGAGACCCAGGATGGGGTGATCGCTTTCAAACCATGTGATCCAAAGGCGATTCCGACCTTGTCGGAGGCCGTGCGGATATTACGCGCACGTCCTTTGTGCCACTTGCGGTGCTTAACTTTGCTTGGAATTAACATAATGCGTGGGTTCGATTAAGCCGCTGCTGGCGCTTCAGTGGATTCAACGGCTGGCGCTGGAGCTTGAGCTGGCATGGAACGTGGGCCTCCCATTGGGCGACGCGCACCTCCGTCGCGGCGATCACCGGAACGATCCGAGCGACCTCCACGCGCAGGCGTGTTTGGCTGGTACTGGGACAAACGGTCCTGAGCAAAGATATCTCCACGGTAAATCCAGACCTTTACCCCAATCGCTCCTGCGATCGTACGAGCTGTCGTGGACGCGTAGTCAATATCTGCGCGCAAGTTTGTCAGAGGGATTTTTCCCCAACCGAGTTTTTCTGTACGGGCAATTTCTGCGCCGTTCAAACGTCCAGCGACCGCGACACGCGCACCGAGCGCACCCGCCTTGCGGATACGTTCAAGCGTCATCTTCAACACACGGCGGAAGGCCATGCGGCGTTCGAGATCTTGGACAACTCCTTGTGCGACGAGCTGCGCTTCAATCCCTGGACGTGCAACTTCTTGCACAGCAATGGTGAAGAGCATCTTTCCGCGCTGCATTGGGAAGAAGCGCTTAGTCGCCTTCTTGCGAAGCTCTTCAATCCCGGCGCCTGAACGTCCGATCACTACACCTGGCTTAGCCGTGTGAAGAGTGACCGTGATATTTCCGCGTGAGCGTTCAATATCAACACGGTTCAAGGCGGCGTCTTTCAACTGCGTAACGAAGTACGAACGAATGTCGTGATCCTGTTGCAAGTGCGTGCTAAATACTTCTTTGCGCGCAAACCAACGGGATGGCCACTGGGTCGTGGTTCCGAGACGGAAAACGAATGGATGAACTTTGTGTGCCATAGAGGTTAGGCCTTCAAAGAAGAGGACTTCTTAGGGCTGACAGTCTTTTCAACTTTCTCAACCTTCTTGCTCTTTGTGCTCTTCTTGTCCGCAAGTTCGGCACGATCAGCCAACACAATCGAAAGATGCGTGGTTCGCTTGCGAATCGGCGCTGCTCGACCAAAGGCGCGAGGGCGCGAGCGCTTCAATGTTGGTCCGCCGTCCGCTGTAATCGACTTGATGTACAACGAGCTCGATTCCATTTTGAAGTTATGTTCTGCGTTTGCAATCGCGGAACGCAAAAGCTTGAGCACTGGCAAGGCAGCACCCTTGTTCATGAGAGACAAACGGATATCCGCGTCTTTCACAGACTTTCCACGAACCGCATCGATCACTAAACGCACTTTGCGAGGTGAGATACGGAGGGAACGGAGAAATGCGTGAACGTCCATAGATTATTTCTTAGCTGGAGCTGCAGCTGGCTTGGCCGCTGGAGCATCCGACTTAGCTAATTTACCACCATGACGAACGAACTTACGCGTTGGAGAGAACTCTCCAAGCTTGTGTCCAACCATGTTCTCAACGATAACAACCGCAATGTGCATCTTACCATTGTGGACTGCCATTGTTTTACCGACCATCTCAGGAGTGATCGTCGAAGCACGAGACCACGTCTTGATGGGGGTTTTATCCCCAGCCTTCTGAGCGATGACCTTTGCAAGAAGCTTGGCATCGGTGAAAGCACCTTTTTTAAGACTACGTGACATAGGAGGTTAGAGCGTATTCCCGCGACGACGGGTAAGAATATGGCGATCAGAGGAGCGGTGCGTGCGACGTGTTTTCACACCAAGCGCATGCTTACCCCACTTCGTCTTGGCGTACTTCATACCGATTGGATGCTTACCTTCACCACCACCGTGTGGGTGATCGACCGGGTTCATCACCTTACCGCGGACGGTAGGCTTGATCCCACGATGACGCATACGACCAGCTTTTCCCCAGCGCACCAAGTGCCAGTCTGGGTTCGAAACTGTTCCGATTGTTGCCGAGCAAGATTTTGGAACCTTGCGGACTTCGCCGGATGGCATCTTCAAAATAGCTGTGTCGCCTTCAATCGCCATGAAGCTGATCAACGTTCCAGCGGCACGAGCGATTTTCGCGCCCTGCTCTGGATTCAATTCAACTCCGTGGACCTGCGTACCGACAGGGATCTTTTCAAGTGGCAAACGGTTTCCAACCGTGATTTCAGCTTCTGTGCGCGAAGACACAATGGTGTCCCCTACCTTTGAACCGAATGGAAGAAGGATGTAGCTCTTCACACCATCGGCGTAGTTCACGAGACCGATACGGGCACCACGGCTTGGATCGTATTCAATCGAAACGATTTTCGCTGGGATGTCGTAGCGAGAACGGACGAAGTCAATTTCACGCGTATAACGCTTGTTGCCACCACCCTGGTGACGAACGGTGATCTTTCCATTCGAACGACCTGCTCGGCTCTTGCGGAACGAGATAAGCGTTTTCTCTGGCTCGTTGGTCGTGATGTCGGAGAAATCCTGAACCGAGGAGAAACGGCGGCCTTTGGTAACAGGCTTGTATTGCTTAATAGGCATAACAATTACGCGGAGAGATCAATCGATGATCCTGGTTTAAGCTCAACCAAAGCCTTCTTCCAGGCATTGCGGCGACCTTCAATGCGTCCACGGCGGACGACTTTTCCAGCGCCACGAATTGTGCGAACAGCGACCACCTTCACGCCGTAACGAGCTTCAATTGCTTTGCGGATGGCAACCTTTTCAGCAGCGATTGGCACATTAAAGGTGTAGGTGTTGGTTTCCGTTACTAAACGGGAAGCCTTTTCGCTTACGCGAGGCGCGCCAACAACGGAGTACATCCAAGAAGGAAGGACGGTTGTAGGAGCTTTGACGGACAAATCAGCCTCTGGCTTCTTTGCCGTCTTCTTTGTCTTTGGAGCAGCAGCGTCCTTCGTGGCTTTGTCAGCCGGCTGCTTGCGGATGCGGTCAATAATTCCCATAGGAGAATATTAGGCGTAGATCTGTTCCAACGCCGAAATAGCGTCTTTCAAAAAGACTACGGAACGGTAGGTCAAGAGATCGAGCATGTTCAAGCTGTTGACGGTCACGACCTTCACGGATGGAAGGTTGCGAGCCATGCGAACTGCGACTGGATCCGAGCCACCAAGCACCATGAGCGTCGTGCGATCAACAGGAAGTTTCTGCATCATCGCGAGGAACGTCTTGGTCTTCACTGGCTCTTTCATGATCGTCTCGAGCACAATGAGTTTTTCACGCATAAGTTTGTCGGTGAGTACCATCGACAAAGCCTTGCGCTTCGCTTTGCGGTTCATCTTGAGCGAGAAGTTGCGTTCGGAACTTGGACCGAACACGACACCTCCACCCTTCCACTGAGGAGAACGAATCGATCCCTGACGGGCGCGACCAGTTCCCTTTTGCTTCCATGGCTTCTTTCCGCCTCCGTGCACCATTCCCTTGGTTTGCGTTGCAGCAATTGCATGACGTGCGTTGGCGCGCTGAGCAATCACGGCTTCGTGCACGAGAGCTGGATCTGGAGTCACAGCGAACAGACGGTCCGGAAGTTCCATCTGGCCGACTGATTGACCCTGGTAGTTGTAGATCGATGTCTTAGCCATATTTAGGAAGCGGAAACGATTTCAATCAAAGAATGACGGGCTCCTGGGACGGCTCCTTTCAGAGCGAGGATTCCCCCTTCACGCACTTCGACGACAACTAAGTTCTTCACCATGACCGATTCGTCGCCCATGTGACCGGCCATACGGCGGCCTTTCAACACGTGCTGAACACCACCGGCACCGATAGAACCTGGCATACGCTCTTGGTCCTTGTGACCGTGACTCGTTGGGTGACCATGGAAGTGATGACGACGCACCACACCCTGAAAGCCCTTGCCCTTCGATGTCCCACGAACGTTTACCTTATCACCTGGCTGGAAGACCGCTGCCTCAATCGCGTCACCACGCTTGAAGGACGCGACATCTGACAACCGGAATTCGCACAAGTGAGGAGCTTGAGGAAGATCTTTCAAGTGACCAGCCTCTGGACGTGTCAGCGTACGGGAAGTGCCAAATCCAACCTGCACCGCTTCGTAGCCGTCCGTCTCTTTCGTCTTAACCTGCGTGATAACACATGGACCCGCCTGCACTAAAGTTACGGGAATCAGATTTCCATCTGCTCCGTAAATTTGCGACATCTCGAGTTTCTTACCGAGGATGAATTTCATATGCGATCGGATTGGTCGCGGATGGATAAAAACAAAACCGGGAGTCTGCAGACAATCGTTTGTCTCCAAACTCCCGGTCTCAACCTAGAAGAGGCTGAACCGACGTTTCGGAACTTCACGATTCACTGCAGGGAGGTTATGTCACGCACTCGTTAAACGAGCACGTTTTGAAGTAAGCCTTCAGACAACTTTCTCCTTGGGAACCACACACTCTTACATTTTGATCTCTACATCAACACCCGCTGGGAGGTTGAGAGAGGTGAGCGAATCGATCGTCTTTGGATTTGGATCCAAGATGTCGACAATGCGCTTATGAATGCGCATTTCAAACTGCTCACGAGCGTCCTTGTAGATGAACGTGGAACGGTTGACGGTCCACTTCTTCTTTTCTGTCGGCAACGGGATCGGGCCGATCACTTTCCCACCATTCCGTTCAGCCGTTTCGATGATCATGCGAGTCGCCTGGTCAATGATCTTATGATCATAGGCACGGATCTTAATCCGCACGCGCTGTGCTCCCGCTGTTTTCACTACTGGGGCTGCCTTTGTCTTGATATCGGACATGTGCAATGGAGGGGAGGTTCCCCACCTCGTAGAACATGCGAGATGCTCTTTACGAGGCGGGGAACCTCCCCGGTTTAGCTTATTTGACGATCTTCGTCACAACACCAGCGCCGACGGTCTTTCCACCTTCACGGATGGAGAAACGCATCTTGTCTTCGATAGCGACTGGAGTAATGAGCTTGACAATGATCTTAACAGTGTCACCTGGCTGAACCATGGCGACCTCTGCTGGCAACTGAACTTCACCCGTTACGTCCGTTGTACGGATGTAGAACTGAGGCTTGTAGCCCGTAACGAATGGCTTGTGGCGACCACCTTCTTCCTTGGTCAAGGCGTAGACTTCAGCCTCGAACTCGGAGTGAGGCTTGATCGAACCTGGCTTACACAAAACCATACCGCGTTCGATTTCTTCTTTCTTCACACCGCGGAGCAAGAGACCTGCGTTGTCTCCAGCCATACCGGAGTCAAGTGATTTGTTGAACATTTCGATACCCGTAACAACGCTCTTGCGTGTTTCACCGAGACCGACGATTTCAATTTCTTCACCGATCTTGACCTGACCACGCTCGATACGACCAGTAACGACCGTTCCACGACCTTCGATCGAGAACACGTCTTCTACTGGCATGAGCATTGGCTTGTCGAGCTCACGAACAGGTTCTGGGATGTAGTCATCACAGGCCTTAATGAGGTCCAAAATTGGCTTGGAAGCAACTTCGTCCAATGGAGCCTGAAGAGCCTTCAAAGCGGATCCACGGATAATTGGAGTTGTTTCACCATCGTATTCGTACTTGCTCAAAAGATCGCGAATTTCTTGTTCGACGAGGTCAATGAGCTCAGCATCTTCGACCATGTCCACCTTGTTCAAGAAAACAACCATGGATGGCACACCGACCTGACGAGCCAAAAGGATATGCTCGCGTGTCTGTGGCATTGGACCGTCTGTCGCGGACACAACCAAGATTGCACCGTCCATCTGGGCGGCACCCGTGATCATGTTCTTGATGTAGTCGGCGTGACCTGGACAGTCAACGTGGGCGTAGTGACGCTTCTCGGATTCGTACTCCGTGTGAGCTGTCGCAATCGTAATACCACGAGACTTGGACTCAGGAGCCTTATCGAGGTCATCGATACCCTTTTTCTGGGCAGTCATTCCATGAGCACTCAACACGGTTAAAATAGCCGCTGTTGTAGTGGTTTTCCCGTGGTCAACGTGGCCAATCGTACCAATGTTGACGTGGGGCTTCGCGCGGTTGAAGGCTTCAGCCATAGGAGCAGGTCAAATAAGACTAAAAATACGTAATTATGAGTGGCATGATGATAACAAAGACGTTGATTTCAGGCAAGAGTCTGCCCACTTCCGTCAAGAGCATCTTGCATGTCACCTATTTTTTGCCTTGTCTTAGGCAAAATTCTCACATCAAGCCCATCGAAAGCAAAGTGGTCTTCCACCGAACCCACCTGGGGAAGAACTGCGGATACTGGCGATTTGGCTGGTATTTCAGCCTGGACCTGAAGGAGATCTTGAAGTCGGAGGCTGTTTCTAGATTCTAACTCCGAACGATCAGGTGCGCCACTCGACGCGGCAGATGAGCGATCTGATGCAGGGGTCAAGAAGTCTGCCAATGACGCTTGAGGCTCAGCCATAGGGAGAGATTGGGACTCATCCCCTCCCAAAACTTCAGATACTCCCCCTACCAGTTTCTCATAGACACTCAAAGGTAGGACGACGCAGGGCTCGCTGGCATCCGAAGACTGAACGATCAGCGGTAAGCGGGTACGGTGAACGAGTTCGAGCAGCCGGGTCAGTGCAGGTATAGCCATGGCAGCAGCCTACCCTACGCGTCGTGAACCGAAAACCCAGCCTAGGCATACTGCCAGAGGCTGGGTTTCGTTTGAACCGCCGATCGGTTCTACGCGTCTTATTTCTTGGTGCGACCTTCGATGATGATCTTTGAGATGTTGTTTGGAACTTCTTCGTACTGGCCAAATTCCATAGTGGAGCTGGCGCGACCCTGGGTCATAGAACGAAGCGAGGTCGAGTAGCCGAACATTTCAGCGAGTGGGACCAAGGCGCGAATGACTTTCACGCTCGAACGGTCTGCCACATCCTCGATCTGTCCACGCTTGGCGTTCAAGTCACCGATAACGTCTCCCATGAAGGCTTCTGGAGTAACGACTTCGACTTTCATGACTGGCTCAAGAATGACGACACCACCCTTGCGACAACCATCCTGGAAGGCGAGTGATCCAGCGACCTTGAAAGATGCTTCGGACGAGTCAACGTCGTGGTAGCTTCCATCGGTCAACGTGATCTTCACATCGAGCATTGGATAACCAGCCAACACGCCACGCAGCATCGCTTCTTGAATACCCTTGTTAATTGGCTGGATGAATTCGCGAGGAATCACACCACCCTTGATACTATCAACGAATTCGTAGCCCTTGCCGCGTTCGTTTGGTTCAACCGTGATCACACAGTGACCGTACTGACCACGACCACCAGACTGACGAATATATTTCCCTTCTCCTTCAGCAGATCCCTTCAAGGCTTCACGATAGGCAACCTGTGGCTTACCAACCGTCGCGTCCACTTTGAATTCGCGCTTCATGCGATCAACGATGATTTCAAGGTGCAATTCACCCATCCCGCTGATAATGGTCTGAAGCGTTTCTTCGTCGGTACGTACACGGAAGGAAGGATCTTCTTCACCCAACTTCTGCAACGCGACACCCATCTTTTCTTGGTCAGCCTTTGTCTTTGGTTCAACAGCGAGCGAAATAACTGGCTCTGGAATGATGATCGATTCAAGTTTCAAAGGACGCTTTTCATCGAAGAGCGTGTCCCCCGTCAATGTTCCTTTCAATCCAACGGCAGCGGCGATGTCACCAGAGAAAACCTCTGAGACCTCTTCACGATCGTTCGCGTGCATGCGGACGATGCGACCAATACGTTCTTTTTCCCCTGTACGTGCATTGATCACATAAGATCCAGCAGACAACATTCCGGAGTAGACGCGGAAGAAAATCAATTTTCCGACGAATGGGTCAGCCATGACCTTGAAGGCCAACGCTGCGAATGGCTCGCTGTCTTGTGGGGTAATCGCTAAGGAGACATCGAGGTCATCGACTTCCGTTGCTTTTGTTGGAGGGATGTCTAACGGACATGGGAGATACTCCACGATCGCGTCGAGCAAAAACTGTACACCCTTGTTCTTCAACGCTGAGCCACACAAAATTGGATTGATCTGGTTCGCGATCGTTGCGCGGCGGATCCCAGCTTTGATTTCTTCAACCGTGAATTCTTCGCCTGCGAGATAGCGGTTCATCATGTCTTCGTCCGTCTCAGAAATCGCTTCAATCATCTTTGCGCGATATTCCTTCGCCTTCTCCATCATGTCTTCTGGAATTTCAACTTCTGCGATGTTCTGACCCATTTCATCGCTGTACATCTCGGCCTTCATGCGCACGAGGTCGATGATCCCGATGAAGTTTTCTTCCGCACCGATCGGCAACTGAATTGGATGTGCATTCTTCGTCAAACGATCGTGAATCGATTTCACGTCGTTATAGAAGTTCGCTCCCATGCGGTCGAGTTTGTTGATGAAACAAATACGAGGCACATTGTGCTTGTCCGCCTGGCGCCACACCGTTTCGGACTGTGATTCCACACCAGCTACACCGTCGAACACGGTTACAGCTCCGTCGAGTACACGAAGTGAACGCTGCACTTCAATCGTGAAGTCAATGTGTCCTGGAGTATCGATCAAGTTCATGCGCGAGCCCTTCCAGTAACAGGTTGTCGCAGCGGCAGTAATCGTGATTCCGCGCTCTTGTTCCTGCTCCATCCAGTCCATCGTCGCTTCACCTTCGTGCACTTCTCCAATTTTGTGCTTCTTTCCTGTATAAAACAAAATACGCTCAGACACAGTGGTCTTTCCTGCATCGATGTGAGCGATAATTCCGAAGTTGCGAGTGTCTTTCAATGAATATTCACGGGGCATACGAATGGAGTGAGAGAAGATGAGAGATGAGCTGAACTGGCTAAGAGCAAAAGTAGCTAGTAGGTGTAGCGCTTTCGGTTGCTACTCGCTACTAGCTACTCGGTATTCACTAAATAATCTGTTACTTGGCGAAGTGAGCGAAGGCGCGGTTGGCTTCGGCCATGCGCTGTACGTCCGTCTTCTTGCGAACCGCTTCTCCTTGGTTCTGAGCAGCGTCGATGAATTCTGTTGCGAGCTTCTCGATCATCGGCTTTCCCTTGCGAGAACGAGCGGCGGTAATCATCCAGCGCAACGCGAGCTGCACACGGCGATCAGCGCGCACCTGGAGAGGAACTTGGTAGTTCGCTCCACCCACGCGGCGAGATTTGACCTCGAGCATTGGGGAAACGTTCTTCATCGCTTCTTCGAACACTTCTGCGGCTGGCTTCTGAAGCTTTTCTTCAGCGATAGCCAATGCTCCGTAGACAATCTTCTGAGCAAGCTGACGCTTTCCACCGATCATCAAGTAGTTAATA
Source organism: uncultured Gammaproteobacteria bacterium (assembly GCA_964582475.1). Classification (GTDB taxonomy): domain Bacteria; phylum Patescibacteriota; class Patescibacteriia; order 2-12-FULL-60-25; family 2-12-FULL-60-25; genus JAGOTP01. The sequence continues at coordinate 92,034 of CAZOQS010000004.1, read as the reverse complement.
CACTTGGTGATAACAGCGTTGTTGTACTTCGGGTCGTTCGCAACCTTGCGACGAGGGGCTTTCTTTCCGCGCATAATTGAATATCAAAGACTGAAAATTATTTCTTCTTGTCTTCCTTTGGACGACGAGCACCGTACAGAGAACGGCTGCCACGACGACCTTGGACACCTTGCGTATCGTAGACACCACGCACGATGTGATAGCGCACACCTGGCAAGTCCTTTACGCGACCTCCACGGATCAAGACGATCGAGTGCTCTTGAAGGTTGTGCCCTTCTCCAGGAATATAAGCTGTTACTTCCTGTGCATTCGACAAGCGCACACGCGCAATTTTACGAATAGCAGAGTTTGGCTTTTTTGGTGTCATCGTTGTGACTTTGACACATACGCCACGCTTCAAACCGGATCCACGTTTGTATTCCGTGCGAACGCGGTGCAGCGTGTCCATCTTGAATTGGAGCGCAGGGCTCTTTGATTTGACGGCCAATGGCTTGCGGGCGCGTCGAACCAGCTGGTTAATAGTAGGCATGGGAAAGTAAGTTGATGGGCGCTAATCTATCAGCTTTTTTTGCCCCGCGTCAAGAGGATGGGCGCACGGACAGTAAGAGAAACGCAATAATGAGGAAGGCTGTTTGCCAACCTACGATTTTTCGCTCATCCCAGCGACCACTTCCCAGAAGCGGTAAAAGAGCTACAACAGCGCACGGTAATGCGAGCCACCAAAGGACCGTCCATCCAGACAAGAGCGGGACTGAGAGATACCCCAACGCTAAGGCGACTGGGATCAACATCCGCGGTGGCACACGCAAAGACCCTGTGAACACTTGCAGCAGCCGTGGAGACCAACGAATCGCCTTTGGAATTGCTTGAAAAAGATAAAAAGCCGCTAACATCAGCCAAATAGTTGCAGGGAGAAGAGGAACGGCTGCTGTTCGAAGAGTGAAGAAGATCCCCGAAGCGGCTACACACACGAAGGATAGCGCGAGGAGAGGACCCCCAACCAAGCGCTCTTTCCAACGTAAACCGGGAGCACCCAGCCCTTCTTGTAGTACCAAAAACCCTGCCAGTGGTAGGAAAATCGACCAACCAAGCAACCACCCACCAATACCAGCGACACATAATAACGCCTTTCCCACCCAAGCAAAATCCGCTGGTCGTACTTCCCCTTTCACCAAAGGACGATCGTTCCGTCCGGCAGCCACATCCTGCTCTAGATCGTGGACGTCGTTTCTCCAGACACTCACTCCCCAAACAGCCAAAATCGTCACAAGAAAGAGCAAAAATGGGATTCCATCCACGACTCGCACAAAAAATCTTCCCCCAAACAGCACCCCAACCCACAGGCCAAAAAAAGCCGCCCCTAGGAAAGAAACGCCTCGAACCGGCTTAAACCACGAAAGGAGTTCGCGAGGCGAAGAGGAGACCTGACGGAAAAAGACAAAGACGCTAAGTGCGAGCGCGATCAACCAAGCGCCACTTATCTGCAGGAAACGCACAGAGGCCTGCGTTTCGCCCTCTAATACCCCTGGGAAGCGCTCAAGCATCGAACGCCACCAATACCCTTCTTGAGACAAGGCAACCCAGGTGCGCGCTAATACATTCGGACCAGCGTTCAAGGGTGAGACCTCATTTGAAACCGTGGCCCAGGAAACGAGCGAGGGAAGCAAAAGGACTCCCAATGTTCCCGCGAGCCACATCAGAACCGCTCCCAGAATGCGTTTGGGTGGGTGCTTTTCTTTCCAGGATTGATAAACAAAAAGCGCGGCAACCACGATGAGAAGTACCAATACACCAGGCGAGGCGAGAAAACGTGGCCACCAACCGAAAGTCAAAATCGACACCGGGGCTTCCAATACATTCACAAACGCAGGTACCAGCGACTCTAGCCCTAGCCAAGCCACAACACAGTTTACGCTGGGGATAAGGAGCACGAGCGGGGCAAATGATAGTGCGCGCTCTATCGCGGACGACCAGGGCACCCCCTGCAAGCGGCGCACAATCCAGGTGGCCCAGCTACCAAATACAACAATCCAGAAGGGGTGCTCGATGAACACGCTCGTGAGATCGATGAGGCGGGTTCTTCCAGCGACCCCCGCGATCGACTCTACCAACGCCGATACAATCGAGAGTATCAACGCCGTACCCAAGACCCGTCCGAAAAGGCGCACCGTTCCTGCTGCAGGAGCATTTTTCCACATACTGGAGGTTCGCTATCCCTACGTGAGACGAGCAATGAATTCGACCATAAAGCGAGCGACCGATCCAATCCAAGCAAAGAATCCAATCCCCGTCGCCGCATCCAGAATCATGAGGACGAGCAAAAGCACGGGTCCATGTTGTTCAAGCGCCTGACGCGCGGGTCGATGCGCTTCTGAAGACAGAAGGGCTAAAAGCACCTTTGATCCATCCAAGGGGGGTAATGGGATCAAGTTGAACAGAAGTAGTAAGAAGTTGAGATATCCCATGAAGGACAGGGCCGTAATCAACAGATTTGAAGGCGACCAGCCAAAGGCGCGGCTAAATACCCCTGCGAGCAAGATACAGAGCGTTCCAAATAATAAGTTGGAGATAGGACCAACAACTGCCACAAAGGTAGGTCCCCACTTCTGATACTTCAGGTTGTATGGGTTGAACGGAACGGGCTTTCCCCAGCCAAAACCAACGGTCACAAGCGCCAAAAACCCCAAGATATCCACATGGGACACGGGGTTGAGGGTCAAACGCCCTTCCCGCTTAGCCGTCTGGTCGCCCAGCATGGTACTCATCCAGGCATGGGAAAATTCATGCACAGCAAGCGTCAAAAGGAAGGCGATTATGAAGACCAGGAACAGCCAGGGCTCCTGAAAGAGCAGAGATAAATTCATAAAGAGAGGATGCTCTCTATGATGCCGTGTGGACGAGCGCTTGCCAAATCGGACCACTTCCCTTATCCTACGGCCATTATTTTGCCGTCTATTGCATTACTTCTTATGTCCCGAATTTGTCAGCTGAGCGGAAAGAGTGCCATCTTCGGCAACTCCCGCAGTCACTCCAACATCGCTTCCCGACGTCGTCAGAACGTCAACCTTCAGGTTGTTCGCATCAACGGCAAGCGTATGCGCGTCGCCGCCCGCACCCTCCGAACGATCAAGAAGTTCGTCGGTACCCAGCACGAAGAGAAGGCGTAAATCGATCAAAGGAATAAAGAAATACCTCCCCATTTGGGGAGGTATTTCTTTATTCTCAGATGCAGTTGTTTTCTTATTACGCCATCTCGTGCTTCACCGCCAAAATAATTTCGTACGCCTCTTCGGCAGAGTCCACCAGAAACATCAGGTCCATATCGTGCTTATCGATAAACAAGTTCTCATCCCACATTTCGCTACGGATCCAATCGAACATTGGCGTCCAAAACTTTTTTCCAACAAGCACCACAGGTACTCTATTCGCAATCTTTCCGGTCTGAATCAAGGTTACAATTTCGAACAATTCATCGAGCGTTCCAAACCCTCCCGGAAAATACACGTAGGCCTGAGCAGCCGCTGACAACATCACCTTGCGTGTAAAGAAATGTTGGAATGCAATACTTTCTTTTACGTATTGGTTCTTCCGCTCCTCATGCGGTAACTGAATGTTCAGTCCCACGGAATGCGCGCCAGCCTCGTAGGCACCCCAGTTCCCCGCCTCCATCACCCCCGGCGCTCCTCCCGTAATGATAGTAAAACCCTCTTTTCCCAAGAGATACCCTAATTTTTTTGCTTGTTGGTAACCGTAGCTCGCAAAGGAACAGCGAGCGCTTCCAAAGAACGTCACCGTCTTAGATTGCTTTGAGAGAAAATCAAACCCTTCCACAAATTCGGATAAGATGCGGAAAATGCGCCAGCTCATACTTCCATCCATCCCTTCAAAAATAGAGGTTGAGGCAGTAGTCGGCGCATGCGGGCGTGCCAGCCATTGCTGGATGCGTTGATGCGGATTTTGGATCTCGCACGTCTGCCCACCCAAGATGACATTTGGATTGGGTTTGGAAGGCGTTACGGCAGATGAAGAAGGAGCGACAGAGCGTTTCTTGGGCATGTATTCAGTATATAACAAAAGGAGATGGTTTCCCATCTCCTTTTTCAGCAAAATAACTAATTACAAAATTGCTTCCTTCGCAACTTTTGCAACGCGGAATTTCACAACTTTTTTCGCTGGGATCTTGATCGATTCGCCTGTAGCTGGGTTGCGGCCCATGCGTGCCTTGCGATCAAGCTTCACCAACTTGCCAAAACCTGGAAGAACAAATTCTCCGTTCTTTTTGACCTGTGTGTAAGCGATTTTGACGAGCTGTTCCATGAAGGCAACAACGTCCTTCTTCTGAAGATCCGTCTTGGCCGACAATTCCTTCATGAGCTGCGATTTTGTCATTTTCATACAGAGATGTGCGAAAAAACACGAAAAGAATAAGTAAATGCAAGGGAATTATACGTATACCCCACTAGAAGCACAAGAAAACATGGGGATAACGTAAAAATTATACCCCACTTAACTAGCAAACCCCACGGACGCAGGGTTGCCCGTGGGGACTTGGGGCGGGAGTTCCCGCCTCACGGTTCAGTTGACTGCAACACCCATCCTTCAGGAAAGGATCAGATCGGTCGGGCGAGCGGCACGACAGTCGATCAGCCGCGCCTGCCCCTTCGAGAGCTCGATCGTCTCGATCGTCTGGCCGAGCGTGCGCTTGGCGAACTTAGGCGGGAGATCGCGGACGTAATCAAGGTGCGATACCACGATCAGTGAATCCGCCCCCTCACCGCGGTGCCTGATGAGTTCGAGCGCCGCATCATCCCTCTGCTGGTGCCGATTATCGGACCACAGGAGCCCGTGCGCCTCGAACCCGTCCAGCTTGAGGGCATCAAAGAGCTCGAGAGCGCTATCGACCGCGCGAGGCGCAATCGAACAGATCAGGCGGAATCGTCCGCTATCAGACGAGAGAAGTCTCAGCTTCTCGGCTAGCAGCCGCATCTGTTCAACCCCACACCCATTCAGTCTCCCCGTGTTCTCGCTGTAGGACCCGTGACGAACGAAGACGACGTACTTCATTGGATACTCAACTCCTCTCCGCTGATCCGTAGGACCGCATGACCAACCTAGTCACCGGGGCCACCCTTTAGATGGACCTCTCAATCTCTTCCAAATCTCCCCCTCTGTCAACGAAAAACCGCCCTAGATGGGCGGCGTTCTCGCTGGTCGGGGTTCAAAGACCTCTCTTGAACTCACCTACGACATCATCGCCCTCATCGACACGTATCTCAAAACGAATGAGAAGCTCCAAGCCTTGACCGCATGGAAGTCCGTCGCTACTGCCTTTGCTATTTCGTTATGAGCGCGTAGAATAAGGGCAAACCTATGCCAACCAAAGACAATCAAAGCGACCTCGCAGGCGCATTGCAGAGCAAGCCAACGCCTCCGCCCTCAACGCCCCAGTCTTCTTCGGGTGGGAGCGATCCCATGATCGTCCGTCTTCCAAGCGGTGAACGGATCGAACTTGGCGAGAAAAACCCGCGCAACTAAACAAAACCCTCTCCATGAGAGAAGGTCTTGAACGGTGAGCGTGTACCCCTATGAAAGATGCTGCCTGCAAGGATCGGTTCGTTGAATTGCGTAGCCAAGGCAAGAGCTTTTCGAGTATCAGCGAAGAGATCAACGTCTCCAAGCCTACTCTCATGCTATGGAGCCGAGAATTGGCTGAACAGATACGCAACCTACGCGCGATTCACGACGAGGCACTACGGGAGAAGTACCGCCTGACCCAAGAACATGAGCTTCACATCCTTTCACGACGGCTTGAATCCATAGAAAAAGAACTCGAAAGCCGCTCCATCTTCGATGTACCGACTGACAAGCTCTATGGACTGCTCTTCAAGGTTTTGGAGGAGGTACGACGGGAACGAAAACCGCTTGTGTTCGAGTACACGCGAGACGTGGCGGATTTTGACATCGCGGTACAGGGAACGTGCGAGGTGTAGAAAAAAAGTTGACCTTTTGTTTTCCGTTTCTTTACCGATCCACGAGTTCTATCCCAGTCTTGTGATTGATAAGCCTCAACTTGCTTTGTTTCTTTATCCGCTACAATAAGCCTTATAAAAACGACGAACCCCACAAGCGAGTTCGCGTTGCGGGGAGTTGCACAGAAGCAGGCGGGGCGTCATGTGACGCGGGCTTCTGTGTATTTGATTACTGGATCAGCAGATCCCCGACCACTTCCACGGATGAACGGAAGTGAATCGGAACGCTGGTGCCGTTCTGGTACACGGCGAAGTGGATGTGTGGCGCGTACGTCCAGCCAGTAGACCCTTGCATGGCGATGATCTGACCCGCTCGAACGTGGTCGCCTACCTTCACGCGGGCACTGTCCTTGGCGAGGTGGATGATGATCGAGCGTTGACCCTCGTCCTCGTCGATGACGGGGTTGTGGCCTCCTCCCAGCTCTTCATCGCTCCACGCGAGCCGCGAGTAGCCCATCACCTTGAACGTCGCGCTCGTGTGGTCGATCACGATGTAGTTGGCGTCATGTTCGAAGGCTCGATCAGCCCCTCCACGATCTGAACCGTCCTTGACCTCGGTCACGACACCATCACGCGGAGCGCAGACGGGCGTCCCCTCGGGAACGAGGAAGTCGACGGCGTGTTTGTCACGCCCCACATGCGCGACCGAGTTGGGCTCGATGCGCGACCAGAAGAAGAACGGAAACTCACGCCGAGTGAATGGAAACGGACGACGATAGACACCTTGCATCACCTACCTCCTGTGCGACTTCCTTATCACATTGAACCGTAAATAGCAACGGATGCACCCGTCATGAATGCCCAGTAGCGATCACCGTAAGACCAGTGCCACCATTCCGCAGGATAGTTGGCAAAACCCGCGCCTTGCATCGCCTGAATGAGGATCTGGCGGTTCTTTTTCGCCTCTTCCGAGATTGATTCCGAAAACGTATAACAAATGCCCGAGTATCCATCGTTGAGATCTGCCCCCATGTCGAGTTCTGTGCCATCCACTGCCATCAAAGTGAGATCAACGGCTCCTCCTGTTGAATGTGGGGGCGTGTTATCGGGTGGAGCAACAAAAGTCGATGTTTCATCGTAAATCTCTTGTTCGTTCCAGCTCGGATGGTCTTTTCTAACGTCGTCCATCACTTCGGCGAAGATATGGCGTTGCGCCCCTAATGAGCGATGACCTTCAACGATCTTGAAACGAATCCCCGCAGGAAGTTGAGCGGCCGCCTGTTTCAACCGCTCGGCAACTTGCTTGCGAACGCATGAAATGGACTTTGAAACGTCTTGTGCGTATTGCCGCGTTTGATCGACGAAAATGTCGGGACAATCTATCAAAAGGTCTACAAGAGGCTCCCCGTTCTCTTGAATCGGAACCGCATAGATCTCTGGTGCGTTTATTTTCGAAAAAGACTTCATATGTAGATTTTGGATAATACCTTTGCAGGACAACCCATTAGCCACGTTACAGCAAAAGCCGCCAACTCACAAAATCAGCCTTTTCCGCTACAATGAGCCCCGTATGCACACCTCAAAAGACCTATACGAAGCCCTCATAGCCTTCCATAAGCCCGAGGAGGCGAAAATGATAGACATCACCAAGCTCCGTTTTGTCATGTACGTGCGCAAGTCAACGACCTCGGACGAGAGGCAAGAACGCTCCATTCCCGACCAAAAACTCGACTGTTTTGATGCGGCGAAGCGTCTTGGTATCCCTGAAAGTCACATCACAGTGGTCGAGGAACAGGAAAGTGCAAAAGAGCCTGACATACGCGACAAGTTCAAAAAGATGATCGAAGCCATCAAGCTCGGCAAGTACGACGCCATTCTCACATGGCACCCTGACCGTCTCGCCCGCAACATGGCCGACGCGGGCAAGATCATCGACTTACTCGATAAAAAGATCATCAAAAACCTTTCTTTTGCCACGTTTAGTTTCGAGGATACCCCGATGGGCAAAATGCTTCTTGGCATCAGTTTCGTCCTCTCCAAGCAATACAGCGACCATTTGAGCGAAGTTGTGCAACGCGGGCAACGTAGAGCCTTGGAGGAGGGCAAGTACATCCACATCGCTAAACATGGCTACTACAAAGACCCAAACGATCACCTTCGTCCTGATGGGGAGTATTGGGTCATGGTGAAGCGTGCGTTTGAGCTTCGCGCCGAAGGAAAGACGCAGGAAGAAGTAGCCGAGTTTTTGAACAAGTCTCGCTATACCCGCGCTCCCACCGAGGGAGAAGTTCGCAAGCCATATCACATGACGATCAACAAAGTCGCCAACATACTTCATGATCCCATCTATGCGGGCGTACTTATGCATGGCGGCACGATCGTTGATTTCACCGAAGCCTACGACTTCGTGCCAGCCGTGTCCGTTGATGCGTTTCTCAAAATCAACGCTCTCTCCGACATTGGGGCGGCGTTCAAAATGGTGAAGCCGACGAAAAAGCGAAAGGGCGCGAAAGCAGACTTCCTACGAGGCATGGTTATTTGTTCGTACTGCAAACGACCCATGGGATCAGGTATCACGACCAAGCCGAAAAAGGCGAACGGCACGACGGGCATCTACTACTACCGTTGCGAAACAAAAACGTGTGAGAGGCCAAAACGGAACCTGCGCGCCCGTGTCGTTATGCGTTACGTCCTCGACTTCCTCGAAACCCATGTCTTCGCTACACGCTCGAACTACGACCGATTTTGCCGTACCGTCGCCATCGAGAGCATTCAGCACCGTGAGGAGCTGGAAAGCCGTCTCAAATCCCTTCATAGGGCACATACGGAAAACGAGAAAACCATGGAGCGCGTCAAAGGTATCATGCTCAAAAACGACGATATGCTCACCGAGCATTTCAAGGGCGACATGGAAAAAGTGAAGGCGGACAAAGCCGACATTGAAAAAACAATCAAAGAAACAGAGGAGCTGATCGCCAAATCCAAGGACGCGCCGATGACGTATGAGACCTTTCTCGAACTGTTTGGAAACATTGGGCAAACGCTGCAAAACACGGACGATTTAGCATACCGCGACCAAGTGATCCGTTTGATGTTCTCGAACTTCGTCGTGGATAACGAAAAAGTCGCTGACATTAGCCTATTACAGCCGTTCAGCGACTTCCTCTTGCAAGGAGATTTCCTTGATGGTCGGGGTAACAGGACTTGAACCTGCGGCCTCCTGCACCCCATGCAGGCGCTCTGGCCAACTGAGCTATACCCCGGCGCAGAAAAGGATAACGCAAAGCCATTGCCAAAATCAACTTTTCCTGTATAATAGGCGCAAACGGCCCCAAAAGGGCTTTTTAAAGATCTAGCCCCTCTATGAACCTCATTGATCGCAGCCGCAACTATTTCCGTGCCTCAAAAGAAGAACTGCTCGCCGTCGCGTGGCCAAGCCGTGAAGATATCATCCGTTACACCGGTCTCGTCATCGCGACCGTCATCGTTTTCGGAATCTTCTTCAGCGCCCTCGATTTCGTCATCAATGCGGGGATCCAAGCGATCATCACCTCAAAGACCGGAACGACTCAAAACGCTGCAACGCCGATCCAGCAGGCTCCAGGTGCCGTGGACGTCAGCCCAATTGAAATCGAAGCCACCAATCCAGACGGGGGTGCGGCCGACATCCAAGTGGAACAGGTTCCCGTTGCCCCAAACACACCCGCTCCAGTGGCTCCCGCCGGTAACTAATGCTCATTTCATTGATCTACTAAGGTTCTATGCCTAAGCAAACCGCGGAGTACGGGCGACGCTGGTACGCCATCAACACCTACTCGGGCTACGAGGAGAATGTGATGAACAACTTGAAGCAGCGTCTCGAGGCGCTCGGGATGCAGGAAAAGATCTTCAATGTGGTTGTTCCAAAGGAAAAGAAGATCAAAATCAAGAACGGAAAGCGCCGCGTCGTCGAAGAAAAGATCTTGCCGGGGTATGTGTTGGTCGAAATGACTGTGACGGATGACTCTTGGTATGTTGTACGCAACACGCCAAACGTCACCCAGTTCATCGGCATGGGAACAACACCAAGCCCCCTCGCCGCCGAAGAGGTCGCTTCCATCTTGAAGCGCATGGGCTCCAGCCAAGATCCAGAAATCACGATCGATTTGCAGGAAGGAATGGCTGTTCGTATCGGCGAAGGTCCGTTCAAAGGCTTCGAAGGCAAGGTGATCGGCATCGACGGTTCGCGTGGCAAAGTGAAGGTCTTGGTGAGCATGTTCGGCCGTGAGACACCGCTCGAACTTGACTTCACCCAGGTAAAAAAGATTTAATAGGGACGCTTCTCGCCCCATCCAGGCGCTTATAACGGATTATTTCTCTCATTATGGCCAAGAAAGTCAAAGCACTTATCAAGGTCCAGGTCATGGGTGGCAAGGCGACTCCAGCTCCACCACTTGGTCCGGCCCTTGGTCAGCACGGAATGAACATCGCTGAATTTTGTCAGAAGATCAACGCGGCAACGCAAGATCGTCTCGGCGAAGTTGTTCCAGCGATTATCACCCTCTACGAAGATCGTTCCTACACCTTCATCCTGAAGACGCCTCCGGCTTCGGAGCTCGTCAAAAAAGCGGCTAAGATCGCTAAGGGATCGGCTAAACCGCTCACGGAGAAGGTTGGAAAGATCACAAAAGCCCAGGTCCGGGAAATTGCCGAAAAGAAAATGCCTGACTTGAACTGCACCACGATCGAAGCGGCAATGCGCCAGATCGAAGGCACAGCCAAGAACATGGGCGTCGACGTGATCTAAGAATCACAACGAACAAACTCCCAGCGAGCTCAACCCTCGCTGGGAGTTTTGTATTTGAATATGACGCGGCCCTCGTTGGAACGGAAGCGAGAGGTGCGTCATCGTTCCAGCCGAGGGCCGGAGAGGTGGGTTGATTGTTCCGGTAGTCGATCAGCGCTAACGAGTGGACGGCAACGAGAAACCGAGCCAGCCCGACTGGAGCGCGCCGAAGACCACCAGGGTCACGAACAAGAGCGCATCGACGCGGTCGAGGAAGCCTCCATGGCCCGGCAGCGAGCTGCCCGAGTCCTTGACCCCGGTCGTACGCTTGAGAACTGACTCGCACAGGTCACCGAGCTGCCCGAAGGCGCCGGCGAAGAGCGCGAGCGCGATCCCCTTCCCGACCGGGAGGCTGGGCAGGAAGAGCAGCTTGGCGAAGAGCACGACCGAGGCCGAGCCGATGAGCCCGCCCACGGCGCCGCTCCAGGTCTTCCCCGGCGAGACGGTCGGGTAGAGCTTCGGACCGCCGAACGTCTTGCCGAAGAGCATGGCGACCGAGTCCCCGAGCCAGGCGACTGACAGCGTGAAGATGCAGAGCCCCGCTCCCTCGGCCGACGTACCGTACAGCCGAATGAGCGCGAGCAGAGCGAAGGGCCCCGCGAGGTAGAAGGGCCCGAGCGCCAGGCCACCGATCTTCAACCGCTTCTGTGTGAGCAGGGGCGGGAAGATCAGGATGGAGAGGAGCACTGCGACCGCGAGGATCAGGCCGCCATAGAGCAGCGGGAGCAGCCCCTCGAAGTGCAGGCCGAACAGGCTGTGCCGCGACACTGCCAGGAAGAGTGTGACGAACACCCCTCCATACAGGAGGTAGAACAGCGGGTGGTAGCCCGTCGACTCCGGTTCGTCTGGCGCGACCAGCGCCAGGAACTCTTTCGCCGCCAGACGGGCGAAGACCAGACAGAGGACGAACCAGATGATCCCCTGTCGGAAGTAGAGCGCTCCCAGAAGCGCCGGGATAGCAACACTAGCCACCACGAACCGCTGTGCGAGATTGTTCAGCGCCATCGTCCTCGTCTCCTCTCGAGCGAACTTGTCCTCGTTTCTCGAACATTCCTATTCGAGTCGCCCATATTAAGCCAGAGCTTAGAGAACCGAGCAACCTTTGACATTTTTGGCTTAAATGGCTATTATCAGGCCACTTACTCTTGTTCGTGGGACTCCGCTCAAACGGAGGTTTGCACCACATTCAGTCTATGGCTAACGCCACTGCACACGGAAAACGCTACACCGAGCTCGCAAAGCTTATTGATAGCAAGAAGGTTTACTCTGGCCTCGAAGCACTTGAGCTCGTCAAAAAGACCTCAAACGTGAAGTTTGATTCTAGCGTCGAAGTCCACTTGAACTTGGGCATCGATGTAAAAAAGGGTGATCAACAGGTCCGTACGACCTTCGTCTTCCCCCACTCTGTTGGAAAGTCGAAGAAAGTCGTCGCCTTCGTTTCCGCTGACCGCGAAAAAGAAGCAAAAGATGCTGGCGCTGACGTCGTTGGTGGCGAAGAATTGATTGCGGAAATCATCAAGAACGGAAAGATCGACTGTGACATCACGGTTGCGACCCCAGACATGATGCCTAAGCTCGCCAAGCTCGCGAAAATTCTTGGTCCTGCCGGTCTCATGCCTAACCCAAAGACAGACACGGTTGGCCCAAACGTGAAGAAAATGGTCGAAGAAATTAAGAAGGGTAAAGTATCCTTCAAGAACGATACGACTGGAAACATTCACCAAGCGATCGGAAAAGCTTCGATGGACGTAAACGCGCTTCTTGCGAACCTCACGATGTTGGTGGAAGCGATTCGCAAAGCAAAGCCAGCCTCCTCGAAAGGCGTGTTCATCAAGTCAATCACAGTGACTTCCTCGATGGGTCCAGGCGTCAAAGTCGACGGCAGCACACTCGTCGCGTAATCCAAAAAAATATAACAAAAACGGCCACTTAGCGTGGCCGTTTTTGTTTTAGTTCAGAATCACTCTTTGTTTTCAGGAAAGGCTTTAAACATTCGAAGGTAGCAGCCGCATCCTCCTCGGCAACGAAGAATGTTTCTTCTGAGTAAGTGGAACATTTCTCGACTAGGTTAATGCGCTGCAAGGCAATCTGGCGAATCAACGCGTACGTAATCCCTGGAGTAAACAGGTAGTCCGCCGAGGGGTAGGTAACGGTCACCGCGGCTAAGCCGAGGGCAACGCCTTTTGGTTTACGGCGTGGAAACGTTTTTTGAAGGTCGAGGACGATTTGATGCGGAGCAATGATTGCCAGTTCGTGATTCCCGCGAATCGTGATGACCATTGCGTCTTTTTGCTTAGGATAGGCTTCGAGCCAATGTGTGACTTGATCGATATCCTTTGTGAGATCGAAGGCGATTTCTGCCAGGCTCGTTTTTAATGTCAGCGAGGAGATGGAAAAATCAGGGATCAGCGGGAGTCTCCCTGTTTCTTGTTGTGTTTGCTGTAGCGTGCGTCGTAAACGCAAAAGCACCGCCATAACGGTATCGACTTTGACCGGCTTACGGCACCAGTCACCCACGGGTTTTACGATGGATTTGGCATAGGCGCGGCAATTAAGGATCCCGGCGACCAACGCGTCGTAGGCAATCGGATCTTGCAAGACCTGTTTCCGGACCCCTTCCGCAATTAAACGCATATGTCATATTTATGACATATCTGTCATTTTTGTGCTATCTGCTGTTTTTCTTTGACCCTGACCAAAGGTCTCGTACGATGCGTCCATATTCCACCTATCTTCATGAACTATGAGCAATCCTCTCCCACGCTATTACGCCGACATGCAGTGCACCCAGCTTTCGACAACAGCTCTCAGCTCTGAACTACGTGATGGACTCGTGGTCGTCACGCTCGCGGACACCATCTTCCACCCACAAGGCGGCGGCCAACCAGCCGACCGTGGAGAAATACTGGGATCTCAGGGGATCCTGAAGGTCACCCAGGTAAGGAAACGTGAAGATGGAGCCATAGAGCACATAGGAACCATGTCCGATGGAATGATCGAACCTGGTGAAGAGGTTCTGTGTGAAATTGATACCGCCTGGAGACAACTTCACAGTCGCCTCCACTCGGCGGGACATCTCCTCGACGTCGTACTGGATCAGCTTTCTATCCAGTGGCAACCCGGAAAAGGGTATCACTTTGCAGATGGTCCGTACGTTGAGTATCAGACGCAAGAGACTCCTGACACTGAGTTAGCCGCTCGTATCGAAGCGACTGCCGCAGCACTTATTGCAACGAACACACCCACAACCATCGATCTTCAGGGAACAACGCGGATTGTTCGATTAGGAGACAAATCCGTCCCTTGTGGCGGAACACATGTGCAAGCCTTGGGTGAGATTGGCGGCCTGCACATTCGATATATCAAGCAGAAACAAGGGGTGGTCAAAATTGGATACAACATTTCTCCTTAATGCGTTAAACAGAAAACCCCACGCGTATTTGCGTGGGGTTTTCTTTGGCGTTGTTATTCCACCTTCAACTCAATCCGTTCTTGCATGCTTGGAATTTTGCGTAACCAACCTGGTGAGGTGATGACGTCAACCGATTCGACTCCATCGATCTTCTTCAGCGTATCGACCAATTCTTGCTTTGACTTGCCGACCATATTTTCTTTCTTCAATCCATCACTTGAGGGCGTTAGGCGAGAGGTCGCGTCTGTCTGGACGCGGACCGTGGCCGTTTCGGAGCGTGGATCAACCGACTCGATCTGATAACGGATCGATTTTCCATCGAATGGGACAATCTCACGATCGGAAGGTACTTTTTCGCGCAGCTTGCTGCGGACCAAGACCAGCATGTCATCCTTTGGGTAGTAAACGGCTGTTACGTCTGCCTGGATATAGACAATAAACGATTGTGGGGTTGATCCAGGAAGGATTTCTTTACGGACTTTGGTGAAATAGACTCCTTCCAACGAAGCTGATTCAGTCACCTCCGAAGCTAACTGACGTTTTGCACGCTCGAGTGTCTCATCGATCGCCTGGCGTTCAGCTGCATCAAGCTCTTCTTGCGTTGGAGTGAGGGCGCCGGCACGAGGCGTCGTCCGTGGAGCTGGGGTTGGCTGCGTACGCGGAGCAGGAGTTGGCGCAGGGACTGGAACTGTTTCGAGTTTGAAGGCAGTCGTTGATTCTGCGTAAATAAATTTCTGAAGATCGACGAACAAGCCTGGAATGGTGAATTTCGTTGGACCAATTTCGAATCCTGGACCCGGTTTATCAGCATACACCTCTACTTCTACCGAACCACCTGCTGGAACATTCACCGCTTTATCGATGCGGAATAATTTGTTATCAGCCGTCAACAACCGCGTTGTACGTACAAGTGGTTGTGCGCGTGAATAGGTGTTTACAATTTTCACGGTGCCACGTGCAAGCGCGTTTGGCGCAATCACGGGTGTGGTTGCGGTAGGCGCAGCCGCAACGGTCGTCGATGAAGGGATCAAAGCAACGGGCGTGGTTGTAACTGCACTGTCACCCGCTGTACGAATAGGAAATTCTTTGCGATTCTCAAATGTTCCTTGAGCCACACGGCCAAGGAGCTGTCCTGTTTTTGGAACCTTCGCCAATTCCACCACTGTATCAACCGCTACTGGCTCTTTCTTTACGTGGACAATGACCTGCGCCTTCACCGAAGACAACCAGAGAATCGCCGCAACGAGCAAGACAGTCAGTCCAATAAATCCAAATGCGATTTTACGATAGAGGTAGGAACGGGGAGGGGTGGAAAACGAAGGAGCAGTGATAGGGACTACGTTAGGACGACGGGATCCGCGGATAGGCATACAAAAGGGAAAGAACATCGGTAATCATAGCACAGATTCGATATCCACAGTGTTGATTAGCGTACGACCCCACGACCACGCGCGAGCTCATCACCCGGAAGGTCCGTCGTAAGGGCTGGTTTTACTCGTAAAAGCGGTGTATTTAATTGTTTATCCTGCGCCTCGAACGTCGCTTCTCCGATGAGTGGCGCGAACCGTCCTACGTCTGCACGCGCTGGCGTCACCTGCACATCAAAGGAAGCTGCTATGCTCGCGACATCGAGTGGAAGACTCGGGATCGTCCAACGAACTTCGCGCGTCGCTTCATCGTAGGTCACCGTCCCACGTTCGACTTGAATATTTTTCGTCCAGGTTGCGATCGCTGGTAACTTTGCTTTAACGGTCATTCGATCCAATTCGTGCACTTTCTTTGTAATACGCCAGTTCACTCGATAGCCGGTGGTCTTCCCTACTTCTGGCGGCAATGGACCAAAACCGATCGGCGCCCCTTCTTCGGTTGCGTACTGCGCTTCTACGCGTAGATCTGCATCCGTCTTGTAACGTAAATTGAAAGGCATCACACGAACATCTCGTGCTCCCACGGTCGCTCCAACGCGGTCGATATGTGCGAGAGCCGCAATCTGAATGACGGCGTCTCTCGTGCCCGTTGGAGCGCTTCGGATAGGGATGATCCAATCAAATGAGCCCTTTGCCCCCGCTGGGAGCGAAGCGAGACTTGGGACCTGAGCTGAGGTGAGCTTCAAGGTCTGCGTCTGCCCTTTGGTGCTCGAAGCGGCGCGCTGAAGATCTTCGAGCGCACTCCATTGGATCAGCCCAACTGTCCCCGCCTGCCGCTTGGCGTTTATCAATGATTCCGTTGAAAGCGTCAAAGAAACGTTCTTCAATTCTTCTCCGCTCGTATTTTCGTAGCCTAACGTGATACGAAGTGGCGTCCCTGGATCAATCGGAGACTCTGTTGGACTTCCATTCACGATGAGCCGCAAAGCCAGATCCCCCGCCAAGACCACAGAACGAACCTCTGACATTGCCAAGGAAACAAAGGCGCCACGTACATCCGCTCGGCCAACCGCTGCTGTGATAAGCGCATCCCCCGGATGACCCGAGAGCATCGTTCCACCAACTTGAAGCGTTGTCACCGATCCCGGTGGCAAACGCGTAATTGGGAAGGTCAGTGTCTGCCCCTCTTGATTCAAGCCAGGTGAAGACGAAGCCGAGACCACGAACCCATCTGGCAAAACAAAACGAGCAACGAGCGGCCCAAGGACCTGGTCCGAGCGATTTGTCACCTGATAGCGAAGCGTCACCTGGTCGCCGGGCAACATACGCTCTGGAGCCGTGAGAACACCGTTAACCGTTGAAGTCGTGTAGGCCAAGCGGAGCGTCTCCGCCAGTTGGCGCTCTCGATCAAGCGAATCATAGCGATAGGTAGCCAGCGCCTGAATCGTCGCTTGGCGATCGGTAGCTCCATAGAACACTCCTCGTAGCGTAATCATCCCCTTTTGTTGCGGAGGGAGAAGCCCCAAGGACCACAGGGTGGACGAAGCACTGGTCGGAACAGGCGTTGCTTTCTGCAAAACAAAGTCGGTCGGTAAAAAAACCCGTAGATCCGTTTCGCGTACTGGACGCAAGTCCGTATTCTCCCAATAGATACGGATCTCTTCTTCTTTTCCGGGACTGATTTCACCGGGAGCTTCAATCCGTAAAGCGATCGCGGGTGGTCCATCCGTACGCCACGGACGCCAAGCCATAAAGCCCGCCCACGCACAAACACTCACAATCGATGTCACCACTACAATCCACGCGGTCGTACGTAGCCACCAAAAGCTTCGCTTTCGGTCGAATTGATTAAAATCGGGAAGATCTCCTTGATCATCACGATAGATATTCGATAATCGCTCTTCGACAGACTCACCCTCGCGCCCACCCTCCTCAATCTCAACCAGCTCCGCCTTCATCGGTTTGGAGGCCGCCTTCTTACGTGTAACCGGCCTACTCTCCTTCTTGTCGGACGGTGGTTTGTTCATAGGACGAAGGGAGGGCAAAGGACAAGGCAAAAATCTGATCTTCGGCCATCGGACCGGACCAGGTCAAGACGCCTGGCTTCTGGATAAGGTCTTCACGATTCGACCAACGAACGTTCCACGCTTCTGGATAATGTACGTGGAGATTTAAACTTCGATCCGTCTTCCCTGATTGGCTGGTGAGATAGAGCGTATAGGCGCCTCCACGTTCTGGAGTCGCTCCTCCGTAGTCAGACATGGCTCGCTCGGACAGCTCCTGAACCGTAAACGGCAATCGATAGCGGAACACGGTTCGAGAACTTGCCCCCGGTCGGAGCTGCACCCACGCACCAAAGGCCGTACGGCCGAATTCCTGCGTAATATCTACCCCTGCTGGACCGACACGTGGCAAATTCACGTATCTCGCTAAATCAGGATCTGGAAGATCTTGGGCGATTGGCAACTTGTAAGCCGTGGTCGTCGGAGGCTGGACCCCTTCAACTGAAAGGAGTTCGGAACCGAGAGGAACATACAAACGAACGTACTCGACGTTATTTGCTCCACGGAACAGCTGCCCCTGTTTTCCGTCATGCGTGCGATCCAGCGTAACAATCGTTTCAATCTGACCATTTGGCAGGATCTGAACGCGTTGATCCATCGCTTCTCGAATAACCGCATCCGTCTTCTGGCCACCGATGTTTGCCTCGATCAGACTCAACGCATCACCCTTTGTGGGCTTGATGCGACCCGCCCAACCAAAGCGTTCGGTGTATGTTTGCAATTCCTGATCACGGAACCACAACTGGATATCCTTCTTTCGGAGCGACTCGTCCAAAATAGAAATGAGCTTCAATGTTTCCTCCGGTGGGGCGTTCCGGAGACGCTCAAGCAACACTGGGAAGAGATCTCCAATGATCTTCTTTGGCTTGTTTTCTGTCTTGTCGTATTCAAGTTCCACCGCTTTTTGCAGCTCTAACTGGATGTTATCCGCCGTGAAGCTCTTTCCATAGTCTGGCAGGTCAATTGGGCCCGTGAAGCGCAGGAGCGGCTCAAGGACAGAGGCATTCACCGCAATCACCCCATCCAGCGTGGACTGTCCGCCCTGACTCCAGAACCAGCTAATCTTTTCGGCCGAAGCGGCGAAGTCTGGAAACCAGTTCGCGTCTTGGAACTCCCAACGTGGATTTACAAGGTGGAGAGGCTTTGGCGCGAGCACACGACTCTTCAGCTGGCTACGCAAATCATAAGGGCCACCTCCTGGGATAAACACCTGATCAATATCTCCACGATCGATCATAACCTCGGCGACCGATCCCATGAATCCACCCGTTGGACGAAGCTCTGCCTGGTTTTGGAACACGAGGAGATAGGTCTGTTCACGCGCCTCCCCCATCAGCAAACGGGCAAAGCTAAGCGTTTTGGAAATATCTTCCAGCGCACGTGACCCACCTTCAATCGCTGTTCGCGCCTGAACCACCTTCTCTCGCTCCCCCTCAGGCAGGAGCTCCTCATTCACATCCCCCATGCGATCACTTGCTTTGCGAAGCGTTGGAATCGCAGCATCCACGAATGTTTGAAGCGTTGTAATGCGTTCAATAGGATGACGGACCTGCATGGTGAGCGCTTCTTGTACGCCCTCCGTTACGAGTCGACCCGCCTTCGTTGCCTGCGTACCCGCATCTAACAGCGCGACGCTCGTTCGATAGGCTTCGCGAGTCTGTGGCAACGAACGCACGATCAGGGTCGTAAGACCATTCACCTGGCGAAGCCCGTCTTCAGCCAAACGGAACTGCTCAGAGGCAGCCGCCAACGCCGATGGCGCCATCAACAATGGATTCGCTGAGTCGGTCATGCGCGTCACCTCTTCCACAGCCGATCGACTCTGACCCAAGCTCTGTTCGACTGTCCCTCGGAAGGAGCGAGACAAGGAAACTGCCCCTGCAGGCAAACTCGCAACAAGGAGTAAGGCTGCTAACCCACCAAAAATCTTTATGAAGTCCAACCGTGGGACCAAAACAGGTACGCCCCAAGCTTGCTCAGTCTCTGTAATGACTCCCTCCTCACGCTCTTCAAATTCAGTAACTGTATCTTCAATCGTCTCAGTTGTGCGCAAGAAAAATGCAGAAACGCGATGCCGTACAAGCGCTAGCTGGTGCCGCAAGGCTGTGCGCTTCGCTCCTGTCTGTGTAGTCCACTGATAATCGAAGTCCGACGGAAGAAGATGCTCTTCACTTGTAACGCGTACAGCCTGAACAGGTCTTACCGGGACATTCGCTCGCTTTTCCGCACGCGAGACTTCCCAGCGAATAAAGGGCCTACGAACACGTGTCCAAAATCCATAGGTCTGCGCATACGCAACATCCGCATCACCTGGGGTGAATTGCTGATGAAAAATAAACGGATCAACATCAGGAAGGTGTAAATCCAACGCTTCGGCAAGCAACGCCTCGGAAGAAACGGATAGCTCAGCGGGTAATTCCCACTCATGAATGGAATGCTCGCGTGGAGACCGCTCTTCTTCGTAAATTGGCTGGACCAATCCCTGGACGGTGACCAAAAAAGGACTCTGCGTGTGGGGACGATGCTGAACAGGGATTCGAACTGGACCCTTATGTGAAGTACGGAGGTGAATTGTTGGCTGCTCAATCGATTCTGCGTCCTGCAAACTTTGTGTACGCGAAGCACTCCGTCGAAGTTTTCTTCTTGTTCGACGCTTCGCTGGCTGTGCGGGAACCGGTCCACCTACTCGAGAGAGCAATCCATCTAAAAAGATCTGTTCATCTTGAGAAAGCGCGTCCGGTTCTTGGTCCGCTCTGGAGGCAGGATCACGCATGAAATGTCCCAAAGGATCATCAATCGATTGAAGGGCTAAACGAATCCGTCAATCGCCCATAGTGTATCATTTACGGGACCGTTTCAAAAGGAGCTTGGCAAGTTTCTCATTTCCCGCTATTATCCCCGCACATTGTGAAAAGAGTCGGGGCGTAGCTCAGTTGGCTAGAGCGCCTGCTTTGGGAGCAGGAGGCCGCAGGTTCAAGTCCTGTCACCCCGACTTTTCGCACAATGTTTTGCTTTTCAGGCCAAAACCGCCTCAAGCACAGGGGTTACACTGCGCTCTATACGACAAACCTCTTCGAGCGACCAATTGAGGGACTCGGTGCAGAAACGGAGGCGGAAGGCCTGAGAGCCATCTGAAACGGAGAAAAAATAGACACGTCTCTGCCCTACCCGTTCTGCGTGCATAAAGAGGACGCGCTTCACTTGATGAAAACGATCATTCCATTTGAAAAACATCGGTTCAGGGTGCCCATCACGAAAACACATCATCACATCGATGGGAGCCTGCACTTTTCGATAGATCATAGAAGAGGAAGTAAACAAAGAGAGCAAAAAGAAGCGCCAAGCGAGCCTTGGAAAGAAGAGCGTTGAAAAGAATTTGATTTAATGACTAAAGGATCGAATCACGCCTTTTACTACTCCTTGAATCAATGGATCATCACAGTAGATCGGTTTCATTGTTTTGTTTGCAGGCTGCAGTCGGACGCGTCCACGTTCACGGTAAAACTTTTTAAGAGTGGCGTAGGCGTTATCAAGAAGAGCAACTACCACATCTCCATTACGCGGAGCTGGGTTCCGTTCGATCACGACGTAGTCGCCATCAAGAATCCCCTCATCGATCATCGATTCGCCCTTTACTCTCAGGATATAGCTATTAGATGGGTCCGAGGCCAGCTCGGATGGAACAGCTAGTGTCTCGCGACGATCTTCGATCGCTTCAATCGGCTGACCAGCGGTGATCAATCCAATCAGGGGCAGCACAACGCTTCGGCCCCAGCGAACAGCTTGGTCGGTTGGTTCAAGCTCACGATTCCCCGAGTCTCCCTCTGAATCACGCAAATACCCACGCTGACGAAGCGCTTGGACATGCACGTGCACCGTCGAGGGCGAAGCCAACTCCAGACCAGTCGCGATTTCGCGATAGGAAGGGGCAAAGCCGCGGTCGTGGATGTACTGAACAATGAAGTCCAGTACCTCTTTCTGTTTTGGGGTAAGAGCGAGCGCCATATAGAACAAAAGTAGAACAGAAACAGAACACCGTCAAGATGCCTACTATTCCTCTACTTCCTCTTCTTATCCACAGAGAGACTGTTCAACTGGGGACAACGCCTCTACGAAAACGAGCTTCAACTCCCCTACGTCAAGACACGGAACGTCAAAATTGTTTTGTAATTCGTTTGATTAACACCTAACAAAGATAAAACCTGGAGATAGCTCTTCTCGCTCAGAAGTTTTAACGAAGTCATTCTCGTCTTACCTAAACAGACTCGTTCCTCCGTACATCTATTTTCTGCTCGTAAACAGCCTTTCCACATGCAAGAAAAAACCCATGACATGATGGAGAAGAAGGCCTGAGAACAACGACGCTTCACCCGATCCGTCGGCGGATCAGTCGCCTCACAACATGCCCCGCCCCAGCTCAAGGGGACGAGCTCTGCTCTCGTCTCTGTTGGTTTGGTGTACCTTATTCACTCCGCTTCAAGCCACCTTGGCCTTTGAACCATCCACTCAGATTCTCATCGGTGAAATCCAGTGGTCTGGGTCTTCCCGCTCGACCGCAGATGAATGGCTCGAATTATGGAACATTAGCACCGAGCCCGTCTCTCTTGCGGGCTGGTCACTCACTGGTGTCAGCGATACACCTATCTTCTTCACCCAGACAGACAGCATCGCTCCACAACAAACGCTCCTCATCGCGAACTACACGAACACATCGGATAAGACGCTGCTCACAACCCAAACCATCGCTCTTTCAACCAGCACCTTATCGCTTACAAATGATCGCCTCTTGATTGAGCTGCGTGATCAAACCGGTGCGCTCAGAGATAGCGCGGGAACGGGAACAAAGCCTCCGGCTGGCGCTTCCACTCCACTCAATACGAGCATGATCAGAACCGCTTCAACGACTGGATGGATTTGGAAGTCGGCTACAAGCGTTTTCAACCCGAGCGCTCCTGATCTTGGCACTCCCGGCGTCTGTGATGAATGCACGCCGATACCAAAGCCAGGGGCTGAAAACGCTCTTCCCGCAACCACCAGCACCACTCCTATCGTCACCGAATCTATTCCCTTGCCCGAAGAGGTGGAAGAAGTACGCACCCTTCCCACCGAAGAGCCCGTGCCTGCGCCCGAGCCACCTCTCTTAGACCCGGAGGAGGAGTTGCTCTACGGAGTGACTCCTGCCGACCTGATCGAAGAACAATCTGACTTACCCGCACCTTCCCCCTATGAACCCGCTCCTCTCCCAACGAGCACATCAGCTCTACCAGAGATACAAGAAACTCCCGAGCTTCCCGAAATCATTTCTGTCACAAGTACGGACGAGATCCTCCCGTTCGAGTCGGGGACTTCCACACTCGTCATCACCCCAACTTCAACTCCCCCTGTAACCAGCACCATTGAACACGTTACGTCTACAATCTCCTCCGTAGCCGTACCTTCTCCTGCTGTAATACCCCCCAGTGCTCCACCAAGTTCTGCTCCTGTTTTAACTCCTCTCGATTCCGCCGCCTTCGATCTGGTTATCACGGAAATCATGGCTGCCCCTGCTCCCGGCGAAGAAGAGTGGATCGAGCTCAGACTCCCAGAGAACGCGAGCCCCCTCCGCTATATTGATTGGAAATTAGAAGCCGATGGAAAACTCATCTTCTCGTTGACGGCTCCAACGATCCAAGCCCTGAATCCTCAAGGAGCGTATCTCCTTCCCGCTTGGAAAACCGCGAAACTGAAAAATGCTGGCGCGCTTGTTCGATTAAGACGTGCCGACGGAACAATTGCGCAAGAAGTACGCTATGGAGCGAGCTTGAAAGGCACTTCTTGGATGAGAGATGATCTCTCATCCACCTGGAAGCTCACTCGTCGTCCCACTAAGAACGCTCCAAACGTGTTTGAAGCGGCTACCGTAGCCACACCAGCGGTGAAAGCAACCCCCGTTCCAAAGACCGTCACAGCGAAGACGGGTACTCAACCCAAGTCTGTCGCTTCAGCTAAGCAATCTGCACCCCCGTCTACTGCACCGAAGAGTACAGGCGAAGTTAAGACTCTCGGAACGGCTGCGAAGAGCTCCACCGATTCATCCAGTAATACCACCGAAAAGAAGACTGCAGTCCCCAAGAAAACGCCTGCGAAGAAAAGGGCCACAGCCAAACCCACAGCTAAAAAAGCTCCCGCAACATCCACTAAGAAATCTCTTGTTCTCCCCTCTTCTGTGACTCACTTCGAACAGATCCCTGCCGAACAGCTCACGCCACGTGTTCGCGTACGGCTTCAAGGCTTGGTCGGATCAACGGTTGGCGTCTTTGGAAAGCAGCGCTTCGTACTCCTCGCCCCAGATGGACGCGGCCTGCTTGTCAAAGCCACAACCGCTCAACCCAGTCCTCAACTCGGCGAAACAATTGAAATCACCGGACTCCTGTTTGCGAATGATGAAGGGGTCCAACTTCAGATGGAAGCAGGCGATACCTGGAAATCGGTAGCGCTCACCACAACTTCAAGTCCACGCCTCGTTGAATGGACCGCTCCCGGCATCGAAGATCAATGGAGCTTCACCAAACTCGAAGGCCTCGTTACCGACAGTCGCGCTTCCGCCATCACGCTTGAGGCACAGATTGGAGAAGTAACGATCCCGATCAAAGCCATCCTTGGCTATCGCGCGCAACGCGTAAAAACAGGCGATACAATCGAAGTCAGCGGCATCTTTGATGGGCGAAGTGGCGTCTGGAAAATCCAACCCTCGAAAGCGGCTGACATTGTGATCCTTCGTCATCCAGAGCCAACCACCAAGACAGCCGCCACCAGCCCAAGCAGCACCAACCTCCCCTGGAACGCCATCGGCATTGCCCTCGGAAGCATTGGCGCCGTCGAAGGCATCCGTCGCTGGCTCGAAAAACGAAAAGCCACCCAGCTCCTTCCGAAACAACCTATTCCAAGTACCACCTAAACGGCCTTGCAAGCCGGCTTTACCCCTGGTACTATCCTGGGCGCGTAAATAGCGCCCAAGCGGGTATCGTATAGCGGCTATTATGCGTCCTTGCCAAGGACGAGATGGGGGTTCGACTCCCCCTACCCGCTCCATCGAGCTCAGCTCGATATACAAGCTGAGATTGGTACAAACAAAAACACTTCTCGTAAGAGAGGTGTTTTTATTTGTACTGAAAAGAGAATACAACTAATATGTGTATTAAAATATTATCTCAATATCTTTTACTCTCTTTCTCCTACAAGAGGGAGCGGCCCACGAGTTCGCCTCGCTACTTATACGCGCTCTTCCATCAATCATATGCTGGAGTATAGCCTATTGTACTCAATAAAAACCTCAAAAACTGGTGAGACATTCCCCTGAATACAACAACGCACCCCTGGGATCAGCACGCAGTGTGTTGCTGTCCGCGGGGCGCGGTGAGAGTTGTTTCTTGAGCGCTCCTTAAAACCCCATTCTCCTAAAAACACAAACACCGAGCTCAGCTCGGTGTTTGTGCGACCTCTTTCATCCTCAGAGAGAATGACAAAGGAGGGAGTGGATGGTCAGGGCATCCGGGGAGCCGCAGCGGGTGAGCGCTGCTCTGACGGTCCTGTTAGCTCAGGACCAAGCGGGGTGGGAAGGTTCAGGGGACGGCGGTGTACTCCGTGCTGTACGAGTTGATGGGGCCGCCGCCGTGGCCGTCGTACTGCGCAGCCAGCACGTTGTGCCAGTCGGCAGATCCGCCGTTGCTGCAATCGAGCTCATTGTGGCCCGGCAGGCGCGGCGACCACAGGATGATGCCGCGCGTGGCGTTGCCCGGCATGTGGTAGGCCGCCGGCACGATGGTGTCGCAGCGGCCAGTACCGTAGAACAGGTGGGGCCCGTCCGCCGTGACCTCGCTGTAGCTCGGGAACAGGTAGTTGCCCGGGAGGAGTGCGCCCTCCGAGCTACCCGCGTAGGTGTATCGCCCCTCACCGAAGACGAAGCTGGTGTAGAGGCGGTCGCCGAGGCGGAGATCACCCGTGGAGCGGCCGCCGAAGGTCGCCGTCACGCCGTCCCGGGTGACGATGAGCTCGCGGTCGTAGACGAAGGTGACCACCGTGTTGGTGTACCCACCCTCGAACCCCATGCTCGGCAGGATCCGCTCGCTGCGAATGGACATCCGGAGCCCGGGGATGTTCGCGGTCCCGCGCAAGGCGAGGTCGCTGAGCGTCCAGTTCGGAATCGGGTCGCCGTTCATGGCGCCGCCGATCGTGAACCCGATACGGAACATCTTCAGCGCGACCGGCGCACCGGTCGAACGGAAGACGAGCCCCAGGAGGTCCTGGTACGTCCCGCCGATGATGCGTCCGGGGCTGAGGGTGAGGTCGAAGCGCGAAGCCGTCAGCTCCCCGGGCGGGAGCATCGGACCGGCGTCGGGCTCGACCGGGGTCGGGACGTCCTCCGGCTCGATGGGGTCACCCGCGTCGACCGGCAGCTCCATCGAGCCACCGTCCTCCGCCGGTTCGACGTAGGGCACGTCGTCGGAGACGAGCGTACCGGTGTCGGGCTCGTCCACGGGGGGCGAGGTGTTGTTGGCCGAGGGCGGCAGCGTCGTGCCGGTGTCCTCGACCCTCCGGAGTCGCGTCTGCGGACCGATCTCGATCTGGGCACAGCCCATGATCGTCGTCAGCACCGCACCGAGACCCAAACCAATCTTCTTGCTTCTCATCGTCGTCGACCTCCTTCATGCACTATTGACTCTCCAGCCGCGAATCGCGGACAGGACCTCAAGCGCCACTTCCTTGAAGCTCTATCCACGAATTAAGGCGGTGTTCTAGCCTACTTTGGTACGATCTCGCATTGTAAATTAACGGAGAACTATACTATAAAATAGGCATTTTGTCAATCAGAAGCCTTACAAATGATACTTTTGTTCCTCCAACCGTAGTAGACTAAGATTACTATGAAAAAACTCCTTCTCATCTCGAGTATTTTCTTTCTCGCCCTCGCTGGCGCTGGCTGTTCGAAAGATTCACCCGCCCCATCCCCCACCAAACCAGCCGACCCTACAAACGGGCGCCTCATCAAAGGCACTTCCTGGACCACCGTTTACTATCTTGGACCTGATGGAAAACGCTACGTCTTTCCGAATGATAAAACCTACCTTTCTTGGTTCGATACATTTACCTATGTGAAACAGATTGCGGATGCGGAGCTCATCAAAACCCCGCTTGGGGGGAATGTCACCTATAAGCCTGGCGTGCGCTTAATCAAGGTAGATACGGATCCAAAAGTCTATGCGATCACTCGTGGTGGCGTGCTTCGCTGGATCAAAACAGAAGAAGTGGCGGAACAACTCTACGGGAAAGATTGGAGTACCAAAGTGGATGACCTCCCAGATTCATTCTTCACCAACTACAAAGAAGGCCAAACCGTTCTCACCTTCAATGATTTCTCTCCTGAGAGTGAGGTAAAGAATACGACGGGTATCGATCAGGATAAAGGGTTGATGGCGACCGCGAGCTCGACGCAACAATAACCAAAAATCAAACAAACACACCTCTCAAATGAGAGGTGTGTTTGTTTGCTCGTCTTACAGCTTCTGCTTTTTCCAGAGCTGATAGAATCTCCCCTTCTTTGCTTGCAGCTCTTCAAAGTTCCCCGACTCCACGACTTCCCCACCTTCGATCACAATAATCTTGTCCATTTCCTTGATCGTCGTCAGACGATGCGCAATTACAATCGCGGTGACGTTTTCGAAGAAGGCGTGTAACGAATCACGGATCTTTTCTTCTGATTCTAAGTCTAAATGAGAGGTTGCTTCATCCAAGAGGAGGATCTGCGGCTCTTTGAAAATAGCACGGGCGATCCCTAACCGTTGGCGTTCTCCTCCAGACAGCTTCACGCCCTTTTCACCAATCACCGTATCAATTCCATTTGGAAGTTTTCCGACAAAGTCTGAGATGTGAGCGGTTTCCAGCGCCTGTTTCAAGAGTTTTTGATTATTCTTCTGCTTACTGTTCGTCATCGTAATATTATCTTGTAACGAGAAGTTGAAGACTTCCGTATCCTGCAACACAACAGACACATGTTTGAAATAATCTTTTCCGCCGATGTCTTTCATCGAAAGATCATCGAATAGAATGTCCCCCGTGAAGTTTTCTCGCTCCTTCAACAAAAGCTTGAACAGGGTTGATTTTCCGGCTCCAGACAGCCCGATGATCCCCACTTTTTCTCCACGTTTGATCTCAAACGAAATATTCTTTAAGACTTGATTCTCCTCATACGCAAAGGAAACGTTTGAAAACGTAACCTTTTCCCATTGTCGTGGAAAGGCTTTCTTCCCCTCTTCTTGATCGATGGTAACCGGTTCATTCAGAATATGCTTCATACGCGCGATGCTCAGACGCGCCATCTCAAGCTCTTGGGAAGCGCTCGCGAGTTGGTCGACCGATCCAGATAAGTTCGAGAAGTAGGTACTGAACAAAACCAAGAATCCAATATCGTATTGGCCTTTCAGGATGCCGCGGATAATCAATGCGGTCATGAGCAAGCGGAAGCTAAGCGCCAAGAAAACGAGCAAACTATCTCTCGATTGATTCCAAAAAATACGTATTCCGATACGCTTCATCAGCTCATCCATGTGCTTTGTGAGAGTCCCGTAGAGCACATCCGCCATGGCCATCACTTTCACCGTCCGAACGTTATTGATCGCTTCAAAGAAAACACCGTTGACCTGTTCCTCTTGTTCGTTCACGCGATAGGAAGCGGTTCCGGACACCTTTCGCATGCGCTCAGATACGACGAAATACAAAATAAAAAACAGGACCATCGCCCCCAGAACGAGATAGTCGAAGCGCGCAATGATCACATTGATCAAGATCAGGTTCACCGTGATCTCAATGACGGCGTTAAACCAAATCCGTAACATTTTACGATAACCCTCACTGCCATTATTGATGCGCTTTATTTTATTTCCAGAATTCTCGCGCTCATGCCACGCCATATCCAAGCGGAACAAATGACGAATACCCTGCAAGGTTGAATCGATCGAAATACGCTCAGCAATTTTGAAACCGTAATATTTTGAGAGAAACTGACAAAGTGCACGAACAACGGTCGCCGCCAACCACAACACAAGGAAAATCTTCAACGAAGAGGCGGATTGGCCAACAGTATAACGAGCGAAGAAGGTAACGATCGAAGCGAACGCATACGTTGGATACAACGCAACGATATCCCCCACCAAACGACTCAAGGTCGTCAGGAAGAAGGTGATCTTGTACGGCTTCACTAACACCGCGATGTCTTTGATAACCTGCCAGGAGGAGTACTGAATGATCTTGTCTTCTTTTGTCGTACGTTTATTCATAGGTAAAAGGAACAATTTTTCAAACATGTAGATGCAGTATGCGCGTAGTCGAACAAAGCGACAAGAAGTCGAATTCTCCCCATCCAGCGATAATTTTATTGACAAAATCGAACATTTTTGATAGAATTACCCGTTGCAAAAATTGCGTAATTTCTCTTAATTGAGCCATTCTTGCAGCCCCGTTTGTACTCAAAGGGGGCCCGTTCTTCACACATCCCGAGACTGTACACCCACACAAGAGAGGAGTTCGCATGTCGCCACCCAGACTGTCTTCAGAACGGGTGGGGATCATCAGCCAGGCCTTCGGCGAATGGTATGACAACCAGGATTCGAAGCAAACCGCTATGCAGGGGTTGGGCTACAGCCCCACACTCGCATACGCCTGGAGGAATGGTCTCCGCACACCCCCTCCCACCGTCCTCTGCGAGCTCTACAGGCAAACGGAGGACACGCGCTTCTTGCTCACGCAGGAAGAGAAAGCGCTCTACAAGCGTCAGCCGCTCCCCGATCCGACCGTATGGCCCGAACTGGAAGAGGCGTTCTCTTCCGGTGAGCTGATCCGCCTGAGCGAGAGGATCAGCAGCTTGGCGATGGACATCAACAAGCTGGCCGCGCTCGCACCGGAAGATCCGGTGCGGAAGCGGGCACGCAGCAAGCTCGTAGGACCCTGCATGGCCCTGTACCGTGCAACCACGGTGCTGAACATTCAGTTCCCGGCAGCCTTCCTCGACCTCCTGCAGCAGCTCGACGTCGCGACGACTCTGTTCGCTCAACCCACCGGCAAGAAGAAGTAGGAGAAGACCAATGAAGCCGATCATCATGACGCCCGGCCGCAATCTGGCGGGACGGGCGCTCGCGCGAAACCTCTACACCTCGGTCATCAAGGCCCTCGCCGAGCTCATCTTCAACGGGCTCGACGCCGCCCACCTGAAGGGCACCAAGCCGAAGATCGAGATCCGGTTCTGGGCGCCGGGGGAACACCCCCTGTCGCCGGACGGACCGGCCATCACCGTGACCGACAACGGGACCGGCTTCACCGATTCCGTGATCGACGCCTACTGCAAGGTGGGTGACTCGGTTCACACCGCGGAGAGCAAGGTCCACGGCAAGCACGGCCTCGGCAAGCTCTCCGCCCTGGCCCTCTCCCCGGAGAACGGGTGGTACTACATCACCACCTCGACCGGCGACGACATGGTCTGGCGGTTCCAGATCATGGAGCAGGTCTTCGATGCGGCGGGCTTCGAGCCCGTGCGCGTCACCAACCGGGCCGGCCTCCCCAGGAAGGGGTCGTTCACCGAGATCTGTGTGCCCAACGCGCAGCTCACGGGGATCACGCCGGAGCGACTGCTCGCGGAGCTCCCGAACATCCTCCCGATCCGGGAGTGGACCGTCACCGTGCAGGGGCAACCCGTGCAGCGGCGGTCCTTCACGGCTCAGGCGAAGGAGAAGACCCCCCACATCCCGAACCTCGGGGGGCCGGTGCTCATCGACCTCGCCACGAGCGGCGTGTCGGCGGACAGCGACTCTGTGCTGTTCATCGACAGCAGCTCGGGGCGCATCGTCGGCGACTCGGAGATGCTCAAGGGCGTGCGTCGACGTGTCGACGGTGCGATCTACCATCCCCGCCTCATCGGCGAGATCCGGGTCCCCGGACTCGAGTCGGACTCGGCCGCCAGCCGCACGGGTCTGAACTCGACCTTCTGGGATTCGCCTCGCGGTGAGGCGCTCATCGGGGTCCTCAACGCCTACGCGGCCCCCGTGGCCAAGCAGGTGCTCGGCCCCGAGGAGACCAGCGGCGGCTCGCTCCAGGACGCCTTGCGCGGAATGGAGGCAATCTTCACCGAGGCCTTCGGCCCGGCCGAGTTCACCACCCGATCCGGTGGGGGCGGCGGCAACGGCGGGGGCGGTGGCGGAGGGGGCGGCGGAGGGGGCGGCACGAGGACCCCGAAGCCCGAGGGCGCCGGCGTGAACATCGACGGCGTGAGCTACCAGGTCATGACCTTCGCCAC
Organism: uncultured Gammaproteobacteria bacterium; assembly: GCA_964582475.1. GTDB lineage: Bacteria > Patescibacteriota > Patescibacteriia > 2-12-FULL-60-25 > 2-12-FULL-60-25 > JAGOTP01. Next base: position 61,077 of record CAZOQS010000004.1, on the reverse strand, counting down.
CGCCGACCCAGGTCCGAGCTGCGTCCGCAAGGGCGATGTCATCGTCATCAACACCAACCACCCGGAGGTCAAGCGCCTCGTCCAGGCCCGAGCGCCACGCGTGCTCCAGGAGGCGATGGTCCAGTGGGCCATCGAGGCGCACGTCAGCGAGAAGGTGCTCGAAGGGACCGGAGACCCGCTGTTCTCCGAGGTGTACAGGATCAAGCACGCCGCGCTCTCGCGGCAAGGAAAGGAGTAGCGAGGAACACAACGGGGCGGGGTCCAAACACACTGGACCCCGCCCCGCATTCATTTCAAGACATTCTTATCTTTTCTTTGTCGCCTTCCCTTTTACTGCTTCATCATCTTTTTCTTTAATGTAGGCGGATATTTTATTCAACTGATCCACGCTTATCTCTCCAGATTTAAGAAGATCTTGCGTCCAAGCCTTAGAGCAACTCTCACCAAGTGGAGTGAGCTCGCTTGCTAAACCATACTGACTTCCAACCGCTCTTCTTACAATAATCGACCTTTCCGGCGTGCTCCTCATCACTGTATATATTTTATAGAGCGCCTTCGTAATGCGTGAACTCTCAGGTGACATAATCGCTGCCAACTTAACGTCCTTCAAGGCAATCGCATGACCGATCGTTGAAGAGAGGCGGGCCGTAAACTTCCCCTCGTTCCGAAGAGCACCCAATACCACGATTGCCTTTTTTAGATGAGGCAGGAGCTCTCCGCTCTTCAGCTCTTGAGCTAGCTCTTTGATATATACTTTTCGCGCCTCGTCTTTTTCCTCATCGCCAGGAATTTCCATCATTGCTTCAATGTCACCCAGATCTCGAGTCTTCATCTCCTCAATAAATTGCTCCAACTCTCTCGCGCGTCGTAACTCCCCCTCTTTAAGCTCAACATCAAAAGAAAGTTGCGTCAGATCTACTTCCGAAGGAGATAGATCAAGCGGTCGTTCAGCGAGTGGAGCCTCTGGAACAACAGGTACTACCTCATTTACGGATTCAACCTTCGAAGACTGAGCCTCAACGAGCGCTCGCGTAATCACGTCCCCAACTGCAGGAAGAGTAGGAGCTTCGAGCCCTATAAACACCTGACTCTCTTCTAGTGGCGCCCCTGTTATCAATTGGAGTGCCCGCAGACGACTACTTAATAATCGTTTTCGTTCCTGAATCAGACGTATATTTGCTTCTATCAAGCCGTGCTGTCTGCGATAGCTCTCGCCCGCCCCTTTCACTCTTTCTTCCGCAGCTTTAAATACCGCGTCCGCATTCGGAAGAACGGTCGTAAGACGTTCGCGTAAAAAACGCTTCTTCGCTTCTGCCTCCAAACTTGTTACCCATTCAGCGACATCAATCGATACTCGACTCAGCCGTTCTTCCTCTTCTCCGAGACGAGTCCACTCTTCGGTCAAAGCCGCTTTTTCCTGTTCGAAATCCGGATCCCGTTTTTCCTCAATTACTTCTGGAGGTGGCGGGACAAGAGACTTCCGAATCTCTTCAACCGTTATACGTTCACGCTCAAGCTCATCATTCTTTGTATTCGCTCTCTCAAGCTGTCTTTTTAATTCCCTAATAATGGAATCTCTTTGTTCAATCGCTTGCGCCTTTTGCGCACCCTCCATTCGTGCTTTCTCTAGATTTTCTGAGTGAAGATTTATATCCGCTTGCAGCTCTCCCACTCGTCGTAAAAAAGCCTCCTCTGTTTGCACACGCGTAGCCTCTACATCTCTGCCATGGTCTGCCGTTATTTTCGCAAACTGTTTTATTACCAATCCAAGGCTCTCTAATGCCAACGTTTCGTCCCCCATTCGAATAGCTTCCGCACACAACTCCACGTCCGATAGAATCTCTGGTGACAACTGATGACCTCTGGCCGATTCAATGACTCCCTCCACCGAAACTACCTCAGATGGAGGCTTAGGAGGCGAAGGATCATCCCCCTTCTTTTCCCCTTCATCTAGAGCTCCTTTGATTTCTTGAGGGATCTCCTTCGCGGCTTCTTTAGGTGGGACAGCTGGCGCTAGCGATGACGTCTCCAATAAAAGAACTTTCTCCTCTGTTCTTAACTCTGCAAGAATCTCTTCTCGCGTTTTAGCTCTCAAGCTTCCACTCCAACTCAAAAACTCCGCCCAACGCTCAAGGCCCGTCACACCTTTCACGCGTGAGTGGGCCTTGATGAAGCGGTCTTTCGCTTGATCAATAACGGTGTCTAAACCCGAGCAAAATCTCTCCACCGCCTCCGGATCAGACCACTTCACCTCCTGAATCTTCTCTTTAATATGATCCAAGATCCTCGTCTTCAGACGAACGATATCATTGATTGAATCTTCTGCCCGAGAAGAACGAAGCGCATGCTCAGAAATACTAAATTTTCTATCAAATTCCTTGCCTCCAGTTTTGATGGCTGCATCGACAATTCCTTTTACTTTGTCATGGGACATAAATCACTCCCATAATAACACATCCGAAACGATTCCTTATCTCCCCGTTCTCAACGTAAATGGAACTGTTTTGATAAACACCTCGTCCGCAATGAAGAGCTTAATCTTTGCTACGGGTGTCTCAAAGCCTACATCTATTCTTGTTGGTACTTCCGTTGAGTCCTCCACCTCCGCTGTTTGCATAATGACTGGGACGGTCTTTCCTTCTGCGTCATATCCAATGAACTTAATGAAGTTCTTTCCTTTTCCCATGTAGTCAAACGCATAACTCGTCTCATCGATGGACGTCAGCGAAGCCGCTCCGCCAACCGTTTTCTTTTCCTCGTTGCCGAGCTCCGTTGGAGCAAACTCAAGCGCTTGAATATTCACTGGCAGCTCAAGAACAATCGCCCCTTCCACCGAACGAATATCCGCCTCTTTGACGTCATCGATCACATGGATCTCGCGAGAGCCTTCAAGATAGCCCGGGAGCTCTTCAATCGATTGGAGATTAATTCCGTTAAATGGAGCTTTTTCAAAGGAGCTTTCTCCGTCATAGACATCTTTACCAGCCCGATCCAACACACGCGAAACCGTGAGATAGGCTCGACGATCAAACGCCCCCTCCTGCCTTAAACGATCAAGACCCGGGAGCTCAGGCAGAGCGATTCCCAAGACGATGTAAGGAAAGAAGTCATCATACTTTTCCCAATGAATCGCGACCCCCTGAGACGTGGTGCTCGCTCCTTCTCCGAGATAGGTCGCGGCTGGCTGGTTCAATGCTGCTTCGTAGGCCTCTCGCGTAATAGGAAGCGGTTCGAGTATTTGTTGAGTGGGCGTTGAGATCATCGCTTGAGATAATGCATCATCACCTGCCGTTACAGGCTCTGACAGCGCATACGATTCTGAAGGAAGCTGCGAGTCTGTCATAGGTGGCATACCAACAACAAGCGTTGAAAGAGTAAGAAGGATGACAGAGAGGAGCAAAAGCATATGGACAGGAGTATACCAAACAGACGTATACTGAGGGACGCGTTTCCTATGAACCCCCTTTCTCTGAACGAACTTCCTCCACGCTATCAAGGTCCGCTCCTCACGATCTACCAATGGGAACAGCCTCTCTCTACCGGTGAAACCGTCACCTTTGAGCGCTGCGTTCGTCCCGATACCGTCGCTGTCATCGGTTTCCTTGATGCAAAAACGGTTCTCCTGACTCAAGAAAAACAACTTGGTCGAACAGACACGTTTATCGATGCGCCGGGCGGACGAGTCGATCCGGGCGAAGATCACGAGGCAGCCGCTCGACGTGAGCTACGCGAAGAAACAGGCTACGAAGCGACAACGCTTCTCCCCTGGGAGACTGTCGAGTACGGCGGACTGATTCGTTTTCGTCAGTCGATCTATCTTGCCAAGGGTCTGACACTCGCATCCACCCCTTCCGAGACCCACGACCCAACGGAAGAGATCAGCCTTCTCCCTCTTTCCCTCGAGGAAGCCGTGCAGCTTTGTCTCACAAAAAATCTACGACGCGCAGAGGTCTCGCTCGCATTGCTTCGCCTGCAGTATGATCCAGCTTCAAAAGAACGTCTTCGAGCCTTCTTGTCCGACCTCTAACCCCAGCGACACGCTACCGCTTTTCTCATTCGGGGAGTAAACTCTTCCGGGTATGCGCCGCTCATTTGCGATCTTGGTCTGGATTCTGCTCGGTGCACTGGCTGCCAGTCTCGGGATCGGCAGCGTCTTATTGAATGCAAAAGAAGAACGGGACGGATTAGAACAAAAACTTCAATCCGAAGAGGCGCGCATTTCTCAGCTGCAACAGGAACATGAACGACTGATTCAAGAGGCGAATAAAACGGTTGCCGCAGCTGTCCGTAACGCCTCTGCAACGCGTGAACTCCTAAATGCTGTTACGCAAGAACAAGCGGCTCTCGAACGCGCGATTCCTCTCGTGAGCTCAGCACAGGCGAAGCGATGGCCCCAAACGATTGCCTTCGCCCTTGGGATTTCTGTTCGGACTCCTGCCTTTACCGCCAGCACGAGCAGCGACACGCTCATTCAGTCGGTGATCACGCAATCTGATAGATATCCAAATGCCTGGCTCTCCATTTCGCGTTACGACAAAACACGCGCAGAAGAACTCACGCGCTTTTTGACCAATACCGAAACGATCTACTACCGACTGAACCAAACCCTTATCACCGGAACACGTGGCGTTTCTACCGATGGCTCAACCGTTTTTGTCCTTCAGACCCAACGTCGCGGCGTCCCAACCCATCTCATCTGGAGCAAAGTCACCGGCACGATGACACAAGAACGGATCCTAGACAGTCTCTCGACCTTGTTGTTTGCTGCTGAGTAATGACTCCCGCTCAAAAACTGCTAGCTTGGTATAAAAAAGAAGGTCGCGATCTTCCCTGGCGCCACACACGTGAGGCGTATTCGATTTTAGTGAGTGAAGTTATGCTGCAGCAGACGCAGGTCTCGCGCGTAATTGAGTACTACCACCAATGGCTAAAGAAATTCCCAAGTTGGGAGGCACTCGCGGCGGCGAAAACAGATGAAGTCATTCGAGCCTGGTCCGGCTTGGGCTACAACCGACGCGGCTTGATGCTCCGCTCGATCGCTCAACACGTCGTCCAGCACGGAGAACCGAAGAGCGAGGCAGAATGGCTTCTCTTGAAAGGGATTGGACCGTATACGGCGGCGGCTCTGGCCGCCTTCTCCTTGCAACAGCGGACCCTCCCGATCGATACCAACATTCGACGGGTTCTTGGACGTGTCTTTCTCGGTCTCCCCTTCCCACAGCTGACGGATGATGAACACATCCGTGCGGCGACAAAGAATTTTCTTCCTGCACGCGGAAGACATTTTGATATCCCCCAAGCGCTTTTCGACCTCGCGACAAGCATTTGTACGAAGTCACCACAGTGTGCGATCTGTCCACTACGAAAAGACTGCAAAAGCGCTCCGCTCTTTTTAGCGGGCGGCGTGGAGGTTCCGAAACGGACGATTAAGCAAGCGAATGAAAAGAAACACCTAGAAAAACCTTACCCCGATCGGATCTATCGGGGACGCATCCTAAAAGCCGTGAAAGAATCAGCCAAAAAATTGAATTTTGATGCGATCGCGTTCTGCATCGATCCCTCTTTTAGACCTGAACTGGATACAAAATGGGTAGAGGCGATGCTTGAGCGACTCACGCATGAAGGCTTTTTAGAACAAACAAACGGTCGCTGGGGTCTCAAAAAAGAGTAAACTGTACAGTCTCGTTAAACTGTTTTTTCCTTTTACTGAGCAAAAAATAACGCTAATTGTATACCTTCACTTGACAGAAATAATATAAGATGTTACTACAGGCGGTCGCTCAAACAAGTCCCACGTCGGGTACTACGAGTGACGGAAAGATTAAGGTTTTCGTGAGCGCTGAAACCGATCTCCATGTGTTTCGGATGAGCAACCGGGAGTTCTGGATCGCCGGCCGTCGCTGTGGCGACACGGTCCAGTGTTGCTACGGAGAGATCTGTGGCGTCGTCGGTCGGGCGAAGACCTACGAAGAGCTCGTCACCCTCTTCGCGCAGGTGTCCGATCCCGATTCGGAGAGCTACGTCTACACCGAGTACGGGGGCGACCTCCCCTCGTATGCGGAGCTGCTTCGCCAGCAGCCGCGCTACGTCAAGGGCATCATCAACGTCCGAGTGATCGGACGGGTGTGCATGTGCCTCGATAAGCGCGACCTCCTGCACCGGCGCTGGGAGGTGGTCGAGACGGAGTCCTACGACAGCGGAAGTCGGCGACGTCCGAGGCAACGCACCCTTCGGCAGAACATCGGGTACACGGAGGCACTCACCTTCGGACACATGTACCAGATCGCTCAGCCGGGGGAGGTGAAGCTCGAGGTACCGACCCTGTTCCAGAAGGTCTCGCCGCTCGAACCGCACGAGTGTATGCGGTTCGACGACGCGCTCGGGCGCTGGGAGGATTACCCGTTGGACTTGCCGGAGGTCAAGGAAAGGAGGCTGCGGAGAAGGTAGAAAGGAGGGGTGTTCCTTCATCAGGTCCGCACAACTCGCGGCCTGCACCCTCTCATCGTGAAGCGATGACTGATGAGTCCATCATTTTTTTGATCAGGACGAAAGGGAAAATCTCGAAACAAGGTCTCCGCGCTCATTCTCAACCGACGCACAAAAATCGCTCACTGGCCGCACCCAAAAGCGATGTTCTGCACTTTCATACAACGCTTCATACACGACACACGGTTCTTTTGTTGCCTCAATAACGGCAACGCATACGATTTTATACTCTCCTCCTCGTTTGTAGTGTCGGTAGGTTTCGCCTGGCTTTGGTTCCATCATACTAATCGTTCAGGCGCGTAAACAACCGGTACGCATTCTCTGTCGTGAGGCGTGCGAGCTCCTCCAGAGGCACCTCGCGCTTTTCAGCAACATACTTTGCGACCTCTTCTACCCAAGACGGTTCATTCCGCTTTCCACGATACGGCGTCGGCGCGAGGAACGGCGAATCCGTTTCGAGCAATAGCCGATCGAGTGGAATCTGCGTGATCGTCCGATCAAGCGAACGCGCCGGATCCGCCGTCTTTTTCGGAGGAAAGGTTGCGATCCCATTCAGGGCGATATAACACCCGAGCTTTATCAAACGATCCGCCTCTTCCCACGTGCCGGTAAACGAATGAACGACGCCTGAAAAGACGCGCCCCGCCCTCAAGCGCTCTTCGATCATCTCAGCCAAACGTCCAAGCGCTTCGCGGCAATGAATCACGACCGGCAACCCTAATGCCTCCGCGACGTTCATGTGAACGATAAAAGACTCTTCTTGGGCACGTTGCGCCTCTTCTCGTGATCGATCTTCATCAATGCGATACAAATCAATCCCCGTTTCTCCAATCGCGACCACTTTGGGCGAAGATCCAGCAATCCGTTCTAAGCGCGCTCCATCGAGGGCTGTTTCTGGCTCATCCCCCTCTTCTGGATCATGGTAGCTTGAAGATAAATGCTCTGGGTGCAAGCCAACGCTCGCCCAAATCCCTTCGTGCTGTTCCGCAAACGCGACGGCGCGTTCACTTCCAGACAGACTGGTTCCAATCGTAATGCCATAGATCTTTTTCTCTTGCAGACGCTGAAGCACCGCCTCGCGGTCAGCGGCGTAGCCAGGAAAGTCTATATGACAATGTGTATCGATGAGCCACGGTTTCACTAAAGCCATGGCCGAAGCGTAGCAAACAGGGTCTCCTGAGACCACCGGGCAATGAGGGAGGAGTTAAAATGGCCGGTAACAATGGGGTCGATACGTGACGTACTCACGAGATACCCAAGGCCTCCAATAAAGGCGATGCCCACGACAATTCCGAGAACCGCACCGGCGATTTTGTTAGCCGTTTCCAAAAACGGAATAATTGTCAGGATCTTGAAGGCAGAATTGATGAGTCCAGCGATTGCCAAAATGATCCGAGCCACCAGGAAGAAAATAATGATCGCCGCTGCCACGTAAAACCAACCGCGTGGAATCCCCCAGGTAGATAGGTTAGAGAGACGTGCTGCGAGCGCCGGCGACCAGTAACGCGCACTCAAGACGCCCGCAAGAATCCCAATCAAATGACCGGACGTCAGAATAAACCCGCGGCGGAAGCCGTTGATGAGAAAGCCGATCAAAAAGACGATCGCAACGAGATCGGCAATGTTGAAGGCCATATGTCGCCAGTTTACGCTGCTTCGACGGTTTGCTCCAGTCGAGGGAAAAGTGGGACTGGTTCGCCCAGGGCTGCTCCTGACTGCAATCCACCCCAGACGAGCGCCGCATCCCAGCCTTTCGCTAATTCCTGCTCAACATTCAACCCTAATTGCGTAAAGATTTTCTTTGAGGTCTCTGGCATCGCTGGATACACGAACCACGCATACCAACGGCAGGCTTCCAGCAATGAGTACAGAATGTTCGCGACGGCTGCTTCATCCGTTTTCACTAACTTGAATGGCTGTGTTTCTTCGATAAACTTGTTTGCCTGGATAAGCCCTGAGCTCGTCGTCCCGGAGATGCCATTCCAGATCGCTTCCAACGCTTGGTCGTAGCGATGCAATTCGTAACGTTCTTCTACCAGCTTTTTTAATTCGCTCAATCCGTTGTTCGCACCCCAGGTTGTCGATGCGAAGGCTGTAGCCTGAGCAACATCCACTAGTGGCACTTTACCATCAAAATATTTTCGGCTCATCGCGATTGCTCGGTTCACTAAGTTCCCGAAGGTGTTCCCCAAATCCGAGTTATGACGCTCGCGTAAACGTTCATACGAGAAGTCACCATCATCGCCAAACGGAATTTCACGGAGCAAGAAATAGCGGACCGTTTCTGTTCCGTATTCCGCACACAGCTTGATTGGATCGATCACGTTTCCGATCGACTTGCTCATCTTTTGGCCATTCACCGTGATGAACCCGTTCACGTAGATACGCTTTGATGTTGGTAACTTCGCAGACATCAACATCGCTTGCCACATCGCAGATTGCTGACGCAAATTATCTTTGCCACACACCTGCTCCCCCGGCCAACATTTCGCAAAATTCGCTTCATCCGTTGGCCAGCCCAAGGTTGAAATATAGTTTACAAGCGCATCAAACCAGACGTACATCACGTGGTCAGGATCATTGGGAACTTGCACCCCCCAAGGCATCTTTGCCTTCAAGCGTGAAATACTAAAATCTTGCAGTCCGCTCGCGACGAAGTTCGTGATCTCTTTCAGACGGAATGCAGGTTGTACAAATTGTGGATCCTTTGCGTACAAATCCAACAGCGGTTGCTGATACTTTGACCAGCGGAAGAAATAATTTTCTTCATCAATCAGCTCGAGCGTATACGTGGGGTGAATCGGACATTTTCCGTCTGTGAGTTCCGATTCTGTTTTTTCAAGTTCACAGCCGACACAGTATTTAATCTGATACTGCTTCTTGTAGATATCTCCATTGTTCAAACAGCGCATCCAAAACTCTTGCGCCGCCGCTTTGTGATGCGCATCCGTTGTTCGGATAAAATTTGTATAACTCAAATTCAGAGCGTCTTTGAGCAAGTGGAACTTCGCCGCATATTCGTCGACGTATGCCTGCGTCTCCATCCCCTTCTCTTGGGCTTTCTGATAGAGCTTCATCCCATGCTCATCCGTGCCCGTGTTAAAAACCACCTCCTCTCCTTTCAATGCATGAAAACGGGCCGCTGCGTCGGCTTCGACAATTTCAAGCGCGAATCCAATGTGCGGTTCAGCGTTTACGTACGGAAGAGTCGTTGTAATGTAGAACGTTGGCTTGGAGGTCATAGCTTGGAGGGCGCTGTAATAATCACAAATTCACCACGGGTGTCACTCGCTTGCAAGGCGGCAATCACTTCGGTGAGCGTACCGCGATACAAGGTTTCGAACTTCTTCGTGAGCTCACGTCCAACAAAGACTAGGCGGGATTCACCATAACTCGCTTTGAGCTGATCGAGCGTCTTCACGATGCGATGTGTTGATTCAAAGAACAAGCTTGGAACTTCATCTTCTGAGATTGAGCGTAAAAGGGACTGCTTGCCATTCTTGTGGGGAATGAATCCGATATAGCGGAAACGCTCCATCGGAAAGCCACAGACCGAGATCGCGGCGGTCATCGCCGAAGCTCCCGGGATGACTTCAACCGCACAACCCGCCTCCAGCACATGCGCGACGAGCTTTCCGCCTGGATCATTCACCCCCGGCGTCCCCGCATCCGACACGTACGCGACTCGTTCTCCCGCCTGAATGCGCTCGATAATTTTCTGCAAAACGCTATCCGTGGTGTGCTGATGGACCGCGAGGAACGGTTTGTCGATTTCATAGTGCTTCATCAGCATCCCCGTTACTCGCGTATCCTCGCAAGCGATCACACTCGCCTCTTTCAGGATACGAAGCGCCCGAAGCGTGATATCTTCGAGGTTTCCGATCGGAGTTGCGACCACAGAGAGGACACCAGCCATAGGCGTAGAGCCTACCGTTTTTCCGGTCTGAACGCCATGCTCTATCGCTTATCCCGCCTCTTTGGCACAATAGGGTCATCTTTTGTATGCTCTTTCGTCGTTCACTTCTCCTTGGGGTATTGCTTGGCAGCCTGGCACTGACCGGCTTTGGTTGTAAGAAAATCGATACATCACGGCCAAATGTGACCTCGCTTCAAGCCAGTGGGCAGGTAAAATTGCCTACGATTTCGGTTGAAACTAAGGCTGCTCAAGCCGACCCCTCCAAGGTACGTAAACCAGAAAAACAACCTCATCCTGAAATTCTACGCCTACGTGAAGTCATGTCGAGTTTCCAGAAGAGCCAGTCGTTCCGTGCCAATATCACGATTGGCGGTCCAGAAGGCATAAAAGGCGAGATCGCTTACAACCAATCAAAGGGAGCCTTTGGGAAGCTGGCGTTGAAAAACGGATTCACTACAGAAATGGCCCTGTTCAACGACCGTGTTGCAATCAAAAGTGGGACTTCCACCTGGAGCGAGATCACCAACACACCCGAGGCCGAAAACATCACGACTCTCTTCAAAGCAATTACAAATCGTGGAAATGCTGAACCGATCTATCCATCCGACAATGCGCGCTACGGTTCGGTGAAAGACGACCCAAAGCGAGGCTGCAAGATGCACAGCGTCTCACAATTCATGGGAAACCTCGGAGGGTACCAGCCGCTTGAAATCTGCGTTGCAAATGGCCTCCCTCTCTTTTTCTCCATCCCCTCCGAAGACGGAACGATTGAAATCGAGTATCGAGACATCGACACCCCGGTGGAAGTTTTCTTCCCGATATAAAAACAGCCGAGCTGAGCTCGGCTGTTTTTCTTCTGAGTTTATTCCGCTTTTAGACGCAAGGCATCACTTTCGGCGATTGCTTCATTGATTACCGCTGTTCGTTCCGCCTCGGTAGCTGGTGCCTCGGTCGAATAGGATCCGCCCCTTGGGTAGACCATCCAACGACCGTCTTTGCGATGGAATCGGACCAGTTCAATCGTAATGCGACTGGTATCTTCGAGTTCAGACAGATAGTAGTACCCAGCCCAGTCCCCTTCTTGTTTGAAATCAAGGTATTTTCCCTTCGCCACATCAGGGAGCGCAAACGTTTTAAGTGCACGCTTTGTCTCGGATTCAGACCAACGGTTACGGAATTCAGCAACCTGCTCCCCATTTGTGATCTCCTCCACAAACGTAAAATAGGTATCAGGCACCGCTTCGTCGACAGATGCTCGAGCCTTTGCATACAGCTCCTGCATCCGTTCACGTGTTAAGTCCGCGTTTGGCAAGGTTGGGAGAGAGGTATTCGTCGAAGACGCAGAGCTTGTTGGTTGCATCTGAGGAGCAGTGGTTAACGATGTCTTTCCACACCCAGTGAGAATAAAGCCGCTTGTAAGAACGGTGGCGAGTGCGAGAATAGAGAAACGAGGAGAGTTCATTTCAAAATGGTAACCCCTCCTCTCATAGAGAACAATTGACACCCTTTTTTGTTCGTCGTATCGTGTTAGCAGTCTCTGTACGAGAGTGCTAATCCTTCCCTGACCTATGCTTCCCCAGAACTTCACCCATAAAAGCCAAGAGGCCTTGCAACATGCTCAGCAAATCGCGTTCCAGTCTGGCCAACAAACCCTGGAAGCGGTGCATGTGTTTTTTGCGTTACTTGAACAAGCGGACGGAGCTGTCCCCGCTGTTTTGAAAAAATTGTCCGTCCCCATCCCCGACCTCAAAGGGGAGGTCGAAGAGCTCATTCGGCGGCTCCCAAAAGTGAGTAGCAGCGAGGTAAACCCAACCAACCTCTACCTAACCCCAGATGTGGTACGCGTATTAGAGGAAGCACAAAACATCGCCAAACAATTTAAAGACAACTACGTCTCAACCGAGCATATCTTGCTCGCCCTCATTCATGGCCGAAGTGAATTAGCGCATGTTCTTGAACGTTATGGTGCCGACCAAACAAAGATTTTGACCGCGCTCAAAGATGTACGCGGCAATGTGACCGTCGACTCCCCTGAACCTGAAGGGGCGTTCCAAGCGTTAGAAAAATACAGTCGTAACCTCACGGCGCTCGCCCGTGAAGACAAGCTCGATCCAGTCGTCGGTCGAGATGAAGAGATCCGACGCGTCATGCAGATCTTGCTGCGTCGTACCAAAAATAATCCGGTCTTGATTGGAGAAGCCGGTACCGGAAAAACAGCGATCGTTGAAGGCTTAGCGCAACGGATCATTGCCGGTGATGTCCCTGAATCACTCAAAGGGAAAGAAGTGCTGGCGTTGGATGTTGGCTCTCTCGTTGCCGGAACAAAGTTCCGCGGAGAGTTTGAAGAGCGCTTGAAAGCCGTGATCAAAGAGATCGAACGCTCCGCTGGAAAAGTCATTCTGTTCATCGATGAGTTACATACGCTCGTTGGAGCAGGTGGCGGAGGGGAAGGCGGAACGCTGGACGCCTCAAACATGTTGAAGCCGGCATTGGCTCGTGGCGAACTCCGCGCGATCGGGGCCACGACCTTGCAGGAATATCAAAAACATATCGAAAAAGACGCGGCGCTCGCTCGCCGTTTCCAGCCAGTATTTGTCGATGAGCCAAATGAAGAAGATGCGATCGCGATCTTGCGTGGGATCAAAGATAAGTACGAATTACACAACGGAGTACGTATCACCGACGGAGCAATTGTGGCCGCGGTGCGCTTCTCGACACGCTATATCACGGATCGTTTCTTGCCAGACAAAGCCGTCGACTTGATCGACGAAGCCGCCTCCGGCCTCCGTATGCAGATCGACTCCCTTCCAGAAGAGCTCGACCGCTTGAAGCGTGAACTGATGCGATTAGACATCGAAAAACGTGCTCTCCTCAAAGAAGAGGATGACGTCTCAAAAGAACGCCTCGCCGAAATTGAAAGTCACATGGCAGAAGTAAATGAAAAAGCGCATGGACTTGAACTTAGCTGGAAAGCCGAAAAAGAAATCATTGGACACATTCGTGAAGCAAAGGCCGCTCTGGAAAAATTGAAGACCGATGCAGATGCCTCTGAACGTTTAGGTGACCTCGAAAAAGTCGCTCGTATTCGCTATGGTCAAATGCCCCAAAAGGAGAAGGAGAAGGACCAGCTTGAAGCCAAACTCAAGGCCTTCCAAGGTCAGCGCGGTCTTTTGAAAGACGCTGTTACCGAGGAAGAAATCGCAACCGTCGTCGCCCGCTGGACCGGCATCCCTGTTCAACGTATGCTCGAGTCAGAAGCCCAGAAATTAACGAAGCTGGAAGAAGCTCTTCATACACACGTCATTGGTCAGAATGAGGCCGTGAAAGCAGTTGCGAACGCCTTGCGTCGTTCACGCGCGGGCATCAACGAAGAACGCCGTCCGATCGGCTCCTTCCTCTTCCTCGGTCCAACCGGTGTTGGAAAAACGGAACTCGCACGTGCCTTAGCCGACATCTTGTTCGATGACGAAGACGCGATGGTCCGTGTCGACATGTCAGAATACATGGAGAAACACGCAATCTCACGCATGATCGGCTCCCCTCCTGGATACGTTGGATACGATGAGGGCGGACAGCTCACAGAGAAGATTCGACGCCGACCATATTCCGTTATTCTCTTGGACGAAGTGGAAAAAGCCCATCCAGACGTCTTCAATCTTCTATTGCAGGTGTTAGATGATGGAAAACTCACGGATGGCAAAGGTCGCACCGTGAACTTCAAGAATACCATCGTGATCATGACTTCAAATATCGGATCCGACATGATTCTTGATGCCGGCAAGAAGCGGGCAGAAATCGGCTTCTCAAGCCAGAGCAAAGACGACGAAAAGAAAACCCTGTCGATGCGTACACGTCTCATGGAGTTGCTGCGTGAACAATTCCGTCCCGAGTTCTTGAACCGCATCGATGAGATCGTCATCTTCCAGTCACTTGGAAAAGAAGACTTGGCGAAGATCGTTGATCTGCAGCTTCGTATTGTCATGAAGCGCCTACAGTCAAAGCGCATTACGCTCACGTTCACGGAAAAAGCTAAACTCCTCATCGCCGAAAAGGGCCATGACCCAGCCTATGGCGCCCGTCCGCTGAAGCGCGCGATTCAGGAACTCGTTCTTGATGAACTTGCCATGCAGCTTCTTGAACACAAAGTGGAGGAAGGGAATAGTATTACGATCGATGTTGTGAAGGAGAAGATAGTGTTTAAGAAGACGTAAACGAAAAGTAAACTATTAAAGTAAGATACATACTCTTTATTGCCCTCTTTAATGAGGGGGCTCCTTAGAGTAGACTGACCGTGTACACTTTTAATAGTACTTTTTTATGGGTATAGATAGACCAACAAAATTCGTCGGGTTTCCGGAAGATAACGTGCGAGAAAGGAGTACGACCAACCATCGTAGATCTCGACCCGAGACGGTAGAACTTGCTCGCGGTTGGAACGGCCGAGGACTTGAAGAGATACAGGCTGCACGCAAAGAAATGAGACTCGCTTGGTCTAAAGACGACGAAGTAGACGTTAGAGAAGCACGCATCAAAGCGGGAGGAGAGCCCTACGCACCCATCCAAAACGATTTCACTGGTTTTGCAGCTCTTAAGGACACTGGATACGCCTTTTTGGCCGCAAACGAACTAGCGACTGCAGAACGTGAATTAGAGAAAGCTGTAAAGGCGAAAAATGAATCTGAGATTAAAAAATGGTCTTCCCATAAAGATCGTTACCAAAAAATGCTTGAACTGACGCCACCCATGGCTCGGCCAACGCAGCTTGAACTTGAACTCGATCGAGAACGGCGTCAATTTCCTAAGACGAACGCAAACCTCTCTCCGGAACTCGCTCAAAAACGCCTGCAACTCGTTGCGCAAGCAGACGCTCTAAAAGCTGGGAGAATTCTCGCAACAGCTGAATTTATCGGTGAAGAATCGCTTGGCAAGCATGATAGAGCGCCCAACCTGAGAGGAGCCAGAGAGGAGCAGAGAACGTTTCAGAAAGGAGACATTGTACAGTCTCGCCTAGATGGATATCCACCAAATACCGCCTGGAAAGTCCTGTTCGTCTCGCATGATGCTGGGCAACCTTCTTCAAATTCAAAGGGAGACCTTATCCTGCAAAGGGTTGATACGGGGGAGATTCGTTTGTGGGACCCAAACGAATCTAGTATTAGAAAAACGGCACCTGCTGAGACGATGGCCGGAAAGACTCCTTATCGCGGTGAAACGAGCCGCGCAGCTACTACTCGAAAGTCCCAAACACCGAAGGATGCATTTAGTTCTGCTGGATCACAAGCAGCTTCGCCACATACCGAAACACCACCGCATTCCACGCGTACAAGAAATGGAACTGAGGCTCCTCTTAGACCAAGCGTGTCCGGATACCTCTGGCGGAATCTAAAGAAATTTTGGAATTTTTTAAACGCTACCCGTTGAGCAGTCTCACTCGAAAATCAAGTAGATGGTCAGATAAAAGAACGAGCCAATAAGGCTCGTTCTTTTATCTCCTATAGAGGATTATTTCCCTGCTTTGTCGATGTGGGACTGGATATCCTTCCAGCGACCGAGCAAATATTTGCGGACAGCTGGAGCTTCTTTGGTCGCGACGTCTTTGCTCTTTTGGTAGAACTCGACGACCTGGTCGACCATTTCTCCGTATTTTTCCTTTGTCATTTCACCAGCCCCTTCAAGCTTCTTCATCACCTGCTTCTGCAACATCTTTGCCTTCGCTTCAGCCTCCTTCGTCAACTCCTTGCCCTTGCGAGACTGAAGAAAGAGACCGGCTGCGAGACCAAGAACTGCGCCTGCTGCGAGACCTGCGCCGAGATGAGATGAGGAATGGGATTTCTTTTTGAGTGTCAGTGCCATAAAAGTAACGCTAAATGAATTGAGTTTCCAAATTATACACTATTTTGCAGGGATTCGGCAGATGGTGCGGATAAGTGATGGTCGACACCCTGAAGACGGCCGAGTACTCTCCTGACATATGCCGAATCACATCATCGGTCTCGTCGGTCAGTCGGGGTGCGGGAAAGGCACCGTCGCAGATATTCTTACTCAACAGTACGGCGCTGCTTATTCTCGTTTTAGCGCGATTTTAGGAGATATTCTGACGCGTTTGCACATCGATCGTTCACGCGACCACTTTATTGCGCTTTCGACAGCTCTTCGCACCAACTTCGGAGAAGACGTCTTGTCATACGCCATCGAACGGGATGCGGTCTTGTCCCAAAGTCCCCTCGTCGTTATTGATGGGATCCGCCGCCCCGAAGATATCGTCGCACTCGAGCCACTCCCCTTCTTCAAACTGGTCTCGGTCGATGTCCCTGCGGAGATGCGCTACGAACGCATGAAAAAGCGTGGTGAGAAAAGTGGCGAACAACACATGACCTGGCAGGAATTCGTCTCCCAAGATAATGCCCCGACCGAAGTCACGATTCCGCTTGTGATGGATCGTGCCTGGAGAAAACTCGACAACAGCAAAACTCCGGCTGATCTTGAGTTACAGGTGAAGGCGATGATGAAGGAGCTTGGGTACGAAGCCCACCAAGCCGCCATCCCGAGCGTCTAAGCTTGTCGTTTTGAACTCCGCCTATGTCGTCCCCAACTGTTCGTATTACCCGCGTCAAAGACTCCGTCCCGTTGCCGACATACGCCACAGAAGGATCGGTTGCCTTTGATATCGTCTGCCCCGAAGACACGCTTGTCCCAGCACATGGAGCTGCAACCGTTCCAACCGGCCTCATCATCGCAACGCCTCCCGGGTACATGCTCTTACTCGCCCCTCGTTCGTCGCTGTTTCAGAAGACTGGTCTACGTCTCGCGAACACGATCGGAATTGTCGATCAGGATTTCTGCGGGCCACAAGACGAACTCAGCCTGTCTTTCTGGAACCCGAGCGACAAAGAAGTACAACTTCATGCGGGTGATCGCGTTGTGCAAGGCGTCCTCGTTTCCATCGCCCGCGCCACCTGGCAAGAAGCACCGCCAGCCGGAGACAATTCACGCGGAGGGTGGGGACACAGCGGTGGGTATACATAAACTCCCTTTCTTTAAAAAACTAGACTTCATTTTTGTTATGAAAAATTATCATGCTCTTATTCAACAAATTCTTGATACGGGTGAACGAAAAGAAAACCGCACCGGGGTCGATACCATCGCCATCGCTGGAGCAATGTTTGAGCATGACATGTCAAAAGGATTTCCCTTATTAACAACGAAATCTGTCCCCTTCCGTCTGATCGCTTCTGAACTCGAGTTCTTTATAAAAGGTCTAACCGATAAACAGTGGTTACAGGAACGGAACAATCACATCTGGGACGAATGGGCCTATCCAAAAAAAGCTCCATACGGAAACGATGAAGAGTCAAAGCAACGGATGAAGGCGGAACGTGACCTTGGTGCAATTTATGGATACCAGTGGCGTCACTTCAATGCACCCTACGAAGGGTGTGATAAAAATTATGAAGGACAAGGAATTGATCAGCTTGCAAAGATTGTCGAGACGCTAAAGAAAAATCCAAACGATCGCCGCATGATCGTGTCTGCTTGGAATCCTTGTATGCTTGGTGAAATGGGTCTTCCACCCTGCCATTATGCATTCCAGGTAACGGTAATAAATGGAAAACTCAATCTTCTCTGGAACCAGCGATCCGTTGATACCGTGCTCGGATTGCCATTCAATATCGCCAGTTACGCACTCCTGCTTCATCTGCTCGCGAAAGAGTCAGGCTTTCAAGAAGGAAAGCTCGTTGGTTTTTTGGCCGATACGCATATTTACGCAAATCACCTTGAGGGGGTCAAAACACAATTGGAACGTGATCCAAGCGCCTATCCCCTCCCTACCATAACAACACCTCACTTCACGTCTATCTTTGATTGGAAAGCGGAAGACAGCATTATCGAAAATTATCAGAGTTTTCCAAAAATTAGTTTTCCAATTGCCGTCTAAGCTTATGCCTCTCTCCCTCATCGCGGCCGTTTCACGTAACGGCTGTATTGGAAAAGACGGCGGGATCCCTTGGAAGATTCCTGGGGAACAACTTCTCTTCAAGGAACTCACGCTTCACAAAACGGTTCTCATGGGGCGCAAGACCTGGGAATCTATCCCCGAAAAGTTTCGCCCCTTACGCGATCGCTTGAACGTCGTGATCACACGCCAAGCGGACTATCCTCTTCCACCAGAAGTGGAACGTTTCAACGATCTGTCGTCCGCTTTTTCTGCACATGCGTCTGAGGATATCTGTGTCATCGGTGGAGCCGAAATCTATCGAGCGACGATCGATCTCGCCGACACGCTCTACCTCTCACGTATAGACCAGCATGTAGAGGGTGATACTTTTTTCCCAACGATCGATCCAGCACAGTGGCAGTGCGTTGAACAAAAAGCGTACCCTGGGTTTTTGTTTGTAACCTATCAACGAAACAAAAAATAGTGTATTATACCCGCATCTATGACCCCTCTTATCTCTATCTCAGACTTGATCCATGAATCATGGGTCTTTTTCAAAAATGACTGGAAAACCATCGTAAAGCGCAATGCGTGGATGGTTCTCGTCATGGTCGCCTTCTACCCTCTCTACATGGGCGGAATCGCACTGGAATCTGCCTTGATGATTCTGCTCGGCGTTCTCGTCTTGTGTGTGGGGATGCTTTTCGTGACATTGCACGCCATGCGCTACGTCTTAGCGAAAGATGGAGGACAAATCGCTCAAGCAACTCAAGGAAAGACCCTTTCTCAGATGTTCGTGCCCGTCCTCCTCATCGCCCTCCTTAGCTGGTTAGCGAGCATGGGAGGAATGGTGCTCTTCATCATTCCGGGTATCTGGTTCATCATCGCCGCGAGCCAGGCCGTAGCGGTCTATCTTGAAGAAGGGACGACTGGTACGAATGCGATTGCACGCTCAATGGATCTCGTGAAGGGTCGCTGGTGGAAGACGCTGTGGCGCACGATTTTCCCTGCGCTTGTATTCCAGATCATTATCGGAATCATCTCATTTGCAATCTACATCGTTCCTATTGTGTTCGCGATTATCGGGGGTGCTGCTGCTATTATGAGCTTCTCCGAAGGCGGTTCTGCCGGTCTTTCCGCCGCGAGCCTTCCTATGTTGATCATTGCCGGTCTCTTGTTCATCGTTGCGACGGTTGCAAACCTGCTCCTCTCGCTCGTTGGAACAGGACTCTCTCAGGTCGTCAGTGCAAAACTCTTCCACTCGCTCAAAGCGAGCCGGTAACAAACACCGCAGTTTCAAAAATCCTGCATCAACCGGTGCAGGATTTTTGTTCTCTGTGGTACACTAAGGACATCTATGGACCAGTCGCTCATTTCCCCCTCCGAAGTCTTTACCCGTTCCTGGCACGAAGGAAAAAAGTATCTTGGAACTGACATCAAAGAAGCCTTGGGGTTTGTGGGGATCGCTCTCCTCTCGTTTACATTGGCGGTTATTTCTTTCTATGTCCCGGATTCACTACGTCTCGCCCTTCGCGTCGTAGATGTGGTTCTGCTTCAAATTATCGCCACAACCTGGATCACTCTACGCCTCACAGCTACCGTCCTTGCTGAACGCCAGGGGAAGAAACGTTCTCCGTTAAGCGTGTCTGCACTCGGCTCATTTTTACTGATTAGTATTTTGAGCGGCCTAGCTGCCGCTGGTGGAGCGCTTGTATTTGTCCTTCCTGGTATCTGGCTGACCGGTGCGTTGGCATTTGCGGGCTATAGCTTCCTCGATGAGGGTCGAACCGGACGCCAAGCCCTCGCACGCTCCGCTCAGCTCGTCAGCGGACGCTGGTGGAGCATGGTCGCACGCATCATCCTCCCAGGATTCCTCATTCTTGTACTTAGCCTGATCGCAAGCTCTATCATCGAGGTTTTGGTTGGGATCATTGCAGGGTATCGCCCATCCGCGCTCGCGGGGCAACTTGGGTTCTCCAGCTGGACCGTCATTGGACCCGCCTCAACCCAGATCGCCGCAACCGCCCTCCAGGTCATCAACGCCCTTCCGCTTCTCGTAGCCATGCCTTTGTTGACCCATTTGATGGTTACGGTCTACCTAGAGCTCAAGCGCACACGCTAACTCGACAATTTAGGGGTCGGCGGGTTACTCTGGACACCATATGTCCTTGGCTTTTTTACCGATCATTGGGCTCGAAATCCACGCCCGCCTCAAGACCAAAACAAAGCTCTTCTGCAGCTGTCCTTCGGTAGACGAAACAGCTCCGAGTAATAGCGCCAGCTGTCAGATCTGCTTGGGTCATCCGGGTGTTTTACCGATGCTGAACGAAGAAGCCGTCCGCAAAGCCTTGCGCGTCGGCCTGGCGTTGAATGCCACCATTCCTGAGGTCTGCTATTTTGACCGAAAACAGTATTTCTATCCTGATCTTCCGAAGGGTTACCAGATCACCCAATACAAACACCCCGTCGTTGAACACGGCACACTGACGATTAACGTCCCAAGCAATTCGCCCGAACGCCAAACCCTTGCGATTCATATCGAACGGGCACACATGGAAGAAGATGCGGCTAAGAACGTCCACCAAGGCGCTTCCAACGCCACCTATGTCGACTACAACCGCGCTGGGACTCCCCTGCTCGAGATTGTGACCGGTCCCGACTTCCGCTCGCCACAAGAAGCCAAGCTCTTCTTGCAAGAGCTCCAGGCGCTGCTACGTGCCATCGGTGCCTCCGATGCCGACATGGAAAAAGGCATGATGCGCTGTGACGCAAACATCTCCCTGTTAGCCGTAGATGATGTAGCAGCAGCACTCGCAGACAAGTCCCCGCTCGACATGAAGCGGCTCAATCCAAAAACCGAAGTGAAAAACTTGAACTCATTCCGTTCAGTGGAACGAGCGTTGCAATTTGAAATCGAACGACAAGCGAAGCTGATCGAAGCAGGAACCATCCCACACACGACGACGCGCGGCTGGAACGACCAAACAAACGAGACCGTTGAACAGCGCGTCAAAGAATCCGAAGCCGACTACCGCTACTTCCCTGAACCAGATCTTCCTCCTCTTCCCCTCGCCGAGTGGCGCGAAGAAGAACGTGGACGTCTCCCAGAACTTCCTGCCACCACTCGTCAGCGTTTGCGTGAAGAGTTTGGTATCAACGAACAAGACGCCGCTTTCATCACCTCCAACAACTGGGTGAGCTTCCTCGAAGAAACGATGAGTGAACTCGGCGCCTGGCTCGAAGCCTCCGATACGAGCGGAAAAGATGGGGCACAACTCATGAATGAAAAACGCAGTCGTATCGCCAAGCTCGCCGGAAGTTGGATGACGAACAAGCTCGCCGGACTTCTCGCGGAACGAAACATCACAAACCCACGTGGCCTGATCGATCCAGAAAACATGGCCGAGTTCCTCCTCTTGATCGACAAAGGAACCGTGAACAGCGTGAATGGTTCGAAACTCTTGGCGCTCATGATCGATACCAAACTCGATCCATCCGACTTAATCGAAACGCACGGCCTCGCCCAGATTCAGGACACAAGCTTCCTCGAAAAAGTCGTAGCCGATGTCATCACGCAAAATGCAGACCAAGCCGCTCAAGTTCGAGCCGGAAAACTTCCTGTTCTCAAATGGTTCGTCGGACAAGTGATGAAAGCCTCCGCCGGAAAAGCCAACCCAGCGAGCGCCGAAGAAGAATTGAAAAAACAATTCGGTATTTAAAACAGCGATCCCCCAGCGATGGAGTTTCGCCGGGGGTGTTCAGGCAGCTTCGAGTCGCATCAGCTGTTCTTCCTTCTTCCTCCATTCACGTTGCAGCCAGACCTTGCGGTCGAGCTCCACCCTTCGACGAGGAACGAGTTCAGCGTGCACGTCGAGCGTGCGACCGATGAGCCCCTTCACGTCTTGAAAGGCCTGGCCGAAGCCGAGCCCTTGAGATCCGCCGCTCCAGTGAAGCGTCACGGAAAGTACATCTGCTTCCGGTGCCGCATCACAGAGCGCGGAGAATCCGCCGAACCTCGGCGGGAGGAGATGGGTGAATTCGGGCACCTGCTTGGAGGGCTTGAAGCGCGTTCCCTCGGGGAAGATGACGACCGCCGCGCCATCCTTGTAAGCGGACTGGCCGCAGGCGAGGATCGCAGGGATGTCTGCGTCTCCCCCATCTCGATCGACGAAGGCAGCGTTTGTTTCAACGCCCGCCCAGCCCCAGGGAGTCCCCTTGAGCTCGCTCTTCATCACCCAGCGAACCGAGGCCTCCAGATGACGCAGCGCCTCGTAGAGGACGATGATGTCGATGGTACTCTGGTGGTTCGACACCACGATCATCGGCCCGTGATTGCCCCCCGACGGATCGATACCGTCGAAGGTGAAGTTCGTCTGAATGCCGAGTTCAGCACTGATGCCGTGCAGGAGTTCCGAAGAGTACTGGGTCTGCAGGCGCGAGAACCGATTTCGGTAATCGGTCGTACCATGGTCGCCCAGGAGCTTCGACGTAGCCCTGTGGAGACCAAGCTTCGCGAACAGTTGACCGTGTGTGCGCAGAATCACCTGAGCAGCGCGGGCCGCCCTGATATCATCTTCCCGGGGCCATTTCATTGGTCAATTCCTTTCCGTTTATACGGATGTGGAGTTGCAGAGGAGCGACACTACCCTAGCCGAAAATAATAAAAGAGACAAGTTTTTCGCTTTATACAGCTAAAACAGACGCCGAGCTCAGCTCGGCGTCTGTTTTGCCCCTTCATTCTCTACATCACCCAAAACAACACCACATCACCTGCGGCCGCCGCTCCCGCAAACAACGCTTTCAGTTTTTTGAAATAGGGTGTCACGTAGCCCTCTACCTCCTCGAGTGTTTCACCCGCCGAAAAAGGATAGACCTCCTGCTCGAGGAGAGCTGCGTGATGCGTCGCGCAGCGTTTCGAAAAATCTTCCTCTGAAATCTGTTGAAGCTGTTCCGAGAGACGAACGACCTCACTCACCGGGATCAACATCACCGGACCGTACCCAAATTCCTCCTCAAGATAGAGTGGTTTTTTTGCACCAAAAAATGCGCTGTTTGGATTGTTCTTTCTGTTCCCGTTTTGAAACAAGAAATCAATTCCATCCCATGTCTTATCCAAATTCAATCCGACACCTGCGCGTTCGTCTTCTGCGCTACATTCAAAAAAGAGATCTGCCTCTGCTTGTCCCTTTACTAACTGCTCAGCTACTTGGGGCGTAATTCTTTTCACGTATCCGATCATGGACATACAACTCTTTCGTAAGAGGAATAACAGATCCATGATAGCAGGTCTGTATATGCAAAACACCCTGCACCGAAGTGCAGGGTGTTTGTGCTCTGTAGTCTGAAGACTACATGCCCATGGACTGATCTTGGCGAGGCGCGCGATCATCGCGGCCACCACGATCTTCCATAGGACGAGCCTTGTTGACGACGATGCGGCGACCGCCCATTTCCGTGTCGTGAAACATGGAAATAGCTTTGTCGGCCGATGCATCATCAACCATTTCTACGAAGGCGAATCCGCGTGGACGGCGGGTTTCACGATCGAGAGGGATGTAGACGGAGAGAACCTGACCAGCCTGGGCGAAGTGAGCGGAAAGCTCTTCTTCACTCGTGCGGTATGGGATGCCTCCGACAAACAATTTGGTTGGCATGGGATCCTGAGTTTAGGGAACAATGGGATACTCGTCTGCGCCTGACCCCATCCCCCGACCTCGGGCGGATCTTCGCACGTACTATCCATATCTACTTTCCCACCCCTCTTGGGAGTTGTCAATGGGAAAAGAGATGCAGAAAAAGGGCGTTCTAAACTAGATGCAGAGCGCGAAGAAGGCGAGGCTTCGTAGGAGGCGTAGCAATCTACGCTGAGCACAAAACGCTGTCTTCGACAAAGCTATGCGCCAGTTTAGAACGCTCTTAAATTGAAAATCCCCCGAGCATTTCTGCTCAGGGGATCTCCTCCGTATCAAAGGTCAACTATTTGCGCTTCTTTGCGGCGGACTTCTTAGCGGCTGGACGCTTAGCTGCCTTGCGAACTACTTTCTTCGCGGACTTCTTAGCGGCTGGACGCTTCACAGCTTTCTTAGCTGCGGACTTTTTCTTCATGGCCATAATGATTCACTATCCTTTCTAGTTAGTTCGCTCATCTTAGAAGATGAGTCGAAGCTCGTGGTGATAGTCTTTCGTGAAAGAGCTTCTTGAAAGAACATCGTACGAACGCAGGTGTAGTATAGCACATTTATGCACACGTCAATAGCAATGTGGACTAAATATTTCATTCTCCTCTTGCAGACTGACTACTCTATTATTTGTATCTGCATTTTGTACATGCATCACGCACATGCAATCACTCTACTCATCTTTCTTCCAAGAATAATTTCGAAGTTGTTTTCGTCGCATTGCGTAGTCAGGAAGAAAACGAGCGACACGATTCCAAAATCGACTCGAGTGATTCATTTCAAACAGATGACACACCTCATGGATGATGATGTACTCCGCTAACTCGGTCGGAAGAAGCAAGATGCGATAGTTGAAATTTAGATTCCCCCGCTTCGAGCAACTCCCCCAGCGTGTGCGATGATTTTTGATCTGAACTGAATGTCGTGGCAGCGTTTCACGCGTCATGAGTGCTGCGAGGTACTGTGTTACGAGCTCTTTTGCAGCCCCTTGATGCGCAAGATACGCCGCACGATCTTGGATCGCTGGTAGCTGTTGCACGGGACGCGCTTTCATCTTGGTCCGCTGACGCAAGATCCACGCTGCATACGTCTGCAGCATGGACTCTACTCGCTCAAGCGATACACGCATCGGGACGGTTACGACCAACTCTCCTCCGACATGCATCGCAAGACGCAAACGTCGCGCACGTGTCGAACGCTTCACCACATATTCAACGTGCTCCCCCGCTAACACCAATTGCTGCTTCATGTCGTTGGAAGAATTGCGCGATGAACATCTTCCCAAGTTGGACAGTGATGAACACGAATGTCATTTCGATCATTCGTTTCTTTTCCAAGAATATAAATCGCTCCTGGATATTCTGCGGGTACATGCGATGGAAGGTTCGCGTCGTCGTCTACAATACCAACGATCGACGGATACAACTCCATCAGCACACTCGACTTCCAACGATACGTATCTTCATACGGAACATCGAGCGGACGAGCGATCACTTCTACCTCCGGATACCCGTGCTTTGCAAGCCAAGCTTTTGTTACATCCAACATCTCAATCGAACGTGCTGTGAGATACAAATGAATCGGAAGATGTTCTTGAATACGATAGATGCACTCATGTGATCCATGGATGCGTTCGAGCTCTTCATAGTAATCCCCTCCATGACGGCTCTCTTCCATCCATGCGCGTGCCTCATCCGTTTGCCAATAAGGAACGTTTTCACAACGACGATATTTGTGTCGAATCTCTTCCCAGGTAAGTCCTTCTGGATTTCCAAAACGACGCACCATTTCTTTCCCCCAATACGCCCATGTCTGAGACAAGGTGTCATCAATATCAAGTGCGAGTCCAGGTGACGACGTGCGCAGTCTCTCTTTCAATCCTTGAAGGTCGTACATAGCTCACATCAGCTTGCCGGAAAGAACCGATTCCTGCAACGAAACATATTCTTGCCTTTTATTATTGACATTCTCCTCATCCCACCCGTACCATGCCCGCGGCTAATCGTAGCCGACTTCCAAGGAGGGAAGTGCATGGACAAAAGACCTGAATTGACGGCAACTGCGGTGGTTGGGGCGATGCTCGTCTCGGCCATCATCGCATTCAGCTACCCGTTCGTGGTGCTGAAACTCGGGATTGGGCCGAATGCCTCGGTACTGAGCGCCTTCATCGGCGCAGCGGTACTCGGGGTCGTCGCCCATCGGACGCGCGGGGCGAATAGCCTCCAAAACAACTTGATCCAGACAGCTGGAACAAGTGCCGCCTCAACGGCGTTCATGTGTGTGATCCTGGCGGCCTTCGGCTACCTCGATGCCAATCCCATGGCACACACGCACCTGCACCCAGGCGGCTTCCGGCTCTGGCTGTGGCTCACCCTCGCGAGCCTCATCGGGATCGTGATCGCGGCGCTTCTGCGCCCGCGGTTCCTCTCCGATCCGACCATGCGCTTCGTCGATGGTCAGGTCGCGGCAACGACGATCAAGACCCTCGACGGCACGGACGACAAGGCCAAGTCAGGCCTGCGCGTTCTCGGTGTCGGTGCGCTCGTCGGCTCCGTACTCGCGTTCGCGCGTGACGGGCTCGGCAAGCTCGCGCTCACCTTCATCTACCGCCCGCTCAACATCGGGATCGAGTGGAGTCTGCTCAGCTTCGGCTCGGGGCTCCTCCTCCCGTGGCAGATGGGCGTCTGGATGCTCGTGGGCGTCGGCATCGTCCGCTTCGTGGGACCGATCATCGTCTCCCACGCGGCGGAAACCGTCATCCTGAACGGGGTCACTCCCGATCACGTCGAAGCGTGTCGTGTGTACCTGCACGGCGTCACCCTGAACCCGGAGGCGCTCGCGCCCTGCGGCCAGATGGCCGCCTACCTGCACGGTCGCCACGCGCCCGTCTTCCTCATGTGGGCCATGTGGCCCGCGACCACCGCCATGATCATCAGCGAGTTCACGAAGATCGCCATCGCGGCCTCGAAAACCGCGTCGCCGGTCTCGGACGAGCAGAGCATGACGGTGGACGAGCCCTCGTCGACACGGAAGCACTGGATCGCGATCGGGCTCCTCACCCTGGTCCTCGCGATCGTGCAGAAGTCGACCTTCAACATGCCGATCTGGATGACGTTCGTCGGTGTCGCGTTCGGCTTCCCGATCGTGCTCGTCGGCGTGCGCGTCCTCGGCCAGACCAACATCGGCCCGGTGTCGGTGATGGCCAACACACTGCAGGCGGTCTTCCGCCTGTTCTCGCCGCTCGTCGGGTTCAACCTGATCACGGCGGGGACGGCTGGCTGCATCAACTCCCAAGGTGAGGGAACGATGCAGGACTACAAGACGGGTCAGATCCTCGGATCCAACCCGCGCGCGCTCTTCCTGATGCAGAGCCTGGGAGCGCTCATCGGTGCGCTCGGGGTGACGGTCATGTACCCGATCCTCGTCGCCAGGTACCCACTCGGTGAAGGGCTCGCCGCCCCGACCGGACTCAAGCTCGCCAACATGGCGATGCTCCTCGGTCGCGGCATCGACGCCTTCCCGCCGGGTGCGCTCCTGTGGAGCCTGATCGCAGCGGGCGTCGCTGTGGTTTGTGCCCTCCTCTCAACGCGCTCGAAGAGCGTGCTCATCCCGAACGTGACCGCGCTCGGGATCGCGCTCATCCTGCCCGGCTTCCTGACCATCCCGATGGCCTGCGGAGCACTGGCGGGCGGCCTGTGGCAGAAGCTCTCCCCGCAGAGCTACGAGGAGAAGGCTATGGTGCTCGCCTCGGGATTCGTCGGCGGTGAAGCGCTCATCGGCGGGCTCGTGCTCCCGATCCTCTTCGCCCTCGGCTGGCTCACGCCGCCGTAGCGAGTGAGGCAAGAACCGAGTCGCCCCTTCCACTACGTACAAGAGTCCGCGCAACGCGTACTCGACCTGGGGTAAGGATGGTTCTCATCCGGATCTACCCCCTCGTCATTGAACTTCGATCTCGGATGGAAGTTGAATTACGAGAAGTAAAAAATTCTAGAAGCTGTTTTATATAAACACACAGGGCGGCCATGAAGGCCGCCCTATCCTCAGGTTCGTGAGAACCAATCGTGTTGTGTGATGGTGGGCAGGGAAGGATTCGAACCTTCGAAGGCGTAAGCCAGCAGATTTACAGTCTGCCCTGTTTGACCACTTCAGTACCTACCCATGGAGCCGTTGACCGGGATTGAACCGGTGACCTCATCCTTACCATGGATGTGCTCTACCAACTGAGCTACAACGGCGTCTATGCACTCTTACACGAGGTGTAAAAGTGGCTGTATTGTTCCTTTTTTGACACCGATCGTCAAGGCAGGTCTCTTTACCGTTTTTTTTCTTGTATTTCTAGGCGCTCCACCTTCTCACGGAGCGTCTGGAACCGCTGCTGGTCCTCTGCCGTCAAACGATAGCGGTCATACCAATGGCGGGCTTGTTTGATGTCTTTGGCAGCGATCGCCGCCTCAAGCGCAAGCTCGATATAGCGTGCGCTACCCGGCTCTTTGGAGACCGCTTTCTCCGCTGATACCAGGGACTCCGTCGCTCGATTCTGGCGGAGGAAGAACTCCGCTAATTCCGCGTGACGCTGAGGCTGACGAAGCCCGAGTTCAACCGCCTTCTCACGATAGAGCTCGGCCTTGATCAAATCCCCTTCCGCTTCAGAAATCTCTGCTAAACCTGCATACACTGCATCATCCGTCTTTTTGAGCTTCAGCAAGAATTCAAACGTTTCACGCGCTTGAGGATACAATTTCTGTTTCAAGTAGATCATTCCGAGTCCTTTATACGCATCTACATGACGTGTATCCAGCGACAAAATCTCTAAGTAACGGCGCTCAGCATCCGCGAACTTCAAATCGCGTGCGAGCGATCGTCCCTCCGAAAGCAACGTCTTGATGCGTTCACGCGTTGTGGGCGCGATTGCCGAGAAGGGATTCTTCACGGAACGATAGGTCGATTCAAACGCTTGGACACGCTCCTGCAGACGCTTCTGGAAGGCTGTCGCTCCCAATCCGATTGCCCGACCAAAACGACGGAACGGCAAAAACTGCTCAGCCCGAATACGATCGAAGCGACGTTGAATCATCTCTAAACGCTTGCGACGGTGACGTTCTTCTTTGACGGATTCAGGGTCGAGCAAACGAATCTCAGCCCAGTGCTTTTTGACAATCGTAAAGGCTACGCCGAGACAAACGGCGGCGCCTAAAAATGGGAGAAGGGACAAGAGCATGCTTAACCAGGAACCGCCGAACGACACAAAAGACCAAAGGCTCGTGGGTCGAGAGACGCTGATCCAACAAGGACCCCGTCAATCTCGGTGGTTGATAGGTATTCTGACACGTTCCGCATATCTACGGAACCTCCATACAAAATATGGATCTCTTTTGCACGCTCACCGAAGATTTTTGTCAGCGTCACACGCAAGCCTTCATGCACCACGCGTGCTTCTTGAGCAGAGCAAGCTTTGCTCGTTCCAATCGCCCAGATTGGTTCGTACGCAAAAGCTGGGAGTGTATCTTCGTCCTTCATATCCCACTCTTTGAGCGCATCGACAACCTGCTTACGGACCACTTTTAGTGTTTCGCCCTTCTTCTTTTGAGCGTCTGTTTCACCCACACAAATCACAGGCTGAATCCCCTTTTTGCGGAGGGCCTCGGCTTTTTTCGCGACCATCTCATCTGTTTCTCCTAAGTGAATGCGGCGTTCACTGTGTCCGACCAAGCAGAAAGATAAGGAAAACTCCTTCAACATTTGAGGCGAAGTTTCTCCAGTGAAGGCTCCATCATCTGACCAAAAGGTGTTTTGGGCTCCCAATGTTGGAACGCCGGCACGACCAAGCGAAGCCCGGGCGGCAGGCAAAGAAACGGCTGGTACAGCGACGCCAATATCCAGCTCTTTTGGGAGACGTTCCCGACGGAAGGCGCGGACCCAAGCCCCAGCCTTCATAGGGCCATAGTGCATTTTCCAGTTTGCGATAATCCATTTTCGCATAGACCCACCATGCTTACCGTATTCCGGCGAAAAGGGCAATGGGAGAGCGTGTAAATGGGCCTACAAGCGAGGCATGGAGCTGATTTGGCTGAAATAAGCGCTTTGCAACGGCTTTAACCTGCGCAGCCGTCACCGCCTCGAGCTCGGCTAAGGCCACTTCTGGCTCACGGGGGACGCCAAACGTCTGCCACTGACGAAGATACCAACTCGTCTGGTTCGAGGTGTCTTCGAAATAGAGCATCATCTTGCCGCGAATGTGGTCCTTGGCATGACTCAGTTCCGTCGCCGTCACTCCGTCGGTCACGATCTGTTGGAGTTCTTTCCAAATGACCTGAACCGCCTCTTTGACACGCTTCGTATCGAGACCGGCCGAAATAACGAAGGCACCCGTATCTTCAAAAGCGATATGGCCGGCACTCACGTTGTAGCAGAGTCCACGCTTCTCACGGACCTCCACAAACAGACGCGAGGACATAGAGCCGCCGAGAATGTGTGAGAGCAACTTGAGCGCTGGGAGTTCAGAGGCTTTTGCTTCGAGTCCGTGGAAAGCGAGACCTAACTGAACTTGCTCCGTTTTCTTCGAGAAGAAGGCGAGCCACTCCCCTTTCTTCGGCGTGCGAGGCATGAAGGGCTGGATGGAACGAGCTTCATTCTTCTTCGGTTTTTTCCACTTGCCAAACGTGGCTTCAACTTTCGCCTCCGCTTCTTTTGAAATATTTCCGGAGAGTGCAATCGCTGTGCGAAGGGTCGTGTAGTGAGCTGCGTGATACGCCATGAGCGCCTCGCGTGGGACGGTGCGAATCACTTCGCGAGGACCGGCGATCGTGCGACCAAGCGCGTTCTCTGGGAACACTAATTCTTCCAACATGTCTTCCATCTTGGATGCTGGATTATCATCGTACATGTTGATCTCCTCAACGATGACGCCGCGCTCACGATCCAGCTCTTCTGCATCGAACTTGGAATGCGTCAGCATGTCGTTCAACAAATCGATTGCACGTGGAAGTTCCGCTGCATCGATTTTCACATAATACGTTGTGGTGTCCTTTGATGTGTACGCGTTGTACTCGGCACCGAAACGGTCTAATTCGCGGCTGATATCAATACTTGTTGGACGGCGTTTCGTTCCCTTGAACATCAGGTGTTCAATGAAGTGTGAGGCGCCCGCAATCTCCGGCGACTCGTAGCGTGATCCAACATTGATCGAAACCATGATCGTCGCTGAAGGAACATCAGAACGAGGGATCAAAAAGAAAGGGATCCCATTCGATAATGTACGATGGTGCAACGCGTGCTTCATATTGTTTTATAGATTAGGAACGAACCCAACGCGTTTCTTTCTCGAGCCAAGCAGCGACATCTGCCATAGGCATACGCTCTTGTTTCATCGAGTCACGATGACGAATAGTGACCGCCTGATCTTCTTTGGAGGTGTAATCAACCGTGATGCACCATGGGGTGCCGATTTCATCCTGACGGCGATAACGCTTTCCGATCGAACCGGAATCGTCATACTCAACCATGAGTCCAGTCTTGCGCAACTGCATCGTGAACTCAGACGCGAGGTCAGCGAGGCCGTCTTTCTTTTGGAGAGGAAGGACGGCTGCTTTGATTGGTGCCAAGCGTGGATCGAACTTCAACACGATACGTGTTTCTCCATTTTCAAGTGTTTCTTCAGTGTATGCATCATGCATGAACGCAATGAAGGCTCGGCCGAGACCGATGGCTGTTTCGATGATATGTGGAACGAAACGCTGACCTGCCGCTTCATCGAAGTAGTCCAACCGTTCGCCGGAAAACTTGGCATGCTGTGACAAGTCCCAATCTCCTCGAGCGTGGATTCCCTCCAGCTCTTTGAACCCACCAAAAGCGGTGAAGTTATAGAGGATGTCGTAAGCGTTTTTAGCGTAGTGCGCGAGCTTTACGTGCTTATACCACTTCAAGTTCTCCTCTTTGATCCCGTAGTCTAACAACCACTTCCAGCGGATTTCACGCCACATATCGTACACCTGATCCGTCATATCCGGATGGATGAAATATTGCATCTCCATCTGCTCGAGTTCACGTGTGCGGAAAATAAACTGGCGTGCCACGATTTCGTTTCGGAACGCTTTCCCAACCTGAGCAATTCCAAATGGAAGCTTTGGATGAATCGTGTCGATGACGTTTTTGTAGTTGAGGTAGATCCCCTGACAGGTTTCAGCGCGGAGATACACTAAGTTTTCTTCGCTTAATTCATCTGTTGGCGAACCCAAGTTCGACTTCACCATCATCGAGAACTGACGCGCGGGAGTCAGATTCGTTTTGCCACATTTGTCACAGACTACCTTTGTTCCCTTCGCACGCAGCTCATCGATCACCACGTTAATTTGATCAACCGGCATTTTGTCAGCATCGATATCGAATTTCTCAAGCAAGTGATCAGCACGCATGCGGTTTTTACAATCGCGACAATCGATCTGCGGGTCGTTGAAACTATCGACATGTCCAGACGCCTTCCATGTCTTTGGGTGCATAAAAATAGCACTGTCGAGACCCACCATATCAGAGCGCTGTTGGATCATGGCACGGCGCCAGGCTTCAGCGATATTGTTCTTCAGCTCTACGCCATACGGACCAAAGTCGTAGACAGCTGAAAAGCCCCCGTAGATTTCGGAGGAGGGGTAGACGAAGCCGCGACGTTTGCAGAGCGCAACGAGCGACTCCATGGTGAGAGGCGTGGACATAGTATTTTATTGTAGCGGACTAGATCGTGAGAATATCTTTTTCTTTGTCGGCAGTCAGACTATCAATCTTCGCATTCCACTCAGCGATTGTCTTATCCAATCGCTCAAGCTGACGGCGTTTTTCATCTTCGGAGATGACTTTGTTCTTCTCATCAGCCGCGATGTTCGATTTCACCTTTTCACGGACGTTGCGAATTCCAACTTTGGCCAGCTCTTCTTTCTGATGGAGAATCTTCACCATATTCTTGCGCGTCTCTTCGGTCATCGGTGGCATCACCAAGCGGATGACGGTTCCCGCCACGTTTGGTTGCATCCCAAGTGACGCGTCGATCAAGGCGCGTTCCACATCTTTTACAACCGACTTATCCCACGGTTCAATTTGAATCGTTTTTGCATCTGGGATCGTCAACGAACAGACCGATTTTAAGTCCATCGACTGGCCGTAAACGTCTACCCGGATATCTTCAACCAAGGCTGCATGCGCACGTCCGGTGCGTAAGCCCTGAAGTTCTTTTTGAAAGTGGTCCAGCGCTCCCTGAAACTCGCTTCGATGATCATCAATGTGGTTAGCCATAAGACAAAAGTGTGTCTATGGCATGATGCCAAGGAAGGGGGGAACGGTCAAAGCGGACGCCTATTTCTTGATTGGCGCAGCCCCGATCAACAGAGCTGGCTTCTCCTCAAGGCTATACACCATCCAAGCTATTCCACGGGTCGTTGGAAGCTTCTTTGAAGCCCAGGTCACTCCCCCGTCTTTACTCATCACGAGCGCGGTCTTGGTTGAATAGACCAAAATCTTGGAATCTTTTGGATTGACGATGAACGAGGTGATTTCCGTGTCCTGAGGAGCTGTTGGAAGTGTCACACTACGCCAGCTCGCACCTGCATCGTCGCTCACGAGGAGTCCGTATTTTGAGATGTGGTAAATGCGATCTTTCGTAACTGAATCCATTACGAGAAATTTTGGAGAACGTGCGTATTGGAATTCTTGGAGTTGCTGACGAATATCGATCCAGGTAGCACCACCGTCCACGCTCTTTAAGACACCGGAGCCATTGGTTGCGGCATAAATCACGCGAGAATCCTTTGGATCAATCTTGAGATCATTGATGCGCGTGTTATCGACACGGTGCATAGGTCGCCAAGTTGCCCCTCCATCATCCGTGCGGAGAATATCCCCTTCTGCCGTTCCGATATACAAGGTTTTTGGGTTGTACCAATCACCAGCAATAGCGCTGATCACCGCATCCGCGCGTGGATGCGACCAAGCTTCGCCCCATTCGCGACCACAGGTGCTCGTCTTCTGGATTTGGTTGGCGCGTAATGCGTAGACGGTACACTTGTCTTTTGCATCAACCACGATCCCATTAACTCTGCCCTTCGTAAGCCCGTTCGCGAGCTGCCACGAGTTGCCATTGTTCGTCGTGTAGATCAACCCATTTTCATTCGTTCCGACATACATCGTATTCGTGTCTTGTGGGTCGAGACCGATCGAAGCCGTTCCAAGCTCAACCGTGCTACCGATCTGCGTATCCAAATTCAAGACCTTGAGCTGCTCCCATTTAAGAGCCTCATCCCGTGTACGGAAAACGCCTCCATCCGCAACAGCAACCGTCTTTGATTCACCGAAGCCGAAACAGCCGGCACCCATGAGCGACAAGGCAAGCAACGGAACGACGAGGAGTGGCCGGCGATTCATAGAGAGAAAAGTGAAGACGGATCGAGGGAGCGAGGAATAAAATGTTTTGGGACAAGCGGTAAAGTTCCGTTCCATTCTAGCGCAAAACGCGGAGAAAGGGATCCCCCCACGAGTTTTGAGGCGTGGATAAGTCCGCGCGCCATCCGAACGGTCTCGAGCGGATGAGATAACCATTCCTTCTGAATCGCTCGACCAGAATGCTCCAAGAGCTCATACCAAGCCTCTGTCGTATTCTCGCTTCGCTCTGCTTCATTCACAAACCGTTCGATGGTTGCCAGTCGCGCGCCCTGATCTCCATGGATCAGCGGCTCCGTCAGAGCATTCGTCCGCTCTTTGAAGGTACGCCATCCCGAAAGGTCGTTGAGATATTCAAGCGCCTTCCCCGGACAGCCGCGCGCCGCTTCGGCCAAAGGCTCAGGATCGGCTACGCCATGCGTTGTTTTTAACCAATCCGCAATCTGCGTGCGTGGCACGCGTAAAAAAGCGAGTGGTGCTAAACGCGAGCGTAACGTTGCCGGAAGACGATCGGGCCGTTCTGCTAAAAAGAGAAACACCAGTGCTGGTGATGGCTCTTCAACTGTTTTCAAAAGTGCATTCGCCGCTTCCTCGTTCAAGGTGTCCGCCGCTTCAATCAACACCACGATCTTCCCTCCTCGAGCCGAAGATAAGGAGACACGTTGTAGCAACTCACGTGCTTGGCGCACGGTAAATTCCTTCGCACCATCTTCGCGCTTGAAGAGCAGGAAGTCGGGATGCGACTGAAGACGATCCGCTAAATGCGTTCGATCGAGTTTCGATTGTTCCTCGACCGAAAAGAGTAATGCGGCAGCAAACCGCTCCGCCAACATGCGCTTCCCTACTCCGCGTGGACCATGAAATAAATAGGCCTGACCCGGACGAGCAATCACACGTGAAAGCACGTCTCGAATCTGTTCATGACCGACAAGATCGTCAAACAAGGGCAACATGGACAAAGCCTAGCAGGTGGCCGGACTTTGATCGAATGGCGGCAGATCAAAGGGATTTTTGAGACCTTGCTTCTTAGCCGCTTTCCGAATAAGCAGTCCAAGGCTGTACCAACGAGGTGGAACGAATTGAACCCCTGGAACATGAAGCGAACGTGAATTTGTATGCAAGCGATAAAGCTGAGGAAGAGATTTCATATATCTACCCCGTTCCATCTCCCGAGAACCCCGTCAAGAGGATAACTTCAGCCCTTTTTATGAAACGTCTCTTCGTGGCGAGTAATGTGATGCGCGACCGCGACCAGTTCGATCTCTTGTTTCTTGTGTAGCTGTACGAAGTGATCAATATGATTAATCACGTCACTCTTGAACTCAGCCAGCTCACTTTTCGTAGCCGCCTCGTCTTTCATCAAAACATTCTCTTTCAAAAACTCGACCGTCTCAACCACAGCTCCAAGCTTATCTTCAACTCCATCCAATCTCCCATC
This sequence comes from uncultured Gammaproteobacteria bacterium, assembly GCA_964582475.1. Taxonomy (GTDB): domain Bacteria; phylum Patescibacteriota; class Patescibacteriia; order 2-12-FULL-60-25; family 2-12-FULL-60-25; genus JAGOTP01. The sequence goes on along the minus strand of CAZOQS010000004.1, from coordinate 25,204 downwards.
AATTCCATCCAACCTGTTATTCATTTTATTAACCGAACCTCCTAGTTGTTTGATGAGCGAAACAACCGTCTTTATCGTCGGTTCTTTTGAGTGAGCAACACGCGGGTTCATAGAGCAAAAAATATCAAGAATGAGGCCGACCCACAACTACCCCGTTCCATGAATAAACAGCTGTGTCAAAAAAATCATTTTGCCCATAAATAACAAGCGCCCCCACGATCTTTCGATCGAGGGGGCACCCGCTTGGCGTAGGAGCCAAGGGGAATCGCCTGGAGGGTTCCAGGACTTTGTCTCTCTCGCGACGAGGCGCGGGAGAGGTCACGGGGGTGGGAAGGGATCCCCTACTCGCTGTGACGACGAGGAGGGGGAGGTGGGGTTCAGTTCGAGACGGGGGCCCAGTTGCAGCCCCCACGCTCGTTGTCCACCATCCGGAGCTGGACGCGCTCGCCGTTGCGGTAGGCCTCGACGGTGCCGAAGGGCAACATCGGCCCACCGACGCGGTCGATGTGGCAGCTCCAGTTCTCCAGCGGCATCGGAGCCGAGGAGGAGGTCGCCGCCAGCGTGAACCGGCCGTTGAACCGCAGGGTCGCGCCGCGGTTGAACCGCATCGTCGGGCAGCGGTCGGTGCCGGTGAGGGCCGCGCCGCGCTGCTCGGGGTCGCGGACGTTCAGCGTGCACTCGCGCGCGCTGCCGTCCCACACCTCGATCGACTGGATGGCCGTCACCGTCGCACCCGAGGGCGCGCGGTAGATCAGGCGCCAGTCGTCGACGGTCGGGACCGGGGTGCCGGCGTCGGCGACGGGGGCGTTGGTGCAGGTGCCCGCGTTGCAGGTCTGCCCGGCCGCGCAGCGGTTGCCGCACGTGCCGCAGTTCGCGACGTCGGTCTGGAGGTTCGCACCTCCACAGACCGGCGGGGGCGGCGTGCCGGCGTCGGCGGGGGGCGCCTGGCGGCAGTCGGCCGCGCAGTCGCGGTCGCCGCTGCAGACGCCGTCGCCGCACACCGGGCCCTGCGGCCCGTTGTCGACCGCCGGGGTACCAGCGTCGGCCGCGGGGGCCGCGTCGGTCTCGACGGGGGGGACGAAGTCCACGTTGCAGCCCGTGAGGGCCGCGGCGCCGAGGACGAAGGAGAGGGCGAGCGAGCGGATCGAGGTGCTGTTCATGGTGGCGTTGATCAACTTTCCGACCGGCGCATATCAGCTGCCAGTCTACGAGACGTTGGAACGGGAGAACCAAGAAGTCAGCCACCTTGCGATGGCCGTCAGCGACGAGTAAGAACCGGTCGATGACGATTGCAAGGCGTTTGACGCTCGCGCGTCTGCCCTAAAGCGGTGAAGCTTGGGCTTATGGTGGAGGCTCGAGGCAGCGATACTGCGAAGCAGCACCGCGGTGAACCTTTCTTCCCACTTGTCTAAGGAACGACGTCGGGAAGGTTCGAATCAGTTCACCATGCGAGATGATGAGCTAGTTCGAGCTGGGGTGTAGCGGAGAAGCTGCACCCCACGGTCGAGAGGTATGGTCTATGAGAGACCACCCTACAATGAGCAAAGACGTTCACCTCCTAGGTGAGGGTTGAGGGAGTGCTCTGGCCGGCCCGGTGAAGGACCGACCAGAGCGTGATCATCAGCGCGTGACGCCGATGAGGATCTCGCCACCGACCCCGAAGGTCGTCGGCGAGAAGAGGCGTCCGGCGCTGACAGCGCTGACGTTGCTCACTCCCCCGTTGACCACGAGGTCCAGGTTCATCTGGAAGCCGGTGCTGTCACCGGCGAGGCGGATGCGCGCTCCGGCGTGGACGTTGGCGCGCCACGCGAGGAGGCCCGAGAGGGTGCCCGGCACCACGACCGGGGCGGTCCGGCCGGCGACGAAGCCGTCGATCCCGAAGATCGCCGCGACCGTGCCGCTGCCGAACAGGCCATCGATGCCGAACACCCCCATGTGGAGCGGGGCGCTCTGCGCGATCGGGGCGCCGCCGACCGGGTTGGGGAGGGCGTAGGGCGTGTTCGTCTGCCCGCCGAGCCCCCACCCGCCGTAGATCCTGAGGCCGAACTCGTCGTTCCAGCGGAGGACGATGCCGGGGCGGAGGATGCCGCCGCCGCCCACGCCCCCGACGGGGCTGCCCGCGTTCCAGTGGACGAGGCCCCCGATGGACCCGTCGAACTGGAGCCGGAACTGGTTGCGGAGCGCGGCGTGCATGCTGGCCTCGATGCCGTCGGCGCGGCGGTGGATGCGGCGGTTGTTGTCGCCGATCACCGCGTCCTGCTCGACGTCGTGCCGCTCACCCGCTTCGATGCGGCGGGCGAACTGCTCCTGCGCGCCCACGACCGCCAGGAGGATGCGCATCATGCGCAGGTCCTCCGGGCGGGGCTGGCCGTTGGGCCAGGCCACCGCGCCGAAGGTCTCCTGGTAGGTGTGCGGCGCGACCCGCAGGCGCTCAGTGAGGTGCCCATTGGCTCGCTCACTGCTCAGCCGCACGATCGCGTAGCTGTACCCACTCGGGAGACCCGGCTGGAGTTCGCACCCGTTCTCGGTGTCGCGGAGACCCATGTCCTCGCGGCAGACGATGATGGTGCGGTTGTGCACGCGGGGCCGGGTGTTGGCCGGGCGGGGGTTGTTCCCGCACGTGACCGTCACCTGGTTGGCGTTCGGACCGGGCGTCACGACCGGGGGGCCGCAGACACTGATCCGCTCGTACGCGGCGTCGCAGCCGGCCTGGTCGACCGCGGCGCCCAACTGGGCGAGCGGCGCGTTGGCCATGCCCGGGAGGCGCTGGTTGCGGTAGCGGCCGGGGTTCGCCGCGTTGCAGCGGTCGAAGTCCGGAACCAGCTGCGCGCTGGCGGCGCTCGCGACCAACATGGTGGCGAGAAAGGCGATACCGAAGGCCGTGCGGAACATCATGGTCGGGAACCTCTTTCGGGGGGGGTGATGGAACTCGTTGACCCAAGATGCGCACTGCGCTTCTGGGGCCGGTGGATCTGCAAAAGGCAGGGACACAAGGCGAAACCGAGCTCTATCCGACTCTTCTCTTCTTTAAGACTCAGCTTGGAAGCTTTGTCTTCTAGGAGGTGAATTGTCGAAAGAGCTCGAGACGCTAGCGTACTTGTGAGTCTGCCGGCGTTCGGGTCGTCCCACCGGAGTGAGGCTAGACAGAGGAGGAAGCTGTCTAACGCACTCTCGACAGTGAAACGGCCACAGCGTCGGAGAAGGTCTTGGTTGTCGATGCCTGCTGTCAACTTGACGGGTTACTATAACATAATACAGAAAACCTGTCAAGGAACCTTGTACATGTTTACTAAGCAATTTTTGCTTGTATTTCAATATTTTGCCCTAAACTAAGGGGAAAATTGACCTTTTATTTGTGAAAAATCTGTTAAGCGCGGCTAGACAAACGTCTGGAACCCGTCAAAAGCCATACGATTCCAAGGAAAAGCCCGATCCCGAAGCCTAAGATCGCATTTTTAGGGATATTTGGCCTGGCATACCAGCGGGAGTCAAGTGGGGCGTCGATAATCTGAACACGCACATTTGCTCCAAAGTAGTTGGGAGCTTGAACGGTTAATTCTCGAGAAGCGGCTTCAACCAAGATCTTCGCCTGGTCACGACGAGGATGGTACGCGCTCACGGTTAAAATACCTGTTCCGGGGGAAACACCTGCTTCCACGGTTTTCTGCCACAACTTACGCTTCGTATATTCGTCTTGAGGGAAATAGCCTGGTTCGAGATCCTTGGCGCTCTGCAAAATATTATTCGCGAAGGTCGATGAGTACAAAAGTTCAGACAAACTGCCGGCGATACGTTCCGTGAATTTCAACGCGCTATACGGATCAACTGCGCTCGAGGTGGTTTGCGTAATCAGCAAACGAACCGTGGAAGCATATTGCAACGGCTGAACGAGCGAGAGCACGAGCGCTAACACAGCGCCTAAGACACTCGTGAGGAGGAGTGTGCGCCACGCGCGGACGAACTGATTGACGGAAAGAACGGAAGACATACTAGGAAGGAGTATACCACTCTTCACTATTTTAGCACCTCACCGGTCGTGGTGGCTTGAAGCGGAATATCCACTTGGAAGGCTTTTCCTTTGCGAATACCTTGAAGCGTGATGACCGTTCCGGGACGATAGTCGAGCAACCGCTCGCCGAGATCAACGATGCCATCAAAGCTATCGCGATCGATACGCTCGATCACATCGCCTTCTTGGAGAAACTTGGCAGTGCTTGTTGAAATCACCTGACGGATGAGAATCCCCTGCTCTGGCCAGTCAGGACGAGCTCCTTCTGAAATAAGGGAGGAGAGATCTTGAACACGCAAGCCCAAGGTTGCGCGCTGCAGCGGACGTGCGGCCAGCACCTGAGACAAGGAAGATGAGATGGCCGTTGTTGGGATCACACGCGTCCCTGCTTGATCTGAAGCAAGGATGAGACCCACCAATCCCCCGCCTTCACTCCAGACCGGGGTCCCTGGGCGGATCGTTGTCTCATGGAATGAGATCTGAAAACGACGATTCAATTGCTCACTCACGGTTGCATCACGTGAGGCGCGCGCATCGGTGGCTGTAATTGTTTCTGAGCGAAGCTGACGCGGCTCGGTCTCTACCCACACTCCAAGTCCTGGCACCACGTCGAGCGGTGACACAAATGCCGTGACGGGAAGGCTCGTCGCTTCAATTTTTGCGAAGACCAACCCACTCATTCGATCACGGACAGCCTGAGTGATTGGATAGACGCGAGAACGCCAGACGATGCCGTAGTCCGCGAGTGAGCCTGTGAGAGCGGCAGACGGCAACACGATCCAACCATCAGAGGTCAGCGAAACACCGTAGCCTTGGATACGTTCCGCAGGAAGCGTGGTTGGCTCCGTAAGTTTTAGTCCTGCCTTACGGATAAGCGGCAACATCGGAGAGGCTGAGCGATTACTGAACACATTTGGGTAGACGGGTCGGCGCGCAGCTTCCAGAGGAACGATTTGTCTTGTTTCACCCGTATCTGATGTTGTCGTGGTCGTAACAACGGGAGCCGAGACCCGCGACCAGAGCTGAGACAGACGTGAATCTAAGCCGCCTGCAACGGTTTGCGCGCTCACATACCCTGCAATTCCTCCGGCGAGGCCTCCAAGCAAAACCACCAACAACCAATAGCCAAGCTGGGGTACGGCAAAGAAGGGTTTGGGATTTGGCATAGAGGACATTGGCGTTAGTGTAACTTAGGCCCAGCGAGCTGTCAGTAGGAGTGTTCCAAAAAAGAGAATAGCGCAGATCGTCTCAAAGACAACAGTGCGGACAGGAGGAGCCGGCGGAAAGGCGTAACGTCGAATACGTAATGGGACAGAAAAGAGGAAGGCGGCGAGCAACCCCTGCGTCCAGACTTCGAGCGGAAGCAACAGGCAAAAGAGAGCCACCTGCAGCCCAATCACCACCCCTAAGACGCGCCACCGATGGCGACTCGCTGCATCAGCGACCGGATGCTCTGTCGTCCAATAGGCGGCCAAGCCATAGACTCCAAGTAATAGGCAGGGAATCCAGCCTGGGGTATTCACGAAGATGTTCAATCCCGACAGACCAGCCGCCAGGGCGTAGGCCGTGAGCGGAACACTCGCCAGCGCCATATGCGAAAGCGCGTTCACCGGATAACGCTTCGGATCAAACAAGAAATAAAACATCATTTCGAGTGAGATCGTTACCGTGAGAACGGCTACACACGAAAAAAAGATCTGTTGGAGCGGATCCTCAATCATGAGAAAAGCTAACCCGATCGCAAACAAGAGCGTTAACGGTGGGATAATACGTTCAAAAAATCCCGACACCGAAATCCGACGCCAGAGCAGCAAGAAAGAAGACAGTAAGAAAAGTCCTACCCCTCCGAGCAGGGGCACGGGGTAATACAACGGTTCACGCCACTGCAACCACAACGCAAACGCCATCCCAATCCCAGAGAGCCAAGGCAGCAATCGGAGGAGCAGGAAGAACATAAGCGCTAACGCGTGCTTGTGGTACTTGAAGCCGTCGAAGAAACGGGTTGCGTCACTAGACTCTGAAAGAGCGTCCGGGCTCCCGTCAATTTGGTTTTTGCCTCAGGACGGCTTTCGCTCAAGGCGTTAAAGGCGATATACAGGGCCAAGTGCGCGTCTCGCCCTACAGCAGGAACGCGAACGAGCAACAACCGTTCCTTGGCGCTGCGGGCATCCCCTGTTTTATCATAATCTTCTAACACACCATTCACCCAACGCTCCCACTCCCCTCGAAGTTCAACGGGATCGGCTGGAGGAAGCGGAATCGTCGCAATTGGTTCGACGGGGGTGAGCGATTCCTCGCCGTTCGCTGCAAAAAACTTCTGGCGAATCAATAGAATGGCGCACACAACCAATACCAACCCCACCATCAAGAAGCCGAATTTGTTACGCACAAAGGACAAGTTCACCATAGCAACTACGCGTTTAAGGAATCGATCTCCGTGGATAAAAGATTGCGACGACGTAAAAACTCTGAAATCACGACCGACGTAGCCGTTGCAACCGGGATTGCAAACAAGGCGCCCACAATCCCAAACGTTTGTGCCCCTGTCATCACCGCCAAAATACTGATAATCGGATTGAGGCCAACCGTGCGCTGCATAATCTTTGGAACAATCAGATTATTTTCCAACTGCTGAATGACAACAATCGCGATCAAGGTAAGCACGAGCACGAACGGCGACACGGAAGCGGCCAAAATGAGCGCGGGAACAGCCGCCAAGAATGGACCCACGTACGGGATGAATTCGAGCAGCCCACCGAAGAGCGCGAGCAAGATCGGGTACGGCACCCCAATGATCGCAAACGCGATAAAGTAGAACACCCCAATGACAAGCGCCAGAATCAATTGGCCACGCAACCAATCCCCTAACCGGTTAATCACCTGCCAGATAACATCAGAGACCATTTCTTGATGCGCCGTCGGAATGAGGTTGCGGAACAACGTCTTCACCGCCGATTCCTCAACAATCAGGTAGAAGGCAAGCACGAGTACAACCACGAGCCCTGCCAGTCCGCCAAAGAGCGTCGTGAGATACCCGAGAACATCTTGGACACTTTGACCTAAATACTGTTGCAGACCCCCAATACTCGTCTGCAGATTATGCACCAACGGATATTTATCCGAAATACCTTGGAACCCCTCACGCACTCCCACAAGCCAGTCAAAGGACTGCGCGTAGGTACCGGTAAGCATTCCTAGTTCACGCGCCACCGCTGGGATTAAGAGGACGAACGAAGCCGTCAAAAAGCCTAACAAGAGAAAATAGAACAGGAGCACCGAAACGCCTTTCGGAATCCGGTGCGCCGCCATCCAGGTCACGAACGGGTACATGACCCCCGCAAGCAAAAGGGCGACGAACAAGAGCAAGATGATGTCCTTAATCACCCAGAGGGCACCCAGAGCGAGCAGAATTCCAATCGTTTTTAAAATAGTCCCGGTCGTGATCGAAATCACGTGCGGTGATTGTGTTGACATGGCGGTAGTGTAACATAGCGCCATGGTGTACGCCGAGAACAAAAAAGCCCGCCACGACTACTTCGCTCTCGAAACGTTTGACGGAGGAATTGTGCTCACCGGGCAAGAAACCAAAAGCGTGCGCGAGGGGGGTGCCAAGCTCCAAGGCGCCTATTTAGTGATCCGTGGAAGCGAGGTTTGGCTGCTCGGATGCCATATCTCGGCCTACTCCAAAGCCGGGAAGATCGAGGGCTACGACCCAACCCAAACCCGTAAGATTCTCTTGAAGCGCCAAGAAATCGCTCATTTAGCGGGGAAAACTCAGGAAAAAGGCTTGACACTTGTGCCTTTTGCTCTGTATCCTCGTGGCCATCGCGTGAAGCTTTCCTTTGGTCTCTGTCGTGGGAAAAAAGCCTACGATAAGCGGGAAACGCTGAAAGCGCGTGATTTGGACCGTTCGACTCGCCGCGTCATGCGTGGTGAGGACGAATAACCCCCATATTCTATGGGGATGACCAAGCTTTGACGGATTCGCTTCTTGTCGACAGCAGGCCGAGCGGGTACCCGCAGCTCGTAAATCCGTGGGTACAAACGACAACTGCCAACAGCATTGTCACGAAGGCCCGTGCGTTCGTTGCCTCTTTGGTAACGATGCCAACCTTCGCTCCAGCCCTCGCGTAAGCGACTGGCTGAGCCGGTTCCTCCTTGGATGTTCTCCCTGGGGAGTCCAACTGTCACACGTGAGAACTTAGAGTGTGTCCGCGCCGAACACCCTCGAAATCAAAGGCGCTTGAACCAAGAGACAGATGTTTGCCTCTTTTCTCTCGGTTGACCGCGTCGCCTGACGCAGATCGGCAAACCAAGCTTGTGGACGATTGTCCTCAAGAACGAGTTCGGACGGGGGTGCGATTCCCCCCATCTCCACCATTCGTGAGACTCTGAGACCGGTAAGCTCGGACGCTCACGCTGTGGCCCCATTCATTCTTTTCACTCCATCAGGATTCTTCTCCAATGCGCATCCATCACCGCCGTCGCGGCGGGTATCAAAAAAAGGAAGAACTCGTTCTGTTCAAATCGAACGAAGCGATTCTGGCGCCAGAAGTCTTCATCATCGATGAAGAAGGCGTCTCGCTGGGTGTCATGTCGACACCAGCTGCCATGGCTCTCGCTACGGAGCGCGGATTCGACCTGGTGGAAGTTTCGCCCAAAGCGGAACCTCCTGTCTGCCGCTTTCTGAACTTCGGACAGTTCAAGTATCAGAAGGAGAAAGAGATTCGTCAGCAGAAAGCACACGCCAAGAAGGTCGAGGTCAAAGGCATTCGCCTCTCGGTCAAAATGGGTGAGCATGACATCGAGATCCGTCGGAAGCAGGCTGAAGACTTCTTGTCGGATGGCCAAAAGCTCAAGATCGAGATCAACCTGCGCGGACGTGAAAAAGAACATGGAGATATCGCGAGTAGCCGCATTCAAGACTTCATCACCGCGCTCGGTAAGACCTATCCGATCGTCGTCGAACAACCCGTTGCTCGTAACGGCGGAAACGTCTCCACCACGATTGCCCGCAAATCCTAACCGAGCTCAGCTCGGTAAACCTCTCAGACCACTTATTATCTCTCTATGAAACTCAAGACAAAGAAGTCCGTCACCAAGCGGGTACGTGTCACGAAGAACGGCAAGGTGATCAAGCGCAAGAATGGTCAAGGCCACTTCAACAGCCGTGAAAGCTCACGCACAACGGTCAGCAAGCGTCGTGACCTCCAGGTCAACCCAACCTACTCCCGCAACATCAAAGCAGTGATCCCTCACGTTTAATCTTCTCCCCTCCTCTTTTTCCCTGATATGCCACGTGTAAAGCGCGGAACCCACCGCATCAAACGCCGCAAGAATATTTTGGCCCGTACCAAGGGCATGATGTGGGGTCGCAAGAACCGCATTACTCTCGCGAAGATCGCTGCGATCAAAGCTGGTTGGAACGCCTACCGCGACCGCAAACTCAAGAAGCGCGATAATCGTGGCTTGATGCAGATCCGCATCTCCGCCGCTGCCCGCACCCTCGGTACGAGCTACTCAAAGCTCATGGGAGCCTTGAAGAAGCGCAACATTGGCCTTGATCGCAAGATCCTGTCCCAGCTCGCTGCGACCCATCCAAACGTGTTCGAGAAGATCGTGAAGGGCTAGCCTGAACTCGGCTCAGCCAACGAAAACAACAATGAAGTGCCCTGCATCGGTCGATGCAGGGCACTTTTGTTTTCCTGGTCTATTCTGAGAGCCCATTCGATTTTTCTATTGAATTCGTGTAACGTACTGCCTCGTATGAAACTCAGCCTCAAGGAACGCGGCGCGGAATTCGTCGCCTTCGTCCGTGAACAGGGTGTGATGGGCCTCGCGATCGGGTTTATCCTGGGTGGCTCCGTCAGTAAGGTGGTCGCCTCACTTGTCCAAGATATCATCCAGCCCCTGATCGGACTTATTTTTGGATCAACGCAGGGGCTAAAAGCACTTCATCTTGGACCTGTGATGATTGGGAATTTCCTCGCCATCTTCATTGATTTCTTGATTATGGCTTCAGTTGTGTATTTTGTGTTTAAGAAATTGAAGCTGGATCGGATTGATAAGAAGAAGGAATAAAGCCCTAAAATACTAGGGAATCCTACATAAAACAGCCATTTTTATTGACAAAATGGCTGTTTTATGTTTTACTGCGAAGTTCTTTGTCTGTACATTCACTCACTCATCAACCCTGATTGCGCTGAAAGGAGCGTCTAAACATTGGGTGCAACACTCGCCTCGATCGGTTTCCTGATCGCACTCCAGCTCATCTACTGGAGTGGGCGGTACCTGCTCGACATGAACGGAGGGACCGGTCCTCCATTTCTGGCCGTGCTCGCCTGCGTCCTGCTCTTCAATCTGTTCTGGAGTGGTCTCGGCCGACTCCAGAAGACTCCGCCGCCGCTCATCGAGCGCGAGAAGTATCGAGAACGACTGATCGAGCTCTGCGCCGTAGGGGCGAGCGAGGAAGGAGCGCGTGCGCTTCTCACGTTCATCATCTACGCCATCACCCACGCCCTCTACGAGTGGCGCTGGTGGGGTACGACAAGCCACGTACACACCTGGATCGACGCCTGGGGCTGGCCCGGGATCGTGAGCGTGGCGATTAGCAACGTGCTGTTCGCCCTCGTTCACGTCGTCGCCCCGTCCAAGTATGGGCTTCGAACCGGCTGGCTCGGCCCCCTCCTCGTAGGCACGCTCTTCAGCGTCGGCCTACTGAACTGGGGCCCCATGGGAGCCATCGCGCTCCACACGGCCTACAACGCACTCGGGATCACGACGATCCTCGTCTGCCAACAGAAGAACCAACCCCAATCCGCGTAGTCAGGCATCAGGCAACAACAACCAACGAAGGAGGTACCAAAACGCCCGACGGAAACTCTTCCGCCGGGCGTTGGTGCATTTTAAGCAATTTCTTATGGCAAGTCTGTGCGGATCTTTTCCGCGTGCGTTGCGTCGATATCCTGGTCCAAGGCTTTCATTTCCTTGGCCAATTCAGCTTCGAGCTGAACTGAGCCTTCTTCAAACTCCTTGGTCGCCGCATCAACCGTTTCAGCGTATTGCTGATGTTGAGCGATGAATTCTGGATCGTTTGGATCAAGCTTCACGCCGGCCTTGTCGAACAACTCATCAATATTGTCTTGGAAAGCTTCTTTCAAGGAGTCTACAACTTCTGTTGTCAATCCTTCCGCCTCCAAACGATCGACTAATACTTCCTTTACATCATCCGTCAGCGACGAGCCCTTCACAAATGAGATCAAAGATTCAAGGTTCATAGAAGAAATTCAATATCTGTTGAAGAATGTACCGAGATTAGCCGCTGAATGCGTTACCCGATTGCGTCTTAGAACCATTGTTGTCCATCTGAGCGCGGAGTTCCGCGAGCTGAGCGCGCAATTCTGCCGCTTCACCCATAGCTTTCTTCACATCAGCTGTCGAAGCAATTCCGGCTTTTTCCATCATTGCGACGCGCTTATTATTTCCCCAAGCCTTCAAACCGTCCCAAGCATTGGTCATTTTATCCCAAGCGCTAGTTGCTAACTCACGTCCTTTTTCAGAGATTCTTGCACCTACTTTTTCAATTGCTTCACCAACATTCATACCCATCGTTGGGAAACGCTCCTTGATTTCGCTACGAACCGCATTCAATGCTTCTGGGTTCTTCCAAGCAAGCATTGGACCTGCGAGAGCATAGGCGCCAGCAGCCAATGGCACACCGATCGCTGTACCAGCGCCAATACCAGCATATTTCAAACCTTTAGCCGTGTACTTCGCCGCTTTCGATTCGATGATAGCTCGGCCCGTAGCAAGGACACTGTCCTTAGCTGCGTTAAATTTGTCTGCTGCATATTCAGCAGCTTCGCCCGCCTTCCCTACAACATATTCTTTTGCTTCACCCGCCTTGCCAGCAACATATTCAGCTCCTTCGCCTGCCATGCGCTTTGCCTCGCGGTAAGCCTGAACCGTTTCCGACTTATTCATATCCATCATGTGCTCATACCCGGCAACCGCTGCATCGCGAGTCACTTCAGCGCCTTTTACAGCTAAGTCTTTCGCCTTACCAGCCGTTTCGACAGCTACCTTTTTTGCGGTACCTGCAGCCTCGACTGTTTTATCTTTTGCAACGGCACCGTATCCGAGACCAAGCAATGCACCATCCCAGGTAGCGCCGGCAGCCTTCCCCAAGCCACTCCAAGCACCGCTCAATGCGCCACCAAGACGGCTCATGAGACCACTCACCCCTCTCCCGATACCAGCTTTCGCTGCCTTCGCTGTGTCTGCGACGAATTTACCCGCATCTTCTGCGATTTCTGCTCCGCGCTGCTTAAGAACTTCACGCTGAATCTCCGCCTGACGCTTTTTTACGTCCTCAGGATTCACTGCGCTTAACACCTCCGTCGTCTCACCTGGACCTGCGTGTGCGTCTGGACTCTTTGGCATATCTCCTTGAATGTTCAGAAATAAATAAGGTTCTTTAACAAGATTTATTGTAGCACGCGCGCTGTCTCTGGAAGAGTATTGGGGTCTTCTTCTCTTATCCAAGCCAAAAAACAGCTACGCAAAACTTACCCACACCACTCACTCCCCCTGTGTACTTCTCTGTGGATAACAAAAAACTCCCCAATTGGGGAGTTTTTGGTTCTACTATTTTATTTCGTCTCTCCCCTTCTCTAGCCTTTCCGTTCTTTCACGAGTGCCGCCATCTGTTCGATGAAGGCCTCTTTCTTCATCAGTTCTTGATCTGCCTGACCACGGCGACGGATCGTCAGCTCTCCGGATTCCATCTCTTTGTCACCAACCACGAGCATGACGGGCATCTTCCCCTTCTCCGCGGCGCGGATCTTCTTCCCGACGGATTCAGTGGAATCATCGACTTGAATGCGTAAGCCTGCAGCCTCGAGCTCTTTGCCCAAGGAGCGCGCAAAATCGATGTGGCGATCGGCAACCGGCAAGACAGCAACCTGAACCGGCGAAAGCCAAGCGGGGAATGCGCCCGCATAGTGCTCGATCAGAACCGAGAGGAAGCGCTCGATCGAACCCATGATGGCGCAATGGATCATCACGATGCGCTCTTTTTCTCCCAACTCGTTCACACACGAGAGGTCGAAGCCTTCTGGCTGGTTGAAGTCGAGCTGAATGGTAGCCACCTGATGCTTGCGACCGATGGCATCCAATCCCATGAAGTCGATCTTCGGTCCGTACATCGCCGCCTCCCCAATTCCTTCCGTGTACTCTTTGCCACGTTTTTCGATAACGGAACGTAGCTGATCTTCTGCCTGCTTCCAAATTTCGGCTGTTCCCAAGTATTTCTCCATCTTTTCTGGATCGTGGAGAGACAAACGGATTTTGAGTTCAAAGCCAAAGGTTGAGTAGAAGCGGTCGATGATATCCCAGATTGCAAACACTTCTTGTTCAATCTGATTCTTGCGGCAAAAGACGTGCGCATCATCCTGTGTGATCGAACGGACGCGTGATAAGCCAGACAGCTCACCGGACTGCTCGTCACGGTAGACCATCGTGGTCTCAGCATAGCGCTGAGGCATGTCACGGTAGCTTCGTGGTTCGGAGTCGAAGATCTGGGTGTGGTGCGGACAGTTCATCGGCTTCATCGCGAACTCATGTCCTTCACGAGTGTTGATCTTGAAGAGCTCATCCGAAAACTTCGCCCAGTGTCCACTCTTGATATACAGCTCTTTTTTGGTGACGTGCGGGATCGTGACACGGCCGTACCCCTTTTCCTTGCGGAGGCTCCAGACGAATTCATCGAGCAACGTACGCAAAAGCGTTCCTTTCACGGTCCAAAGTGGGAGCCCAGAACCGACTAACTCAGAGAAGACAAAGAGGCCGAGCTCTTTTCCGAGTTTCTTGTGATCCCGCTTCTCCGCTTCTTCCATCATCTTCAGATAGTCGGCGAGCTCCGCTTTCGTTGGGAAAGCGACACCATAGATACGGGTGAGCTGAGCGTTCTTTTCATTGCCGCGCCAGTAAGAACCGGCGAGCTTAGTCAGCTTGAAGGACTTTGGATCGATCTTAGAGATCCCCTCGGCGTGACCGCCACGACACAAATCCCAATAGGCGCCAGATTTGTAGAAGGTCAGGGTCTGACCTTGAGAAGAGAACTCATCGATCAATTCATGTTTGAACTGGTTGCCTGGATATTCTTTCTTCGCGTCTTCAGGCGACAACTCGTGTCGCTCAAAAGCCGTCCACGAAGGAAGCAGCTCGCGCATCTTCGCTTCGATCGTTGGAAGATCACTGTCGGAGATGGGTTGCGCGAACTCAAAATCGAAGTAAAAGCCATTTTCAATGGCGGGACCAATGGTGCGCTTGGTACTTGGCCAAAGCTCCATTACCGCGGCGGCGAGCAAGTGCGCCAGGGAATGGCGATAATGCTCCAATGCGTCTTTGTCCATAGAGAGGAGAGAACGCTGGGTAAAAACAAAATCCCAGCGAATACGTGAATGAATATTCGCTGGGACCCCGTTGGAGCGTAGCTCTTTACGGGGCGGTTCCACCCGGCTTCTCTACTCCGCAGCTCAGAAGCTGCAGGTAAAGCACTTTTCGATTGAATTGTGTGCGCTGGGTAGTGACTCCAGAGATACTTCGATCATGCCAATATCCCCATCCGCGGTCAAGGCGCAGCGGGCCCACAGAAAGCCCACACCCTTGATCTACCCAAGCGCGTTCCCGCCCGCTAAGGTCTCGGCCATATGAAACCGCGCCAGGGTGCCCTCCCCTACCAGCTCATCCGCGAGATGCTCTCTGCTGGCTATATTCAGGGGGGATCGATGGAGAATATCCAGCCCGCCTCGATCGATCTGACGATCACGGACAAGATCTACCGCATGAAGGGGTCATACCTGCCCCGCGCCGGCGAAACGATCCGATCAGTCGTCGAACAAGGATCGCTTTTCCAGCATCACCCTGATCGCCCCCTCGAACGGGATGGGATTTATTTGATTGAACTCGCAGAACGGCTCGCCCTTCCTCCTGGCATCCATGGAATCACGAGCAACAAGAGCTCATCGGGTCGCATCAACCTACGCGGACGTTTGCTCGCGGACGGCGTTGCTCGCTTTGATGAAGTTCCCGCCGGCTATCAAGGGACACTTTGGATTGAAGTTGTCCCAAAGTCTTTTCCGATTCAGTTGCACCCTGGTGACCGTGTAAACCAGATGCGCTTTTTCTATGGCGACGCACGCCTCGACACGCTTGAGCATCGGATGATCTATGATCGCTACCATCTTCTGCGGAACACAGAAGGCGAAGCGATCCCCGCTTCGGATGCGACCGTCAGCAAAGGTGTTACGATGACCATTGATCTTACGTCTGTCGACATCATCGGCTGGAAAGCGAAGCGCGCGATCTCCGCGATTCTTGATACAGCTAAGTTTGATCACGATCCAGAAGCCTTTTTCGATCCCGTCTTCAAACCGACCAATGGTGAGCTCGTGTTGCACCCAGAAGAGTTTTACATTCTTTCCACGAAAGAACGGATTATCGTTCCGCCAGAATACGCCTGCGAAATGGCCCCATACGATCCCTCAAAAGGCGAATTCCGTTCACACTTCGCTGGCTTTTTTGATCCAGGTTGGGGGTGGCAGACACCGGAAGATAAAGATCGTGGCACTATTGGCGTACTCGAAGTCGAAGCGTATAGCCACGACTTTGTGTTGCGTGATGGGCAGCCGATCTGTCTTATGGTGTACGAGCACATGGTCGCGCCACCAGAACGCTTGTACGGCACCGATTTGAAATCAAACTACTCAGCACAGCAAGGACCACGGTTAGCAAAATGGTTTCGATAACTTTGCCAAAATAAGCAAAAAATAGCTTCGTTTTGTTGACATATCCACCTTTTCGTGGAATAGTTTTTTGTCGTACTTCTACGACACGAGACGCCGGAGGCGCACATGCAGCTCATTCAGTTCTTGATTCAGACGGCCTGGGACCGAATTCGCACTCCCAGCTGGTTCGTCGCCAAAAACGACTACTGGGCTGGGTGGGCGCTGTACGAGCGCTGGCGTGAGATCGAGCGGGCGCGCATGCGCTTCGCCTTCGCACTCAACGTCAGCTGCTCCAACGGAGCCCTGCAGAGCTGGGCCGATGAGCAGGCGGAAGAGCTCAACCAGCTCGACGACCTCGGGCGGTGGCAGGCCCTGCTCCGCTTCTGCGAGGTGCCCGAGCACCTCCTGGCCGACATCCCGGTCGACAAGATCGTGATCGCCGCGCTCGCCCACTACACCTCAAGCTCTGACGGCCGATAGTCGGTCGCAGACTCACCCCCGCCTGGAACAACGACCTCGTCGTGCTCGTTCCGGCGGGGTGTTGTTCTATTCAGGCGATTCTTTTTCCGACATGGTAGACTATCCCTCGTCTATGCTCTTTCGACGAACGCCGACACACCAGGTCGTTACCATTGGGGACTCCGTCCTCGATACGTTTTTACGCATCGAAGAAGCAACGGTTGCCTGTCAGATCAAAAAAGATGATTGTTTATTGTGCTTTAAGTTTGGTGAAAAACTTCCGCTGAAATCCATCACGCGTATTCCGGCGGCGGGGAATGCCTCAAATGTGGCGATTGGTGCGAGTCGCCTGGGCTGGAATGCCGCCATCGTGAGTATCCTTGGTGAGGACGCAATTGGACAAGAAATTCTGCAGCGCTGGAAAGCAGAGGGTGTACAAACACGTTACGTGACGCATGACTCCAAGCAGCCGACGAACGCGCACACGGTACTCGACTTCCAAGATGAGCGGACGATTCTCGTGTATCACCAGCCACGAACGTACATACTCCCAAAGCTCAAATCGACTTCTTGGATCTACTATACCTCCCTCGCCAAAGGTCACGAGAAAATGGAAAAAGATCTCCTTCACTGGCTCGCCGAACACCCTGAAACAAAACTCGCGTTTAATCCCGGTACGTTCCAGCTACAGCGCGGATTAAAAAAACTTCTGCCGGTCCTTGATCATTGCCACGTACTCTTCGTGAACAAGCAGGAAGCGCAACGCTTGCTCGCGACACAGGAAGATGATGTAAAGCTTCTCTTGTCGGGGCTACGCCGCCACGGTCCGCAGATCGTCGTGGTCACCGATGGGGAAAATGGCTCCTGGGCGTTTGATGGTCAGGCGACTCTCTTCTGTGCCGCGTTTCCTGGAAAAGCGGTTGAACGAACAGGAGCCGGCGATAGCTTCGCTCTTGGATTTATGCATGGCCTTCTGGAAACAGGTTCGATCGCCGAGGGGATGCGTCATGGCAGCGCAATGAGCTCACGTGTTATTTTGAAGGTTGGACCACATGCCGGACTCCCCACAAGGCAGGAACTCCACCAACTTCTTACAAGATATAAAAAACTTCAACCGAAGAAGCTCTAATCTCCGTTCTTTTTATGCTCATTTCTTCCAAAAAGCTTCTCATAAAGGCACGCAAAGAAGGCTTTGCGGTTCCTGCCTTTAACATCAATAACCTTGAGATGGTCGAGGCTGTACTCAAGGCGGCCATCGAACTGAAATCCCCTGTCATTCTGCAAACCAGCGAAGGCGCGATTGAATATGCGGGAATAAAATATCTCATCGCCATCGCACGCGTTGCCGCGGAAGCGAAAATTCCGATCGTCCTCCATCTTGATCACGGGAAGAATCTCGACACGATCAAAGAAGCGATCAAACACGGCTACACGAGCGTCATGATCGATGCGTCGCGTTTACCATTTGAAGAAAACATTGCCACCACCAAAAAGGTGGTTGGTTGGGCGAAAGCAAAGAAACTCTCCGTCGAAGCAGAAATCGGAGCGATTCGCGGCGTAGAAGACCACGTATCTGTGAGTGATGCAGAAGCCTTCCTCACAAATCCAGACGAAGCTGTCCGCTTTGCAAAAGAAACCGGCTGCGACAGCTTAGCGATTTCGATCGGAACCGCTCACGGTGCCTACAAGTTCGAAGGACTCCCCCGCCTCGACCTAGAGCGATTAAAAGAGATTGCCCGTCGTATCAAAATTCCACTCGTCTTACACGGCGCTTCTGGCGTGCGTGAAGATTTGATTGATCTCGCGGAGCATCATGGCGCCAAACTCGGTGCGGCTCGCGGCGTTCTCGACAAAGATATTGCCGCCGCCATCAAGCTCGGCATCACCAAAGTGAACATCGACACAGATCTCCGCCTGGCCTTCACCGCCGGTATTCGTGAAGCGATCGACGAGCTCCCAACAGTGATCGATCCGCGGAAGTTCCTCGCTCCCGCTTCCCTTCTCATGACGGAAGTGGCACGACAAAAAATTAAACTCTTTGGCAGCGCGGGGAAAGCGTAAAAAGACGGTTTTATTGTCTCTCAACACGAGTTGAGCTATGCTTATTTGTATTCAACACCTAAAAACGACCATGAAGATTTAATCTTGTTCGCTGGAAGAAGAAATCAAAAGCCATCACATTTGATTGAATCCTAATTTTGAATTGTCCCTATGAACCGACTTACCCTCACACCAAGAGCTATTTTAATCGACGTCGTCTCCCCCGAGATGACCAAAGAAACCGCCGAACGCCGCCTCACAGAGCTCGATGCCTTAACCAAAACTTATGGGGGTATTGTGGTCGTAAAAACCCTGCAGCGCCGTGCCATTCCGAATTACAAAACCTACATCGGCCCAGGAAAAATCGAAGAGCTGATCCAGCTCGCTCAAACCGAAAAATGCGAGTTGATTATCGTCAACAACCTCCTCAAACCAAAGCAGATGTTTGAATTGGGGGAACTTCTCCGCAAACAAGGCCTGCGCGCGTGGGACCGGGTTGATCTGATTCTGAAAATCTTCGATAAGCACGCGAAGACGAGTGAAGCGAAACTTCAAATCAAGCTAGCGGCTATTCGCCACATGGGACCACGCATCTTCGGCATGGGCATGGAACTCATGCAGCAGTCTGGTGGAATTGGTGGACGTGGCGGACAAGGAGAAACGAATACCGAGATCATGAAGCGTCACTTGGCGGGACAAGAAAAGCATCTGAAAGATGAACTCGCGAAACTTGCCATCGGACGTGCTGGCCACCGTACTCGCCGTGATCGTCTTGGATTGAAAACCGTTTCGATCGTTGGCTACACAAACGCGGGCAAATCCTCGCTCTTGAATGCGTTAACCAAAAAAGGAGCGTACGTTGCAAACCAACTCTTCGCGACCCTCGACACACGTGTCGGCAAACTCTGGATCGAAAAAGAAGCCGCCGCCAATGGACGGCCACAAGGCGAAGAGATCCTCCTCTCTGACACAATCGGCTTCATTCAAGATCTTCCTCCTCAACTGATCCAAGCCTTTCGTTCAACGCTCGATGAGACGATCGATGCCGATTTGATTCTGCATGTAATCGATGTCAGCGATCCACATCGTGAAGCGAAGATCAAAGAGGTGGAAGCGATTCTGGATGAACTTGGTGTCCAAAACACCCCTAAAATCTACGCGTTCAACAAAGTAGACCTGATGAAGCGCGTCCCAGAAAAAACACTTGCGAAGAAGTATGGGGCGTACTCCCCCGTCTTTGTGTCGGCTGGTACGCGTGTGGGTCTCGAAACACTGATCAAACAACTCCAAACCCGACTTGCCGAAGGGACAAACTAAGCCGTACCCTACGGCTATGTCCGATTCCGCTCTCCTATTGCAAAGACTTCAGGATCAAAACCCGCTCTTAGTCGGAGCTATTCTTGATCTCGCGAAAGCCGTTGCAAAAGAACCTGCGCATCCAGAACACAAAACTCCACCACGCGCATTCATTGTCGGTGGCTATGTGCGCGATCTCCTCCTCAACCAACCCCCAAAAGATGCGGACGTTGAAATCTTTGGCGTAGAGCCGGAACGTTTGCAGGAACTGCTTGAAACGCTTTTCCCGGGCCAAGTACACGATGTCGGACGCGCGTTCGGCATTCTCAAAGTCCACCTCTCGCATGGTGTTGAGTTTGATGTAGCAATTCCTCGTACCGAGTCAAAAACAGCTCCCGGCCACAAAGGGTTCGCGGTAAATACCAATCCATATCTGCCCCAGCGAGAAGCAGCTCAACGACGTGACTTTACGGTCAATGCGATCTCCCTCGATCCCCTCACCGGTGAACTGGTTGATCCCTGGAACGGCCAGGAAGATCTGCGTGCAGGATTATTGCGCGTTGTTGATCCTCTGACCTTCGTGGACGATCCTCTCCGCGTCTATCGTGCCGTGCAATTCTTGGCCCGCTTTGCCTTCACCCTCGAGAGCGCTTCACGCGAGCTCATGGAGCGAATGGTGAAAGAAGGGCATCTCACAGAACTCTCCCCCGAGCGCATCACGGATGAGTTAATCAAGCTCCTCTTGCTCGCCGAACAGCCCTCGATTGGCTTTGAGCTTATGCGTGAGCTTGGAATGATCGAACGCGACTATCCGGAACTTCAGTCCCTCATCGGCACACAGCAAGAACCCGAATGGCATCCGGAAGGAGATGTCTGGATTCATACAATGCTCGTCGTGAACCAAGCGGCGAAGATTATTCGTCGCGCAGAAAATGCAGCGCTCACCTACGAAGAACAGCTTCAAGCGGTGCTGGGAGCGCTTTGCCATGACTTAGGAAAGCCGCCCACCACGTTCCGCACAGAGAAGAAAGGCGTCATGCGCTGGACCTCCGCCGGCCATCAAGAAGCGGGCGAAGCACCGACCATCGCGTTCTGCGGTCGTCTGCGTTTTTCCGAATCGGTCGTGCACGCCGCTCGGATGATTGCGCTCCATCACCTGCGTCCAAGTGAATATTATATTAAAAAGGAAAAAGGTGAGCTCACAGATGCAAGCTACGCGAACGCGATTCGGACCCTTCTGAAGAAAATCAAACCACTCAACTGGAGAGTGATGCACGCGTCCGCCGAAGCTGATTTTCGTGGTCGTGGCTTCCCCGATGCGGACACCCGCCCTGACCCATATGGCGCACTCTTCGCCGAAACGATCATCCGAGAAAAGCTCGATGAAGAAGCGCTTCATCCGCTCGTCATGGGTCACGAGCTGATCGAACTGTTCCAACTCGAACCCGGCCCCTACATCGGCGATCTCATGCGAACCATCGAACACGCGCGCGACCAAGGAACCATTCAAACAAAAGACGAAGCATTAGTGCTCGTTGGAGATCTCATCAAAAATAGAGGACACTAATACAACAACCTACTCCGCCATGAGATGAAAGTGGAGATAGGCCACGTCTTGATAGCCGGGGCCGTTTGTTTTTACCAGGTAGGTTTGCAAGCGTTCTGTTTTGATTAGGTCCTGAATCAGGGCGAATGCGTCTAGAAGATAGACCTGATCCGCGTCACTCAGCTCACCGATATTTTTGATGTCCTTTTTTGGGATAATAATATAGTGTGCACGAGCTTCCGGCACCGGATGACGGAGGGCGATCGAATAGGCCGTCTCACGGACAACCCCTGGCAATACTCCTGGCGTATACTTCACACCAACAGCTGCGGCTAAGCCAATAAGCTCATTTGTGCGAAGGCACGAGCGATCTTCACAAGTTTTCCAGGCGAGCAACGAGCGAGGCTCAAAGGGGCGAAGTGCCCCGACACCGATAATGACCCCGAGTCCAAGCCCAAGAATAAGCCCCACCAGGACCGATCCTCGACGCAACGGGCGGGTGTTTACGTCCATATCGAATGTACGATCATAGGGTTAAAAGCTGATTTTTGTCAATAAACATGGACGTTTTTTGCAATCCAGGGCATACTTGCCGCTATGTCTTCTTCCCGTCCGTTTGCCAAACTCAAAGTTGGCCGACACATCCCCGTCCGCGCCGGCCATCCTTGGGTCTTTTCGGAGGCCATCGATGTCCATCCGATAAATGCCGAACCAGGCGCCATCGTTGAAATTCAAGACAGCCTTGGAAAGACGCTCGGGCTCGGAACGTGGAATCCAAAAACGTCGATTCGTATTCGTATTTTGACTCAAAACGCTGCAACCAAAATCGACGCCGCGTTCTTCGCCAAACGCTTTCAAGAGCTACACGACTGGAAGATTGCTCACCTCCCCGCAAACACCACGGGCTATCGCCTCGCACACGCGGAAACGGATGGCCTCGGTGGCTTGATCGTCGATCGCTACGATTCTACCTACGTCTTCCAACTTCATACGCTCGGCATGGACTTGCTCCGCGCGGAAATCATCGAAGGCTTGAAACAGTTTGCCGCCAACCAGTCCACGGATTTCGCTATCGTTGAACGTTCAGACGTCGAAGCTCGTCGCCTCGAAGGTCTCACGAAGCGTGAAGTTGAAGTCCATCATGGAACCGTCGAAGAACTCGTCCCCTTCCTTGAAGATGGCGTTCAGTTTTTAGCCGATGTCTTGAAGGGACAAAAAACCGGGTTCTTTCTCGATCAGCGTCCTGCGCGTTTGGCCGTGAAACATCTCGCGAAGAACCGCCGCGTCATCAACCTCTTCAGCTACACGGGAGCCTTCGGTGTCCATGCGTTGAAGGGCGGAGCAACGTTTGTACAAAACGTGGATGCATCGCTCACAGCCCTAGAAACAGCTGAGAAAACTACAACCTTGAATGGCTTCGATGCCGACAATGAGTCCGTTTGTGAATTCATCGAAGCGGACATTTTTCCGATGCTCGAAGCGGAAGCCCTCCCCGGTGGCCCATACGATTTAATTATTTGTGACCCACCCGCCCTCACCAAAGATGGCTCACATGCAGAGCAAGCTCTGAAGGCCTATACCTTCTTAAACACCTCCTGCTTACGCCATCTCCCCGTTGGAGGAATTTTGGTCACAAGCTCCTGCTCTGGGCGTATCAGCCCAGAAGACTTCCGCTCGATGCTCCGTATTGCAGCCGGGCGCTCTGGCAAACAGGTTCGACTCCTTGAATGGATCGGTCACGACGTAGATCACGCAGAGCTGCTCTCATTTCCAGAAGGACGCTACCTTAAAACGGTCATCCTCCAGGTCACGAGCACTGTCCAGAGTTCAGCACTTGCGAAGACTTTTTAAATCTGCGAGTATAGTCCCACAAACGACCCACGCGGGTGTCGTATAGTGGCTATTACCGCAGGTTTCCAACCTGCTGAGAGGGGTTCGATTCCCCTCACCCGCTCCAGCACAAAACTTAATGGTTTTTCAATCGCCATTTTGCGGGCGGCCCACAAGGCCGTCCATTGTGTTTTAGAAGGAAATTCGCCAATGGATCCGGATGGATATGGACTTTGCTCCTGATTTATTACCACCACTTTTTTGTCCGACAGACAGAGGTTCGAGCCGAAGATTTTTTGTGCAAGGGATTTTTTTGAAGTCAGAACGGATGAAATAGCAATTTCATCCACCATTTGAGCTTCTTTGAGCCAGTTTTGGAAAGGTTCGAGCCAAACGTTCTGTTGGCGTTCAAGACGAGCAATTTGCTCCTCTAGCGACTTCTTTTCTGACAAGAACTCGTTCTTGTCATGACGGAACTCTGCTTGATCAATATCCTGATCAAGATAGAGCTCTTTGAGGCGGGCGAGTTTGCGATCAAGCTCAACGATCTTTGATCGCAAGCCTTGGAGGAAAGGGGCTGTGGCTTGAGTCGATTCCACCATGTCTTGCTCTGCCCTCTGGTTCAGGCCATCCGCCCATGCCTTCGGCATGGCATAGGGTTTGAGGAGGTTGGATAATTGGCTATCCAATTCCTCCTCACGAATAAAGGGCTGGGAACAAAAAGTCTTCTTTTTGGTACAACGATAGTAGGTGTAATAGTGTGTGTTGCCGTTCTGTTGGCGCTTGATCTTTCGTTCGGCGGTGATGGAACAATTGCACTCTGCGCACTTAAAAAGACCGCAGAGGGGCTCTGGGAGGTTTTTAGGGTTATCTCTTCGATGACCGCGACGTCTTAGCACGACTTGAACCTGATCAAATAGCTGCTTGGTGATAATTGGTTTATGTCGTCCCGGATGAAGTTCGCCTTTATATTCGAAAAATCCATAATAGAATGGATCTGAAAGGATGGAAGTGATTCGACCACGCTTAAACCGTTTGCCGCTCTTTACGGCGGCAATACCACGTGCTTTAAAGGCGATAGAAATATCCTCGAGACGTTGATCGCCCTTCGCATAGAGCTCAAACATTTCCTTAATAATTTTTGAGATCCGTTTGTCGACAATGATTGTTTTCGTGCGACTATCGTTGAGATAGCCGATTGGGGCACGACTAGGATAGTCACCTTGGCGGACTTTTTCTCGGAGACCTCGCTTGGTATTTGAGCTCAAATCTAAGATGAACTGATTGGCCATGCCAAATTCCATACTCATGAGAAGGACATTATCTGTTGGGTGATAGCTTCGTTCATGTGTTTGGATGTGTTCGATGATACCGCGTTGTAAGAACCAACTGATCTGTCCCCCATCGACAGGATTACGGGCTAAGCGATCGAGCTTCCAACAAATGATCCCATTCGCTTCTCTATTTTCAAGGCGAGAGAGCATATCCGTGAAAACGGGACGACCTAAAGACTTCGCCGATTGCTTTTCGATGAATTCAGAGGCGATCTTTAGATTCTGCTCTTTGGCTAAGGCACGCAATTCGGTTAATTGCGTTTCAATCGAGAGGACTTGCTTGTCCTCGATGTCGGTCGACTTGCGAGCGTAGAGGAAATAGGAGGGCATATGATAAATATGTAGACTTATTGCTTTCTATATACTCATCAGTATAACAACCTTTATACTGTTTGCAAGAACAATAAAACTTATGAAAAATCCAGCCATACTCTTTGGAAAAAGAGTGAGAGAAATACGACTCAAAAAAGATATGTCGCAAGGAGATTTGGCGAAGCTGTTAGACGTGCATCGCGCGTATATCAGCGGCATTGAACGTGGAGTGAGAAATCCATCCTTAACGACGATTGAAAAGTTTGCGAAAGCATTTCGTACAACGTCCAGTGAATTATTAAAGTATTAGAGCAATACGGCTGAGTGTGAGGGTCATTCGGTTTTTCCCCAAATCCCTTGCACAAAAAATCTTCGGCTCGAACCTCTGTCTGTCGGACAAAAAAGTGGTGGTAATAAATCAGGAGCAAAGTCCATATCCATCCGGATCCATTGGCGAATTTCCTTCTAAAACACAATGGACGGCCTTGTGGGCCGCCCGCAAAATGGCGATTGAAAAACCATTAAGTTTTGTGCTGGAGCCCCTCTATCTCGCTGCTCGCACCTATTTCCTGTCTCAGACATGACCAAA
>CAZOQS010000003.1:0-162680 GCA_964582475.1 uncultured Gammaproteobacteria bacterium | reverse complement strand
CTATTTTCGCTTACCGGACTATCACCGTCTTTGGTTCCACTTTCCAGTGGATTCAGCTAATGAGTACCTACTCCACGTGCTCTACATGGGTCGAGCGTGTTCCGTCCAACAACCCCAATTATAACGGCGGCCCAAGCCCTCCCTCACACCCGCGGTAAAACTTGCGTCCTACTCGGTGTGTAAGTTCATTATAATGGTTTCGGCTTTTCCCCTTTCGCTCGCCACTACTGAGGGAATACTATTCGTTTCTTTTCCTCTAGGTACTGAGATGTTTCACTTCCCTAGGTTCCCTCCATACAGCCTATGTGTTCAGCTGCAGGTCCTCGATCATTATCGAGGGGGTTTCCCCATTCAGAAATCTCCGGATCAAAGGCTGTTTGCCGCCTCCCCGAAGCTTATCGCAGGCTACCACGTCTTTCATCGGCTTCTACTGCCAAGCCATCCACCGTATGCCCTTACGTACTTTAACCATCCAGTCTCTGATCTTGCGATCAGTAAAAACAGAATGGCGAAATTGCAATTAAGTATTCGTGCTGTACACACGTAATACTATCAATGCCTTGCACGTATAACATACTGATATGCTATACGTTTTCTTCCGTTGTCAAAGTGACAGCTCGTTCGCGGTGGCGAGGCGAGCACAGATGAAGTTCGGGGGTCCGGAGCTCATCTGTGGCCGTCTCAACAAAAAGGCGCTTGACCCGAGGGGCAAGCGCGCATAGATGACGGAGTCATCGTGCGCTCATGCGGGCTCGGTGTCTCCATTGCTCCCCTAGTAAATCAGTAGGTCGTGGGAGGTGGTGCTTTTCTTGTGAAGTGCCAGTACTATATAGAAGTCATTTAGACGTGTCAAGAAACTAGCTCTCTCATTATTCTTATGCATAAATTGCGGATTTTTTCGATCGGTTCTCCTCATGAAGATTGGCAGCGCGAGGCTATCCACAGTTTCTGCACACGTCTCTCCCCTTTTGCACAGCTCGAGGTAAAGGAACTCCCAGATGGAGCGGGCGGATCGGCGAAGCCTGATCCAAACCGGGTACGGGAAAAGGAGGGCGAGAGTCTACAAAATGCCTTAGGTGGAATTCCTTATATTGCCCTTGATGAACGGGGGAAGAACTTGTCGTCAGCGGAATGGGCGGAATTAGTGAAAGAAACGGCCGAAACGGGGCAGACGGTTGGGTTTGTTATTGGGGGTGCGTGGGGGTTGGATGAAGCGATCCGTAATAATGCAATAAAAACGGTTTCGTTTGGAAAACAAACAGCGCCGCATATTCTGGCGCGTATTTTGTTATTGGAACAATTGTACCGAGCGGAAACAATATTAAAAGGCAAGGAGTATCATAAGTAATCTCAGGCAGCCATCTTATATTCAGTCTCCTCCTGTTCCGTAGAACTATACTGATTTATGAGCTCAGGGATTGACCCATAGGCATTCTTCATCTGCTCATCCCCCGCTCCATACGACATGAGGCCATGTCCGGATAAGCGCGTCTTCGCATCCGTCTTTATTCCTTTCGTCTTTTTTTCAACATATTTCTTTACTCGCCCAAATAAGCCTGATATCGAGCTATTACATGAGGCTTCAGAAGCTTTATTTTTTTCTTCGTACCATTTTATTTCCTCATCTTCTAACATTGACTCCGGGACCTGAACCTCAACAAACAAATCTATTCCGCTTGCCTCAAAAATACGCTCCATCCATTCGATCGCTCGCCTTGTTGCGTCTCGCTCTAGTACACGTTGCGGCAATCGAACCAGCGCATCCAATTGCTTTATAATTAACAGACTCTTTGCAATATTCTCTTTAGATTTTTTCGCATTTTCAATTAAATCGTCTTCGAGCATTTTTATTTCGCGTGTTTTTTGCTCAATGTCCATTACTTGAGTCTGGATTCGCTCTCGCTTTTGCTCAAGCTTATATTTTTCCATTTTTAAATCAATATATAAATCATAACTGCTTTTATACTCACTTAACCCGGCTGCCGTCCTCGTATCATTCTCTAGACCAAAACGTTTCGCAACATTTAACAAAGAATCATATCCGACTCCTTCTAAGCCCAGTGGAAGCGCGCGACTTGGCAGAGAATACTCCTCTTTTACTCCATCAAATTTTTTATCATTGTACTGAGCTGCGTGACCAGCCTCATGGAGAAAGGTCGCTACACCCAAGGGAGATTCTATTTCGGCGATGATCGTTTTTTCTTTTGAAGAATGTTCATTGACCATGAATCCATCGCAGACAAAATGGGTGTATCCGAGCTTATCGACACCTGTCAATTTAAAGATATCGACTTCTTTAAGCTGTCCATTCACTTCTTTTATGAGTTTATAAGATAAGATCTGCTTTCCTGTTCTTCCTTCTTTAGAGCCAGGAATGGGCATAGATTCTTTTGAATACACGATTTCCGCTTTGCACACTAAATTGCCTTTCGCGTCTTTATATTCAACAGACTTATTTCGCCCTTCTTTTTTCTCTGAGTTCTTAACCGATTCTACATGTGATAATTCCATAATTTTTCATAGTATAACAAACCTTCCTTCCAGGGAGACTGCATTACAGATCGTTTTTCAATTATTTCGTTCCAACAAACGTATTCTCGCCTTTTACAGATTGGGCGTCTTGGATACCCGCTTGTTGATACCAACCTAAAATTTCGTCTTTGGTGTGCGTGCTGGCGTAGAAGGGGGTGCTCGCATCAAAGACATCGAGCATGCGCCAATGCGCCTCAGGTAAATGGACGTTTACGATAAACAAACGTTCGGTCAGGGAGGCGATGTATTTTCCTAACAGCGGAATTCTTCGCACAGCCTCCAAGGCTGGATACGCCATATTCGCTGAAAAGAGTGCATACGCTTTGTAGATATTTCGCGTTCGCTCTTTTCCGAGGATGCGTTCTGACCAGCGATGGAAAAACCGCATGATACGCACCGAAGGAAAGGCGTAAAAACCAGAGCGTGCATACACACGGCAGGTAACTTTTCCTCCAGGCTTCACCGTTTTTGCTAACTGCTGAAAGGCCTCTTTTGGATCTGGAGTGTGGTGAAGCACTCCGATCGTGTACCCATGATCGAAGACCCCTGCTTTAAATGGTGGATGTAAGATGTCGCCTTGCACAATACAGACCCGATCTTGTTGTTGCGCGAAGTTTTCATAGGCAACGTCTGCGGCTTGGCTCAATTCGAGACCGATGGCGAACCCTCCGCGATCAACGACGCGATCAAGGAAGCGCCCCGGACCACAACCAAACTCCACAACAAACTTTTCCTGAACCTCTTCTGGGGTGAATTGCGTCACCGTTTTGAACATGTTCTCGGTGAAGCCTTCCATCACTTTTCCTTTATTTTCTGCTTCAAACTGAAGGCGTGGCCATTCTTTCCATTCGTAGCCGAAACTTGCGGTGTAGGCTTCTTGGCTCACAAAACGAGGGATACCTCCCCGAATCGGGTAAGACTCTAAGCCATCGACGGTCACAAGCTGTCCTGTGACGATATTCTCCTGTTGATCTAGGGCCTCTTCTTTTAACACGAGCTCTTTCCCGGTTGTTGGCGAACACAGAAGGGCGAGAAATTTTGGATGCATACGCGTATTTCGGGGCTAGTATTTCATACTCCCGTCATTAAACCAATCGCGCTCCCCTAACCTACTAAGAGCGCTTCTTGCTTGAACAGTCGCGCGTCCCGCAGAATAGTCGTATCCCGCCCTTGCTATGCTCTCCCCTACGACCCTCCTTCGCCCTGGCAGCATGACCTTTTTCACCGGTCCGATGTTTTGTGGAAAAACGCTAGAACTTATTCGACATTTGCAGATTTTTCAGGAACAGCAGATCCCACTTATTTGTTTGCGACCCGCGATCGATACGCGCACCAGCACGCTTGAATCAAAATCGGGACTGAAACTTGATGGGCAGATCGTCGATCCAACCGATTTAGACACCATCAAAGAACTCATCCATGATAAATGGGTGATCGGCGTAGACGAAGTAAACTTTTTTACCCCCGAGCTCGTGCCGATCTTAGTCGAGGAACTTCGCCGTGGAAAAACGATCTTACTTTCCGGTATCGACACCAACTTCCGTGCCGAACTGTTCCCAACCACGCAGGCGATTCTCGCGATCCCAGAAACGATCGTGCAGCGCTCACGCTCTGTTTGCAGTATCTGTCGGCAACATAACGCCACACGCACGCAACGTTTACGAAACGGAAAACCCGTACCAAAAGAGGATCCGATGGTACTCGTCGAGGGAAGTGCGGAGAATGTGACGTATGAAGCGCGATGCTTGGAACACTATGAACTAGGATAAAGCCAACCTGACAGGAGCACAGAAACTCAATCGACCAAACAAAAAGATCCCATTCAGGGGATCTTTTTGTTTGGTGGGCGGGGAGGGACTTGAACCCTCATGCCTTGCGGCGCCAGCTCCTAAGGCTGGTGTGTCTGCCAATTTCACCACTCGCCCGAATTTCGGCACAACCTGCACAAGATTACGGCTTCAGGCCGAGAAAATCAACCGGAACTAGGCAACCGCCAGCTCATCTCCTACAGTAAAAGGGTTGGCAAAATGTCTCGTCACACATTTGACAAATTTGGCTTAGTTATGCTACGTTTCCCGGTTAATTCTTATCTTTCTATGCGTAATCTCATTACAGCACTCTTCGCCGCACTCGTGGTTTTCGTCGTCGGTTTGCCGATGGGCGCCCAAGCGGCTCGCGTAAATACCCTGATTAAGGGGTCTGGTTCGACAATCTATTGGGCAGCGAACGATGGGAAGAAATATACCTTCCCAAACATCGCGACCTACTACACTTGGTTTACTTGGGATGATTTGAAGACGGTGAAAAAGATCGGTGATAAGGAATTGAAGGCAATTCCAACGGGTGGCAACGTCACCTACCGTGGCGGTGCGAAGCTCGCGAAGTTTCCAACCGAATCGACGGTCTATGCCGTCTCTCGCTATGGCATCCTCCGCCCTATCGTGAACGCCGAGGTCGCTGCTCAACTCTATGGCTACAACTGGACCACGAAAGTTGAAACGCTTCCTTGGAACGTCCGCGGAGATTACCGCGTCGGATCGATGATTCGTGCTGCGTATGAATACTCAACGAGCATCGAATACAATGGCGTAAAGACCCCGACGGACAACTTGGAAGTTGGTTACGTTCCTGTAAACCCTGGCACGGGCTACACCCCAAACCTGCCAACGCCAACCTTCACTGGAACGGTTGGGCTCGCGTTGACGAATCGTCTCTACACCCCAGATCGTGCTCAATTCACGGCGACGGTTTCGAATTCGAACCGCAACGCGAACGAAATTACGATTCAGATTAAGAACGAAACACGCAACGAAATCATCCAGACGTGTTACGCCAGCTACACCTGCAGCACAACCTGGTATGTCGACACAGTCGCCACGCAAGAGATTGTTGCCATCGCAAAAGATGCTGCTGGTTACAGCCTCGGATCAAACCGCGTATCCGTGCAGGGCTTGAATAACTCGAGCTACTACTCGGATTACGGCTACCCTTACACCTACAACAACTCAAACTATCCTCAGTACGGCTACGGCAGCACCCTGCCCTACTACACAACCATTGGGACGGTTAGCCTCAGCCTGTCAAACACCAGCGTCTACAGAGACGAACAGGTCACGGCCTACGCCGAAGTAAAGAGCTATAACGTACGAGCCGAGCGTTTGACGATCGAACTCTACGTAGATGGAACACGCATCGGCACCTGCCAAGGTACAACGACCTGCTCGCTGACCTTCAACAATCCAAATGTCGGAACACGTCAGGTGTACGCGCGTGTTTCTGACGGCTATAACACCGCCACACAAAGCGCTCCGTTAAGCCTCTACGTCTCCGAACGCGTCAACTCCTGGACGCAGGGAAGTTTCTGGGCCGACCGTCGTCTCGATGCGGAATGGACCAGCGATCGCACCCTTCGCCTCACCGGCCGTATCACAAACTCGAATCGTGAACTCCAGAACCTCCGGATGACGATCATGGATCGTGACACAAACCAAAACGTAAAACACTGTGTCGGAACGGACTACTGCACAATTGATCTTCGCACCGACAGTAACTGGGTCAACACGAACCGATACGCACTCCTCGCCTTTGACATGAACGGTCAGGAACTTGGCTACGTCTACCCAGCCTCGATTGGAACCAACCCTTACACAGATACCTCCTACAGTTACTCAAGCGTCGTAACAGAAGGCTCGATCGTAAGCCACGACCGCACAGCTACGATCGTAAATCTCACCGGACGTGTGAATGGCAGCGTTAACCTGAATAACACCCGTCTCGAGATCTACACAGACGCCTACTCAGATCTTGGGGGGACGTACTTCCAACAGTCTATTCCAACCCGTTTGGTAAACACCTGTTATAACACTTCCACCTGCTCGATTCAGGACCGAACAAACACGACCTACTACCGTGTGAGCTACTACACCGTCTTCGTTGATGCGAACGGTCAGCGCACAACCTCGCCCGCCTACAAAATCAACTAAAAAAACAATCCACAGAGTTATCCACGCCCCACACCACCCGGTGTGGGGCGTGGATTTTATATAACAGCATTGATGATCGTTTACCGGAGAAGACAGAACTCTTCCCAGCGCGTACACTAAGAGCACATATGTACAAACGCCTCGCCATCGCCCTCTTCATGGTCCTGAGTTTGATCGTGAGCCCGTTCATGGGTTCCGTTGCCCAAGCTCTTTCAACACTTCCCTACGCCAACTCTCTCGTAAAGATAGATGGCAACCCAACCGTCTACTGGGTTGCAACAAATGGGAAGCGCTATGTCTTCCCAAATCCACGGACATTTTATAGCTGGTTCAGTGGAGCAGACCTCGCAAGCGTTATCACGCTCAGCCCACAGCAGCTTGGCAGCATCACGATCGGTGGCAATGTCACCTATCGTCCAGGCGTGCGCTTGATCAAAGTCACAACCGATCCAAAAGTCTACGCTGTCGCCCGATATGGCGTACTGCGCTGGATCACAAGCGAAGCGCTGGCTGTGCAGTTGTATGGCCAGAACTGGGCCCAGCAGGTTGATGACGTCCCAGATGAGTTCTTCACCAACTACCGCACAGGTGATGCTGTTTACACAGCTAGCCAGTTCAACGTGCAGTACGAAATGGGTCTGGCACGCAGCCCAAGCGACAACATCCCTGCAGCAGGAAACGATCCGTCGTATCCACCAAATAATCCTCCTAGTGCTATTTCTGGTGAACTGCTTTTGTCATTGAACAACGCAAATCCATCTGTCGGTGAATCGGTTGCATTCACCGCCCGTCTTGCAAACAGTACGAATTTCTCCTCCGATATCACGCTGTCGATCTTCTCTATCACCGGAGAAACATTATTGGTCTGTACAAACAGCTTGTCCTGTACCCATAACTGGTATATGGATTCGAATCTCGCTGGTTTTGGCCGTAGCTACTATGCCCGCGTCACTCATCGAAA
Source organism: uncultured Gammaproteobacteria bacterium (assembly GCA_964582475.1). GTDB lineage: Bacteria > Patescibacteriota > Patescibacteriia > 2-12-FULL-60-25 > 2-12-FULL-60-25 > JAGOTP01. The sequence goes on along the minus strand of CAZOQS010000003.1, from coordinate 155,204 downwards.
CGGTCAGATGCGTGATTCAAACACCGTAACACTCCAGGTACGCGGCACATCAGCGAACAGCGGTCGTCCAACCGTGACCGTAAACAATGCCTATCCACGTATCGGCGAAACCGTAACACTGACTGCAACGGCGAATGATTTGAATGTGCAACAAGGCTCACTTAGTCTCGCGACCCACCCAGAGGGAACGATTCTTCAAAGCTGTGCTAGCAACTACACTTGCACCTATAGCTTCGTAATGACGGAGGCGATTGCAAACAACATGCGTACAAACAGTCAGGGCAGCTACGGCTACTACGCTCGCTTCTTCTATAGCAACCGAAGTAGCACCGATTCGCCAAACGTCGTCCGTGTCTACGCTCCCTCCGTACAGAACGCCTACACCCCAGCAACCTCACACGTGATCACATTTGATCGCTCTACGGTTCGTCCAGGTGAAAACTTCACGGTGACCGCTCGCTTGAGCCCAGATAGCACAGGCGCCCCGTACTATACGATCCGCATCTACGATCAATGGAATGTCCTGCAGCACACCTGTATCAATGTACGCACATGTGTCTTGCAGCAGACGCTCTCTCCAACTACAGATACAAGCCGCACCTATTATGCGAGCGCCATCGCTGACACTGGTCACTCGGTCGGCTCAGGCAACGCCACAATCCAGGTCATCCCCTCCATCAACTCCGCCGGTAACGGACGCTTGGGCAACAGCCAGCTCACCTTTAGCAAATCTAGCGACAACGTGATTACGCTCAGCCCAGAAATGACGGTGTACTCAGGCGCTATCCTCCGTATGGGTGCGACGATTGAGCCCGCTGCATCCAATGCACAAGGTTTCAAGATTGTTATTTCAGACAGAAACGGAACCGTGCTCAATACCTGCAGCAATACCAATACGTGTTCCACTGAAACGCTCATGGTGAACACCGGGGCAGAAAATTACACAGCCGCCTACAAAGCACGCGTAGAAGATGACTTCGGTAGCTGGTACGAGACCCCCCTTTCGTCCGTCATTGTCCGCCCACAGCAATCAAACGCGTTCGACACGACATTGATCACCTCGCTCGGTCCAACAACCGTTCAGTCTGGTCAGACCTTCACACTGAAAGCTGAGGCTAAGAACTACAACACGTCCCTTGAGAACCTCGCCATCGCTTGGTATCAAGAAGACGGCGCCTTGATCACGACCTGCTATGCCCGTTCCACGTGTGATGTCGGAACAAGCTATCCAGCCCTCAACGGAACAACGCGCACGATGCGTTTCTACGTCGAAGCCTGGGACACGATCCGCACGCGCGAGGGGAACGAGCGCAGCGATCTTCACACGGTGACGATCAAGCCTTAAGACAATCCCAAAAACTTAGGCGCTTCGACGATACAAAAAACACATCCCAACGGATGTGTTTTTTGTATCGTCTTTTTTGCTTATTTCGCGCGTTCCACGTACTCCCCTGTCTCTGTATTCACCACAATTTCTTCACCCTGCGTAATGAAGAGTGGCACACGCACCTTCATTCCCCCTTCGATCGTGGCTTCTTTGGTGACGTTTCCGCCAGCCGTATTACCTGCGACCGCTTCCATCGTTTCGGTAATTTTGAAGTTCATCTTACGTGGCAATTCGAGCGAGATCGCGCGTTCATCGAAGAGGGCGATATGGACGTCCAAGCCTTCGCGAAGGTACGTTCCCTGCTCGCCGACGTCTTCATCCGACATGGTGACCTGTTCGTAGGACGCCTTGTCCATGAAGGTGTAGCCGGTGTTGTCGTGGAACAGGTACTGCATCGTGCGATGTTCAACCTCAACTAATGTGATGGTATCGGACATCTTATAGGTCACTTCGAGCATCTTGCCCGATTGGACGTTCTTGATGCGGGTGCGTACGAAGGCAGCGCCCTTCCCTGGGTTCACGTGCTGAAACTCGTTTACCACCCAGAGGCCCTGTGGGTCCTGGATAACAATTCCTTTTTTGATCTCGGATGGAGAAGCCATAGATAATGCAATAGAATGACGAAACTTGGCCTAGTTTGGCCTAAATCTGGGTTTTCGTCAACGGGACCTGTTCTTCTGTGAATTCAGAGAATCCATGCTTTGCCAGTGCTGTATCACGCACCCACTCACCTCGCATCGCTCCCTCTAATGAATACAAAGGGGGCGTTAGCAGTGCAAAATCAGCCATTCCATTAATCTGAACGACAAGCGTTCTTCCCCCCAAATCATCCAAATACGCAACGGGCGTCAACGTTGGCTCAGGGGGAAGAATCTCTTGCGCGAGTTCGTTTTTCATAGAGTGATCTTAAGAGGAGTGAACTGGTTCATCGACAAACTCTATCTTCATGGCGGGGAATTTCTCCATCACACTCTCCACTTCTGATTTAAACCTTGTTGAAACAACGATCGCTTCAATTTCGTCGACATTCACCCCACCTAAAATCTGACATTCAACATAGCGTTTATCCGTACTTCCTCGCTGTCTCGTTTGGAGAACATTTTGCGTCTTCACCCACAAAGCATCTTCATACAGATACCGGTTCTCGTCCATGTTGTCACGATATTCGAAGGAATCTCCATCTACACACGTAACACGAGGAGCGATCGTCACTTTTTTCAAACGTAAGCAGATATTGCCATAGCTTGGAGCGGCTCCAAAACGATCCTCCTCACCGCCTGAAGCAATTGCCCCGTAGATGGCGGGTGAATCTTGATAAAACTCCAAATTTCGAATTCCAAGAAGCTTTTCTGCGTCATATCTTCTTTCAAGATAACTTGCTCCTTTCTCCGCTCCTTCTTCAAAGGCGCTCTTCACTCTTCCTGCTGCAAGGATCGCCTCTAACGCTCCGACCGGAACGTTGATTGTGATCTGATTATTCTTCAACATCTCTTCATAGACGCTCTGGACCGATTCGCGAGAGAACGCTTGAGCAAGCTCATTCTGAATCCGCTCCGCATTTCGTCGAGACGTTTCCCGTATTTTTTCTTGCAACGCTTCTCCTCGTTGATCCAGCCCTTCGGCCCGGCGCCCAGCAACCGCTGGATCATACATCAATGATCTGTGATCGTACGTCTTCTCACGCAAATCCGCAGGAAAACTTTCGAAAATACGCCGAGCGTCGGCTGCTGGTAGCTTCGAAAAGGCTGCGTTGAAGGCATCTGCAATTTTTTTCCGCTCTGAATCAGCCGAAGGTGCATTCTCTTTACGCAGCATATTCAGCACTGGTTCCACTTGCTGTAAAAAAAGATCTGAAAATTCTTGCGCCTTGAGAAGGCGATCAATCGCCTTTGCCTCCGCCGCCGCTTTACGTAAACCTTCAAATTTTCCTTCAGGGATGTTCGCTGCCTGTTTTTCTAGTATCGGGTTAACAAAAGCCGGGTGAAGGCCAGCTTTAACCAATGCTTCACATACAGACAGGAAGCGTTCAATTGATAGATCCTCTCTTTCTGACAGATCGATTACCCCTTTCTCTATCAGGGGGCGCTCAAGTTCTTTTCGATAGACGTCCTCTTCTCCAAATGAAGTTGCGAGTATTTCAAGCGCACGAAGCCTCTGAGTGGTAGGGAGCTCTCGATTCGCCAAGTCTTCGCTGGCAACATCCAGGAGAAACTGTTGCTCCATGGAACGGATCTTCTCTGGTTTCTGCACCTTGTACTCTTCATCGGTCGCAATGAACGTCTGCAACTGACGCAAGCGCTTCTTTACATTGAAGGTTCCAGACTTCACCAATCGTTCTACAATACCTGATTTTATAAAACGTAAGCCGAGATGATGGAGGCTATTCGGCAGCTCCTCCATATCATCAGCCTGATCCCCCAACCAGGAAAGAAGCTCCAAAGCTGGGGTTATTTCTTCTTCTGGGACAAGACGAAATGCTTCCTGGACCTCATCTTCAGAAGCACCACTCGCATCCAAACGTAGAAGATTCGCTTTTTCAGTTAGTTGGTTTAACAGATCAACCATCAGTTCAGCCTTTTGATTGATCTCCTGTTTCTTTTCCACGGATACAATCTTTTTTTCGTGAACCTCGCCTCCGGAAGAAGGAACTGCTTCATCCACGGATGACGGCTGTTCTAAAAATCCGATAATCTCCTCTGCTACGGGGCCAATTTTTGCCCTACTCGGATCAATAATTGAGACCACTTCAGCTGGACCGAACTGCTCTACGAGCGAACGAAAAAATCCTCTTTTCGCTTGGGGCGAGCACCCTGAAGAGATTCGTCTTGTTTCATCAATAACCCAACGCAGAAGCTCCGCTTTTTGACTCATCGTGACTCGCAGCCGATCCCCTATTTGCTCTCTCAAATGCCCAATGGCTCGGTCGAACTCTTCTTCTGCCTCATTTTCTTCAGAAAAATGTACTTTTAGTTCCGGATTTTTGACTCTTTGCTCTAACGCGTTAAATTCTGTTTTAAACAAAGGAAGCGCGTCCTCCTGTGAGAGAAGTCTTGTTTCCGACGTCTTCGGCGTCTCAACCATCGGCTGATCTACTGTAATGGGAGCACCTTCCCAAGGCATACAAAAAAATTATACCACGCCTAACCTAAAAATCGCTCACGGATCGGCACTGGCATCAGCCCTGAAATCGACTTCACTCCCGTCAGGGCCATAACGAGCCGGTCCACCCCAAACGCGATGCCGGCCGCATCCCCCATTTTTGGTAGACACTCGATAAATCGTTCATCAATTGGCCAAATTTCTTTTCCTAATGATTTGCGAAGATCCTGCTCTTCGACGAATCGCGCTCGTTGCTCAACCGGATTCGAAAGTTCAGCGAAGCCATTCGCCAGCTCTAAATCACCGAAGTAAAACTCTGTTCGTAAGGCGTAACGCGGATCCGTTGGGTGCTTGCGTGCGAGCGCGGCCATCGAAGCGGGGTAGTTATAGAGGAAGGTTGGCTGGATCGTGCGATCAGAACCTTTCCCGCTCCAACCGAGATGCGGTTCGACTTCTGTGAGAAAAATCTTAAAGAAGAGATCGTCCCACGTGTCCGCCTCTCCTACCTGCATTCCCCGCTCTTTTACGAGAGAGGCTAAGGCTTCTTTGCGATCCAAGACCGTATCAAGATCAATGTTCGCGTAGTACTTCATCGCCTCAGCAACCGTGAGACGTCGGAACGCACCCTCCATCCAGGCACGATCCTGAATTCCAGCCGCGCCCGCCTCCGTAGAAAACCACTGCTTGGCCACCGCTTTCACCAACCCCTCCGTATCTTGAAAGAGCGCTTCGAGTGCGGCGTCACGGCGATACCATTCGATCATCAAAAATTCGACGTCATGCGTCCCGTCCCAGGGTTCGCTGTTTCGGAAACACGGACCAAGATCGTAGATCTTCTCGAACCCGGCCGCGAGCAGTTTTTTCATCGCATACTCAGGTGACGTGATGAGCGCACCGCGGTGCTTCGTCCCGTTCTGTTCTTCGATCTCAGACCAAAGTGGTTCGAGATACGGCTCTTGGCCCGGAAGACCAACCAAGCGCGGCGTATGGAATTCAACGAAGTCCTGGTCGTCAAAATAGCGACGAACAAGTTTCGTGATCTGGGAACGCGCGAGCAACAAAGACGGATTCATGTTCGATATCCTATAGAGAAAGGCCTATTTCGTCGACTCACCCAAAACACGAGATAACGAAAAACGACTCCCCTATTGGGAGTCGTTTTTCGTACCAACCTGTTCGTTTAGCGAACCAAGTAAGGCAGCAAGGCCATGAAGCGGGCGCGCTTGATAGCGAGGGCCAACTTGCGCTGGTGCCAACCACAGACGCCGGAGCGCTTGCGAGGAACGATCTTTCCAAAGGAGGAAAGGTAGCGACGCAAGGTGTTCGTGTCTTTGTAGTTGATCTCGGACACGTTGATCTGACAAAAGTGACAGGTACGGGCCTTCTGAAGCTTGGAGAGTGGTTTGTTCATAGGTGTTGCACGACGAGTCGAAGCGGCCGGAGCGCGTGCGGGATGAAATGAGTAATGAGTGACGAACAACGTCTACGTCTAAAAGGGAATGTCTTCGATGCGAATCTCTTGGTCGGACACGGCGCGATCGATTGGATCGTTCACTGCAGACTGTGTGAGGGTTGGACCAGGGGTCGCGCTCATCCCAACGGGAGGACGCGTAGAGGAACCACCGGCAGCGGCTTCTCCACCAGGAGCGGCACTTCCACGATCGAGCATGATCATGTTTTCAGCGATGATTTCGGTACGCATGCGCTTCTGTCCGTCCTGCGCTTCCCATTCACGCGTCTGGAGACGTCCTTCCAAAAAGATCTTCTTTCCTTTGGTCAAATACTGCTGACAGATTTCTGCAAGCTTGGCCCACGCCACAACGTTGTGGAATTCGGTGCGCGTTTGGCGTGTGCCTTGCGCGTCCGTCCACTGAGCATTGGTTGCGATTCCAAACGAACAGACACTCTGACCAGACGCCGTTGTACGGACGTCCGGATCACGCGTCACGTTGCCGATCAGCTGTGCACGGTTAAGGTCCATAGGAAAGAAAGAAAATGGGTGTTAAGCCGACTTCTCTTCAGCACCAGCCTCAGTCTTCTTCTCAGCGTCCTCAGCGCCAGCTTCGGAAGCTTTGTCATCGGACTTTGGCTTCTCGTCCTTGTCCCCTTCTTTGGCTTCGCCATCCTTCGATTCTGCTTTTTCACGACGGCGAGCACGTTCTTCTTCAACGTTGATCTCCGTGAATTGAACGAGGTCGAACTTCTGATCTTCGACCGACTGTTCGGAAGCCGTGATCATGTGGCGCAAGATGTCGTTTGAGATGCGAAGGTTTTCTTCGATCTTGGCGACCGAGCCCTTCTCGGCGGTGAACACGACGGCGACGTAGTAGCCGTAGCGCTGCTTTTCAATTTGGTAGGCCAAGTGGAGTTTTCCGAGGCGCTTGGTAAGCTCAACGGTGGCACCGTACTTGGTAATAAGGGTCGAGATTTTGGTCTCAACATCGCCGACTTCCGTTTCAACAACGGTCGCTGGGATGATGTAAAGCAACTCGTAGCGAGCAGCCATACTCTTGTGTGACACGTCCCTTATTCAGGGATTCTAGCGCTTAAGTAGGCTAAAATTGGCCGGTCACGATTAAGAATGAAGTGCCGAAATCCTATAAAATTAGCCACTTTTTGTCAATGCAGCGCCTTAGTGTACGTAGGCTTTGAGGGGTGCTCCGCTCAAACAAGGGCCGTAGGGGTAAGCCACTTGATGCAAATGCTTCACTCGTGGGACGAGTTCATCGATTCGCTGCGAAACCTTTCCTGAATCAGTAATACGCTTACTTGCGATCCAATCGTTCAATTCCTTTAATTCTGCGTGACTCAAGTGGTACTGAGATCGTAGATCGAGTAGACGGGGGGATTCAGAGGCCGAATCGAGCAAATAGAGCGGAGCGATACGGGCAAGTAAAGCGCTTAGTTCAGCGGTTTTTTCCGCAGCATGCGCTTTATTGCCGGCAGTAGCCGCTAACCGAGCCTCCGCCGCAAGCTGTTCGACGGGGCGCAATTCGCGCACGCGGATCTGGTCTAAACGCGCTTCAATTTGTTTGCAAAAATAGCGTGCTGCCACCAAGGCCTGGCGATCCGAAGCGGGAAGATCTGCCTCGTTTCCCGGCAACTTGAGCCCACGCAATCCCTGAACCATCGTTTCATGCAGAATAATCGCATCGTCAAAGGTAATGCTATCGCGCTTCGCCACCACATGCTCATAGACCGAGGCGAGCTTCTGCTGGGCTTCTGTAAACGGGTTTTGGACCTCCTGTTGTTTCGCTGACGCTCCCTTTCGGTGGGCGGACCCTTCTTGCACCGAAATATGCAACCGCTTACAAGCCGCCTCGTACATCGCGCGCTCCACAACTAACCGCTTTTTCGTTGCCTTGTAGTCTGCTACCAACTGCCCAAATGACCGCTCTCCTGTGAACAACCGTTCCCCTCGGATCCGCTGAGGATTTTCGATAAAGGCTTCGTATTGATCAAACTGGACCCCGGCTCGCGCTAAACGGACTTTTAGGATGATAAACAGCTCCTGCGCTTCGCACACTTCTTTTTCATAGCGATTCACCGTGAGGGTATCGTACCGTTCTTGGACCTCATTTCGTGGTTCCGCGTTTGTACGGGCAATTCTCGACTTTAAGGCAGCCAGCTTACCCGATTCACCCGCTTCCCGCGTTGGCAACGATCGGACACCCGATGAGCCCTCCATCGTATCTGCGCGTTCAGCGCCTTGACGTTCAAAAAAATCGTCGTACCGAGGTTCGGCTTCGGCATGAGCGGACGTACGTGAAAGAGCACTACGAGTAGCCATAGAAATACACACACGAGTATAGCGCATGTGGCCCAAACCTACACGTGCGTTTGCGGGAAGCAAGTTCTCAGCTATGATCAAGCGTATGTCGACCTTCCTTATCTTCGGGAGCCATCCCGCCCTGTCGCTCGCCGAAGCCCAAGCCGTCTACCCGGAAGGCGCCTTTCAGGTTTTTAAAGCCTCAGCCATTAGCCAAGCGGATCTCAACCCTGCTGCCTGCGTTGAACGCTTAGGTGGCATCGTGAAAGCGGGCCGCATTTTACTTGAACTCTCGCCCTCGCAGGATTTGATTGAAGCCCTGATCGAACTTATTCGTACCCATCCACGCGCGCGAAAGATCGTGTTTTCATTAACAGTCTTTGGAAGTCACCCGACGATCGACCGCAAACTTCCCCTCGAATTCAAGCGCCGTCTCCAAGAAGAAGGGGTGCCCGCGCGCTGGTTCGCCGATTCCGAAGGGCAAGTCACACCAGCCGCTGTGAAGAAAGCGAGCCTCATCGATGAGGGCTACGATATCTGTATCTTTGCGAACGACAAGACACGTTCAATTGGTTTTACCGAAGCTGTTCAAGATCCAGATGCCTGGACATTACGTGACATGGGTCGCCCGTTCCGCGATGCAAAGAACGGCATGCTGCCGCCAAAACTGGCGCGCGTACTCGTAAACCTCGCAGGCGCAGACACGAATCGGCATTTACTCGATCCATTTTGCGGCAGCGGAACGATTCCGATGGAAGCGTCGCTCCTTGGGTACCGCCAGATCACGAGCTCCGACATTGACCCAGAACAAGTGAAGGATTCAGAAGGCAACATGCGTTGGATCGCGGATCGCGGATTGATTCCCTACGAAGCCCTTGCCACGATGCGTTTTGTGACATCAGCCGCTGCTTTTGCACAAACGCGTGTCTCGAGTCCGGTAGATGTGATCGTAACGGAAGGTTACCTGGGCACTCCGCTCAAAGGACGAGAATCTTCCGCCATGCTCGAACAGGAAGCGGAGAATATCGAGAAAATTTGGAACGAAGCCCTCCCAACCTTTGCAAAACTTCAACCAAGTGGCGGCGTCCTGGTTGGGATCTGGCCCATCTTCACATCAGCAGAAGGTGAACTCCTCGTAGATGCAACAGAAGCAGCAGAAGCGGCTGGTTACACGTTTACCGGCCCAAAAGATCTGATTTACGCTCGACCAGAACAGTTCGTCCAACGACGGATCGTTGTTTTACACAAGCGCTAGATGCAAAGCCTGGGTTGATAGATTAAACTTGGGACATATGATTTCCCCTTTTGGAGGCGAACGAAAAACTCCGACGCCCCCGACCCCTGTTGAACCAACCTGGGAAGAGCTTCTTGAAACTACCCCTGAGAAACCGATCGATCCACCGGAGGTCGCTGAGTTACCGCCTACCCCGATAGAAGCCCCGATTGGATTAGGCCTCCCAAATAAAAATGTTGCTCCCGTAACGGAGCTATCAAACGGGCTTGCTGAGACCGAAGCACGAGTCGCAAAAGAAACGGCTGCTAAAATAACTCGTCAGGAGTACCTCATGAAACAAGCTGAGGATCTAGCCGCGTTCAGGAGACAGCAGCTCACAAGAGAGGTGGCGCAAGATGTGGCACGGCTTCAAGCGCTGAGGGAAGGTTTAGAGGTAGAAGAAATTGAAGCAGGGGTTGAGCGCCTAAAGAAACGCCGTTCCGAACCTCCTAGTGTCCAGACCCAGTAATCAAAACGAGCCCGCAGGGGCTCGTTTTGATTACTGGGTATTCTTTTAGGGGTAGATCTGTTTCCCGTCTTCGTCGTAGACAAAAATCGCTTGGACCGGACAGGACTGAGCCGCGAGCAGAATCGTTTCCGCATCAGCACCATTCTGATCGACGATGTAGGCCTTGTTTTCTTCGTCGAGCTGGAAGACACCCGGCGCAACCGTCACGCAGGGGGCAGCACCAATACAGATATCACGATCGACTTCGACTCGAGAGATCTTTAAGACCTTCTTTTCAGGCGTCGAGGCGCCACTCGCTGGCAGCGAAGACTGGGCTGGTGCCGCTGATAAAGAGGCGTGCTCTGGCGCAGAGGGCAGAGCAGAACCTGGGAGAGGTTGGGTGTGGTTGGAATCCATAGTCGTTAAACCGCGGTAAAACTCACGGACTGAATGTTTGGCACCTTCTCACGCACAAGTACTTCGATCCCCTCTTTGTACGAATCGACGCAGGCGCAGTCGCCGCAGAAGCCACGAAGTTCAATCGCGCACTCGGTTTCGTTTGCCGACAAGACATGCACCGATCGACCGGCTGCTGCGAGCATCGGAGAGATGTCTTTCAACGAATCTTCGATCGTCGCTTGAATCGTTTGTCCGTTATTTTCCACCATAGTATTTTTCCATATAGAAACGAAGGAGTTGTTCTGCCTCAGGAATACACGAAGGATCACCCGTCCCGATCTTCGTTTTCGCCTGCAGCTTATCAAACGTATCCGCCCCTTCCAAGACTGCCTCTTCGATATCTTTGTCGGTGATCTTGAGAACCTTATCAATGATCCGTCCTTCTTCCACTTGGATGCGTGCGTGCTGCCCAGACTTGCGGAAATAGTCGTTAATAGCGCTCCGTAACGCTTTGTCTCCCAAAACGGAACAATGAATTTTGCGAGCTGGTAGGCCACCTAACCGCTGCATAATATCCTGCGGACGAAGTGCGAGTGCCTGATCAATCGTGACGCCGCCATTCTCCGTAACCATGACAGACAACATCGAGGTCGAAGCAATCGCCGAACCGCAGCCGAAGGTTTTCCATTTGAGATCTGTGATCCGTTCAACGCCTTGCGCGTCTTTACTTACGCGCAACCAAATCTTCATCGAGTCCCCACAAGCCGGCGAACCGACGAGACCTAGATAAGCATCTGCATAGGGCGTTTCATCTTCAAGAAAGTTCTGCGGATGAAAAAAGTGACTCTTCACCTCATCGGTATAGAACCAGCCTTTGTCTTTGGTCGTTGCAACGACATCCCCCTTGCGAGCGTCATCGCTCGCGGCGGCAACAGGACCTGGAGTTGTTTGTGGGTCAGTATTCATATGGGTGAGATAAGTAGATGCTGGTCTGGAAGAAGGATGTTTCTGAACGACCGAGCACTGTTTGAGCAAAACTACTGAACTTAGATTGATCTGCTTGCGAGTTGCACAGGGAGTGAAGGAATATCCTTCTTCCAGACACGACGCTAGTTATTGAAGTATTTCATATCGAGATTTACAGGACTCATCTTTCGCAACCGCTCCACAACTCCTGGCATCACTTCGATCACTCGCTCGATATCCGCCGCGGTCGTTGCGTGGCCGAGTGTGAAGCGGATTGAACCGTGCGCCGCTTCGTAGGAGAGTCCAGTTGCAAGAATCACATGCGATGGATCAAGCGAAGTCGAGGCACAAGCGGAACCGGTTGAAGCCATGATTCCATCGGCGTCTAAGTAGAGCACAGCAGCCTCACCTTCGATATCAAGGAACGAGACGTTGGCGCTGTTTGGTAGGCGCTCGGTTGGATGACCGTTCAAGCGTGCTTTGGGAATCTGCATCAAGCCTTCGACTAAACGATCACGGAGCTTCGTGAGGCGCACTGATTCTTCTTCGCGTTCTGCTTGGGCTAGTTCGAAGGCTTTCGCCAGTCCGATGATCGCTGGAACATTCTCTGTTCCCGAACGGATATTCCGCTCTTGGCCACCGCCACGAATAATTGGCTCAACCTTCACGCCGCGACGAACGTATAAAATTCCAATCCCCTTTGGACCGTACATCTTCGAGCCATTCAATGTCAGCAAATCTGCGTGTGACTGTTCGACATTCAAATCCAGGTACTCGGCCGCCTGACAGGCGTCCGAATGGAAATACGGATAGGCGGTCGTGTGTGTTTTGCGCCAGATGAGCAATGCGCGGCCGATGTCGGCAATTGGTTGAATCGTTCCAATCTCGTTGTTCGCAAACATGATACTCACGAGCACCGTGCGTTCGTTCAAGGCTGCTTCGATATCCGCAACCGATACCTGCCCTTCACGATTCACTGGAACGATCGTGAGTTCGATCTCTCCGATCTTCTGCGCATGAAGCAATGGCTCCAACACGGCATGGTGCTCAATCGAACTCGTGATCACGTGTGGCTTCACGTCTGGTCCGAGTTTTACGACCAACGCTTTTTTAGCGGCACGTGGAACCCCGATCACCGCCAGGTTGTCAGACTCGGTTCCACCGGACGTGAACAATACTTCTTCTTCATGGCCATGGAGTAACGCCGCGATCGTCTTGCGCGCCTCTGAGACCGCCTTCTTCGCTTCTAACCCAACGGAATGAAACGACGACGGGTTGCCATAGACTTCAGAAAAATACGGCTGCATTGCCTCAAGCACCCGCGGATCAAGGGCGGTTGTAGCGGCATGGTCGAGATAAATCACGTGGGACATAAGATTAGGTTGCAGAGCTCTGCAGAATATCGGCTAACGTTGTTTCGCGAACGGTTTCAAGGACACGGGCTTGGAGCACACCCCAGAATGATCGGCTCGAGCACCCGCGTTCTGCCGGACAGGTTCCTGGCGCTTGTTGGCAACTCACGAGCACGATCGGCCCTTCGAGCGCGATCAAGATTTGTTCGGCCGTGATCTGTCCCGGTGGACGCGTCAGCACATATCCGCCGTGCGGTCCTTTCTTTCCCTTGATCAGATCAGCTTTTTTCAACGCACTCGCAATTTCTTCTAGATACCCATGGGAAAGAAGCTTTTCACGAGCTACATCCACCAGGGTCAGGTTCCGCTGATCTCCCCCATATTCAAGCGCCAGCTCGGCCATAAGGATGAGGCCGGCATGACTTCGTTCGGAGACCTGGAAGAGGGAAGACATAATTTCCTGGCTGTTGACTGGGAATATACCCCAAAACCTTTGCAAGATCAAAAAAGGGGCGTATCATTTGTGGGCCTATTCTGTTTTTTTCGCTCTCCTCACCAGACCCTATTTCTATGGAACATCTTGAAGTCGTGGATGAATTGACCGGTCAGTCGCTCGGCGTTATCTTGCCACGTCACCAAGTGATCCAGGAAAAAGCCTGGTGTAAATCAACAAATATTTACGTCGTAAATAGCCAAGGGCAGGTGCTGTGCCACCAACGTTCGCTCGGAAAAGAGCGCTGGCCCGGCTATTGGATGACGCACCTGGGAGGACACGTGGGCGCCGAAGAGACCTACGAAACAAACGCCGTAAAAGAACTTGAGGAAGAAGCTGGGGTCAAAGCGAATATCTCCGAATTCATTCACTGGCGCACGACGCGCATTCCTTGGGCTCGTCTTTGGACCAAAGAATTCGTGATTTTAGTCGACCGCGACCTCGCCGACCTCAAGGCCCAACCCGGAGAAGTTGAGGCCTTTGCGTGGAAGCACCCGGAAGAAATCATTACCGAGTTCAACAACAAGGTCGGTTGGTGTGCTGGAACATTAGATTTCTGGACGGAATATCACTGCTTACGCGCCGCCCTCACCGCCGCCCAGAGTCAGGAAGCCAAACACTCCCAACCTGCTTCCAACGACATGCACACCTGGCACAAAATGAAGGTGCCCTACGTGGCAACGTTTTAAGAAAAGTTCGTAGATATGACATTCCCCACCCTGACCGGCGCGTTCGCTAGAAAAAAGCGGGGCCTGTCGGGGTGGGGTTGTTAGTTGGACCGACCAGCGACGCTCAGAACGCGTTGGTCAGGAGCCTGTAGAGGCTCTTTGCGGTACCGGGACCGAGGATCAAGTTCCCGATCGCCGCGGACTCGAGGATGATCCCCTCCACCCACGCCTTGGCGCGTGCAGCGGTGAGCATCTGGTGCAGCTCGAGCGTCAGCACGCGGAGGTCGTAGCTCTCGCGGGCCCTGGTCTGACCGGTGAGCCGCAGCTCGAGGTCGAGGGGTCCGGGGCGAGAGACCTCGAGGGTCGCGATCGTGGACATCTTGTCGACCTCGACGGCTTCCCCGAGACGCGTCGCGCGCTTGATCACGCGGTTCAGCTGCGCGGCAGCGGCGTCGGCCGCACCTCCGTAGCAGGCCACAGCAGCCCGCGTGAACACCTTGCCGGAGAAGGTGCCGTCGAGGAAGCGACAGATGCGCCAGGTGTTCCGCTCCCTGTCGACGCCACTCGCGTACAGCAGGCTCGTATCCGAATTGCTGTGCGAAGACGGCAGGACCATGAACTGCGTGACCTGCATCTCCTGCCCGAACGGGCGAACCGCCTTCGTCGGCATGGGGATCCAGCCGCGCATGTGGTGTTCGACGATCTTCCGCAGAGCCAGCCCCTCCTCCAAGGAGAGGACGATCAAGCCCGGCGAGGTGGGCTCGGCGCCCACCATCGACCAGAAACAGTAGTTCATGGCCGGAATGCGCCAGCCGCGCACTTCACGGCGCGTACCGATTTCGAGCACGGTCGCCGGAACCGCGAGCAAACGGCTCAGTTCAGCAACCGGGACGAGCCCCTCCACCTCGTAGGTGGCGGACATCGTGGCTCCGTCGTCGAAACCCGCCTTGATGCGGACGCCGCCGCCGATGAAGAGCAGCGTCAGATACGCTCCGCCTCCATCGAGCCACACCCATTCAGTGAAGAACGGGGGCTTTCCATTTGTTTTCCGATCCTCTTCCTCTTTTGGAATTTGCATCGATACCTCCCGCAAAACGTTCTCGAGGCAACCTCGCGTTTCGCGCGCGTTCTGTATCATAAAACGTTATTTTTGTCTACCCAGCACCTCTTCCTTCTCCCACCCCTATTCGCTATCGTCCCCGTCGTATGACAAACGATTATCATCGCTCCGCCAACTACCTGTTTGAAATTGGGATTCATGCGAAAACCCCTCGCAGCGGTTTTTGGAACCTAGGATCCGGCCAGCAGTCACTCGCAGAACACACGCACCGTGTCGTGCATGCCGGTCTCGTACTCTCAGCGCTTGCCGGTGATGTCGATACGAATAAAGTTCTCCAGATGTGCTTATTTCACGATCTCGCAGAAGGGAGAACGAGCGATTTAAACTACGTCCACCAACAATACGCGCAAGCGGACGAAGAACTTGCGCTCAAACACATTGAAGAAAGCGTGCCCTTCGGAGATCGCATCCGGACGCTCCACACAGAATACAAAGAACGAAAGACGAAGGAGGCGTTGCTCGCCAAAGAAGCAGACCATATTGAATTACTGCTGACCCTCAAAGAACAGAAGGACCTTGGCAACCCTCAAGTGGAACGTTGGCTGGAAGGATATTTAGGACGTTTCAAAACGGAGGAAGGTCGAGCGCTCGCTGAAGCTATTCTCGAAACAAACATGAGCGACTGGTGGTTCAAAGGAAAGGACGCGAAAGAATACTGGGTTGATCGCAAGCATCACAAAGGCCAATAATCTCTCTTGTAGCAGTCACTTTTATCCCCTACTATTTCTCCATGAACCTACGCCCATTTTTCTCCGCCCTCTTCTTGAGTTGCGCACTCTTCCTCTCTGCTCCCGCGATCAGTTACGCCGCGACGCCTTATTTCTCAGGTGACGGTCAGGAAGCAGCCATCGATGGCACACTCAATCTAAACTTCGCCGTTGGCTCCACAGGCGGGGCTGATATCGTCCTCGTGAATCGCGGACCCGCGACTTGGCTGTTGGTCGGTGGTCGTTTTCCCGCAGGAATTACACTCACCCCGATCACAGGAGAGCCTGGGCGTTCAGTGATGATGATTGGCGGAACACCGACCGAAGAAGGAGCCTTTCCTGTACGCATTCTCGCAACGGTCGGCTCTAATCCGTACTTCCTCAATGTCGTTATCACCACGTACGCCCAGACACTCACCATAAACCCCTCCCTTGGAGTCGCTGAAGGACGTGTCGGCCTGCCTTACTCGCAACCTCTGACAGCGGGGGGATCTCTTTCAATCTATTCTGGACTCTACTGGGGAATCTCCAGTGGCGAACTCCCACCCGGACTGAGTCTCAATTCAGCCACAGGAGTCATCAGCGGAACACCAACCACCGCTGGAACCTATCGCTATCTTGTTCGAATGAATGAGACGGGTGACCGCTTCCGAAGCGCGACCCCTCGCGAATACATTCACGTTATTCAGGCTGCCACGGTTTCCCCTGTTCGCTTCACCACACGCACAAACCCAGTGAATGGACAGGTAGGAACACTCTATCCCGCTCAAATCTTTTCGACGACGGGCGGAAGCGGCAGCTATCGTTGGGCGATTACCGCGGGGGCACTCCCACCCGGGATCAGCTTAAACACAGCTACAGGAATTTTGTCCGGAACCCCAACACTTGCCGGCACCTATGGAGCAACCGTAAAAGTCTACGATAACGCCTCTGACCTTAACTCAGACGCGCTGGCCTTTACGTTGGTCGTCTCTCCTCCGGTCGTATTCGTTCCACCTACGATTTCGCCCATCATCACTCCCCTTGCCCCGGCTCCTGTCGTTTCCCCAACACCCGCTCCCGGTACGGCAGGATTACTCGTGACCACGAGTTATGTTCCAAACGGAACCGTTGGAACGGACTACACCACAACCCTCAGCGCAACAGGCGGAACCGCCCCGTACTCCTGGAATTTTGCGAGCGGTACCCTTCCTCCAGGTCTCTCGCTCTCTGCAGCAGGCGTGGTCAGTGGTCGCCCAACGACCCCTGGAGTATCGGCAGCCTATATTGAAGTATTTGATGCAACGGGTGCGTACGTAGGACGTCCCGTTACCTTCACCGTTGTCGCCGCCTCCGCTGGCTCGCCAACCCCTGTGACGCCGACGCCCACGACTCCAACCACCCCCTCAACACCAACAACCCCTAGCACCCCAAGTCCAACCGCATCCGCAGAACTTACCGCACGCCTGAATAACCTCAGCCGTGTAGGCGTAGCCATTCACGCCCTCGTGAAGCTCCCAGATGACGGGAATCGCTTTACTCAAGCCGATAGCGCCGTCTACTACGTCGGTGGAGATGGTCGTCGTCACGCCTTCCCAAATGATCGCGTCTTCTTCTCCTGGTATTCCAACTTCGACGGCGTACGCGTCGTCTCCGCGACGAATTTGGCGAGCATCCCTCTTGGATTAAATGCCACCTACAAACCGGGTACAAAGATGGTGAAATTCACAACGGATCCAAAAGTGTACGCGATTGGTGCCAACCGTTCGCTCCGTTGGGTCAAAACAGAAGGAGCTGCGGTCGCGCTCTATGGAAGCAGCTGGAACCGTCAGATCGATGACCTTTCCGACTCGCTCTACATGGACTACACCTTCGGTGCAGACATCAACACAGCGAGCGACTATGACCGTGCAAGTCTCCAGTCGACGATTCGCGCCGTGAGCGATACGTTCCCTCTCTAAACAACGAGTGACAAACAAAAAACACCCCCTCGGGGGTGTTTTTTGCCTCTATGTGTCTGTATTCAGTTGGGTGCCATTCCTCCATGCTTGGTGGGGAATGTAAGGCATCCCTTTGTTATTACGAGACCACAGTCCGTATTGGTGCAGTGACGTACGTACTACGACGAATGCCCGGGCGAGGAGTGGCGATTCGCCGACCCTTCCCGGGCATCTTACCTGGAACGAGGACCGCTCTCAGGCGTGTAGTTCACACAGCGCTTGGCGGACGCGGAGGCGTGGGACCTAGCGGAGGCCTAAGTCCTTTCGGTGGACCGTGCTCCAACAAGTGGTACCCCGCCTGTGCCAGCCGATACTCTTTTGGCGTGTCCGAGTCCATCGTCTGTGCCCGCTTCCGCTGACTGATCCGCGAGGTAATGAGTCTTACCTGCTCCATATGCTGGAGCACAGGCTCCAAGAACGGACCAAAGCAGCTCCTCAAGGTTCCGCCACCCGCTCGCAGAATCTCCTCTGGGAGATAGAACTCGAGCTTCGGTGTGGTGGACTCAAGGTAGTGAAGAAGGAGAAGGATCAGATGGATCCTGATCATCTCCTCGGGTGAAGCGTCCGGCGGTGGGCCAAGAACCCACTTCACTAGACGCGCCAGAACAAATAGCCCCAGTGCTACACAGATCATCAAACCAAACATGCGCCGACTCCGTGTGTATCTTCAAGGACCCGCTCCGAGAAGAATTTGGATGGTAGCGAACGCAGAAAAAGAGAGTAAGCTTGCCTGCTCGAAACGCGAGGATGCTACGAAGTCCCGATGAGCGCTTTCTTTTGCTCCCGACTCCACTGCTTCAATTCATACTCTCGTTTGCGGGCGGCCGATTCTGAAGCGACCTCTTCTCTCCAAACACACACAACCGGCAAACGACCGCGCGTGTATTTCGCGCCTACTCCTGCATTGTGGTTCGCGAGTCGCTTATCGACATCGGTTGAAATTCCAATATAAAAAGTCTTGTCAGAACATTCGAGGAGATATACGGACCAGGTAGACATGCAGAGAGCTTACGTTGTTCAAATCGCCTCTACAATCCTTCTCCTAATAGGTAAAACCGACCCACGTGGGTCGGTTTTACTATGGCGGAGAGGGAGGGATTCGAACCCTCGATACCCTTGAGAGGTATATCAGATTTCGAGTCTGACGCATTCGACCACTCTGCCACCTCTCCTGCTCGGCTTATGGTGCTGACCATCCGTTCATCCGTCCGCTGACGAATTCACCGCGGTCTGCACCATGCCTGCGCTTACTCGCTTCGCTCGTAGGGGAACAAATCCACTCAAAACGAAGGCTTTTGCGCCACCGCATCCTAATCGATTGCCGAGGAGTCAGCAAGTTCAGCCCGTTCGCTCTTCGCGGCGATCACGAACCAGACAAAGATCCAGAAAAGGAGGGCTAGGTCGTTCTTGAAATAGGGAACATCGACCAATCCATGAATGAGCATAGCGATCAGGGGAGCCAACAAGACGAGCACTGGAAGGTACTTCATGTTTTCCGTCGTCGCCTTCGCAATAACGGTTCTCACCGCGTTCTTCACCCACGTCACAACAATCCCAATAAAGGCAAACACCCCGGGCAACCCCGTTTCCGTCCAGAAGTTAAACAGAATCGTATGCGGATATTGAAAGATCTCGATGAAGCGGGCTTTGTGGTAGGCATCAAAGACTTTTTTATATCCTCCGAAACCCGCACCAAAAAACCAATGGTCTTTGAGCATCGCCCAGGTCTCACTCCAAATAAACAAACGGACTTTTCCAGACCAGCCTTTGAAGGTGACTTCTTGAATGAAGGCAGCTCGCAAGCTTGGTGCCGCTACAAACCCTAGTACTCCTAGTACAGCCCCGACCAGCACCAGCCAACGTCCCCAACGCAAACCGAGCAGAGACAGCATCACAACAAACGCGAGCGCTCCCATTCCCCCATCGCTCTTCGCAGCAACAAGTGCGACAACAATCAAGAAGAAGGTGACGAGCGGAAGCACGAACTTCGTCCAGTCTTTTTTTATCTGCGTCCGACTCTCTGCAAACAAGGTCGCTAAACGCGCTGCGACCAAGGCACCGATCGGAGTCACGAAGAGCGCGACGCCGTTCGGAAATCCAAACGGTCCAACGGCTCGACGTCCGGCATCGATCGCAACATTCCACGGATGCGGGATTCCCCAATTTCCGAGATAGCCGACGATCGCCCAGACGGAAGCGACACTAGCCGCAACCATCATCCCCTGTTCCATCCGCTTGCGATCTCCCGGCTGGTCCAAAATAGCGCACAAGGCAATGAGTACAAGAAGGGGTTCAAGAATATACGCACGCCACAGCCCAATGCCGGTCCACAGAGAAGGAGAGATGCCAACCGCAATCAACGTCGCCAAAACCCAGACGACGATCGGCCAACGCCAGGCATATAACGCCTGATGGGCGCGGGCGAGGCCCGCCCGCTTTGTTGTCAGAATGACTCCTAAAACGAACACCCCCAAGAGCACCTCGAGCAGGGTTGAAGGCAGGCCCGCAAGCCGAAATCGAACAAGATACGTGAGCGATAGGAGGGGGAGGGCGAAGGCCATCCAGCGGAGCAGTAACCGAGCGGAAAGAGATCCCATATTGCTCCAGAGACTAGCACAATCCCCGGTAACGTTTTAGGATGAGCTATTCTCTATGTCATTCTCCCGTCAGCCTGGCACCAATCGTCCAACCTCCTACGCGGGAGGACGGCGTTCGTTTGGACATGGCCGCGGACCCAATCCGCAGACCGCCAAAGCACCCATCAAACCCCAAGGACCGGTGACCCCCGTTGTTCCCCCTCGTCGCAAACCTCTCCCCGAAGGCTTGATTGAAAAACTCTGCTACGAAAAAGAAGTACTCAAACCAAAACCCGATTGCCGAGCAGCGCTGATCGACTTCTGCATCTTGGAAGATGATTTCGATATCGATGAAGCCGAAGACGCCGTCGACAAAGCGCTACGCGAACGCAACCTCTGGAACGAACCACGCTTAGAAGACATTCTCTACGGAAATGATGACGAATCCACTTCTTCTACCGATCCACAAGTTCCTCCGCTTGGAAACGTTGATGCATAAGTTGTTATCGCGCGCACTTCTTCAACGCGTTCTCGCGAACAAATAAGAGCACATACACACCATGGAGAAGGTCCTGCGGAAAAAGATATCCACTGTTACACGTTGACGAGTGTGTCACGGCTCAGCACAATCGATCCATCGGTCAGTCTTCTCAAGGCAGAGAATCACACATGATTCGTGCATTGAGTGGACGGAGCGAAATCCGTTCAATCGTTCATTGTCGTTTCCATGCTTGACGACAATGGAATGGAAACATCCCTCGGCTTCGGTCGGGGGATGTTTTGTTGTGAACGCAAAATGCCCGCTGTCACTCAAGTCTACGTCGTCCGCCGTGAGGCGTACGAACGATAGGAGTGACTGCGGGCATCTGTTCTTCACCGAGGAGGGCGAAGAGCGAACTCAGGGCAACGGATGCATCCGTTCACCGAGTCAGATTTTATTCTTGCTCATGCATGAGCTTCCGGCATCACCGACCTGCGTCGGGACTCACTGCGTGTAGCAGCGGCCCTGCGACTGCATGTCGGAGATGGTCTGCCCCGGCGGCAGCAGCCAGTGGTGGTGCGCGAAGCACTCACCCGTGCAGCGCGTGTACCCCAGGCTGTTGAGCTGGCAGATGTGGTCGAGCCCCGGGTTGTGCACCCGGCGCGCGTTGTCGGCCTCGAGGCGGTTGGCCCCGTCGCGCACGGTGAGCGCCGTCGACCGGTCGCTCGCTCGCCCGTAGCGGTCGAGCTCCTGGACGATCTCTTGGCGCTCGGGCGTCAGCGGCGCGCTGCGGTTGCTCGGCGCGAGCTGCTTCGCGGTCACGACGCAGGCCGGAGCCACCGTCATGATCGCGAGCACCGCGAGCGCGAAGTTCCGGCCGCTCTTCAGGAACGGCGAGGTGGCGTCCTTGTCGGGCGCCGTCTTCTTCGCGAGCCAGACGACCAGCCAGGTCGAGCTGCCGATCAGGATGAGCCCCACGATGAGGGTCCTGATGACCTGCCCGCCCGAGAAGTCGATGACGTAGAGGGAGGCCTTGAGGCTCTCCCAGAGATGATCGAGGTAACCGCGGCTGTCCGCGACAGTCTCGGTGGCGCTCCGGGCCCAGGCGATCGGGCCGTGGTGGAGCCAGGCCGAGGCCGGGCCGTACACGAGCTCGCCGTCCTGCATCTCGGCGTAGCCGCCCATGATGAGGAAGTGCGTCACCGGGATGAGAGACGCGAGCGCGATGACGCTCACCCAGCGCGGCTCCTTCTTGCGGCGGAGGGTGGGGTCTTTCAGCCCCCAGTAGATCAGCAGCTCGATGCACGTGACGACGAAGCTGTACTTCGCCGACCGGATCGACACGGACGCGTTCGTCCACTGCCAGATCAGGAGCAGCTGCCCGAAGGAAGCGATCAGCACCGAGACGCAGGACTGCCAGTAGCGGTAGATGGCGACTTCCGTCGACATCCGACCCGGCTCGTGGCCCTCCGCCTTGTCCTCGGCCCGCTCCTTGGCGTCGATCGTGTCGCCGGTGACGCCGCCCGGGGTGAGGACGCCCTGCACGCCCTGACGGGCCATGTGAGCGCCCTTCTCGGCCTTCACGACCGCCGACCCCAAGATGGACACGAGGTACATCGAGAGGACGATCGGGAAGACGCCGACGACGAAGTAGATCGAGGACGAGCTGAAGAGCATCGCCTCGAGGCGCGACTGGCGGACGCCCTCCGTCATGTGGAGGTGCATCGCCGCGCTGGCCAGCGCGAAGCCGAGGCGCACGATCGCGGCCCAGGCGATGAAGCCGAGCAGCAGTGCAGGCCGGTTCGACGGGCCGACGTGCGCGAGGAAGCGATCGCACTCCTGCCGACGCGTCCGAGCCAGGCCCAGCGCGCGCAAGCGAAGCGCATCGTTCGCCGGAGTCGGATCGTTCGCGTAGGCCTTGTCGGCCGCTTCGTGCTCCGCCTCCGCCGCCTCCGCCGCATCGCGGAAGGTGCGCAGATCCTGCGTCGTTGCCGACCGGATCCCGATCGTGGCGAGCGCCACGACGAGGAGGACGCCCTCGCAGAACGCGAAACGGGTCAGGAGGCTCGTCGTCCACTGCGACTCCGGGACATTCCCGAAGAGAAGCAGGGCGAGGAGCCCCATCCAGATGAGCGACGCCCACCGGACCCAGACGGTCCAGCGGTGGTTCCGCTCGAACTGGAAGTCATCGACCCACGCCCAGGTGGTGTTCCAGACCCGCCGGGCGGTGCTCAGGATCTGGGACTGGTGGGTGTAGAGCAGGAGCCACGCGGCTCCTGCTGAGAGGTCGTCGAAGGTGTTGTCCTTCTTCGGGGCGCTGGGAGGCGCCCCAGCGGGAGCAGGAGCGGGAGATGTCGGTGTTGTTGCCATTTCTTACGGTCCTCCTTTCAGGGGGACGGGGGTGCGGGTGGAGTGGGAGGTGTCGGAGGCGTGTTGCGGGCGGCCCAGCGGGCCTTCACCGCGGCCCAGAGCAAGAGGATCTTGCCCCAGACCCAGAGAAACGGCGTCGCGAGGATCCGGAGCCGGTTGCGATGCGACCAGACGGTCGCCGCGCGGCCCCGGACGTTCCAGTTGATGGGCGCCCGGGGAGCGCGCGGTGCCTTGGGCGGCCCCATCTTCTTCAGCCACTCCTCCCGGACGCGCCCCTCGCGAAGCTTCCCGGGATCGGGGCTGTCATCGACCGACTGATCGCCCCACGTGGGGTTGTCGATGAAGCCATGCCTCCCGATCGGGATCTTCTTCGGCCCGATCGCACCCGGCGGGGGATCGTCGGGATTCTTCTTGGTGGGGTCCGCCGGCTTGGGGTCCGCCACCTTCTTCGCCTCATCGACGCGCTTGCGCGCTTCGCGGACGATGTCGTTCAGGCGCGCCTCGCGGGCCGAGATGAAGATCTCGCTGCCTGCGGTGTCCTTCTTGCCGCTCGGCACGAAGTCCGTGTCGAGCAACGCGAGGGCACGCGCGATCTCTTCGGGGGCGATGAGCCCCCTCGTCGACGCGTCGATGAGGTAGGCCGCGTCGGCAGGTGCGGAGCTCTGGTACGCGGCGAGGGCGCCACGCATGAACTCAACCTTCGCCAGCGCGGCGGGGTCAGTCCCCGCCTTCTTCTCGAGACTCTCGAAGTACTCCTTGATGAACATCTCAGTTCCCATTCCCGGCAGCGGAGCTGCCACGTTGCCGGCGTTACCGCCTTTGTTCTTGTCGTTGGTGTTCTTGTTGGAGGCCCCATCGGTCGACGCGGACTGACCCGGCAGGCCGCTGGCCTTGCCCATGATCTTGTCCTTGTTGAACTCGATGATTCCCTGCGCGATGCGCAGGGAAGGGCCCATGGCGCTCTCGGGGTCTGACAGGGCGGACCACTTGGTCAGTTGCTCCAGCACGCTGCGACGCGCCTTATCGATCGTCCCGTCGAGGTAGCCTTCGCCGAGTGAGCCGAAGCTCTGGAGCAGATAGCGGAACACTCCCGGGAGCCTGTTGTTTTGCAGCAGAGCTGCAAGCCCGATGAACATGCCGCGCGCCAGGAGCTTCGCCCCATGGAAGGGGTTTGCACCGAGCGCGACAAGAGGGCCGATGTCCGTGATCTTCTTCGCCGCGGCGTAGGCCAGGACGGCAAGAAACACGGACGGGGAAGTCCCCTTGGGGACTCGTACCTTCCTTCCGCTCCCGTCTTCGGCGAGGCTCTCTCCGCTCTCCTTCACAAGATCACGGAAGAGCTCCTCACCGAACGTCTGCGGTCCGAGGTCTTCTTCGAAGTCGTCTGCCATGTTCGTTTGCGCTCCTTTCGCGCTTTTCTTTGTTTTCCGTTTGTGACGCTTTGTGGGCTTTTTCTTGGCCCAAATTCTGAACAAGCCCTACCAGTGAATGGCGGGCTGAAAGTTGCGTTTTCTTTGACAATCCTTACTCGGGTTGTCAAAAGAGCCGACTGTTCTTCGTTTTCGACCGAAGCATCCAGAGATGAAGAACTGAGAAGGATGACACAAAATGCTCATTTTGTCAATCTTTCCCGTCTTCTTTGTTCAGCTCGTTCAGTACAAAAATTTTGGCTGAATACAGAGAAAATGGCTTGTTCATGCAAATATGCCTAAAACGAAACCCTGCACCGAATTGGTGCAGGGCCGTCTATCCCACAACCGTTTAACTGTTAGGCGGCGTTTGCAAGTGTTGCGAGCTGCTTGATCACGAAGTTCGAGATGGCGAATCCAGCCACGATGATCACCATACCGATGACGGCATTCTTGATCATGTCGCGAGCTTCGTCCGTCTGCTTCGAGTTTCCACCGGCCGTCATCCACTTGAAACCTGCGAGCAATACATAGAACAACAAGATGATCCCGAGGAAACCAAGGATCACGTTGATGACACGACCGATGATGGTTGGGAGCTCTGCCTGACCAGAACCTAACCCTGCGGCGGCTTGGGTTCTATTGATAGAATCCAATCCCTGGCCTGTGCCTGTGAAAGGGTTCGTCTGAGCGGACGCGATCAGCGGGAGGAATGCGAGAGCACCGACCGCGACCGAGGAAACGAGGCGTTTGATCTGAATCATAGAAAGGAGAGAGTGAAAGACCTAGGGTTGTGAGAGGTCGAGATAATTATATCGTACTTTCCAATATATTTCATCCACAGCTTTAGTAGCCAAGTATTGGACTTGGCTCTCTCGCACAAATCGAGAGACAAACAGTTGTCTCGCAACGTTGTCGTGCGAAGTTTGCATTCGACTGACTCGTTAAGACAGGGAAGGCTCCGCCCATACCTGCAGGCATTCTTCCGTTACCTCCATTTGTTCCACAGATTTCAGACAGACATCCATTCGAACAAATGCGACACGCGTCACGCGCAGGGTTCAAGACACCCGCCTCGACATCCAACTGACGGCAGAACTCCACTGCGTTATATCCACCTTGTGTCGCAGACGTACCAGGCTGAGTCTGTCCTGGCGTGAGGACAGGCGCGTTGTTTCCACCCGCTTGGCAGGTTTGTTGACCAGCAGCTGGCCCCTCTCTCGGACAAATACGCGCACCACATGCCATAAGACACGCGTCCGCCGTCGCACCCGTGGTAAGTCCAAATGAAGTCGGTGTTCGCTGACAATCACGCTGACAATCGAGCGCAGGTGTTCCATTTTGGCTGTAGCAGCACTGACGAATGGCTCCGTCCATGAGCTGGTCGAGCGTTGGTCGGTCGCCCGTAGCCCCCGATCCACCCTCTGCTCCGCTCGAGGAACCTGTCGTTCCTGCGATTTGTCCAACTTCTCGAATCACGAAACCAGACACCGCAAATGAACAGGCAATGATGATCACTCCAATAACAGCATTGCGAATAATCTCTTGCGCCTTGCTGACATCCTTTGTGCCGTCGGCCGTCATCCAAACGAAACCTCCGTAGATGATGTAACCCAACAGAACAATTCCCAAGAAGCCGAACAAGACATTAAAGATCCGCCCCAACATGGTGGCGATACAGTCAGACGCGGAACCGCTACAAGCGGTCGAAAGTCCGGCGGATTGTCCGGTTGCACCGAGGCCCGTGGTCGCATCGGTTACCCGAGCGGACACTAAGACGGGTACAAGTAGTACCACACACGAGAGAGGCGCGATGAAACGCGCGAGGGAGAATCGCATAGTTGTTATAGAGGGAGAACGGCACGTCATTCCTTACAAAACAGGAGCTGCTGGCTGAAGCACATCCGTTACCACGTACATAGTAACAGCCCACATAGATAGAACGATTGCTAGCCCGATAATACCTGAAATAATGTACTTTCGTGCTTCTTCAGCCTTATCCGTACTGCCACCGGAGACCATATATTTGAATCCACCCATCAAGATACTCACAACCGAAATGATAAAGAGAAACCCAAGTCCTACGTTGATCAAACGAGCTGTGGTTGCCTGCGGGGCAGGAGGGGCAAGCAGAACCGCTTCTTGTGCAAATGCGGGCGCTGCGACACACAGAGCCAGCGCGAGCGAGGCGACGAAACTTACTCCATACTTCATGTGTTTCGTCATACTTCCTCACCCCCTTTCCAGCGTAAAGATCGTGACATAGGGCAAGTATACCACACGCACTACCTATCTTCGTGGAGCGGTGAACACACAGTACCCACCTGATTGTGGACGACGCGTTTGCGCAGGCGACTCTGCCCCCGCACACCAGACAAGAACCTTCCCTGCATGGTTCGAACAGCCCACGCCTTCGATCGTTGAATTTCGTGAAAGCTGTCCCCAATAGTCCTGACAGCGGACACAGCCTGGTGCTGTGAGGTTGTAGTTATTTGGGTTACACAGCTCATCCCCACGCATCTCTCCCCCAGCAGCTCCCGCCGATTGCGGATTGCAGGCCTCATGACAAGCAGTACTCCACAAATTTACGAGGGCTGGAATACAGCTCGTCGTCAGCCCTGGGTTCGCGCCCTGGAGCCCGCGGATTCCATTCTCTAAACACGCACGACAGCTCGCGGCTGGATCAGGCACTGCCGGGGTCGCTGGAGGGAAGCTTCTCCCCCAAGTCGTCACTAGCCCACCGAGATCGCTCACGCCTACCGGACAAGGTCCTCCACGATTCGCAGCACAGGTAGCTGGATCCGCCCGATAGTAACTGCGACAAGCAGCTCCTGGCGTCCCTGGCTCTGGGGGTGGAATCGCTCCTGTCGCGCCTGGAGCGGGCGTCTCTGTTCCCTGAGAAGATCGACCCGTGGCTCGCGTCGTCCCACCTGGACGAAGCGCGTTTGGATCATCATCGAGCGCATTTTGCGATTGGTCGACTCCGCTTACGCTATTTGATTGAAACTGATCAGATAATTGAACGATGAGCGAAACAGCTGTGTAGGAAAAGAGCACGATTACGAGTCCGATCACGGCATTCACAATCGCTTCACGCCCTTTCTTCACCGCTCCTGCATCCCCAGCGGACGTAAGATACAGAACTCCGCCATAGACGAAGACCGCTAAGAAGAAGAGCCCACACAACCCGACCATGATGCGAACGATGTTTCCAATGATCTGTTGAAACGTCTGATTGCCTCCAAAGGGATCTGGAAACGTTACGTTAAAGACAGGCGCCGTCCGCGATGGCTGTTGTGAAGCTGAGCTCGGATTTCCCCCGCTATTCGATGTGGACGGATCCGTCGTCCCCGGTGGGAGCGTCGTACCATCGCCTACACAAGTCGGAGATGAAGTCGTATCGCAAAAGCCTCCGCGTTCGCCACAGGCAGCCGCACAACGGGTTGTACACAACGCCACCGTTCCCGCTCCTTGAGCCGCATCACAGGTCGTCGCACGATCATCTTGTCGTGTCGCCCCCGTCGCAACCGCGCAGGTGAATTCGCAGCGAGCGGGTGTTGCCCCTCCATTACATCGAACTCCGTCCGTGTTACAGATCATTCCTCGATTTCCACAGACCTGCTGACATTTATTTAAACACTGATCCGCTTCGGCCGTTCCACTCGGTCGCGCATTACACGTTCCCCGATCCGCTTCTGAAACTTCCGTTGGACGAATACAGTTTGCGACACATTTATTCCCCCCGGCTCCATTTACACAGGCAATGCTCGTTGCTGCGATGAGTCCAATATCCGTACACGCTCTAGCAATCGCTGAAGAAGAACACTCCGAAGG
The DNA here is from genome assembly GCA_964582475.1 of uncultured Gammaproteobacteria bacterium. GTDB lineage: Bacteria > Patescibacteriota > Patescibacteriia > 2-12-FULL-60-25 > 2-12-FULL-60-25 > JAGOTP01. Next base: position 126,874 of record CAZOQS010000003.1, on the reverse strand, counting down.
CGAGCTTGGCGTACAGCTCACGTTCGTACGTACTTGCCGTGTTGGACCAAAGGAGCAGGAATACTGACAGTAGCCTCTGGGCGCCGCCGCTGGACGAGCCGGAACGTTGACACACCGAGGAGCGGGAGCGGCCGTACCAGCTGGGCAGGCGATGCTCGCGACTCCGCTAATTGGGCTTGTTCGGAGATTTCGATTATAGGTACCACAAATAGCATCACAACCTGTTCGACAGGCTCCCGCTGCGTCGGCGGGATCCGAGCAGCCAACAGATGTTTGGGGCGTACAGGTACAGGGCGTGCAAGCACGTGCCGCACCTGGCGTGGTCGCCGGCGCACAAGTACTAGGGTGCGCCGCATCCGGAAGTGCAGCTGGCGCCGTACCTAAGCTCCGACAGGTAGCCGCGCAGGAGTCTGCGCACTGCGTATCCTGCGTACAGCTTGTTGGAGTAGTCCTCGTCACCGTACACCCAAAGCTACAGGCATTCACCGCAAGCGCAGGCGTCGCCGAGGCGAAGAAGAACACGAGCGCACCGAGCGCGAAGACCCCTCCCAAAAAAGAGCGAACGGACATAGATGGACACATCATACCTGATTCGTCCGAGAAACAGAACGAAAGATCTCTCCCATTTGGGGAGAGATCTCGTGAAGCACTTTGTTTACCTATCTTCTAGGGCCGAGCACAAGCCGTAATCTGCGCGGGCGTGAGGAAGGTCCAGCCTTCACTCGGAGTGCCGTTCGGTGGAACGAGCCGCACAAAATGAATGCGCGTTCCAGATCGAACGGAGTTTCCCGTCCGTACAACCTCTACTCTCGTTCCGCTTTGGACTGTTCGTCCAGAAGACACTGTTGTGTCGGTTGCGCGTAGATGGAACTCGCTCGTTATCACCGTCTGACAACCCGGCGCAGCCGCCAATAACTCCGTCCCACCCGTTGGGGCTGGTGCACCCGAAGATCCCGGCGCTCCAGACGGCGTTGGCGTTGAATCTGGGGCTGTGCCAGCGGCAGGAGCGCAACAGAGAACCGTTGCACCCTGCGTAGGACAACCGCGGGTAATACACCGCGTTCGATCTGTTCGCTCTGAAGGCTGCGTCTGACGACACGCCCAATCAGGCGTCGTACTGTCCTGCGCTTCGTTCCGGCCCATGTGTCCGTGACTCACGGCATATTCAACACAGGTTGCTAATGCGCCCGTCTGAGAGGAGGAACCTGTATTTGTCTGCCCTCCGCCAACCTCGCCCAGTAAGCCCAAGATCACACTGCTGATCGTGTAGGAGAAGAAGATCAACACCATCCCGATTGTCGCATTACGAATGATGTTTCTCGAAGCAGAGATATCCTTCGGATCACCGGCCGACAAAATCCAACGGACACCTCCGTAGATAAACATGAGAAGTGCGACTGATCCAACGATGCCAAGGATCCCTTTCACCAAACGACCTACTAATGAAGCGACGGAATCAATTCCTGTGAGCGGATTCACCAAGCGTGAACCTCCACCTCCCGCTCCGAGTGTCACACTCCCGCTTCCCCCATTCCCACTGTTTCCGCCGCTTTCTCCAGGCGTCGTACCACCATTTGATCCGCCGGGAGAAGTCGTTCCGCCCGGTGCACGACACGTAGCCACTGAACCCCCGCAAAAACGTGCACTGCTAGGAACTCGCTCACCGATACTTGCCGCGCGACAAGATGCTTCACAAAAACCTCCGCAGACTCTGGCTGGTGCCGCATCATCCGTTCCTTGAGGATTGCAGGTTCGCTCCTGTGCTGAGGCGCCGATAGTACATTCAAAGATACATTGTCTCGGGGCTCCGCCTACCGATGCTCCACAACGAGGAGCGGTTGCCCCGGACGTAACACAGGTGCCACCCGTGAATGATCGACCGCAGATATCTCGACACCGTGTCGCACAACCTTCGTCTGTGGTGCAGGCCGTTGCAGATGGTGCAATTTGCGGCTGACAAGTGAAGTTACAAACTCCTTCCTGAGCTGGCGCGGGTGTACCCGTTGGCGCGCCTCCGCCCGTTGATCCACCTGTTGTTCCTGAACCCGTTCTGCCCGTCGAACCCGAACGCCCTGATCCCGAACTCCCTGAACTTGGTGTAGCGGCAAACCCAAGATTTGTGGCTGTAAAATCCTGACACACGAAAAATAGATCGCGTGTTTGGCAGGTCGTGAGACAGGACGCATCCGTAGCACTTTGGTTGGTACGGCGACATTCTGAGATACAGGCTCGACAATACCCCTCTGACCGCGTCCGGGATGCGGCAACACAAGTCGGAGCAGGAGTCGAACTACAGCTTATCCGTTCCCCAGGACTCAGACGCCCGCTATTACGACTCGTCGAGCAAACATCCGTACAGCCTTGAGCACAATCTGGATCACGTCCCCCCGATACCAATCCCGAACAGAGCTGCGTGTGGTTCGGTGTACACGTACAGGCTCCACAGCTTGAAGCGCCACCTGTCACCGTGGAGTCCGTACAGCTGATCGAGGCGCTTGTATCGCGGCTCATTCCAAGCCGTCCACAAAAGCGATCACACTGCGCCGTACAAGGAGCACTCGACGAGTGCTGTGGGTTACAGTTCCCCGCGCCTGGCGCCATGGTTGCTGCACAGCGAAAACTACAGGTGTTTGCCGCCTGTACCGTCTGGAGCGGCAACACCGTTCCAACAACCAGTGCTACGGCGAAGAGGATTGATCCAAGGAAAGAGAGAAGTCGGTTCATACAATTATGCACGTACAAAGAGCCCAACCATGAAGTTCACGAGGGTGTAGCCAAAGAACATGAAGAATAGCCCCAGAAGCGCTTTCTTAATACGCTCTGTTGCTGTATTTACACTTGATGCATCACCGGCGATTAAGTACTCAATACCGGCATAGACAAAGACAACCAGCAGCAACACTCCCGCCAGGCCAAACAAGAATCGGACGAGGTTTAATCCAACCTGGATAATATCTGAAAACTGACAACCTCCGTCTTCAATACACGAGGGCAAGATAAGTCGCGTCAGGCCGCCGGAATCGGCGGCGACGTTTGAGCTCCCCACTGTGCTGCTACGAGTCCCTCCAGTGGAATCCGTTGTGCCCGAAGAGCCTGGCGTCCCGCTATTTGAAGCACCACCTTCCGTTGATCCATCTGTTGTCCCTCCTTCAGTGGTCCCACCCGTGCCCCCATCAGCCGCTGCGCCTGATGTTGTTGCTCCACGACCTCCGCATTGCGTTGCGGGAGGAGCGCCAGAATCGGGAGAACAACACTGCACTGACGTATCACCTGGACACCCACCAACCACACACTTCCCCCTTTCCTGCTCGGCGCAAACCCGGCGACAGGTGAAGGTAGACGAAGTGACTCCAAATGCAATCTCGATCTGCTCGATACGACCTGCGATCGCCGCATCAGTGGCAATCGCACGTTGGACACATGCTCCAGGCGGCAGGCTAGCCGCTTCGCTTGTCGAGGCAGTCGTTCCTGACTGAATACGGCTTCGACGCCCACTTGAACCACCTACCGCACCAGAGGAATTAAAATCAGCCGTTGCTGCTTCCATCGGCACTCCATTACAAGCAGCATTTTGTCCATTGGTCTGGCGACAGGTGCTGTAACAATCACTCGGAACACCTACCGTTCCCGAAAGCGCGGCACCATTAATACAGTTACGGATACATAATTGACATACCGCTAATTGCCCCGTCCGAGCCTCGGGATCAACACAGTTGATGGCGGGTCGAGCAGCGCACGAAACCTCTGTAACAAAGGCTCTTCCTAAACGGTCTCTAAATCGCGCTGTGCTACAGGTATTATTGCATTGCGTGGCGCATTCTCCATCTATACCTAAGTTGGTCCCTCCCGTGCCCAATGTTGGATCACGTTCACACTCAAGAATCACTTGAGGCGTACAAGTACAGGTTGGCGTACATGCCCCAGGGGATCCCGACAAATGAATGGTGCGGTCACAGGTACCGCTCATACCAGGCGTTACTGTCAGCCCTAACGCAGTACAGCTCCTCCGACAGTTATCTTCACAATCGGTTGAACTCACACAAGCGATGGGTGCAATTCGAGTTTGGCAGGCAAAGCTACAACTCCCGACCGCTTGCGCAGGCTGTATCTGCTGTCCAAAAATCGCTACTGCTACGACGAATACCGTAGCAACCACCTTCGCCAAATGGTTTTTTACCCAATCAAAAAGAGCAAGCATAGAGAATTCTCTCGTATGATATCTGATTCGGCGTGTGATTGATAGCCGCCCCTCCTATTGAATTGTTTGCGTAATGCGTGCGATCGCGTTTCGCATAGCAATCGGCAGTTCCACGCGTGGATTCAAGGCATCCGCAATCAGCTGTCCAAAGGCCTCCTGTACAGCGCTCGGATCATTCCCGCGATACCAAGAAATAGACGTCAGAACCTGCGACGCAAAGACTCCTATCTGTTCATCGTCGAGCTGAGGGGCGAGCTGCGCCTTACGTGCAGCGGGCCGCTTCATGAGGTCCAAAACGATCTTCGAATTTTCGGGCTTGGTGAGGTAATTCAAGAAGTGCCAGGCTGAATCCGTATTCTTTGATTTCTTGGCGACCGTCCAGAACCAATAATTCGCCATGTTCTTCTCAGCGGTCTCCGACACCTGCGGAAGCTTTGCGATCCCTAAGTTGATCTTCGGCGCACGAGCGCGAATCGTTGGGAGGTCGTACGCATAGCCAAAGTAAAACGCTGTCTTCCCCTGCGCAAACGCATCCAGCGATTCTGGCTGTGCGGCGTTCCAGGTATAGGTTGCCTTATTCGGATTGGCGAAGTCCGTATAGAACGAGATCGCCGAATACGACGGTGGTTCTTGGCGAACATTTGCGAGATCAGGCGGGGTCTGATGGAAGGCCGGCAGACCAGCATCATTTACCATTCGAGTACCGTTTTGCACCATGAGAATCGTCAAAATATCAGCGGCACGCGAAATGTTGTTCGCCGTCCCAAGCGCTACCGCCATCTGCGCAAAGCTCTGCTGATCTTGATCTAACTTCACAATCTTCTCAACCTGCGACTGGAAATCCACCCAGCTTGTTGCTGGCTCTAAGATGCCGGCTTTATTCAAGATGTCTTTGTTGTAATACATCGCGAGCGTGTCGACCGAGATCGGCATCCCCACAATCCGATCCTGCACATCCGAAGGCGCCCCTTGTACCGGAGGCGCGAGTCCAACTTTCCGAATCGTGTCGTGAGCCACCACATCCGCGTATTGCGTCCGATAATCACGAAGGGTGACTGTTGGCTCTTCGACCAGCGACCAGGTACGAGTGCTCCCAAACGAACCTGAGATCGCGAGCGAACCGATCTTCACCGTCTTTGGCATCGGCTGAATCTTTGAAAGATACTTTCCTGTCCAATCGTTATGGATCAAAAAGATATCCGGACCGCGATCGTCAGCAAATCCTTCGAGCATTTTCTGCTCGTACTCCTCTAACCGAAGTCGTCGGTAGTTGATCTGAATGTTCGGATGCGCCTTTCGATATTGGTTGAGAACCAATTGGTACACATCGCTATCATCCACGACGCCCCACATCTCAAGCACGACTGGCTCGGAAGCCTGGGCTGCACCTGGATCAGGCGCCTTGCCACAACCCGCGCCAAAGAGCGCGATGATGGCTGTGAGGGCAGTGAAACGAAGAAAGAACGGAGAACGAGGCATAGTGTTGTCAGAGCGATTGTAGCATGGCTCGGACTTCTGAGGCCAAGTCCTTCCGTTCCAGCGCCATTGCCAAGTTCGCTTTGAGCCATCCAATCTTTGAGCCGGTATCAAACCACGTTCCTTCCAGCTCATAGCCGTAGACCGAACGTTGCTGAATAAGTTCATGAATCGCATCCGGCAAGAAATATTCTCCCGCGTGACCTGACTTGAGTGTTTTAAGAATCTGAAAAATATCAGGCGTCAAAATATACGATCCAATAGCTGCCAAGCGCGATGGGGCTTTTTCTGGCCCCGGCTTCTCCATCACCTGTTTCAAGCGGTGAACTCCTGGGCGAATCGTTTCAGCGGGATCGATGATTCCAAACTTCTTCGTTCCCTCGTCATCCGTCGGAATAAGCCCGATCACAGGATCTCCAAACTCTTCGAACACATCCAACATCTGACGCAGGCGTGGACGTTGCCCGCGAAACATTTCATCACCCCACATCACGGCAAACGGCTCATCTCCGATCAAATGGGCGACGTTCGCGACCGGTGTTGCATTTCCATACGGCCCCTTCTGTCGCACATAAATAAAGTTCGCCATGCTGCTAATCTTGCGCACCTGTTCGAGCTGTTCCTCTTTCCCCTGTTTCTCAAGCCAGGCCTCAAGCTCTGAGTTCGTATCAAAATGATCTTCGACCGGTCGCTTGGCATAGCTCGTCACCAGAATAATGTCGGTGATGCCGGAAGCAACCGCCTCTTCCACTACATACTGAATCACCGGCGTGTCGATGATCGGGAGCATTTCTTTCGGCATCGCTTTGGTAAACGGCAGGAAACGCGTACCAAACCCCGCGACAGGAATGACGGCTTTACGGACAGATGAAGACATATGCCAGAGAGAATAGCGAAGCGCTCCCTCATTGACCAGCTGAAAATAAGAAACGAGCCACTTCTGAGGTGGCCCGTTTCACTCCCGCCTTCCACTAAGCTCCGCCAATTCGGAAGTAACACACATCGCCGTCCTGCATCACGTAATCTTTTCCTTCAACGCGCGTCAGCCCTTTCGCGCGACACCCCGCTTCTCCTCCATTGTCGAGATAATCTTTCCAATTCGTCACTTCGACGCGGATAAAGTTCTTTTCAAAATCTCCGTGAATTTTCCCTGCGGCCTGGGGCGCCTTCAGACCACGCGTAATCGTCCAGGCGCGCGCTTCGTCGGCTCCGCTCGTCAAAAAGGTAATGAGGCCAAGCAGTTCGTACGAAGATAAAATCAAACGGTCCAACCCAGAAGACGTTTGTCCTAAGGCTTCTAAATACTCCTTCGCCTCTTCTGGTGTCATTGAAACCAGTTCCGCTTCCAACTTCACACAGACGGGTACAAATGCTCCCTTAATTCCCTGCACGCGCTCTTTCCACGATCCGTCCTGCAACTGTGACTCGCTGACATTCACGACATACAACATTGGCTTCATCGTCAGGAAAGAGAACGGTTTCAAAATGAGCCGCTCTTCATCCGTCCACTCACAGTCACGTAGCATCTTGTCTGTGTTCAACGCTTCAAGCGCTTTTTTGAGAACCGCGACTTCAGCTTCTAAGACTTTATTCGCCCCGGACTTCATTTGCTTCTCGGCATTCTGTAAGCGTTTACTGACACTCTCCAAGTCCGCAATCGCGAGCTCGGTGTTGATCGTTTCGGCATCGCGCTGTGGATTCACCGACCCGTCGACATGCAAGATATTTGAATCATCAAAGGCACGGACAACTTGGGCAATCGCATCGGTCTCACGGATGTGGGCCAAAAATTTGTTCCCAAGACCCTGTCCTTCCGAGGCACCCTTCACCAAACCCGCGATATCGACGAACTCAATCACGGTCGGCACCACCTTGGCGCTCTTGTCGAACTCCGCTAACCGCTTGAGACGTTCATCTGGAACTTCAACCACGCCCACGTTCGGGTCAATCGTACAGAAGGGATAGTTGGCGCAATCTACCTGTTTTTTGGTGACTGCGCTAAACATCGTCGACTTACCGACGTTTGGGAGACCGACGATTCCAAGTTGAAGAGACATACGCGCGCATCCTAAGGCGAATTGGTGGAAAAGGCAAAGAGCTGAGTTCCGCACAAGCGACTATTGACAGTAAAAAAGAACAGGCAGATCGTATCCGTGGGAGGGTAAGATGGAACGACGTTTGCAACGCCTTTTCGACCTGCTGGCGACCTGCGACGAAGAACAGGAGAACTCCGGACTTCCAGAAACGATTCTGAGTGAAGCCGAACTCTGTATGTTCGGAGCCCAGCCTTACTTCATCCTGGACGGGTATCGGCGCTGGGCAATGCCTGTCCGCGCTTATCTGGACCACGATGGGGTTTGTCGTCTCGTCATCCTCCAGCAGCTCGCAGAGCTCATGTCACGCGAGTGCGATCGACCGTCGATCGTCGAACTCATGCGACAGACGGCTCCCGTGCCTGGCTACGATGATCGGGGCGTGCCTAGCATCGACTTGAGTGTCCACACCCTGAGCGCAGAGGTGCTGTGCCCGAGGGTCGTCACACTCCCCCTCACGCGCGACGGCATCAGCCGAGCGCTCCTCACCTCTCTCGTGCGGATCGAGCATGACTACGCGTACATGTTCTCTGCAACACCTTCTCCACACCCGAAGAGCAGTCCCCCGTCGGCCGCTCTAAACGAGGCCTCAGCGGCCTGATCGCCCTTCGCCACTCCAACGCCCACAGGTTCCGCCCTCCTCAAGGTCCTGTGGGCGGAACTGTATTTATCAACACTTGTGCATTTACGTTTTTTCTAAAAAGGAGTCTCATACGTAGCACTGCATTTTCTCGCGCACTCGCGATGATTTGTAGGACCACCAACCACGCTCACAATAGAGAGGTCTAGATCGATGAGTTCGACTGAACGCCCGCCGGGGGAACTTCCCGGTGTCTTCGCTCGTCAGGATGGGATCAAGCCCTACCTGTTCCAATCCATCCCACTGGGCCCTCCCCAGTGCTTCCTTGGGAGCTTCCGATTGATCGGCGGAGAGGGCTTCTTCGTCACTCCCAATGACCAGCGCTACCGCGTGCTGAGCCGAGGTCAGGAGCGCCACCCGCTGATCCGACATCTCCGGGCCGCGACGCCCGGCGTAACCGAAACCGATGGCGGGGGCTTCCGACTCCACCAGGGCTTCGCTGTCATCCGCGCGATCTCCCCCTCTTCCAGCACGTGTTGGCTGCTCATCGACGCCACGACGGCAGCGGCAGCGATCCGCGCCATCGATGACGCGTTCCGGTGCTTCTCACCCGTGGGCCAGTGCACTCAGCAGATCGTCCCTGGTCTCGCCCACGAGCGCGTCAGCTCCGGTGACGCGCCGCGCGCCTGCACCGCCATGACGTAGTAGCCTCGCTCCGCCGCCCGCAATGACCGCCTCCCTCCTGAGGCCTCCTGGTCTTGCGGGCGGTATTGCATTCAGAGAATCGGATCAATTGACGGAAGTCATTTTTTTTCGTACGCTCGAGACCAATTTTTCCCTTATTTTATGCCCGAAATTGTTGTCACCCACCTCCCGAAGTCTGAAGTGAAACTGGAATTCACCGTGAGTGTTGAGGAAGCCCGTCCTTATTTGGAAGAAACGGTGAAAGAATTGTCGGCAGCACGTCCTGTCCCAGGCTTCCGCCCAGGCAAGCTTCCCTTCGCTGATGGGATGCGTCTCTACGGACCAATGGCGGTGATTGAAGCGGCTCTCGAACGCATCATTCGCGCTTCGTATGTTCGTGCCGTGGTCGACAAGCAAATTTCCCCTGTCGGCTCGCCAAACGTGACGGTCGATCAGATCGTTCCCGATCAGCCCATCAAATTCACGGTAATCGCTCCGGTTGAACCAACCGTAAGCAAGCTCCCTGATTTAAACGAGTGCTCGGTTGAACGAGTCACGAAGCAGGTTGAAGAATCCCAAATCGACCTCTCGATCGACCAGATTCGCAAAATGCGCCGCACGGAATCGATCGTCGAACGTGAAGCAACCGCCGATGACTTGGTCGTACTCGATCTCGAAATGAAGAAGGACAACGTCATCATCGATGGCGGCGCGGGCGCAGACTATCGCGTATACCTCTCCGAAGAGCACTACATCCCAGGCTTTGCCAAAGAGCTCGTCGGAATCAAGGCGGGTGACGAACGCAATTTCAAACTTCCTTTCCCAAAGGAGCACTACCAGAAACACATCGCGGGTCAGGACATCGACTTCAACGTAAAAGCAAAACAGGTGTTTGAACTCCAACTTCCAGAAGTGAACGATGAGTTCTCGAAATCGATCGGTGCCGCAGACGTTGCCGACCTCCGCCAGAAGATTCGCGAAAACATGGAACTCGAGGTGAATCAGAAGGCCGAAGAAGCTGCCGAGATCTCGATGCTCGAACAGCTCACCGACAAAGCCGTCTTCACCGACATTCCAGAAATCTTGATCAACGAAGAAGTCCGCCGCATGATCGGTGAATTGCAGCAGGGTATCGATCAGCAAGGGATGAAGTGGGAAGACTATCTCTCGTCGATCAAGAAGACGTCTGATGATCTAAAAATCGAATTCGCTCCTCAGGCCGTACGCCGCATCAAGTCTGCCGTTTTGATCAAGGCATTTGCTAAAGAAGCGGGTGTCGAGATCAAAGAAGAAGATGTTGACCAGGAGATTGACGCGATTCTCGCCTCCCTCCGCAAAGGTGACAACGAAACACGCGAACGTGTCACATCACCTGAATACCGCGACTACGTCATGGTCCAAATGCGCAACCGCAAGGCGCTCGAGTGGATGAAAGAGAAGTGCGTGAAGGAAGGAAAGGCCGACAAGAAAGACAAGCCAGCGAAAGCCGACGCGAAGGAGGTGAAGGAACCAAAAGCGAAGAAAGAGAAGAACTAGTTCCGCACACAAAAACACCCCGTCGGGGTGTTTTTGTTTTTCCTGAGAAAGAGTTTAGACAAGTAACGCCCGCCTCCGGAGAGCGTCACTTAGATGTGACCGAGGAGACGGGCTGGACACTCACCAAGGAACAAACAGCAACAGCTCGCCGCTTATAGCGGAAGTGAGTCGGAGCACGCCCGAAGGCTGGTGGATCGCCCGGAAGAGATATGGGTCGTACTCAAACTCGTTCTGAGAATGCGTAAGCCATCCCGGTCCGTTTGCAGCGACGTGCATTCGACGCACGATGTGACGGAACCGAACGATCAACCGACGTGGCCGCTTCTCTGGACGCTTTAGATCTTCTTGCCTCTCCTGAATGAAGGCTTCATCCAGAGCTCCGCAGACCACGAATGACCGATCTCGATCCTGTATCAGCACCCACCCACGTGGTGTGAAGATCGTTCGCTGGCCCGGCAGCGCAGAGCGGCTCCCTTTGAATCTATCGAACAATTCCGTTGTCAGCTCAGGCATCACCCTTCTCCTTCTTGCTTCGTACCGTGTGTATGAGCCACCCCATGTAACCCATCTATGCTCTGTTCGTCAATAAAAAGAGGGCTGTTTTCCAATTCAACGGAAATTCTAAAAAGACATGAAGCAGACTCAAAAAAAGTAGTGCGAGAATTCCTATTTGATAATTTACGCTATAGAGAACAACTGTCGCGATCCAACAGACAAAAATAAGCCCTGCCCGCTTCTTCGAAACAGCATGCCACTGAATGATAGATGTTTTTGAAAACCAATTCAGGTAGTGATAGAGGTAGGCAAATCCAACAAACCGCATCGCTCCTAATCCAAGAGGCGAATAAAAAAGTGTTGCGGTGTCCGCTCCTTGCGTACCAATCCCCTGAACGAGGATCGCCTGCATGCCGACAAACCGTTGATAAAGCGGAAGGAGTGCACGTGACACGTTCCACTCTGGAAAAAAGACGCCGGAAAGAAATAGTCCAACACTACACAACAGAAAAACGCCAAAAGCCAAAAATCCTGATCGACCCTTTTCGCGGAGCGCTCCTCCCAGCATAAACATGCCAGTAAACACACTCACGTGAATAATGGTTGGCAACAAGATGATAAAGGCAGTGAGAATCACTGCAGCAAAGGGCGAGATAAAGAACGCCGCAAACAGCGCTCCCATACCCGCAATCACGGCCGCCACCACCCAATCCCGGCGCTCAAGGGATACGAGAAGACTTCCAAAGAATGCGAGCAACACTGCCCCAACAACAATCCACGGAGCATCGGGAATAAGATAGGCAACCGGAAACACGAGGAGCGTTAGGGCTAGCAACGTCCAAGCCCAGCGCTTACTCGGCAAAAAATACTGGCGCTGCTCCAGCCATGAAATTTCTGTCAGGTAATGGAGTGGACCCAAAACGGCATAGGCTCCCAAGAACGTCTCCAGCGGAAACCGAAACGCACATAGGGCGCTCAACCCTATTAGCAGAATATTCAGCTCATTTATGCGCCGGATCGTCATACGCCTTAACTGGTCGTCAGTATACCCTATGCGCCATGACAAATTCCGTGCCCTTCAGTAGAGTGATCTCATATGTATTTTGGCGCCCACGTCTCTTCTTCTGGCGGTTTGCAAAACGCTCCGCTGAACGCCGCCGCCTTTGGCTGCGAGGTCTTCCAGTTCTTTTCACGCTCTCCTCAAGGCGGCCCCGCTCCCAAACTCACCCCTGAAATGGTTGAGGCGTTCAAAGCAAGTTGCGCCGAGCACGACATGAAAGAATGGGTCATTCACGCCCCGTACTACATTAACTTTGCCAACGCCGAAGAGCGCATTCGAAACAACTCGATTCGCATTATCCGCGAAGAGCTGGAACGTGGCAGCGTCTTGGGGGCGAAGTACGTCATGTTTCATCCTGGGAGCGCGAAGGACGTCGGTGAAGAAAAAGGCCGACAGTACGTGATCGATGGTATCAAAGAAATCTACGAAAAATACAAAGGGACAACCGAGCTCTTAATCGAAATTTCTGCGGGTGCTGGCGCCGTCATCGGAGATCGATTCGAAGAAGTCGCCGAACTCTTGGATGGCGTCGGTCGTCCTGACCTCAATGTCTGCTTCGACACAGCCCATGCCTTTGCGAGCGGCTATGATTTACGCACGGAAGAAGCTGTTCATCAAACATTTTCTGAATTTGATAAGATCATTGGATTGTCGCGTTTGAAAATGAGCCACTGCAACGATTCAAAGGTCGAACTTGGAGCCCGAAAAGATCGACACGAACATCTGGGAAAAGGCTTCATTGGTCTCGATGGATTTAAAGCAATCGTCAAGCATCCGAAACTCGCCCATATCAACCTCTACCTCGAAACAGAACCGGGCGAGCTACGCGAAGAAGATCTAGCGACGTTAAAGAAGATGCGCGGCAAGAAGACGGCGTAATCGCAGCGATATGCTCGTGCGTGTTCGGCTCGTCCCTGGCGCAACAACCAATCAGATCGTCGGACAAGAAGACGGCGTCTACAAAATTCGTCTCATGGCTCCCCCGATCGATGGCCGTGCGAATGAAGCACTTATTCGTTTTCTAGCAGATCAGCTAGACATCGCTCCCTCTCGCATTTCGATCATCAAAGGCCACACGAGCAAACATAAAACTCTCGACATTCCTCTCTCCGAAGACGCACTCAAAAAAGGACTTTGTCCACCGGCCTTGTGTTGACCCGCTTCACAGGCAGGGGTACGTTAGAAGTTGGTTCGATCACACAAAACCGAACAAAGCGAAGATTAAGTCCTAAAGTCTTCTTATATGATCTACCGCGAAGAAACTCCCGTGCAGACAGTTCAAACCGTAGAGACGGTTGAGAGAGTATCTGGCGCACGCGTCCGACCCTTGTATCGCGGCACACAGGTCGTGTGGTACGTGCTCGGCGTAATTGAAGCCCTACTCGCCTTTCGCTTCATTCTCCGCGCGATGGGCGCGAATCCCGCTGCTGGCTTCACCTCATTCATTTACGGCATCACCTCACTCTTTGTTGCTCCGTTCCTCGCCGTCTTCCGAAGTTTCCGCGCTTCTTCAAGCACGATCGAGTGGAGCACCTTGCTCGCCATGCTCGTCTACTGGCTCATCGCCTGGGCGATCGTGAAGATCTTCGTCATGAGCAAACCTGTTTCGACCCTCGAAGCCAACGAGAAGTTAAACGAACAAGACGTCCAGCCATAAACGCACTCTGTCCCACAATTCAAAAACCCTCCCATGCTTACGGGGAGGGTTTTTGAATTAGGTCTGGTGTGGGGTGAGGATGTAGGCCAAAAGAAGTGCCGAGACGACATACTTCCCTACAATCGCTGCCCAAAACCACTTAGAACGGAACAGCCGTGGCATAGCAAAGACAAATAAATGAATTGTACAAAGCCTACAACGCGCTGTGCTCTCTGTGGATGACAGCTTCATTTCAGCGGCACCGGATCCTCTCCTCCTGGATGCCAGGGATGGCACCGCCCTAACCGTGAAAATGTCAGTCGACCCCCCTTAAGCACCCCGAATCTTCGAATTGCTTCTTCTGAATATTCTGAGCAGGTCGGGTGAAAGCGACAGACCCCGTTCCGAAAAAAAATGCGCATGAACCCATGATCGGGCGACAGTGTAGCTCGATACACGCGCAAGACCCAGATGAACGGGTGACGTACGAATTTCAACACAAATGAGTTGGTGGATCCGTCTCTAGTCTACGCTTTTGTTTCTTTGTAGACGACCGAGGTCTTTTTCTTGGCTTTTGGGCGACGTTTTGGGATCGGCTTGAGGGCGGCTTCCGGCATTTTCTCGAAGGCGCGTAAAACAGCCGCTTTGATGTCTTCAAATGGTGCGTCTCGAGCTTCTGGTCGTGCGATCAGTAAAATATCCTGTTTTTCTGGCCAGGAGACCTGGATCAGGCGGATCGCTTCACGTAACCGACGCTTCGTCCGGTTCCGATCATGCGCTCGCTTATAGATCTTGGTGGAAACAACGAATCCGACACGGGTTGGGGCATCAGACGCCCGAAAGCGCAACGTAAAGAAGGGGCCGTACACGACGCGCCCCTTCTGGGACAACAGGGCGAAGTCCCGCATTCGGCGAAGCCGATGGGTCTTCGGGAGCATTGTCTACGTGACGACTATTTGCCCGGACGAAGAGCGATCGCCTTGCGGCCTTTCGCGCGACGGCGAGAGAGCACTTCACGACCACCACGGGTAGCCATACGCTCACGGAAACCGTGAACACGAGCGCGGCGAGCCTTCTTAGGCTGGTATGTTCGCTTTGTTGCCATAGGAATGGGTGGGACTATACGGGAAACGCCCTTTTTTGGCAAGACAGAGCGCCCGTCATATGCTAGAGGGGATCTTCGTTCCCTTTTATACTATGGACACCCCTTCTCCCCGCTCCTTACCCGAACTCGCCCGGTCTATCCGGCCATGGGCGTTCGGAGCCGCCATTGCGACCGCTCTCGGGTTTCACTTCTTTCTGTCCCACATCCCCGTGGGGTGGCCGCTCGCCTTATTCGCCCTGATCGTAACCGGGGGGATCATTCTGATCACCCAAGAGGCTCGAGGGCTCCGCAACCGCTGGGCGCTGCTGTTTCTCATCCCACTCTTATCCGCCTGCGTTAGCACCGTTTTGTATTCGAGTGACGTGGTCAAAGGCGTCTCCTTCTTCACCATCGCAGGGAGCTTGGCCGCCCTCGCCTACTGGCTCACCGCTCCCACAGTTCGCTGGCGCGACGGGATCCATCTTTGGAAAACGAATGTTTTTTTAGAAGCCGCCCTCCCCTTCCGCCAGTATCAAATGCTCTTTACCGAGGCTGGCAGTCCGCGCCGCCTCAATAGCAAGCTCCTCTTACAGATTGGAATCGGCCTGTTAGTAGCTGGACCGGTGCTCCTGATTTTCCTCGCACTCTTTTTAGAAGGCGACCGCTACTTCAGCGAAGTCGTGAGCAACTGGATCACACTCGACTTTCTGACAGAGAATGTCGTTCGGTTATTCTTCGATGTGCTCGTCGCCTTGTTTGCGATTGGCTTCTTCTGGGGAATTGCTCGACGCTCACGTGAAGAAGCGCAAACAAAAGAAGCAGCGACTCCCTTTCAAGAAATTATTGCTACCCGCAGCTTCTTGTTCGCGATTTCTGCTCTTTTTGTGGTCTTTGCTGGCTTCCAGCTCTTCTATTTGTTCCAAGGATCCCAATATCTGCTCGCCCAAGGCCGAACCTACGCGGATTACGCGGTTTCAGGCTACCAACAACTGTGTTTCGCCGCCGCCTTTGCCTTTTTGATCCTGCTCGTCGTCTACAGGCTTACACGAATGGATGATCGTTGGGTTCGATGGACAAGTATCGTGATCGCCGTCACGTCTGCCATTAGTACGGTATCTGCTGGCAAACGACTCTGGTTATACGTCGACGCCTACGGACTGACGCTCAGCCGTTCATGGGGAATGCAATTCTTGGTGTTAGTCATTCTACTCTTCGTGCTACTCGTCACGAGCCTCGTGAAGCGTTGGAACATCCATCAACTGATTACAGCCGGGAGCACGCTCACACTCGGGCTGCTCTCGATCACGCTCCTCATCAATCACGAAGGATTTGTGGCGAACTACAACCTCTCACGCCACGCCGCCCAGAAAGGACCTGAGCTCGATCTCAACTATCTCGTCCACGGCTTAAGCCGCGACGCGGTCCCGGCGATCGCCGAAGCGCTCGGCCGAACCGACTGGAACCCTGCACGTGTGAATCTTCCCATGCCCTATCTCAGCGATGTCTGGGACGCAACGCGGCAGACATGGGTCCCTCAAAAACAGCTCACTTCTCAGAGTGCTCGCGAACGCGTCTACGAATATTGGAGGGGTTCTTTGCTCCCTGAGCTAAAAAAGCAGGATGCACGCCAACTCACTCTTTCTGATCTTCAAGCAGAGCGCATCATCGAGGCACTAGAAATCGCAAAATAGCAACCTGTTCAGCACTTGCGAGAACAAACACGCCCAGAGAGGCGTGTTTGTTTTTTAATCCTCATCGCGCAAGTGTTTTGTTCTTGCTTAACAAAAAATGTGGTACATTATCCACACTTCATCCACAGATTTGACAGTTATCAACACGGCTGAAATCATCCAGTCCATTCACTCTTTGTCTGTTCTCTTCTTTCACTTTCTATTCGTCTCTTATGGATCACCAAACGACCTGGCAATCCGCCCTCGGGGAACTCGAGCTCACCCTTTCAAAGGCGAATTTCACAACGTGGTTCAAGGATACCTTTATTAGCTCGTTAGAGAACGGGAAAGCCGTTATTGCGGTTCCAAATGCGTTTACAAAAGCTTGGTTTGAAAAAAAATATCATGAAGCGATCGTAAAAGCCCTTCGTTCTGCGACGAATCACGGCGTCCGCGAAGTGAGCTATCGTGTAGAGGTCAAAAACACGACTGTTTTGCCGATCGAGCACATCACCCAAGAAGCGATGGCGGAATATGTTCCTGCCATGGCCGAACAGCAGGGCATCACAAACATCGACCCGAACAATCCAACCGATGCGCACCAGACCGACATTGGTTTGAATCCTCGCTATTTATTTCAACAGTTCATCGTTGGAAAGAGCAACGAACTCGCGCACGCGGCTT
Source organism: uncultured Gammaproteobacteria bacterium (assembly GCA_964582475.1). Taxonomy (GTDB): domain Bacteria; phylum Patescibacteriota; class Patescibacteriia; order 2-12-FULL-60-25; family 2-12-FULL-60-25; genus JAGOTP01. Next base: position 109,678 of record CAZOQS010000003.1, on the reverse strand, counting down.
CGATGGCGGTCGCTGCCAAACCAGGTCAGGTCTACAACCCACTATTCTTGTACGGCGGTGCTGGGATGGGAAAGACGCACTTGCTCCAGGCAATCGGCCACCATCTGCTTAGCACCCAACCACAACTCAAGATTGTCTACGTTACCTGTGAACGGTTCACCAACGAATTCATTCAGGCAGTTCGCAGTGGACGTGCCGGTGAGTTCAAAGACCAGTATCGTACCGCTGACGTCTTGCTGATCGATGACATTCAGTTTTTGACAGGCAAAGAGCAGACTCAGGAAGAGTTTTTTCACACCTTCAACACGCTGCATCAAAACAACAAGCAGATCATCATCGCGTCGGACCGCCCACCAAAAGACATTCAGACCCTCGAGAGCCGTCTTCAATCTCGTTTTGAATGGGGCATGATGGCCGACATTTCAAAACCCGACTTTGAAACACGCGTCGCTATTCTTCAGGCGAAGTCACGCGAAAAACAGTACGCGCTCAGCACTGATTTGCTCCATTTGATCGCCGGCGCCATTCAGTCGAACGTGCGTGAACTCGAGGGTGCGCTCAACAAAATCATCGCCTACCACCAGTTCAAGAACCTCCTACCAAGCGTCGAATCGGTCCAGACACTCCTTCAAAGCTTCGGTCCAACCATCGCCAAGCGGACCGTAACGCCACGCAGCTTGATCGAGATCGTCACCGCCTACTACGACATCCGCCTGGACGACATTCTCGGCAAGAGCCGCGAACAACGCTTCGCCCTCCCACGCCAAATTGCAATGTACCTACTCCGTGAAGAAACAAAGTGCTCGTACCCTTCGATCGGTCACCATATCGGCGGTCGCGACCACACCACCGCGATGCATGCCTGCGACAAGATTGGTGGACTTGTGAAGACAGACGAACAACTAAAAAGAGATCTTGGAGTGATTCGGGAGAGGCTTTACTCAACAAGCAACGCATAACAGAAAAAGAGACCCTGAGGTCTCTTTTTCAATTTCAATTCCGCTCCTGACTTATCCCCCGTTTCATCCCCATACCTGTGGTACCAGTGGATATCTTTCTCCCCACCCTCCCCACAACCTCTCCCTCTTTTTCCCCAGCACCCTCCCCAGCCTGTGCGCATGTTCACAGCTATGCGCACAACCCAGTGGATTCGTTGGGGGTATCAGAGGGACAAGTTCACCCTCCCTCATCCGTCCCCAACTCTCCGCAGTGACTCCCCAGACTTGTGCCCAGAGACTCCGGATAAGTGTTCATTCTTTTTCCGCATGGTTAAGCCTTCGTTTGAGTTCCCCACACAGTCCACAGACCTTACTATTACTATCATTGTCTTATATACTCTCTAACCCTAAGATAACCGACATATGGTTTGTACCTGCACTCAAGAGAATCTCCTCCAAGGACTCTCACTCGTCGGACACATCGCGGGCAAGAACGCGAACCTTCCGATTCTCGCGAACGTCCTGATCCAAGCCGAAGGGGGTCAGCTACGAATCTCGACCACCAACCTCGAGATGGCGATTTCGGTCATCGTTCGAGGACGCGTTGATCAACCTGGCGAATACACTGTCCCGGCAAAGCTCTTTCAGGAGTATGTTTCTCTTTTAGGTGAAGGCAAGGTTGAACTCAGTCTCACGAATGACGGATTAGAAATTAAAGCAGATGGAAAAGTAACGAACATTAAAGGGATTGCCGCTACCGAATTCCCACTTATCCCGAAGTTAACCAAGGGCGGCGCGTACCAGATGGAAGCCGAGCCTTTACGCCAAGCCTTGCAGCAAGTTGCCTTCGCGGTCTCAACGTCTGATTCTCGGCCCGAGCTCGCGGGTGTCGCATGTTACTTCCATACCGCCGGAGGACGCGACACGTTAATGCTGGCTTCGACTGACTCTTATCGCTTGTCGGAGCGGAAATTGAGTTTGGTGACCGGTGGAAACCAGGCGGAAGCGAAATGCATTGTGCCGGCTCGCGCGGTGCAAGAGATCGCGCGCATTTTGGCGAGCTACAAGGACGACGTCGCGATGCCAGAGAAGATCGATTGGGCGATGGCCGAGAATCAGCTCGCGATTTCGTTTGGTTCGGTCGAGCTGGTTTCTCGTTTGATCGAGGGTTCATTCCCAGACTACAAGCGCATTATTCCGACGCAATTCCGCACGCATTGCCGTGTAAAACGCACTGAGTTGATGCGCGCGATCCGCGCTTCCTCGTTGTTCTCACGCCAAGGCATCTACGATGTAAAATTTGAGATGACGACCGACGGAGCTCTTACAGTTTCCTCTTCAGATACAGGCACAGGTGCGCACCGCGCGACGCTCCAAGCTGTTGTTGAGGGGGAGACCAACAAGGTGACGCTTAATTTTAAGTATGTAAACGACGGTCTAGCGGCGATGGACACCGATCAGGTTACATTGAGTGTCATCGACTCGATGAATGCCGTGGTGGTCCGTCCAGAGGGTCGAGAGGGCTTTCAATATATTGTGATGCCTATCCGCCAATAGCACGAAGAGCGAACGGACGCATTTTTGAGAGAAATGAAGCCGGGCCCGGAAGGAACGAGTGTATCTCGTCCTCCGGGCCCGTTTGAGCTTCGCTTCAGATCACTTCTCGATCGCCAGCCGGTTAGCGGCTGGCGTCGGCGGCGAGACCGGCGCGCTGCAGGCAGCTCGCTTCGGTCTCGGAATTGTTGCAGCAGCGGGCCTGGCTCAGCCCGTTGCCAGCATCCGTGCCTACCAGGCACAGGATGTACTGCTGCTCCCCACAGCTCGGGGACTGAACACGTCCCCCATCCACGACGCACCGCGTGTGGATCTGTCCGCCGCCGACCGGGTCGACGGGCGCGCAGGCGCCGAGGGCGATGAGGAAGGCGAACGAAATCAGTCGACGGAACACCATAGGGAAACTCCTTCCGAGCGGATGGCTCAGGGATGCGGACGTGCTGGGTTGAGAGTGGTGAGGCGTAGACCGGACGGGCTTACGCCGAAAGTGATCTGGATTGTGAACGGGCTCTAAAAGCCCGGTTATGCGAAGCGAAGAGAGGGTGCGAATCCCGTAGTTTGTGCGTTTTTCACGCAGACGGGACCGCCTAGTATGCCAAAATCCCAGAAAAAGTCAATGTTCTGGGATAAATCGGCTCTTTTATTGTCTTTTTAGAAGGGGGCGGTGCCGCTGGTGTTCCAGAGAGCGTCGATGGTTGTGATACCGGTGTCCGTTGGCGGAGGAAGCTGTTCGGTGGCTGTCGTCATATAGTTGATCGCGACGTTCGCCTCTCCTCGGTTTCCGACATCGTCGATCGCAACGATCGTGAGTGTGTGTCGCCCAGCAACCAGCTCCTGCGGAAGGATCACGCTAAAGCTAGCGGCGTTAGCGGTTCCGATCGTCTGGCCATTCAGCAAGATCTCGTACATTTGAATGATGCGCTGAGTTGTTGCGGAAACTTGAACGGGCAAAATACGCGTAGTGATCGGTTCCTCCGTGTTGGGCACAAGAATGGTGACAACAGGTTGCATGTCTGGTGAGTGCTGGTTGTCTACTTCGGTTGGAATAGGGCCGAACTGCGTACTGGTGGCTTTACTCGTCCAGAGCTGAACCGCTCGTTCCCAGTTTTCAAACTGAGGATCTTGGGCAGGATTGGTAGGCGTTTCACCGAGCGGATCTTCTTTGTCGATGTAGTACAGAATTTCGTGAGGGGTGTAGTACGTCCGTTCTTCGACCAGCTCTGGAGGGGTTTGTTCGGTGGCGAGTTTACCGCTGGTTTTCACAACTCGTACTCTTTGGGTAAACGCAGTTCCAAGAATGGCAGGTTTATCGGTCGTTGGTGCCTCCGGAGCCTTAAAGCGTTCGATCGGCATCGTCTTCATGACTTGCTTCATGTATCCACCCCAAATTGGAGCAGCGATGACCGAACCATCCGCTCCGCGGCTCATTTCTTTTCCATCACTATTCCCAACCCAGACAACCGTTGCAAGGTTCGGAGTGAATCCAACCGTCCAAGCATCGTTGAAGTTGTTGGTCGTTCCTGTTTTTGCGGCAACGGGGCGATCTGACAGCGTGAGGAAGCCGCGGGCGGCCGGACTAAAGACCATGGCACGCGCTTGATTGTCGCTCATGACATCGGCCAACAAGCGAGCTGCTTGTGAGTCGATCACGCGTTCTCCGTCGCTTGGCTTCCATTCTTGCAGTACAACGCCGTCGTGATCCTCAACACGTAGGATAGACGTTGTTGGCATTTTTACTCCATCGTTTCCAAATGCCGCGAACGCCGCCGCGTGTTCAATTGGACGAACCTCCCCGCCCCCGAGTGCGAGTGATAAGCCAAAACGACTTCTTTCACGTAAGGTGGTGTAGCCTAATCGTTCCGCAAAATCGAGCGTACGCCCAAGTCCCACCAAATAAAGTGTTTTGACTGCGGGTGTATTGAGAGAGTTCTGAAGCGCAGATCGCAAGGTGAGTGGCCCGTGCTGTTTGAAGTCATAGTTGCGAGGGGAGTAGTTTCCGCTATCGGAGCGGAAAACTGTGTCTACGTCCCATACCATTGTCTGAGGAAGATAGCCGCGAGAAAATGCGAGTCCGTAGACAATCGGTTTGAAACTTGAGCCCGGTTGGCGTGGACGAAGTGTGACGTTTACCTGTCCATCGATGGCGTCATCGTAGAAATCTTTTGATCCAACCATGGCAAGCACGTGTCCGGTTTTTGGATCGAGCGAAATAAGCGCAGCATTCGTAAACTTAAAGGCTTTGCCACGTGCCTCCACGCCCTTCACGACCTCTTGTTCGGCAATTTGTTGTTTGTCCCAATCCAAAGTCGTAATGACACGAAGCCCGCCTTCTTCAGTTCGCTTTAAACCATAGGCTTCAACTAGCTGTGCACGCACATCCATGACGAAGTGTGGGGCTTTGATCGCGCTGTACGTTTTTGGTTTGAGTTTATCGAGTGTTGGAATTTTCTTGGCGGCATCCGCTTCTTCTTTGGTGACGTAGCCTTCTTCCGCCATGACGTCCAAAATATAATGTTGACGTACAACTAAGCGTGGACGGTTATCGCCACGTGTTCCCGTTCCATACGGAGAATAGAGATCTGGGGCTTGAGGAATGGCAGCGAGAAGAGCGGTTTCATCCAGGGTAAGATCTTTTGCGGTCTTGCCGAAGTAGCTTTGGGACGCGGATTCAATGCCGTAGATCGTTGAGCCGTATGGAATTTCATTTAGGTACAGCTGCAAGATCTGATCCTTCGAAAAAGTCCGTTCGATTTGAAGCGCAAGTACAAACTCCTTCGCTTTACGCATCAAGGAGCGCTCGTTGGTCAGAATCGCATTTTTTACGAGCTGTTGTGTGAGGGTTGAGGTTCCCTTTACGCGAGTTTGCGTAAGGACGCTCATCCCAAGTGCGCGTACCAAGCCTTTCCAATACACGCCATGATGCTTGTAGAAGCTTCGATCTTCGATCGAGATCGTTGCGTGCTGCATGGTGAGAGGAATATCTTCAATTTTTGCGAGCGTACGTTTTTCATCGCCATGGAGTTCGTACAAAAGCTGTTTTCCCGTACGATCAAAGATTTTCGTCGATTGAGGGACTTCACGTGTCGATAAGGTGTCCGGATTTGGAAGATCGCGACTCACCCAGGCCAAGAAAATCGTGAAACAGAAGATCCCAACGGCCCCTAATCCGATACAGACGAGAGCCGCCTTCTTCAAAAACCGAAAAATACGACCTTTCCGATCTCGGGGAGCCGGTTGGGGCGTCATTTTTGACGGTCGACGCAACAGTGAGCTAATACGAGAAAGGTACATAGGTAGTAATTTGGCTTGATTAAGCGTAAAAACAGTGTACTTCCGTTGACAAAAACCTGCAAATGTGGTACGTTGTTGTCCTCCAAGAGCCCGAACAGGGCTTTTGTTGTATCCAGACTATGAACTCAACTGCTTCGTCCGATGGTGGTAAACGCCCCCTTAATCAGGTCGTTTTATCAGCTGTGTTTGCTCTTTCCCTCGTTATTACCCCTGTTCAGACCGTTCAAGCTCAGGTTGTTCCTGAAATGGGTACGGAGACAGCTACGGAGATTGTGGCAAGCTCAGAAGTAACGGAGCTTTTAGAAGAATCTGACATGCGTTCAGAGATCGGTGAGCCAGCAGTATTGGAAGTCATTCCTGTGGAACGACAGCCCGCATTGAAGGTCTATACGATTAGTATGACCGCTTACAACTCTGAGCCAGGTCAGACGGACAGTACGCCGTTTACCACGGCCGACGGTTCGCAGGTGCGTGATGGGATTTTGGCGGCAAACTTCTTGCCCTTCAATACAAAAGTACGTATTCCAGAGCTGTTCGGAGATCGTATTTTTGAAGTGCACGACCGCATGAATCCTCGCTATACCTTACGCGCCGACGTCTGGATGCTCAACAAAGCCGATGCCCGTAAATTCGGCCTCAAACGCAATGTTAAAATCGAAGTCATCGAAATGGGTGACAATACAGATACCCAGTGGAAGCGCATCGCTCAAGAAAACGCCTTAAAACGCGCCCTGAAGACCGCCGCTCTCCAAACAAAGCTCGCAAAATAACAGAAAAAGCCCTCCGACCGGAGGGCTTTTTCATTCACTTCTCCCCTTCGTCTCCCCCGCTTCACGAACCCCCCGCCCTTTGCTACTATCCCAGCGCGTTTGCACCGTTTCCGCAGCGTAGTGAAGTTGTCGGTCTACGAGCGAAGCGAGTAAGCGGAGGCAGCGAGCGTAGTGCAGTGTGGCGAGTCGGACTCGCTACACGGAACGTAGTTCGCTAAGCCGAGCAAGGCGTGGTGGCCAAGTGGTAAGGCGGGGGTCTGCAAAACCCCTATTCGCGGGTTCGATTCCCGCCCACGCCTCCAAGAAAAGAACCCTCGAAAGAGGGTTCTTTTTGTGTTAGTTCATGCTACGCTCTCTCACATGTCTTCCCCTCGTCGTCTCTTCATCTTGGACGCTAATGCGCTCCTTCACCGGGCGTGGCATGCGCTTCCTCCACTGACCTCTCCTTCTGGCCAAATTGTGAATGCGGTCTATGGGGTTGTGAACGTCATGCTCAAGCTGATGGAAGAACAAAAACCAGATGCGTTCGTTGCGTGTTGGGATACGAAAGCCCCAACCTTCCGACACGAGGTTTTCAAAGAATATAAAGCGCAACGAGCGAAGCAGCCGGATGAATTGTATGCGCAGATCCCGCTCATTCAGCGTGCGCTGATGCTCTTGGGGATCGAGTCTTTTTCGTTGGACGGGTATGAAGCGGATGACTTGATTGGAACGATCGCCGTCGGGGCGGCAAAGGATGGTTGGGACGTGACGATCGTGACCGGTGATCGCGACGCACTGCAGCTGATCGGCTCGCATGTTTCTGTGTTGACCTTCAAAAAAGGTGTGAGCGAAACACTACTCTACGATGAAAAGATGTTGCACGAAGTCTTTGGTCTCACGCCGGAGCAATTTTTGGAATATAAGATTTTGCGCGGAGATCCATCGGATAACATTCCAGGGGTAAAAGGGATTGGGGAAAAAGGAGCGACAGAATTATTGCAATCATTTGAATCGCTGGAGGGGATCTTGAAAGCGGCGCATGATCCTGCCTCAAAGATGGGAGCGTCTATTCGGCAAAAATTACTTGGAGCAGAAGGCGAACTGCCGGTATTGCGTGATCTTGTGACGATCCGCGTAGATGTCGCATTTTCATGGTCACTCGATCTCTTGGCTGAGCGGCCTTTGGACGCCGAGGCCTGGCGATCATTTCTCCAGGAGATGGGATTTAATACATTATTGAAGCGATCATTTGGAAAAAGTGAAGGGAGTAAAAAAGAAAGTGGACTAGAAGCAGTATCGGTGAAAGAGACCGCTGCATCGAAGGGAGCGACTGGAAAGAACAAGCGCTTACAGGGCTCCTTTACCTCTTCTATTTTAGTGGAAGAGATCGCAAAAGATGAAGCTGATGCAGCGAAGAAGCTTTCCAAATTGATGGAGGCGTCTGAACTCATTGTGATGATCCTTGAAGAAGCGCCCGATTCGTTATTTGGAAATGAAGCGTATGGAATTGCGATCGCGGATCGTGAGCGCTGTATCGTATTACGTCAGACAGAATTGAAATCCGCCGCTGTTCAGGAGGCGTTGGATGAATTATTTTCAAGCGATAAACAATTAATTGCGCATGATGCAAAAGCAGCGATGCATGGCTTGAAGAAGCTTGGCCTCACGCCTCCGCGTCGTTGGGAAGCGGATGTGTTGCTCGCTGGATATTTGTTAAGCGCGGGTGATCGCATGTTTACGTTGAATGACTTAGCCGCGCGCTATGAGTTGAATGTGTTAGCGGAGCGACCTACTCCGTGTGCGATTGCGAGCCTGATTCGCGCGTTGAACGAGCGTCAAAAAACCGAGCTTAAAGAAGCGGGCTTGGAAACAGTGTTACATGAGTTTGAGTTGCCACTGATCCCCGTACTGTTCCGCATGGAATGTCATGGGATTTTGATCGATCGGCCGTACCTCGGCGAACTTTCAATTGAGCTCGGAAACGACAAACGACGCCTCGAAAAAGAGATGCAAGAAAGTGCAGGCACGACCTTCAATCCAGCGTCGCCGAGCCAGTTGGCAGATGTTTTGTTTATTCACCTGAAGCTTCCAACGAAGGGAATAAAAAAAGGAAAGACAGGCTTCTCAACGGCTGCGTCTGAGCTCGATAAGTTGCGCGGTCTACATCCATTAATCGAGCAGGTGGAGTCGTATCGTGAGGTGAGTAAACTATTATCAACGTACGTTGAAACTCTGCCAACGATGACAGATGAAGAAGGGCGTATTCACACCACCTTTCAACAAGCGGTGGCAGCGACCGGTCGTTTGTCTTCGATCGATCCAAACATTCAAAATATTCCCATTCGAACGGACGTCGGACGTCGGATCCGTCACGCGTTTGTTGCAGCTCCTGGATACACGCTTGTCTCTTGCGATTATTCGCAGATTGAATTGCGTGTTGTTGCCGCGCTCGCGAACGATAAGCGCATGAAAGAAGCTTTCGAATCTGGTCATGATATTCATACAGAGACAGCCTCCGCCATTTGGGAAATTCCGCATGCCGAAGTCACGAAAGAACAGCGTCGGATCGCAAAAGCGATTAACTTCGGGATTATTTTTGGTCAGGGTCCACACGGTCTTTCACAAGTTGCGGGAATCAGTTATGCCGATGCCAAGAAATTTATTGAAACGTATTTCACGGTCTATCAAGGAGTAAAAGTCTTCATGGAAGCGACGAAAGATTTTGTGCGGAAGAATGGCTATGCTGAGACGCTTTTTGGACGTCGTCGTCAGTTCCCAGATATTCAATCTCCTCTGCCTCAGTTGCGTGCGCAGGCCGAGCGCATGGCGATTAATATGCCAGTCCAAGGGACGGACGCGGACTTGATGAAGCTCGCGATGATCGAGGTCGATGCGATGCTGCCAACCCTTTCCCCGAAGAGTCGCCTGCTTCTGCAGGTGCATGATGAATTGGTGCTAGAAGTTCCACCAGAAGATGTAGAGCGTGTCGCAACGGTTGTGAAACAGACCATGGAACAGATTCGAGAGATTGGCGTGCCGATCCGCGTGGAAGCAAAGGCGGGCGTTCGTTGGGATGAAATGAAGCCCATTCTCTAAGTATGTTGATCGCGTGTATTGGTCCGGATATTTATCGCGCGCTTGAAAAAGCCCGTGAGCTTGAAGCTGCGTTTCGGCAAAAATACGATCAAGAAGGATCAAGCATTGAGCAGCTTCATCAAGACGGGGCTGAGCTGATCGATGAAGTGGTTGAGCGCGTAAACACCGTGAGCTTGTTTACACCGCGTCGCTTCTTGCGCGTGCGCGACCTACTGAAGAATTGCCCGAAGGGACGGGTGGCTGCGCTTGAAAAAGCGTTGTCTGTCGATCCAGAAAACGTGATTGTTGTGACGGTTGAGAGCGATGTTCCAGCGGAAGTGACACTCAGGAGTATTTCAACGCTTCCTAAGTGGATTCGGTACGATTTTGGTCGTCTCGATACGCACGCGTTTGATAAGTGGATCCGCGACCGCGCGCTGCTTGTAGGCTGTACGCTCACGGACGCTCAAGCGAAGCGCATCGTTGAGCTCTCGGAGGGTGATTCGTGGCAGGCGGCGTTGTATGTCCTCCAGGCGGCTTCAGGCATGAGTTTGGATGAAACTTCTTCCTCCAGCAGCCTGCAAACAGAGCGAAGTTTATTTGATTGGGCAGACGCCTACGTAAAACAGGATCCAGAATGGCGGGCGGCGGTTGAACGTATGGGCCCAGATACCTTGCTCTATCCATTTTTATCGCAATTACGTGCCTATCAACGAGTGAAATCTGGAAATGAGAATGGTATCCCCTCTTTCGTTGCTCGAAAATTAAAAGGAGTTCGCACCCAAGACTCAGAAGAGCAATTTGCACGCCTCCTTGAGGCGTTGATGCTGCAACGTCAGGGCTATTTGCGTGAGGACGAGCTTCCAGCGCTGTTTTAATCTGGTCGAAAGAGCAAAAAACAAATAAACCCCCGAATAGATCGGGGGTTTATTTGAGAGTTTTATTTCTTGTTTACCAGTTTGAACGCGCTCGCAATCTTGCGCTTCGCATTGTTCGTGTGCAAAATGTGTGTTTTTGCAGCTTTTGTGAGGATTTGCTGAAGTTTCCCAAGCGTTTCTTTCGCTTCGGTCGCTTTTCCTTCTTTCACCAAGTCGGTGAGAGAGCGGGTCAAGTGCTTCATGTGAACCTTCATACGAAGGTTCTTGGCAGCACGCTTGTGGTTCTTGCGAAGATCTTTGATGGCAGCTTGCTTAATTGGCATAGGAAGATGTCGCGAAGGATACCCAAATTCAGCGAGTCAGTCAATATATGGTACACTCTTCCTCGTCTCTCAGTTCTTTTTGAAGAGGGGCCGTGGAGTCGTAGGCGATCTGTAGAAGGAGGGGTCGGTAAAAAGACCATATTTAACATTGTACGACACATGAGATGTGGGGGTAGAGATGACCACGAAGAAGGGAGATTTTAGAGCCTTGGGAAGGTTTGTTTGACAGCCCTCCTCAGCTCTTCTACTCTTGCAGCGTGTTAGAAGGGATCATCTATAGATTTTACGACACATGTTCCCATAGTTCAATGGGAAGAACGAGGGCGTCCTAAGCCCTATACAGAGGTTCGAATCCTCTTGGGAACACCACGAGAACAGCTTTGACCGTTAGTAGAATGCGTAGAAAATTTCACGTGAAACAATTATGGGCCGATAGCTCAGTTGGTAGAGCGCTGCATTCGCATTGCAGAGGTCAGGGGTTCGACTCCCCTTCGGTCCACCATCAAGTGGTATCAGCTCACGGTTGGTATCTGCCTGAATACTAAAAACACCCCGTCTATACGGGGTGTTTTTAGTATTGCCTAGCAAGGAGCATCCACCTGTAGATACGGCTAACCGAATGGTGACGACAGAAGGACGGTATGAGTACTTTGATTACGGACTGCAACCCCAGAGTTCGAAGAGACCTGATGACCCCGGATCAAGTATCGGGCGGGTTGGGCTGGTTTGAAATGGATTGGTGTACGTCAGGACTGTTTTAGACCGAGAATACCTTTTATATATAGGTCAGAGGTTCGTGAGCGAGTTCTATGTTAAATGACCACGGTGCCCCGATTAGATTTTTACATTATCAACAGGCTGTGTGGATAAGGCGTAGATCGATATGGATGAATTGTTTCACGTGGAACAATCGCGCTTCTGATGTGCGAGGAGAACGCAAAGGGTTGAAAGATGTTCCCACCTCTGCAGTTACGGTCCCAGTCTTAGACCAGAGTGTCTGTCTGTCTGTCTGTCTGTCTGTCTCACGACGGTGGTTGGTATAGTGAGTGGCGAATAGATCAGTCGGTGACCGAAAGATTGTAATGAATTTGGATGAGCGACTGAAATAGAAAAACAGTCCTCTTCAGGAGTTGTTTCACGTGAAACAACTGAACGCGACCTGACGGGGAAGAGTTTACGATGATGCGGGCAGAATTTTGCTGAAAATGAGGTACTAAAGGTGATATGTTCTTCGTTGTAGATAGGTGGTGATCTTATCCACATTTGGAAATGTGAATTTCACACGCTTTTATTAGTAATACACAATAGAATGCACAGTATAAACAAGTTATGCACAGATTATCAACATATATGAATTATATATTTGACGACACTTAAACGAAGGCTAAAACAAGGTAAAACAGCGTATTGTGGATAAGATGTGCATCATTTTGACACCAATATGGATGAATTCCGTCTCCAGAAATCGTCATGCGACGAGGGCGTGAAAAACCGGTATACTAATGCTATGAAGTTCTTTTTTGCACTTAGCTTAGCGCTTTGCTGCCTTGTTCTTGGGATGTGGCACGTGCAAGCCATGACCAGTGTGAATTACTCTATTCCATGGGATACGGTGAATTCAGGAGGGAATGAGCTGGGGGTCAGTACGAACTACCAGCTGTATGACACGGTTGGCCAGCCCGTTTCAGGATCGTCTACAAGTACAAACTTCGCCCTTCATGCGGGATATCGAGCCGGTATGGGGACGGATACAGCGCTATCGTTCAGCGTGGGAGGGCAGGCCGCTTCACCGGTTTCTGCCTATTCGCTCTTCAGTAACGTGGAGTCTGAACATGTGGAACTAGACTCCGCTGTAGGATTTTCAATCGGTGACTATGTCGCGGTAGTGGAAAATCAAGGCTATGGTGCACTTGTTGCGGTGGGTCGAGTGATTGGGATTGTGGCAAATATTCTGACGATCGATCGTTGGGAGGGTGACGCGGCTTTGATGTCGCCGATAGCGGCTGGGGGAAATGATTTTGTCTATAATTTGAGCTCGGATGGAGTCCCTTTTGGTACCATTACGGTTGGGTCAGAACATACGGCTGTCGTGGGTGGGGCAGTGTTTTCTTCCGCGAGTAGCGGGCATACGGTCTATGCCCAGGCGGATGGATCGTTACGAACCGCGGGCGGCGCTTCAATAAGTGATGTGTCTGATGGGACTGTTTCAAGTAGTGCTGAGGAATACGGGGTAGAGTCGATTGGGGCACGAGCGGTTTCTGCGGGGACGGATTTAGCCGTCACAACGACACAGCGAGCAATTTCAGAAAATAGCGTTGCGACCACTGACGAAGATCGATTTCTGCTTCTCTTTAAGTTAGGGGCGACGTCTTCTACGTTACCGGGTACGTATGGGCAAACGGTTCATTTCACCCTGACCTCGAATTTTTAATATGAATCGTTCGCCCTTTCGATTGTTTGTTGGCATGATCTTTGCACTTGGGTTAAGTCTCGGACTGGCTTCATCGGTCCAAGCGCTCTCTTTAGCCCCTTCGATCCTAGAAGTGCAAGCGAACCCAGGTGAAACAAAGACCGTTGTTGTAAGTTTATTGAATGATGAATCGGAGCCAGTGCGTATCGAATCGACGATTCAAAAATTTATTCCGCTGGGAACGGGTGGTCAGCAGCAATTTCTTTCGCCTGAAGATACAAGTGGGCTGCCGAGCTGGACATTTGTCGGAGGGGTTACGGGAGGACTTCAGCCAGGAGAAAAGCAAAATGTGACCATTCAAATCCGAGTTCCCTCGGAGGCGCCAATGGGAGGGGCGTATGAAGCGGTCTTTTTTTCTGCGCGTCCGCTTGCAGAAGCGGTAGCTGGAACGGTGGGTTTGCGTTCTAAAATTGGAGCGCTCATTTTACTTACAGTGGGTGATGCTACGCAGGCGGAGCTTGCTATTTCAGATTGGCGTTTGCTTGAAGCCGGAACGCAGTCCTCGTTGAGTGGAACGGTTCAGCTCACGCTCAAGAACGTTGGACGTACGCATACTACCCCAAGGGGAGAGTTGGTCGTGCGGAATATGTTCGGGGGTGTCGTAAGTCGAGTGCCGATGAATCCACTTAACGCCCGTATTTTACCGGCGAGCGAGCGCACGTTTGAGGTTTTATTCGGTGAAGAGGCATCGTCTAGCGGATGGGGGAAGTTAAAGAATGAGCTGGCTGCGTTCGGACTGGGTCGATATGAGATCACTCTGGAGGGAGTGGATGGATTGCCTCAGACAGAGCCACTTCGAATGGTAGTTCTCCCTTGGCGCGTCATTGGGTCTGGAGCGCTTCTTCTTCTGTTACTCATAGTCGCGTTCCGGCTGTATCGAAGCTATTTGATAAAAGCGCTGCAAACGCAGCGTCCGTAAACTATGTTCCGTTTGCGCTCTTTTCTTTCACTTGCACTAGGACTTGTCCTAGGGGCGCTTAGTACTGGGTCGGTGCAGGCGGCTCCACTCGAGAATGTTTCAGTGACTCTAACACGTCAAACAATTGCGACGTCGACGGATGTAGCCGTCGCTTTCACCACCCCGGGCGGGGTGAACGCACCATCTGACGATATTCACATTCAGTTCGCTTCAGGTTTCGACCTCACGTCGATTGATTTTTCCGATCTCGAGTTGACCTATGGTCCGGTAACCGGATTGGAGAATTCAGTGACAATCGCAGCTATGAGCGGTATGGGGATCTGGTCAGCAGAGGTGGAACCGTTTTTAGATGGTGGGTTAGCTATAAGACCACCCATCGATGCGGTCTTGGGTACGGTCCCAGCGGGTGATCGGATCGTTTTGAAGATCGGTGTGTGGGCGGGTGGCGTTGATACCGTGATAACTCCCCCAACAACTGGAATGCATCAGGTGTACGTCGGTGGTCCGTTCGGCGACTCAGGCAGCGGCTATGTTTTAATTATGGGTATCAGTGGGTTGAATGTGTCGGCGACCGTACCTGCGACGAGCGGAGGAGGAGGGGCGACGGGCCCGATAGGGGGCGGTAGCCCAGCTCCAGATGTAGGTCCGCCTTTGTATGATGGGGCAGGACCAGTTATCAGTGCTCTACGAGCAGAAATGATCACGACTTCGAGCGCGATGATTCGATGGACGACGGATGAAGCGGCTGATGCCTATCTTGAATATGGAAGTTCTGCCGGCAGTTACACGCTTGGATCGCGAAGTCGCGCAGATCGTCGCACAAGTCATGAATTTTTATTGGAATCCCTTTCGCCGGATACGAACTATCACCTTCGTGTAAGTGCCAAGGATGCGAGCGGAAACACAAGTCTAAGTTCAAATTTTACGTTTCGAACGACAGCAGTACTCGTAGCTTCGGAGCTGACGATTTCTGGGATCGAAGTTTTGTATGTTGATGATCAGAAGGCGGTCATTCGTTGGAGCACGAGCGTGGATACCTATGGAGAGATTCGATATGGAAGTGCTCCGAGCATCGGATCCGCTCCCGATACGGTCTTTGGAAGAAGTCACACGGTGACCATTATCGGCCTGACTCCGGCAACATTCTATCCCTTTCAAGTCGTTGCAACGGCACCGGCACGTGAGCCTGTTGTGGTCGATGGTCCAGGATTTCTGACAGCGAATGACACGACCCCTCCATCAAATGTTCTCAACTTTCGCGGGACGTATACAACTGCTTCGGGAATCGTTGATCTCCGTTGGACGAATCCCCCGGATGCAGATCTGAAGAACGTGATCATCACGCGCTACGCGGCTGATTTAGCCGGGGGTGAGACGTTTGTATGTGCAACAGAGGGAGAGCGCTGTACAGACGTTCCTCCGGCGGGCGCAGGAACAGTGATGTATCGAGCAGTCGCACAAGATCTTTTTGGAAATCGTTCGAGCGGATCAATTACGTCTGTAGTGATTCCTGCGGCCGTAATTGTGCCTATCCCAGAACCGGAAACAGATGGAGAGTCTGATGTGACGAGTGATGATGGTGCGGCAGTACTGGTACCTCGGCCGATCGGAGGCGGACCGGACGTTGAAGTTGATGTGGTGTTGCCACCCATTTTACGTCCGCTCCCCCCAGGTGCGGGAACAACAGATGGCGGCATAGACGGCGGGAGCGGAGGAGCTACGACCACAGTGGTCACGGCCGTTGAACCAGGGGCATCTACTAGTACGACGTCGGTACCTACCTCTCCACTCTTACCGGAGGGAGCGGACTCAGCGTTTGAGCTGGCCCCAGAGTTTTTCTTATCGAGTACGGTGCCAGCGACACCTGATCGGTCCGGAGTGCGCTCAGCGCTTGCCGGACGCGCGGTGCAGATTCGGTTGCCGATTGCGGGAGTGACAGCGTCGCTTCGTCAGGCACAGATTTTGGCGAGTAATGGTTCTATTTATCAGTTTGCTTACCGTGAAGCACAGGGCGCCTACGTTTCAGATTTTACCTTTGACGCGGCGGCGGGTGAGACGCAGTTCGTGCAGATCCAGGCGATTGCAACGGATGGCCAGGCGTGGTCAGGCCGTTTCCCATTTCGTATTCAGTCCTTAGCCCGAGTCGTTGATATTAGCGAGCAGGCGCGCGCTGTTCCTGTTTCGGCAGCGGTTATTGAGGTGATCATGCCTGGATCGGGCGCCACGATCGCGCGAATTCAAGCAGATGAGCGTGGTCGGTATGCAGAAATACTACCGAATGGGCGCTACCGATTACGCGTTCTACGAGAGGGATTTCGTACCTATGAGCGTGACGTTTCCGTAGAGACAGGGATTCTGGTACAGGATATTCAGCTTCGTCGTACGATCCGTTCGTGGTCCGAGTTGGTGGATCCAAACGCCTCCCTCCTGGAGAATTTAAACTCGCTTGGTTCAGAGGTCGCGTTTGTTGCTCAGATCGGATTAGAGACGGTACGTAGCCCAGAAGTTCAACAGGTGACTCAGAACGTCGTTGCACCAGCGGTGGTTGTCGCGACAGTTGGAACCACAACCGCTGCGGTTACGGGCTTCAACTTGTTGAACTATCTTCGCTTCTTGTTCACCCAGCCGCTCTTGTTGATTCGTCGTCGCAAGCGTCAGTCGTGGGGGGTGGTGTATAACTCCTTGTCTAAACAGCCAATTGAGTTGGCGATTGTGCGCCTGATGAAAGCGGGTACAGCCTTTGCGCTTCAGACGCGGATTACGGATGCGCAAGGACGCTTCTCGTTCTTTGTTCCCGCTGGCTCCTATACGATTCAAATCCAAAAGCCAGGCTATCAATTTCCGACGACCTATCTAAAAGATGAGCGAATGGACGTTGATTTTACGGACTTGTATCACGGAGAAGAGATCAAGGTGACGGGACCGGTAACGATCTCGCCGAACATCCCTGTCGATCCACGGGTAAAGGAGGAGACGCCCAAGGCGATTCTTCGTAAGCGTTACTGGCGTAAGGCACAATCACTTCTTGGAATGGGTGGGATCTTTGTAGGTTTTGCGGCGGTCGTGATTAGCCCGACAGTGTTCATGGCGGGGTTTGCCCTGCTTCAGGTCGCGAGCTACGCCCTATTCCGCCGTTTGGCAGTGCCACCTGCGCCGAAGCGTTGGGGAATTGTGTACGATGCAGAAGGGAAGAAACCACTTGAAAAAACAGTGGTCCGCGTCTTTGATAAGAAATTCAATAAACTGCTCGAGACGCAGATCACGAGTAAGGATGGAACGTATGGCTTCTTCGCCGCGAAGGGCCATTACTATCTGACCGCCGAAAAACCCGGCTACGAACGCTACCTCTCGGCGGACTTGGACCTCACGAAGGCGGCCGACACGTATATTGATCATCGGTTCGAGCTGAAGCGTGCTGGTGCAGTCGCAAAATAATACACACAACTTGTACTCAGATTATGCACATGTAGATATGTGCGGATAGCACAGTTTATACACATGTGTACAAAGAGGTTTGTTAGCTCAACACAGCCAAAATAATGATTCAGAGCAAACAAGGCTACAATCCAGTGGATGGTACGCTCCTTACGCTCATGGCTCATTCTTGGGTCATTTCTTCTCCTCGGAATCCTTTTCTCCGGAGGGATGCCTCGCGCTGTATTTGCGGGTCCTCCCCCGGTCGGCTCCCCTTCGTCTGGTGCGATCAACCAGCAGATCAATTATCAAGGGAAGCTTATGGATGCGAGTGGCACCGTTGTTGCGGACGGGACCTATCAGATGGGGATTGCAATTTATAGCGATGCGTCAGGGGGGACGCCTCTTTGGGTCGCGACGGGGACAACGGGTCTGCCAACGAAAATTCCAGTGACGGTGAGTAATGGTCTCTTCACGGTCATGTTGGGAGATGTGTCGGCAGCGGGCCAGTGGCAAAATCCATTGTCGGGGATTACGAATTGGAACTCAGACAGCCTATATATCGGAGTGACGGTTGAATCTGATGGTGAAATGACTCCACGTAAACGCATCGGAGCAGTTCCGCAAGCTTTTAATGCAGCGCAGTTGCAGGGAATGTCTGCCTCTGGAACGGGGCTGACACAGACAGCTTTGTTTGGTATCTATCGTACAGACACAGGTACGAGTCTATCGGAGCGAAGCGCTCTTGATGTGAGGACGGCTGGAGCAGATCTGACAAATGATTATATTGCACGTTTCCTGACACCAGGAGGTTCTGCTCCTGTTACTATTCGAAACGATGGGAGAATTCAGGCGCAATCGTTCTATTCAACCATAAGCAACGCTGGTGCGGCGGTGAATGTGGATAATGGGTCTATTGACGCGAACGCCTGGGGCGCGCATATAAGCACATTGCTGGTAGGTCGAGGGTTTACTGCTTCTAGTATAAGCGGAGCAGACCAATTTCAAGCCTTGATCCGATATTCGGGTGGTACGAAGAATGGTATTTGTTTAGATGATATCGATACGGTCGGCACCTGTAGCACGATTGCGGGAGCGAGTATCGTTGCGGATGGTACGATTAACGCAAGTGCCTTCGACTTGGCGGAACAGTATACGGCGAGTGGTGAGGTGGAGCCGGGAGATTTAGTAGCGGTTGATCCAGAGAATCCATTGTTCGTGAAGCGAAGCCCGGGAATTGCGTATGACTCTCAAGTGATTGGGATCGTTTCAACACGCCCAGGATTCTTATTGGGAGATAACGGTGGTTCATCCATCGCTTTAGCTGGTCGTGTGCCAACGAAGGTATCGGCATTAAATGGAGCGATTGCGATTGGAGACGCGCTGACCTCTTCACCGATTCCAGGGGTGGCGATGAAGGCGACGGCTCCGGGTCAGATTGTGGGCTACGCTCTTCAAGCGGCGAACACAACGAGCACGATCGAAGTCTTTGTGAAGGTTGGGTATGATGCGAGTTCTTTTTTGCAGACAGATGGAGAGAATGCGATCGCACAGGGCGATCTCGTGCTCAACTCAGCGCGTGTGGCTACTGCCGAAGCCCCGAACGCGGACTCCTGGGGCGTGACTTGGCGTGGCAGTGTCTGGGACGGTATTCAGTCTCTGAAGAAAGACTTCACCCTGTTTACGAAGAGTCTTGGTCAGGGTCAGTCCGCCTTCAGTCTCGCGATGGGAACGTCGACCTTGTGGTCGGTCGATGAAACAGGTTCGATGCAGGTGGCGAACGATTTATTCTTGGGAGGACGCTTTTTCCCAGCGACGCGTTCAGGTGCGCAGTCAGACAAGTATGTTTTCTTAGATGATACGGGTCCCGCTTCTTCCACCTACATCGCAACCAATGCTGATGGATGGCAAGCAAACACGTCCTACGATTTCGCAGAGCGCTATTATTCACCGGATGCGCTTGAGCCAGGAGATGTCGTGATGCTGAACCAGCGTGGTCAGTTCCATGTGCAGCGCTCGGCAAAAGCAGGCGATGTGCCGGTTGGAATCGTATCGACGCGTCCTGCGTTCGTAGCGGGTGCTCCTGCGCCTGATACTTACCCAATCGCCTTAGCAGGTCGCGTGCCAACGCGTGTCTCGGGCTTAGCTGGCTCGATCGCGGTGGGTGATCCACTCACGCCTTCAAGTATGCCAGGAGTTGCGGTGAAAGCGCTGCAAGCGGGTCCAATTGTGGGGTATGCCTTAGAAGCGTATGACGCGAAGACGGTTGGAAAGATCGAAGTCTTTGTGAACGCGGGTTGGTGGGGCGGTTCATCGTTAGCGAAGGTAGACGCTGAAGCGAAACTGAATGCTGGAACGACAGTTGTTTTGAACGCACCGAAGTCCTACCAAGGCGTTGCACGTATCTTGGCCGGAGCTTTCAAAGTGAAAGTGACACACCCATCGTTGGGTACGTTCCCACTTGTTCAGGTGACACCATACGGAAAGATCATTGGTCAGTGGTGGACGGATAATTCCACCGATCGCGGATTTGAGATTACGTTAGAGAACGCCCTCCCACACGACGTAACGTTTAGCTGGCGCGCCGAAGAGATGCGCCCGGCGGATGGTCAGCTCTTCTTGTCTAATGAAGAGACAGCGCAGTGGGATATCTATACGGGTCAGCCTGTTTGGCCAACCGGACAAATCCAAACGCCCCAAGTTCAGACCGAGACAGAGACGTTGCCAGATGTCACGTCATCTACCGTGACGACGGATCCAGCAACGACAACGCCCGTGACGCCACCCGAAGAAGAGGAGGAGGTGATTACACCTACATCAACTGAACCAGTGACTGAGCCTGTCGTTGAACCAGTTATCGTGCCAGAAGTTCCACCTACAACAGAACCAGAGACGGAAGAGCCGGTGGTGCCTACACCTGATCCGGTTGAAGACGTGCCAGTCGTGATCGAAGCGCCGGTCGTTGTAGAAGTCCCCGTCGTCGAGCCGACGCCCGCACCTGAACCAATTATCGTTCCCGAGCCAGTTGTTTGATCCTCGTGATATACTGGGCACATGACGCGTCATGTGATCGCTCTTTTTTCGCAGTCGTTTCCTCGGCGTTTGCCCCCTGTTTGGCGAACCATTTGGCGAACGAACATCGCACGCTGGATGGAGTGGCTGCTCGCTGCATTCGTTTTTATCTTGCCCTGGTTCGCGATCCCATACTGGTTTGATGCGCTGGAGCTCCCAAAAGCGTTGCTGGGAGTTGCGTGTATGTGTGCCTGGTTTGTCCTGCGTGGAGCCTACTCCGTGTTGGGTAGTTTGGCGTTAGAAGAGATTCCTCCCGAGCCGCGTCGCTGGTCGATGTTTTCGCTATGGGTTGCCGTTTTGGGAGTCGCGGCCGCTGGATCCTGGCTCTTCTCCGCGCATCCAGCTATTTCTTTGCTTGGAAACGGAACGCAGATCGCCTCCTCTTTTCTTGTTATCGTAGTAGGGTTATGGCTTGTCGTCGCGGTGCGTGACGCGGTGCAGCGTGCGCCTCAGGCGGGCCGATTCCTCCTCCGTTCTTGGGTGGTTGGTACGTGTATGGCGATCGGTGGAGCGCTTTTAGCACACGCACAGAATGGAACGGCGCCTACTCAGGCAACCGTCTTTTCAGTGGCGCCGTTGCTGGATCTACTCATGTTCATCCCGGTGCTGGTAGTGGGAGGTTTGGCTTTACTTACAACCCGCGCAATCATTGAAGCGCCGTTAACTTGGAAGCGTCTGGTTGGGTATCAGCTCAGTCATGCGCTCCTGACACTCGCGCTCGTTGGTTTGCTTGGACTCGGTCTTGTCGTTCAGCTTGGTTGGAGTTGGGTGATTGTTTTGTTGGGAGCGGTTGCCGCACTCGTAGGGACAAAGCAGCGACGACTCACACTTGCGAGTTTTGTCTCTCTTCTCGCCATCGCTTGTTCGCTGTTTGGTCTCGTACAGGTTTCTCGTGGAACGGCTCTACCGACACAACTCTCCGAGGTGCGTCGGGTATTGCGGCTCGAATCGCTCAGTCAGTTACTTCCTAACCAGCGCGTCAGCTGGAAGGTTGTAGGTGAGACGCTGCAGCAAGCTCCTCTGTTTGGGGCTGGGCCCGGGGCTTGGATCTCCGCGTTCGATCAAGCGCGTCCACTTGAATTGAATCAAACGCCGCTTTGGAATCTACGCTTCCCCCGCGCTGCCTCCGCGCTAACGCTGTTCCTTACGGAATACGGGATTTTACCAGCCTTTTTCTTCATCGCTTTTTGTTTCCTGCTTCTTGCACGCGCATTACGAACGGTTCATCGCACGCGTGACCTTCCGCTTCTGTGGTGCACCCTTTTGTTTGTTAGTGGGTTGGTGTTCGCAAGTCTTCACCCGATGAGCGTGTTCCCCGTGCTTGCACTGGCGTTGTCCGCTGGTTTCTTAGCAGCCCGTGTCTTTGGACCCGCGAAAGTTTTCATTCCTTGGTCTGAACATCCGAAGACGACGCGCGCAGCGGTGACCGCGTGTGCGTTGTGTGTCATAGGGCTCTCCGTTTTTGTACTTCAGCGTGCAGCGGCTGCGGAGCTTCTCGTTTCGCCCGCACCTTACGCTTTGCCGCTCGCTCGACGCTTGAATCGTGCAGATGATTTTACTTTTGCTCGAGAAGCGCAGCTCTCTGTGGAGCAAGCCTCGCTTTTGTTCAGTCGCACCCGCTCAGACCAGGCCCTTGCTTGGCTTGATCGAGCGGATAAAGCGATCGGTATTGCGATGTCTCGCAACCCACGGGATCCAGAGCATGTCTCAATCGCACTTCAAGTAGCTCGTCTCCGCGCCGAGGCTGATCCTAAAGCAGAAGACGCGGCGCTCGCCTTAGCTGCCAAGCTAGACGAACTGCGACCGACCGATCCTTCTTCCCCGTTGGCCGTCTTTGGCATTCAGCGGGCCCGTGCGGCACGAGAAGCCCGTTGGGTGGAACAAGGACAGGGGAGAGAGAAAGAAGAAGCGCTAGAGCGAGAAACGCAGGCGAAGCGCGCAGCGGATGAAGCGCTCGCAGAAGCACTCCGTCGCAAGTCCGATTATCTCCCCGCGCTCTACGCGCAGGCGGCTTGGCAAGCTGAAGGCGGAAAAACCAACGAGGCGATCGCTACCTTAGAAGCCCTCGTTCGCCAAAACCCAACCTCACCAGAGCTCCTCATGCCGTTAGCGCTTCTGCATCGTCGGAATCAGGCGCCTGAGAAAGCGGTGTCGGTGCTCCAGTATCTCGTCCAAACGGCCCCAACCGTGTCAGACTATCAGTGGCAGTTGTCCTTGGCCCTGGTTCAGGCCGAGCGTTGGGATGAGGCGACATTCTTGTTGCAACGTTTGGTCGCCGCCGCTCCTCAGGAAACGGTCTATCAAACACAGCTCAAAGAGGTCTTACGCAAGCGAGCTACACAGCTAACCCCCGTGGCTCCGATCATTGCAACGTCTACGACCTCGACCACGGCGACTTCCACGCCGGTGAAGGCTCCGGCCGTAAAACGTCGTACCACCCGCTAACCTATGTCTTCTCTCCTCGTCGCTTGGAAACGTCTCTTTGATCGCCCTGCTTCGTCTACGCATACGCAAGCAGACGAGATTCGAGCATGGCAAAAAACCTTGTTAGAAGAGCAGGAAGGGCTTCGAGATGAGCTCGAGCTCTTGCTTCGTACCTATGTTCGTACCGTCGATCGTTTTGTTGAGCGGGCGAACGAACTCACGGAAGAACAGTTCATCCACGAACAAGAAGCGATCGAATCGATTCGCAAGATTCTTCAAAACTCGATTCGTCGGCTGGAAGTGAGCAGTAAAGATCATCGTGAACTCATGGATGAATGGCACGAATGGGTCGCGTTCCGCCGGGCGGCGGGTGAACGACATGAGCTTGAGCCCGCGCATCAGCTACGCGTTGAAATGATTCGCTCCGAGCTCACGATTCGCGGAATTCAGGTCGAAGATCCGGTGAAACGTGAGCGTCGACCTCAGGTTGAAGAGGAGGTTTCGCCGCGCGTTCAGCCTTCAGTACCACAAGCCTACACGCCGGTGCAGGTAGCTCAGCCAGAACTCGATGACCTCGCTGACTGGATGGCGCTTCGCAAAACGCAAATCGTTCCAGAATGGGAAGCGGCCGAGCAAGCCTGGACGGCCTTGGCGCACGAAGCGCATCTCTATCCAGAACACGCAGCCGCCACGTTGAAGCGCTTAAAAGAAGCGCATGGAGATCTGAAGCTGCTGGATCGAGCCCGACGCGAGCAACGCTACCGATTAGCCGTATTTGGAGGCTGAAACACCCGTTTTTCTTGAATACTTCTGTGTGATCTGATACCGTTTCCCCGACCTTAACCGTTCTTCATGGGCTTGCCCTGGAGCCGGGGTGGTCATTGGTCAGCCTCGCGCTGACCTGCGGGCCCTTAGCTCAGCTGGTAGAGCGCTTCCATGGCATGGAAGAGGTCAACGGTTCGATCCCGTTAGGGTCCACCATACAAAATCTCCGCTCATAAGGCGGAGATTTTGTTATAGAAATTAAACTGAATAGCTGAGAATAGCTCAAGCGCTGTATACTTTACGCAGTAGATCTCTTTATGGCTGAAAAAATACAGGCTCATGCACCAGGTGGAAAGAAGGCAACAGAAATTGAAGTCGTCATCCGGACGCCACTCAGTGGAAATGGCACAGAGCCTAAAACTCGTGTTGAGGGGATGGTAGAAGGGCGCCCCATTTCGCTCATTGAGCGCCGCTCTCCTACGAATGAGGCATTCAAAACAAACTGGGAAAAGTTTCGCAAAGCTGGATTACCGGTTATTCCGACCTTACGCGTGGATGGTGAACGTGGCCATCTCCTTGTAACGGATCTTAAAAGAGACGGAAGTGAATTGTATGGGAAAAACTTGAAGTTTATTTTGTTGAATGAGGGTAAAGTGAAGGCGGCGCATCGGCGTCATTCGGACGTAGATAAACATTTTCTTGAGCTCTCTGCGCCTGAGTCGTTTGAACTGATTAAAAAGAAGGCTGAGGAATGTGCTCGTCAGGCAACCGAGCATCGCCTATCTCTTCCCATGGATGATCCCTTGGAGCTGCTTATCCACCCCGACGGTCGATGGGATCTGATCATTCTCGATTTGACGTGGGCAGCAGATAGAAGTACTTCCTCGCTCACTCAACAACAGCTCCAAGGAGCGAATGAGTTGTTAGTTGGAAAGTTTATTGAGTCTCTTCAGGAAATTCGAAGGATGCTTCTTGAGAAGAGAAGCACTCAATGAAGGACAGTCTCATCTCTGATTTTTTGATTTTCTCCAAGGGAATTTTGTGTTTTTTAGAAAGGTAAACAGCATTCCATTCGTGAATAGCTTCTGTTACCTTAAATCCGTATGCTCGAACTCGTTGCACTGGCGATTTTGGTAGGAGTCATCCTCTGGGCGTTCTATTCAGTGCATCCGGATCAGATGCCGCAACGCTGGAAGACGTTACCCGTAGCACTTCTTTTCTTGCCATTACCCATCTTTTCTTTGATTGTCGCCTCACTTTGGTTTCAGGGTGAGCTAGATACCTATTCCTTTTGGTTCATGGTAGGGCTCGCGCTTGGCATGACAGCGATCGGTGGTGTGCTGTATGCGTTGCAACAGCGTAAACCAGGTGGACGTAAATAAAAGGAGAAGATCCTCCTTTTGTTCGGTATAATCAGTATATGTCCCAACTCAATGTACCCCTTATTCGCCAAGCCGTAATGTCGTCAGATTGTGGTCCGGCTGCGCTGGCGATGCTGCTTGAATACTACGGTGTAGAGTATGTTTTTGAAGAGATGAAGAAAGAGCTCGGAGTGTATTCTTGGGGAACGGTCACCCCTCAATTGGGAACGTATCTTTTAAAGCACGGATTTGAAGCGGAGATCGTTACGATGCATCCGTCTCTTTTCTCGATTCATTCCAAGTTCCAAGACGCTGATTC
Source organism: uncultured Gammaproteobacteria bacterium (assembly GCA_964582475.1). Classification (GTDB taxonomy): domain Bacteria; phylum Patescibacteriota; class Patescibacteriia; order 2-12-FULL-60-25; family 2-12-FULL-60-25; genus JAGOTP01. The sequence goes on along the minus strand of CAZOQS010000003.1, from coordinate 84,123 downwards.
GTTGAAACAGCATCTCAAATCGTTGGAGAACTCGATGAAAGGGGAATTTGATCCGATTGCGCTCACGCATTTTGTTGAGTTTGTTGAATGCGGCGGTCTTATCTCTCCGCGTGTCCCTACGTTACGTGATATTCAACAGGAGATTGAAGCGGGTCGACCGGTTCTTGTACCGATCACGCACTGGTTTTTACACGAAACAGAAATGCCTCCGCGTTTCAGTATTCATTTCAATATTGTGAGTGGGATAGATGAAAAGACCGTTTCCGTGAATGACCCGGATTGGGGAGAGGCCTTGGGCGGAAAACATCAGATAGACCGTGATAACTTCGTATTCGCACTGTATGCGAGCGCAAAAGGTGGGATCGATGACGCGTGTATTCTCAAAGCAAAAAAGCGAGAATTCTGAATTCGTACCGAAACAGTTGTGAGGCAAATGCGAGCATGAGAAAATCGGTTTGATCTTTTATGTCTGTAGAACGCATGCCGCTTCGCGAGAAGGTTCACTCTGCTCCAAGTGAGCAAGAGCTCCCATTTCGTCCAGCGATGATGATCCTTTGGGCTGGGAGCCTCTCGTCCGAAGCGGAAAAGCCTCCGGTCGATCTTCGTTTGGGTGACAAAATCCTCTCCATTAATGGCGTAGAAGTTCTTTCTCAAGAAGAAATAACGCATCTCATTCCACAACGGCTAACTATTCAGCGGAGTGGGGAGATTTTAGAGGTCCCTATTCCAGGAGATCAACGAAAAGACTTGTGGAGGTACTTTCAGCCTAGACTGGTAGGATCGCGTTCTTTTGAGCTTGGAGGAAAGAAGCAAGAGCAATTTCGCGTCGTCTATGATTTCTCACTCTACTATGAGAATCTCCCGGCAGTAGTGGTTGCAACATATGAGGGGGTAGAAAAAATTCAACTCACAGAAGACTTCGCGGAGTCTCGTGATCTTCCACGGGAGGGGATGGGTTTCCGCCTAGGAGAGTTTTCTATACGCAATACACAAACAGGAAAAAGTGTGGACCTTAAAAAGAAAACGAACGCTTCAAACTACAGCATTTTGTGTTTACGGACGAGCTATCGGGAGGTCAGCGCGTTGGACGCGGCAGATACAGAGAAAAAGGAGATTATTGGAGGCGTTCCCGATCTTCCATTAACCGTTGGAATTTTATTACATGAGTTAGGTCACGCGGAGCAGTTTGAAAAAGATGTCTTGTACAAAGAACTCGCTGAACTCGATCAAATTGGAAGATCGTTGCGTAGCGGAGGCCTTCCGTATGTGTTTGCCCCAGATTTTGCCAGGTTGTTTAAAATGATTCCGCACCTGAAAGAAGACTGGTCTTTAGACGAAGCTACCTATTTCTGCCATGAATACATGCGTTTAAAAGAGGATGCGCTCTCCAGCCAGTCAGCCGTTGTGGAGATGCTTACAAAAAAGCGAGACCTCACAGAAGAGGAGTTGATCAAGTTGCGTCACTTTCGTAAAGCTTCTTTACATGAGGGGAGGGTATACGGGGAGCGTACGATTCCAGAGATTGAAGAGCTGCGTACAGAACGACGAGAAGCGTTTGCGGAAGAGCTCGAAGATCTTCTCTCGGAAGAAAAACAACGCTTTCTTGAAACGCTCCAAGTCTGGGAACGAAAAATGGCGGCTGTCTCAAAGTATTCCCTCTTAATCGAAGACGCATTCTATGTTGCTGTTCAGATGATGGAGCGTGATGCGACTCGAAGAGCGTTTCGTTGGATGAGACAGATCCGAGATGAGATTGGGATCGACCTTCTACGACCAATTGCCTTGAAGGGCGATATTTCAGAGGAGGAAGCTTTGAAAAGAGCAGACTTTAGCGAGCTTCCCGCGCATCTGACGGAAACGCAATTTATAAAGAGCGTCTTGCGTCAGGAGCTATTAACGGGAAAACGTTGTGTAAGTGTACCCGAGTATTTAGAGAATGCGCTGGGATCATATGAAGCGACCACAAGCCAGATGAAGTCTGTACATAAAAAAGTCCCTGTTCCGAAGAATCAGACCAGGCCTCTTATTGCCTTGTGGTCCGCCAAAGAATCACTCAAGCTTCTCGGTAAGATTGCGAAGATGTTAATCCAAGATGCGCGGCGCGATAGAAAAGCGCGTGTTGAAAAAGGTATCGTACATGATAATAGTTAGTAGAATTCACTTCCCCAGCTTCCAAAGTGTTTCAAACGAATCAAGATAGTTTTGTGCGACGATCTCATTACGGATTTGGATCACGGTGATTTGTGGTTGGTAGATTTCAATCGAAACGATGTCTCGTGTGATGCGGGTAAACATCGGCAGAGAAAAGCCAACGGGTAACGTACGGAGCTTGTTATTTTGATGAACTTCATAGCGTTCAGCGAATGTTTCACGGTGCACGGGATTTACGAGCAAACGTTTTTTTATCTGTTGTTTCTTACACATGTGTACATACTCTGTGTACCAGTCTTCCGTGTAGGTGATGGGGTCGTTTCCCTCTCCACCGGCGCCTCCCATAATACAAATCTCACGCTGGGGCTGCCTTGCTGCAGATTCCACCAGCTCTGTGAGATTCGTTATTAACCCCTCACGCCCAAAGAATGTCTTGACGGCAACCGCTTCGTTTACCTGTGATTGAAGTCGTTGTAGATCGGGGACGATCGATTCGGCTAAGGATTGAATGCGTTTTGTTTGTTCGATCAAGCGCGTTGGATTTACCGCTTGAAAAAAATGTACGTTCTTCTTTTTCGCTGTCGTGACGAGACCAGCCTCTTTTAGTCGTTCCAGAGCGGTGTATACCAGCATACGATGTAATTTGCTGGTTTTTACCAGGGGGCCGACCTGTGTTGTCCCTTGCTTAAGGAGCTCCAAATAGATTGCGGCCTCATTTTTTGCGAGCCCTAGATCGACCAAAGCAGTTTTCAGATCCATGGCCAGAGTGTAGCGTCTTTTTGCATTTGCTGTCAATAAATGTTGACAATCTTTGATACAGATGGTATTCTCTCTTGAACACATCGAATCTGTGTTCAAGGAGCGACGTGATGAATCTCATCGAAGAGCTGGTAGATTCGTATAACGGGAAGGTGAAGAAGTCTACGCGCAAGAGTCGAGAGCGCTACGAGAAGGCGATCGTGTACTACGTGGAAGTCTTTGTGGAGGCGGGCAAGAATCATTTCACGTATCAGCGCCCTTCGGATAACGCCTGGTGCGTAGATCCGATGGGCGTCAGGTCGACCCTGAACAAGCTGTACGTGAAGGGGCTCGCCAAAGACCTGGAGCAGAGGGTCATGCGCCTGTACGAGGAGAAGGGGTTTATTCCGATGCTTCTCTTCTGACAGAAGCAAGATAGGTCGACAATCTTCAGAAAGGAGGATAGGGGATAGACGGGCTACGGCCTGGGTCTATCCCTTTTTCATTGTTCAGAGGCTGCAGGAGATAGAGTAGGGCATGTCTATGTTAGAATTACGCCATCTATTCTATGGAGAAAAAATTCCTAGCCCCCGACGTTTTTGGTCAAGCCTACAAAAGCGCTGAGATGGCGGAAAAAGGAACAGTTGTACAGATTGTAAGCCTGGATACGGTTCCACAAAACTTTTTGGAGCGCATGCCTGGATTAGCGGATAAGCCAGAGGGCTACGTGCTGAAGCGTTATCGATCACGGGCTGAATGGCAGCCGGGAGGAGAGTATTTTCGGGCTTGGGAGGAATTAGCGGATGAAGCGGATGTTGCCTTCTTCGAACAAGAAGCATCTTTGGGGAAGGTGTTTCCTCTGTCTACGCATGATTGGGCTGCATTGACGCAGATCGATGTGATTACGATCTTGAAACGCCGTCAGGCAGAACTGATGAGCTACCTGGAAGTTGCACTGCCGGGCGCTGTTCTGAAGAGTGAATTTTTCTTGGCGCCAGATGCGAGTGGTCAGTTCAATATCTATGAGCTCCAGGAGAAGATCCCATCACACCTAGATATCGCACAATTGAGTCAACGAGACCTATCTAGCTTGAGTGTTGAGCAAAGGACGCGTGCACGTGTACAGCTTGAAACCTTTCTATCCAAGCTCGAAGCGTTGATTAAAAAAGAGGATGTTTCACCATTTTACCAACGGTTTCTTCCGGACCTACACTACCAAAACATAGCCGTGACAACTCAAGGTGATCTAAAAATGTACGATACGAATCTCTGTTACCGCAGAGAAGATGTCGTCGCGCTGCGCCCCCTCCTCTTTACCCACGGGATCATCAAAGAGTTGCTTCAGAAGCTTGCGTGAGTAACAACTCTTACGGCTTAAATTCCCCGAGCTTTGGTGGATTCTGCAGACGACGGAAGCAGCCCCAGGCTACTCCGGCAAACAGGAGAAACAATGGATAGATAAGAAAAGACGGTGTTTGAGGATAGAGCGATTGGCCGGGTTGCTTTGGATTTACTTTGACTTTGATCTGGTCGCCTACCTCGAGTGGTCGGCTAGAGAGGGAGCGGCGTGTACTGATCGTGATGCGAGGCTCATCTCCCAGTGCACTTGGGGTAACCGTTGTCGCTCCATTAAAAAGAGTGTCCTGCCAGGTGTATTGATACTGAACCGTGAACTGCTGTTGTTGTCTTGGCAGGCGGATAAAAGGGAGTCCGGTGACCGTCGCGGGTGTGTGCTGCCAACCGAGGGCTAGTGAGTGCGAATCAAGAATAACGCCTCCGAGAATAACACAAGAGAATACTCCCACGATGATCCCGACAAAGTTTCCGTGAAACTCAGATGCGCGCAATGACGGTTTGGGTTTAGGTTGGACAATGCCCAGCGTTCCTAAGACGAAGCAAGAGAGGGCGATGGCAGTTTCCGTAAATGGAAAAAGGTGAGTCGGGGAATCCTGTGTGACCGCGAGGTAAGAAAACAAGCCGCTAAAACAAAAACAGACGAACGCACCGATGTAAGGACTTAAAGGCGCCACGCGGCTTTTTTTCCGAAGAGAAAACAACATAAGATGAGGCGCATTCTCGTCTCTATGGCAGCGGACTAATTAGACGTCCTGCTTAGGCGCGGCATTCCACAGATCGCGCGGTACCCCTACGCCTTCTTTGCGTACAAGATACGTCGCAAGGAGCTGCGCCAATCGTTCAGGACGAGCAACCATGATTTTACCGCCAACAACCACGCCGATTGCTCCCGATTGTTGAGAATCCTGTACCAACTTTCCTTCGTTTCTTCTGAGAAAATCCATAAGACGTAGATTAGGGGTTAATTGACGATCTGGTACCAACACCCAGGTATTGAATACATACGCCCCAGGCACGGGCCCCACAGCCGTATTTTCAGTGGCTAAAAAATAGTCTTCGGAGATCGCTTGATACCCACGCCAACGGCCCTCGGCGATTGTATAGCGACCACCCCAGCTGTTCTTGGTGAAGAGACATTTCTTCCCTTCGTGCATCCCGAAACCTGACAAAAAGACCGCATGACTCCCGCGCTGCTCGCCCGCCTGAGGGATACGTACGAGCGGGAGCGACCAGCCTTGCACGGTGAGGGTAAAGCCGCCAACCGCGCCGCAGTTGTTTCGGATGGCGTGCGCAAAGAGATCGATATCGGTTGTCTGGCCTGGAATCACTCGATAAGAGAACTGATCAAACCGACGAGCCTCATCGAACACGGCCTCAGACATCCACTCCTGCGAATACATAAATGACTCGCTCGGGGGACGGCCTTGTTCGTAGGATGCGACGGTCGATTCAGGACAATCGCCGATCGTCGCGACCAGCTGAACGCCGTCTCGGAGCGAGGCGCCTGCATTTAGTCCCGCGCTAATTTGGGAGTAGATAAAACGACGAGAGAAGTCGATGTCCTCATTCGTGAGCTGCTTGTGCCAGGCACGTAAATGGGAGGCAGTTGCCTGAGCGACGCAGGAGGACGAGAGGCCTTGATCGTAAGCCAGCGGAGCGATTCCAAGCTGGTCGTAAAGCGAGAACCCGGTTTGTCAATCAGGTTGAGAAACCTCTCCGGCGCCGAACAAGTCTTGGTAGAGAAAATCTCGGCTATCAGGCGGATCTCGCCGTAACCCCTGCTTTGGAATATACGAATGACTCATACAATGGCCTAGAGAGTATAGTCGTTCGGATTTGGAGCGGCAAAGACTCCTCGAAGTTCTGCAGAGTCGATCGAGGTGAGCCCTTTATGTTTCGTTGGGTTAAAACGGACATTTGGTGAAAGGAGGTGGTATATTTCACGGTTTCTGCTATTGTTCCGTTTATGCCAAATATCTCGAAAGCCTACGTCCGACTCGCAATCTTTGATGCGGATGGCGTTGTGACCACTCCCAAAAAGTTCGCGGAGAACCTGGAAAAGGACTTCGGGACCAAACCGGAGGCGCTTCTTCCCTTTTTTAAAGGGCCTTTTCAGGATGCGCTCGTTGGAAAAGCGGACCTAAAAACAGTCGTTCAGCCTTACTTGAAGGACTGGAACTGGACCAAAAGCGTCGACGAATTCCTTGCCTATTGGTTCAAAGCAGAGGACGCCGTCAACGATGAGGTGATCGAAACGATCGAGGGCCTGCGAGCAAAGGGGATTAAATGCTATCTCGCGACCAACCAAGAAAAATACCGCCTCGAGTACATGCGCGAGACGATGAAGTTCAAGCATGTTTTTAACGGAGTTTTTTCATCAGCAGATTTAGGTTGTAAAAAACCAGACCCACAGTTTTTTGATCGCTTGCTCAAGCGCATCGATCCAAAGCGCGAAATTCCACGAAAAGAAATTCTCTTCTGGGATGATTCAGAGGCGAATATCAAAGCCGCTAAAGACTTAGGGATTCAAGCGCATCTCTACACCGACCTCACGGCATTCGTCGAAACGATGGAGCAGCTCCCCCTCATGGCGCCACGGTTTTTGAAGCAGCGGAAATAGTGAATGAACGAGCTTCAATTGTATTTCTGGCGATATTCCCTTTAGAAGGGTTCTTGAAGCGCGCGTGTTATCGTATCGGTCGAACCTATGAACGATTCAAAATTTCATCTAGAGAGCGCAGGCGTGCCTGCAACTGCAGAATCAGAACCTAAGCAACTCCTGTGTCAGGTCCCAAAGACGCGCAGAGACATCGTCCAGGACGGAAGCGCAAAAGATGGAACGTATATTCTGCCAATCACAACTCAGGTAGAGCGGCTGTTCAATTTGCCGTCAACGATACTGATCGAAGGCGAAGTGTTTGAAAGAAAAAAGGAGTTCCATGTAACGCTTCTGGGCTTTGGGACGCGCGAACGTTTGAAAAAGAGAATTGAAGAAGAGGCGGAAGCTGGGCAGAACTTGGTGCAAGAGATAAACGCGATTTTGTCCGGCATCGATTTCAGTTTTTCTCCTAGTTCAACAGGGGTCGCACTTATTCAGAACCTCGACTACGATCAGGAGGCTGTCATCGCACAGACGGGACGCGCTGCGTTTGAATCAGAGTCCACCGTCGTTCTCGGAATCGAGATGCCAGGCCTCGTAGAATTCTATGAACGAATGCGAGCTCTTGGTTTAGAGCTCGGGCGTCCAGCGGCGCACGTTACTCTGTATCTCAAGCAGAATGGGAGCGGGACGGGCCTAGGTATCGCGATTACGGACTTCCAGGCGCAACTTGCGGGTGCGGCCTTCCCACATATCACCGCAAAAAAGATCCAACTCCCATGAACCCAACTCTCAAGGCCGGCATCATCATTCTTCGCCCGGGCGTAACAGAGCCAGAGATCCTGCTTCTGTTTCGCGGCAAGCACAACGACTGGAGTTTTCCGAAAGGTCACTGTGAAGCAGGGGAATCCTTTGAAGAAACAGCGCTGCGCGAGATTCAGGAAGAAACGGGCTTAACGGTTAAACTACGGCAGCGTTTGCCGGACATGCAGTACAAAGATTCAAAACAGGAAGACGTTGTCGTAGCGATGTATCTTGGAGCGCCTTCGAATGCAGATCAAAAAGAGCGGACAGAATACGACATGGACCGACTAGAGTGGGTTCCGGTATCGAAGGTCGAAGAGACGCTGTCGTATCAAAACTTGAAGGAGTATTTTCACTCGGTTGAAGGTCAAGTCTTACGCTCGAACTAGCATCCTCTCATGACGACGGAAATCTTTTTCATCCTTGATCTCATCGGAACCTTCGCGTTCGCGGTCTACGGAAGCTACGTAGGCCTCCGTAAAAAGTTTGATATTTTTGGGATCGCGGTCTGCGCGCTCGTGAGTAGTTTTGGCGGAGGGGCGGTGCGTGAGATTTTTTTGAACTCGTTGCCCCGTTTTTTGTTTGATGGTTGGTACATGGTGATCGTGCTGTTCGGGACTGTCTTTGGAATTCTCTCATTTCGGCACGCGCATCGAATCCAACGCTTCATGCTGTCTATCGATGCGCTGGGATTGGTGACGTTTGCCCTGCTTGGTGCGAGTCGCGCAGCTGATGCAGGTCTAGGCGTCATTGGAATCACCATTTTCGCCATCTTGAGTGCGGTTGGCGGAGGTGTGTTACGTGACGTGTTGATTCGAGAAGTCCCAGAAGTGCTGTACCAAGATTTTTATGCGACGCCCGCGCTTTTACTTGGAATCGCCTTTGCATTGTCGGGAACCTATCGCACGCAATCCTTCTTTCTGTACGGGCTCTTGTTGGTAACCTTCGGGATTCGACTGTTGGCGATTAAATATCGTATCCAGCTTTGGAAGCCAGGGGCAGCCACGACGAATACATAGAGCGAGCTACACATTCCTCTTGCATCCTCGCGCTCGAGAATATCAGAGGAACGTCGCTGGTCGGGTCAGCGAGTGGTGAAGGGGGCGCGAGTGAACGCGCGTGCCACACCCGACGTGGAAGAGGGCTACCGATGGACGAGCGCCAGGATCATCACGAGGAAGAACAAGGCCGCCATTCCGAGGCAGAAGATGCCGATCTGCTTGGACTTAAAGAAGTACGGAGCTCCCCAGACCTGCGGGTCGAAGCGGGGGAGTACGGGGGCCTGCGGGTGATCTACAGGAGCCGTCGCCGTCACAGCTTGCCAGGCCTGGGAGAACGTCTCGATGTTCGGGTATCGCTTCTCCGGTTCGTAAGCGAGCGCTTGTTGAAGAACGGTGCTCATCTCAGGTGAAACCCAAGGAGCAAGCTCGTGCGGATAGGGGATGACGCTCAGGCTGTGCTGCGTATAGCCGTACCCCCGCGGATCGAGCCCAGGGAAGTAACCCGTGTAGCACAGGTGCAGGATGACGCCGAGAGAGAATTGGTCCATCTCTGGCCTTGGAGAGTCCTCTGCCATCTGCTCAGGCGAGGCGAAGAGGCGTGTACCCCTGTTCCGCAGTCGTGAGGGGCCGATGGTATCGGCGATGCCGAAGTCGATGATCCGGACGTCGTAGATCGTCCTTTTACTGGTCAGGATTTCACGGACCAGGATGTTGTTCGGTGTGAGATCCAGGTGGACCTTCCCTTGAGCATGCAGGTAGATGACAGCTTCGAATGCCTGTCGCATCACCTCATTGAACGCGGCCAGGGACACCTCCTTCTCTTCGAGCCACTTGCTGAGCGGAATGCCGTCGAAGAACTCCATGACCAGGAAGAGGGTTCCTGCTTCGTACCCCTGGTCGAGCTCGCGCACGATGTTCGGATGGCGCAGATCGTGGAGCAGCAGGCACTCACGCTTGAAGAACAAGCGCGAGGTCTCGTTTCGGGCTGCCTTCTTGCCTAGGATCTTGATGGCGACAGGCTCCTTGGTCTGCTGATCCTGTGCGAGATAGACGTGGGCGAACTTCCCGCTGCCGAGCAGACGCTCCACGCGGTAGCGGTTGGCCAGGATGTCACCAGGGCGAAGCGTTGTTCTGATCGAAATCTTTGCCACAAACACCTCAGGTTGGAAGGTTCGAGTCAGCGGAATGCTGACCGGTCAGCCTATCTGATTGTTCCTAAAACGACAAGGTTTCGTGGTAGACTGAGCCCTAGTCCTTGTATGCCCACGCTGCTTCATCGTCATTACGTGAAACGAAAACAAGGGAATACCCCTTCTAAGGAAGGGGCTTGGGTCTCCTCGCTCGATCGGTTGATTTTTGTGGTGGGAGCGCTCGGTCCGATCAGCGCATCTGCACAGGTTTATAAAATTTGGGTAGAAAAAACGGCGGAGGGGGTGTCTATTGTTACGTGGTCCGCCAACTTTCTCTTTTCAATCGTGTGGGTGATCTACGGCGTCGTTCATAAAGAGAAGTCGATTGTTCTTACATACGCCCTCTGGATTCTGATCAACGGACTGATTGCATTGGGTGCGTTTATCTATTCGTAAACAAACTAGTGTTTCATCCAGTTCTCAAAGAACGCCCCTTTCTTTTCCAGATAGAGTTCCGCTGATTGGTCCTGACAACTCTCTTTCAATGCGTTGTATTCCGCGAGTAGCGTTGGATCGGATTTGAGCTGGTCTCGGAAACGGATGAACACATCATCTTCACCGTGCATGATCGTAAGTTGGATTCCAAGCGGAAGAGCTTTCCCATCGTCTTTGAAGCTCGCAAAGGTGCTCGACCAGTTCTCCGGCTGATGAATTTCATAAATAGAATTAAGTCGTTCACGAGACTTGGCGAACTTTTCTTTTGGGACACGGACCACAAGATCCATATCGCCTTTGGTGATAGCGCCTGGAATGGCGGTGCTCCCGATATGTTGGATGTCCGCCCAGGGGAGGAGGAGCTTTAACAGCGGTACTTCTTCCGAAAGGACCTTCTCTACTTGCTCCTGAAAGAGCGCTTGGGGTTGAAATTGCATGCTGGGCATAGGAAGAAGGGGAATGGCCAGGCCAGTATGTTGGAACGTTGTGATAAAATCAAAGCAGACCAGCCATTCAACGCCCTTTCTTTTCTTATGTCCGAATCTGATCGTTCGCTTCCTCGCGTTGAAGCGCTACCAGCTGAGCCACAAAAAGAGTATTGGCAATTGCCAGGAGTCCACTCGTTCTTGGAAAAAAAGTCGGCAGATGAGTTACGAGACGGCGTGATGGTATATCTCCAAGGAATTGATAAGCCAAATGTGCTCGCGCAAAAGCTAAAATCGCTCGGTCTTCCGCCAACGGCTCCTGTCGAGCGATGGAAAAGGGCGCTGGATGCATACGTTGAAACGTATCGACAGGGAGTAGAGAAATTTCGTCGCTATCGACCACAGATGCTTGAAAGACTGGATCATTGGTTGCAAGAACAGCGCCTAACGCCTCTTCAAGACGTGAGAAAGGTGCCCGTCTTTGTTACAGATCACATCCTCGGACCGATACAGAGAAAGGAATTCCCCCTACCCTGGGCGGCTGAGTTTGAGAGTGATCTAAATAGCATAAGTGTTGAGGCAAGTAATCCAACAGTGGTGTTAGACCACGAGCATTTTCATGCGATCTCACATGTTCCAGGGTCGGAGGTTGTGGGTTTTATCCAAAAAACGCCAGTCATAGAAGGAAGAATGCGGGAAGGGGCCGGAAACCAGTGGTTGAACGAGGGGGTCACGATCATGGGAGAAATGGTGACCTCTCCTAAAAACGCACGGCGACAAGCGGTGGGGGAAGGGCCAGACATGTATCTCGATGGATTCTTCTACCTCACACAGCTCTTCCAGCTTGAAGTTGGATTCTCTGAACAAGATCTCTTTTGGGCATACCTTCAAGAAGGGGATTGGCGTGCGCAACTTGAGTCGGCGACACAGCGACGATTTGGGTGTGGAACAGCAGACTTGAATGATCTGATGTTCGGGTATAACGAAGAGGGGCAAGTGCAGATGCGGGACATCATTCAGGGGAAAAAACCCGTGAAGCTGACCATTCATTCGAGACCGGGCGCAGAAGGAAGGGTGAAGAGATACCAAAAGCTCCAGGAGATCTTTCCGCTGATTGAGCTGGATATTAGGTCCAAATAGTCGTTAGTTTGAACGCGTATCTGTGGCTGCAGAGCTGTGATTTTTAGGGCGAGAAAATGTATCGCCTTTGTAGAGAATGTGGCTCGTATTCTTATCAATCAGCTGAATTTGATTTCCATCTTTGGTGCGTTGGAATTGCATGTAGGCTGTCTCTCTGAACACTCTATCAAGCGAGGGTTCACCAATTTTCCAGAAAAAGGCACCGAGTGCATCGGTTATTTCTTTCCGAGTGTATCTCGCTCCCATGTCTGCTTTTGCTTCTAACCAGCGCAGCACCCGTTCTATCCAGGCGTCTGTTATTCGGCCGCGCATTTCACACTGGTACTTTTCCGTTACCCCACGTTCAAATTCACCCGCCTCTTCCCACGGAAAAGTCATCGCTTCGTGGTCTTCGCCGTAATTGCGCATACCGATCAAAAGACCTGAGGCATCATATGCATACGCCGCTCGTTCATTGAGCTTATGCTCAACGTTTGCAGCCTCTAGATGATCTTTCATCAACGCGCTCCGTAGTTCTACGGCGTATGAATGGAGCTCTTTTTCTGATGGGCGAGGCAACTCGTTGCGTGGCATCTGAGGCATTTGGATCATAGATTGGAGGAGATTTTTTTTAGTATAGACACAACGTAGTGATTTCAGAAGAGGATGGATATCAGTACGTCACACTTCTGCGGTATACTCAGCAAGTCTCGGTATGTCCGCTCTTTCAAAACACTGGTTCATGGCGAGCTTGCCGCTCTGGATCTACATCATCTTGTTTAAAGTGGGAGGAATTATATTTTTCTCCTCATTGTCTCCGTTGGGTGAGCAGGTATTTCCATTGTGGGTGGTCGGACTTTTGATCGGAGGCTCTTCATTCGTTCAGCTCGTTCTGGACGTGCCTGCGGGTTTCTTGCTTGATCGAGTTGGATATACGCGATTGCTACGCCTCACGAGCCTCGTATTGTCGTTGGGAGGTATTCTGTTGCTCGTCTTCGGTCTCACGACTTGGACATTCATCTTTTTGATTCTGGTGAGTGGCTTTGGCTGGTTGTTCTTCGGTCCGGGGGTCGATGCGTACGCCTTAGCGACCGCGCCACGATCAAAAATTGGGAGATATATCAGCGCACGCCGTGCAGCGAGTTCGATTGGGGCCGTGATTGGAACCTCGATCTTTACGCTCCTACTCCCGTTTCCCGTGGCGGTATTGGGTGCAGCGATCGCGATCCCCTTGTTGTTTGGGGCGTTTGTGGTGAGCTTCTTAAAGAAGGAGCAGGTGTCGGTTCATGCAGAGATCAAAGTTGAAACGCACCACTATTATGTGCGGCGAACGTTTCTAAATGAGGCCGTGGGTGCCATCCGGAAGCTGAATCCGGCAAGTGGAATGTTGGCCCTGTCCGGATTTGCGGCGGCGCTTTTTTATGGAGTCGTCTGGTTTGTGCTGCCCCTCTACATGCAAGATCTGGCTAACATCGGCCCACTTCAATTCGGATTAGGAATTTTTGATGCGACCGTCATTGTATGCGGTGGATTGATTGGAAAACTAGCTGATAGCAAGAACAAGCGTCTCTTTATTTTTCTTGGCCTCTTCCTGTTTGCGCTTTTCGGGACGCTCACGGGGTTTCATCTGAACGGGTGGTTCCTCGTGTTTGGCTTTATCGCCTCCGTTGGAGATGAGGTGTCCTGCGTGTCACTTTGGTCGTGGATGAATCATTTGAACCGAGATCATGCACACGATGGCTTAGTCGCTTCGTTGATCGGCTTCTCACAGGACCTGGGTTGGGTTGTGGGTCCTATTATCGCAGGGCTTTTGTATACACGCATTGGCCCCTCTTGGACGATTCTGGTCGGATGTATTTGCGTCTTCTTGAGTTGGATCGTGAGTGCGATCGTGTTACGGAAATCAATTCGATCAATTTTTCACTCACCCCTTCCGCCTTCGACCAAGCCTCATCGCTACGCTCACATGGATTAGTTTGCGTAGATACATAAAACCCCGGCCAGAGCCGGGGTTTTATCGTTAGCGCGCGTAGGTGAGTGGGTTGACTCGTTTTCCGTTCAAGTAGACTTCGTAGTGTAAGTGCGTACCGGTTGAACGACCCGTTGTACCGACCATGGCAATGACTTGGCCACGTTTGACGGTGTCACCGACTTTGACGAAGAGCTTCGAGGCGTGGGCGTAACGAGTGCGGAATCCGCTGTTGTGATCGATCAAGATCTGAAGACCGTATCCACCGTTGTTCCAGCCCGCCTGTTGAACGACTCCCGCTTCGGAAGCATAGATCGCATTCGCGTAGTCTCCATCCACATCGATACCGGTGTGGTTCCAGCCGTAGTACTGGTTGATGACGCGTAAGTCTGTTGGCCAGAGAAGTTTTGCTACCTTCTTAACGAGCGTTTCGTCCTTATCTTCTGGTTTCGCGCGTTGGTCTTCAGGGGTATTTACGAGTTCCTGATAGACGTCCACCGCTTTGTTTCTGATGCGAGCAAGAGGGATATCGGGACGGACAGTTCCTTGGGCGGTTGTTACGCGCGTAGTAGCTGGCTTTGGAACGGTGATTGCCACGACGCTGAGCGGACTTCCACCAGGGATCAATACTTCTTTTCCTGGAACGAGAGTCGTGCTTCCTTTATTTGCTTGAGTGATGGCGCTGGCGTCCACTTTGTATTTAGTAGCAAGCTGTCCGACCGTTTCTCCTCGTTTGACGGTATGCAGGATGCCGGAAGCGGCTGGAATACGGAGAATGTCACCCGGCTTAATCGCGGCGCCGCGTGAAAGATTGTTTGCACGAATGATGGTGATTACATCAACCCCAAAGCGACGGGCAATGGTTGCGACGGCGTCGCCGGATTGGACAGTGTAGTTTTCCGTTTCACTCCGAGGTGCGACGACGATGGCTGAGGTGTCTTCTTCAGGAAGAGCTTCTTCAGTAAGTGACTCATCCATCTGAGGAGCAACGGCAACGCTGCCAGGGATGGTTAAGTCAGCAAGGATCTCTGTATCGTAATCAAAGTCGATATCAGGCAGGGCTTGGATGGTGCCGGCGCCTAAATAGCTGGTATTCCCATGAGCTGATTCAACGTACAGCATCTCTTCGATGCTTTCATCCTGTCCTTGGGTAACGAGGGCGTACAGGAGGCTATTCTGGCCGTTGCTCGAAGCGGAGGCGCTGCGGGTTGTCAGCTGGGAGCCAATTGTGGCAACAGAGACCAATAAGAGAACGGCGTGAAAGATGTACCGGTTCGTAAACACGAAAAAGAAGAGTCCACGAGCAGAAACGACAACACGCTCAAAGCGAATGTTGAGTAATACGAAGATCGTATAGATCGGCAAGAAAACAAACCGGAGGATGCCGCGACCAAGATGACCAAGAACGGTCCCAAGAAGGCGAGCAACCGGGCGTACGGGTTTCCAACTCAACTGAAGGCCTCGGATGAGGAGGAGTAGGGCACGTGCCAGTACATGTTGTAGGCGATGTTTTGTAGGAATAGAGACCTCTAGAAAATCGCTGCGTCGCGTACCCATGAGAAGCGGCCGAAACAGGGCACAGGCGACGAGGATTGTTTAATGGAAGTGGTCTGAATAATAGGACAACGAGTGGAGACAAGATACACTTTTTCGCCCATTTCGTCAATGGATAAGTCACATTTTTTGGCTATTTTTAGCCAAAAACTTGCTAGAGAGAAGCCAAGGAACGGTACTGGAGCGCCTCGGCGACATGAGGCCCCTCGATCATAGCTGCTTCGGCGAGATCCGCGATCGTTTGGGAGACTTTTAACAGGCGAAAGTACGAACGAGCCGATAATCGAAAGCGTTGGACAGCCTGTTTCAGGACATATTCAGCTTCAGGCGTTGGTTTGAAGAGGCGTGTGACGAGTTCACTCGAAACCTGGGCGTTTGTCGTGAGCCCAGTGTCTTTCAGTCGTATCTGTTGTCGATCGCGAGCCGCTTGAACGCGCGAACGAATCGGGGCGCTCGCTTCTCCCGAAGCAATGCGTGTGAGCGCATCTGTTTCCACACGAGGAACTTCAATAAACAAGTCGATGCGATCATAGAGGGGGCCGCTGATGCGTTGGCGATAGTGTTCATACTGCAGCTGGCTGCAGGTACAGTTCCGTTCTTTGTCTGAACGGTAGCCGCACGGGCAGGGATTCATAGCCGCGAGCAGGGAGAAGCGCGCGGGGTACCGCACAGAGCTCTGTGCACGACTAATATAGATGCAGCCATCCTCGAGCGGCTGGCGTAAGCACTCAAGCGTCGTGCGTGAGAACTCGGGGAGTTCATCCAAGAACAGCACGCCATGGTGTGCAAGAGAAACTTCTCCAGGGCGAGGAATGGTTCCGCCACCCACCAATGAGACGGTGCTCGATGTATGGTGCGGTGAACGAAAGGGGCGGGTGGAGATCACGCTCTGTGCCGGAAGAATGCCCGCTACCGAATGAATGCGCGTTGTTTCGAGAATCTCCTCCTCGGTCATACGCGGGAGAATACTGCTGAAGGCTCGCGCGAGCAGAGTTTTTCCAGAGCCGGGCGGTCCCTGCATGAGGAGGTTGTGACCACCCGCGGCTGCAATTTCTAGCGCGCGCCGCGCCTGTTCTTGTCCGCGAATGGAAGAGAAATCAAGGGGGAACGAAGACGTGCTAGACGAGGAGATAGGCGCATGGTGCGGAACTTCCTCAAGAACGACTTCGCTGCGTAGGGCGCGTTGGACTTCGGTGAGCGATGACGCACGGAATACGCGCAAACCCTGAATGAGCGCCGCTTCTTCCGCATTCTCAACAGGAACGATTAGCTCCTTCACCCCCAGCTCTTTGGCGAGGAGCGCGACAGAAATCATCCCTTGAATTGGACGAAGCGTTCCATCGAGGGCAAGTTCCCCAATAAACAGTTGCGATGAGTTCTGTAGCTCCAGCTGACCATCAGCAGCGAGAATGGCGAGTGCGATGGGGAGATCAAACCCAGACCCAATTTTTCGTACGTGGGCCGGCGCGAGGTTTACGGTGACACGCGTACGAGGAAACGTGGTTTGGCTATTTTTCACCGCACTCCGAATGCGCTCTTTCGCTTCTTGGATGGCGGTATCAGGGAGTCCGACAATAAAAAAGTTTGGTAAACCTGACGAAATGTCGGCTTCCACTTCCACCATGTGCGCTTCAAGTCCGAGGATCGAAGCGGTCTTTACGCGAGAGGGCATATACTACCCCGTTCCATGGATTGGCTTGCGTGTCTAGAGGTGAGGACGAGTTATCGTTTCTCGTTTTGTTCAGGCAGCGTTTTTTGAGAGAGGAGGACGGTGCCTAGGAGTCCAACGAGTACCCCAATATCGGCAATGTTAATCGCGGACAGGTGCCACAAGAGAAGCCAGTCACGGACAAAGCTGAAAGACAGGCGATCAAACGCGTTTCCAAGGGCACCTCCTAAGAGAAGGCCGAGAAAAAAGGGGAGCCAGCCGCTACTCGTGGCTCGTGTTCGTACAAACATCACGAGTACACCGATGCAGGCGCCAAGCGTTATCGCTAAAATTAACCACTGCGGAATCGGAAGATTGAACGCGATGCCGTAGTTCTGGTGATGAACAGACTGGATCCAGCCTCCGAGAAACGAAAATGGACGATCTTGTTCAAAAAAAAGCTGCTTACAGAGCTGATCAAGACTAAAAACACCCGCACCTCCGATCAGGAGGCAAAACGCTCCACGTACGGACGCACGCATCAGGTGTGGATCGGTTTACAATTCCTGCGTGAGCATCTTTTTGCAGCTGACACACGATGACGAGTGAGGGCGTGCTTCGAGACGCTTCAGATCAATGGCTTGGTGACAGTACTTGCAGGCGCCGTAGGTTCCCTTCGCAATGGATTCAAGCGCTTTCATGACATCGCGTAGCTGTGTTTCGAGTTCTCCAACCAATGAAAGTTCGTCTGCGTACTGCGAAATTTCCTCGGCATTGTCGTCTTCAGAGCTGCTTCCGCCTTCTGGGTAGACAGCGCTAAACGTTGTGCTGTTATTCTTCCCATTCTTCTTTTCGGAGACATCAGCCAAGTCTGCCTCGAGTGAGGTTTTCATCTGTTCGAGCTGTTCTTTGAACTTGGCGACGAGATCGGGGCTAAGCATATAGGTTTCAGTTATTCTACGATTTTTTGGAAAGATCAGCAAGTTGCAGGGAATGCAAAAGAAAGGCTTACGAAAAAAGGAAAATTTTTGGAAAAGAAGGAGCCGCGTGCCATGAGCTCCCCCGTATAAACGGTAGTGGAGACTGATGATACGCGGCTTTACGCCGACAACGGGGTTTTGAACCTGTGAGGGTCCATGATGTCTTTCGACAAGCAGCCTTGGCCGATGAGGGCCGAATGCGAGCTTACTTACTCCCAGTGAAGGGATCCTATGGTCGCCGTGAGGCATCCAGGGAGGAGTGCTCTAGCATTACAGAGGTGCTAGGAGTCGATGACGATCAACCACGCTAGGCGTGATAGCAGAGACAAGCTTACAGACCTGACCTCCGGCGACGAGACGTATTTCCCCGAGAGGAAACTCCATGGAGCACAGTGAAGTGCTGCAACATAGTGTCTGTTACCTTATGGTTTGATCTTGCTTTTTAGTATTGTGGGCCCGCTGGAATAACGGATAAACCGTGTCTCCATTGGATGGAGAGGTCTAGTCTGGGCTGATTGGAGGACGTCAACGCCGAAGCGGACATTCCCCAAATTACCACTTGTCTGAAAGGAGCGAACGACGTCGGCAGCGACGCTGTTGTTAGGCTCAGTTCTAATCTCCAAAGCTGAAGAGTAGAAACGAGCCTAACAATGGTTACTGGTTCGACGAAGGTACAAAGTATACAAACAAACCTACGACCTGCACTGCAAAAGAACGGTGAAAGAACAGCGACGACCAACCAGCGAAACACAGATGAAAGCGTCTTAGATTGTCGCCACGGGTGTGGCCCTGTTCTATCTACCTGCGACACAGAGGCGGTCTTGTGTGACCGTTAAAAGGAGCTGCGATGGAAAGTGCGTCTGTCCCGAATGGAGGAACCACTCTAGAGACATCTCTAGTATACGCCCGCCCGAGTAACCGTCCAAACTCCGGTGTGGATAACTTATTCTAGGCTAGTTTTAGCGCCAAAATAGCTATCCACAGGCTGTGGATAGCTTACGGCTCCAAACAAATAACGAGCTGTTTTTGGTCGCGCCAGATTTGAAGCGGCTGTTTTGGGATCCAGGCGGAGAGGTTCGAGCCTTGGAGAACGAAGCGCTCGAGAAGGCGTGGGGAGAAGCGCGCCAGCCAGATTCCTTGTCCGCAGGCGGCAGCTTCCTCGAGAGGGGCGGCTCCGGTTGGAGCGAGCCAGTCAATCTGATGGGGACTTGGGGTCGAAGTAGTGGAAGGGATCTCTTGGGCGAGGTACTCAACACCGACCGTTCCGTCCGGAAGCGTGAACAGCTGTCGCTTTCGTGTTCCATTTAGCTCCGAGAGGAGAGCGGCTTGTTCTTCTGGACGCAAGGCTTGTGTAAATGTCAGGCGGAGCGCATCGATGGTCGAAGTCGTGAACCGTGCTTCAAGCGTCGCGGGCGCCTCGCGCAAGGAGGTGAGCGTCGTTTGGACGGGATCAAGAGGGAGCTCACCTAATAAGACTTCTACATTTGTCTGCTTCCCTAAAGCGGTGAGGTGCAAACTCACGTCCGCTTGCAGGGGGCGAGGGGTCAAAGCTGCTTCGGTGGCAGATGGACTCGTTGGGATGAGAGATTCCCCGGTATCAGACAGAATGATCTTTCCCTTATCGGCAAAAAAGAGAATACGGTTAGAAGAGGTAGCGTTTGGAAAAAGAAGCGAGGCGTCTAACCAGCCCCGAAGAGCGCCTTGAGCGAAGACCTGATCAAAAAAGAGTTCGCGATAGACGAGGGGTTGGTCATTTTCTGCCGTGACCACACCGACCTGACGCACAAGGGCGCGGGTCTTTGTGTTGGTTGTCTGAAGGAGTGGTGCGGGCACAGCCCACCGAGGTCCAAGGGTGAAGGCCTGGATCGCTTCTCGTGAGCCAGTAAGTCCAAAAATGACCGGCCAACGGCTATCTTCCCGCAAAGTTTGTTGCCATTCGATCGGCAGGGCGTTTTTTTGCTCAGATGTAAGCAACGTGTTCAGAGTGCGAGGAGCCGCGGTTGCGAAGGAGATGGTGTTGGGAGGCAAGAAAAAGGTACCAGAAAACAGCAGGGTAAAGAGCACGAGACCCACCAAAAGCGATCCAATGACTGCAATACCAATAAGCCAACGGCGGCTGAGCCGTGGACCTGAAACGCCCATCGCGAGCAGCGGACTCACGATTGGGTTCTGAATCTTTGGTTCGACAACGGACGGAATGTCGTTGAGCGGTCCATCTTCCACCGACACACCCTAACGGATTTTTAGTTATTTCTCAAACAATCTTCCCCGGCTCTGAAATCAAAAGAGCCTGCAATCCAATGCAGGCTCTTTTGATTTATTTTTTCTCGTTCTTAGAAATCTCTCCGAGGTCCGCGGCTTCCACCCGACGATCCACCGCGTGGTCCACCGCTGTGTCCGCCACCGTTTCCACCGCGTCCGAAGGCTGCTTGCTCTTCGGCGGTTGGGGCTGGGGGATAGACGTTTCCTTCGGCGGCCTTCATCGAGAGGTTTAAGCGACCCATGGAGTCGATTTCCTTCACGAGGACGTTTACCATTTTGCCGACTTCAACGATGTCGGTGACTTTCCCAACGCGGTACGGGGCCATTTCGGAAATATGCACGAGCCCTTCGACCTTTGGCAAAATTTCTACGAAGGCTCCGAAGTCCAGGATACGTGTCACAGGACCAGAGAACTTTTCACCGGCTTGGACTTCACGCGTGAGCTGCTTGATCCAGGCGACGGCTTTGTCGAGTGATTCAAGGTTCACCGAAGTGACCATCACGGTTCCATCGTCTTCGATATCGATCTGAACTTTGTGTGTCGCGATAATTTCGTTGATGACCTTGCCCCCTGGCCCGATGACATCACGAATGCGATCCGTGTTGATCTTGAAGCTCACGATACGAGGAGCGTACTTCGACAATTCAGCGCGTGGTTCTGGGATCGTTGCGAGCATCGCTTCGAGCACCTGCATGCGGGCTGCACGAGACTGATGAATCGCTTCTTCGATCACGTGCCAAGGAATACCGGAGGTCTTCGTATCCATCTGGATCGCGGTGATTCCAGTTTTTGTTCCAGCAATTTTGAAGTCCATTCCGCCGTCTCCGTCCTCGATGTCTTGAAGGTCGGTGATGACTTGGTACTTTCCGTTCTTTTCGTCACTCGCCATCCCCATCGCGATACCCGCGACTGGCTCAAGGAGAGGAACGCCAGCATCCATGAGCGCGAGGGTTGAACCACAGGTGGCGCCCATCGAGCTGGATCCGTTTGAGCCGAGCACTTCAGACACAACGCGAACGGTGTAAGGGAACTGTTCTTTGGTTGGAAGAACCGGCATGAGGGCGCGTTCAGCGAGGGCACCGTGACCGATTTCACGACGACCTGGACCGCGGCTTGGGCGCGTTTCTCCAACGGAATAACTTGGGAAGTTGTAGTGGTGGAAGTAGCGCTTGGTGGTGGCGTATTCCATCGTGTCGAGCGTTTGTTCCATGCCTGGCGAACCAAGCGTGACGGTCGAGAGCACCTGCGTTTGTCCGCGGAGGAACAAACCGGAGCCGTGCGTGCGTGGAATGAGCGCGACTTCAGCGGAGAGTGTGCGGACTTCGTCCAACGCACGTGCATCGGCACGACGCTTTTCATTCAAAATCATGTTCGTGACTTCGCTGTCGACGAACTGATCGATCACGGCCGAAAGACCACGCATGCCTTCTTTGCCGGTCACGCCTTGCGAAGCGAGGTTCGCTTCGAGAGCGGCCTTCAAGCGTCCAATGGCAGCTTTGCGATCGGCCTTGGTGCGGAGTGGTTCAGCGAACAAGACACCGCGCTGTGTTTTCAAGAAGTCAGAAGCTGCGTCGATGCGCTTCTGCTCATCTTCGGAGCGCGTGACGTTCAATGAGATCTTTTCTACGCCAACCGCTTTGACGACTTGTTCAATCAAATCGATGAGCGGAGCGAGGTTGTCATGCGCGAACTTCATCGCGCCGAGCATCATCTCTTCCGAGACGCGCTTGGCACCAGCTTCGACCATGAGTGTTTTGTCTTTCGACCCAGCGACAACAAGGTCGAGTTCACCTTCTTCTGTTTCTTGGTAGGTTGGAAGCAAAATGTACTTACCATCTTTCAAGCCCACGCGAACAGCAGCGATTGGACCATTCCAAGGAATGTTCGACATCGCAAGCGCACACGAAGCACCGATCAAAGCTGGGATGTCGGCATCGTTTTCTTGGTCGTGTGAAAAAACAGTCGTCACGATTGTGACATCGTTGCGCAGATCACTTGGGAAGAGGGGGCGAACCGCACGGTCAATCAAGCGGCCGGAGAGAATCGCTTCGTCGGTTGGGCGGCCTTCGCGCTTGATGAAGCGCGAGCCTTTGATCTTTCCAGAGGCATACATGCGCTCTTCGTACTCAACGCTGAGTGGAAAATAGCCAATATCGTCACGGGCATCGCCGAGGGTCGCGGTACAGAGAGCGAGCGTGTCGCCGTATTGGATGGTACAAGCACCATTTGCTTGTTGCGCGAGCTTGCCGACGGCGATTTTGAGCGGACGACCAGCGAACTCAATAGAAAATTCTTGGGGGGTCATAAGGAATACGTATTTTTAGGTCGAAGACATGTTAAAAGGTAACACGAATTTTGCGGGTTGGCAGTGGGGGTTCGGTCGATGGCTTGTCGTTTCCGCCGGTTGGGGGTCGTCCACGAGTTGGCTTACCACGGCTGCGGCTTGCAGGTGCGGGAGGTAGCATTTGTGGTCGTTCTGCTGGGATCGGGGCCGCGTCGAGGCTGAGCGGAGCCCCTTCTTCGATCGGCGATGCTTCACGTGCAGCCGGTGTAGCTGTGTGTGCTGGGGAAGCGGGAGTGTGGTGCGCTGGAGACTGATGACGCTGCGCGATCCGGCCGGCACGTGCCGAGTGGATCAAGTAGGTCTCAGGATCGGACGATAAATCAAGGAACGAGTCAGCCCGTTCTTTGAGCTGCGCGTTGGTCGAAGATCCAAAGGCGACGACTTCACACAAGATGCCGTTGGCGCGCAAGAAATCAGCGAGGGGACAGAAGTCTCCGTCACCAGTGACCAAAATGATGGCGTCGACACGACCGGAGATCGCGATTGCCATCGCATCAACTGCCATTCCGACGTCCCAGTCGGCTTTTTTCTCGCCGCTGGCGAACTCCTGAACATCTTTGACCTTCAATTCGATGCCATGTTGAACAAGTGCTTCAAAAAAGCCATGTTCTTCGCCAGTTTTAGACTTGGCGACATAGGCGATCGCACGGATGACCGGGCGATTTGCGACGGCACCGTCAACAACTGCACCGAAATTCACTCGCGCGCCATAAATATGTTTGGCGGAGTGATACATGTTTTGCGTGTCGATAAAGACCGCAACCCTCTGGTGGGGGCGTTTAATCATAGAAAAAATTAACGATTCGCGGCACGCGTATGAAAAATAGTAAAGACAAACAAGTAAAAGTGCGGCCAGCGATTCGTAGAATAGGCTACCAGAATTAGGCTTATTTTACAAGAATTCGTTATTTTAGAGAAAGTCTCGAATGCATGAGGGATTCCTCCTGAATTCAAGACCCTGCCGGAGACGAAAGGGTGTTGGGGCCACCAAGGACGGTGGCTGCTCCGGCGTTGAGAAAGGGCGAAGGGTCTGGGCGGAGGCGAGAAGGTCAGTTCTTCTTGATCTTGGGCGCCATGATGCCGCGCACGACGAGGGCCTGGAGACGCCGGAGCTCCTCCTTGGGGCTGACCTCGACCATGTGCCAGCCCGTCAGGCGAGCCGTGAAGCCCTTGAACGCGCAGTTCTTGAACTGCGTCGGCTGGTCCGTGTCGTCTACGGTGAGCGAACAGTCGATGATCTCCACGCTCCGCAGCTTGATGCCCTCGAAGAGGCAGCCTTCGAAAAGACATTCGTTGAAGTGAAGGCGACGTGCGTCGACCGAGGCGAAAGTGCAGTTGTTGAAGACGCAGTCATCGAAATACGCGTCCGCCAGGCTACCCGCGCCAAAGTCGCACTTCTCGAACCGGACATAGTTCATCCGGATGCCCGCGAAGTCAAACTTCCAGAGTTCCTTGATTTTAACCGTGATCCAGCCGTCTTCCGCACGCTTCTCGGTGGGGAGCGTGATCTGTGGCAGTTTCAGCTCGCGCTTGAGCTGGTTGAACTTCTTGTAGTCGTTGTCGATCAGAGCCTGGACCATCAGTTCGAGCGTCGTCATCTGTCCTCCTCGGTGGATTCGGTTGGTGGTGGTGAATCCCCGACGTTTAGTCTAGGTAACCAAGCGTCGAGGATCCAGCACCCCTAAAGAACGAGCTACCGTAACGATTTTCGGCTAAAAAAGCAATACAGCCCCAGAAAAAGGAGCTGTATTGCGATTCCGTTTGAAGATCGATTAGACCTTCAACTTTGCCATCAATTCGTCGTAGCCTTTGCCGTCTTCGCGCTTCAAGTACTTCATCAAGCGGCGGCGTTCTCCGACCTTTTTGATCAACCCACGGCGGGAAGAGTGGTCCTTTTTGTGGATTTTCAAGTGCTCTGTGAGCTCTTTGACTTCTTCTGTCAAAATGGCGATCTGCACCTGTGGCGAACCGGTATCCGTTGCGTGGACACGGTATTTCTCAATAATTTTCTTCTTCTTGTCTGGGCTCAACATAGGAAGAGATACGCGGTGACTCAGTTTGGGCGGCTCAGCCGACCTTACCAAAAGCACCGTAGTTAGCTTGTTTAGTGACAGGAAGATACCAAAGAACGAAAAAAACGGCAACTGCCGCTTGCGTTCATCGTCTTGGGTTGATGGGGGAACCGAGGCGCACGGGTGGGAGTGGATCCCTGGGGAGTGACCTTGTGGGTCCCACCCGTGCGTCCTCCCCGCCAGGTTGGCGGGGAGGGGTTACTGCTTTGCGGCGCTGAGGCGCTGCCGGTCAGGCGGCGGCGGAGCCGTCGTCTGTGTTGGTGCCGTGTCCACCGATGACCGGGTGGCTCGTACGGGTGGTCCGGAACGAGGCGATCTGGGCGACATCCACGACGCGGTTGCCGCAGATAACATTCCGCTGCGCGACGCATCGGTTGAGTCGATCGGTGAACTCCACGAGGTCGCCCTCGAAGTGCACCTGATGAACACGACGGTCGAACGTCAGGAACTGGGCCAGCCCGTCGCTCACGCGAATCGTGTTGCGGTTGATGCTGACCACCCGTACGAAGCCGGGTACCGGGGGGCGCCCTCCGTTCGGGAGAAGAGTCAGCACGAAGACTTCCTGGTCCGGCGGCCTGATGGCATCCGGAACCGGCGATCGAAGCGTGCCGCGCACCTTGTTCAGGTTGACGTCACCGGGAAGCGTGAGCTCGATCGGGGTTGAAGGTGATTCTTCGCTTCGAATAATCGGGATTGCCAGGCGCACAGCGTCGACCTTTCGTGGATTTGCACAGTTCTCGTGCAGGGTTGGGGGAACGATTGACGGTTGAACGAGAGAAGTCGCTCTCACCGCCAATGGATTCTCCCAACGCGCTGCCGAACAAAAGCCCCCGGTTGGTGACCGGGGGCTTTTGACGGGGCTGCTCCTTGTTGGAGATCAGGCGTGCGTTAGGCCATCGGTCGACTATTGGTAAATGGATATACAACAAGCAACTTCGCAATAATGATGGTGCGAAGCGTGCATGGCATAAACATCGACTGATAGGACCGCATACCTTACATATGTAGGATACGATGGATCCTAAAAAGCCGTCAAGGAAATACTGAAATGAGCAGGGCCTTTAATAGCAACACCCCGACGATCCTCCTTTGATGTCGGGGTGGGTGGCGCTGAGAACCAGCGTAGGGGGAGTTCAGGCGTGGTCGGAGACCATGCCCAGGGCGACCTCGAGCAGCGAGAGCTCGAGACGAAGATCGGTGAGGATCTCTGGAGGGGCGTTCGCGCCGAGCTGGCGTTCGAGCTCATCCAGCTTCGCTCGCAGCCGCCGGCAGCTGCCGTGGGCTCTCTCGATCTCGGGGATGGAGGGGACGCGCACGACCGGCTGTGGAGCGGCGGGCGGCGGCAATGTGGCCCGTGGACCGTTGGTGAGACGGATCCCCATCTCTGGGTAGACCGGCGGTGGGAGCCGGCTCGGTCGTTCTTCTGGCGCGCTGGTGTCTACCACCAGCTCGTCGAGCACCAGTAGTTCGACAGATTCGTCGCCCTCATTTTCGTTTCCGAGACTCATCTGGAAGTTCCTTTCCAATAGTTCGCTCGACCTCCGAGGAACGGAAGACTGTACTGTATTATTTGAAAAAACACAAGACAGAGACCACTTAGAAGGTAGCTGTCATCTATTGTCAGCTAAAATAGCCGTCTGATACGCTCAAGTCTGCAACTCTATGAAATCCCGTACGATCGAGACCATCCATGAACTGGAGGCGAAGTGGCAGCGAACCTGGGAAGAAGCCGGGACCTACGTCGCCAAAACCGGGGACCCGAAAGCGAACCAAGATAAGTTCTATGGCTTGGTCGAATTCCCGTATCCATCTGGAGAAGGACTGCACGTCGGGCATCCTCGTTCGTATACGGCGATCGACCTCGTGACACGCAAGCGTCGCATGGAAGGAAAAAACGTCCTCTATCCGATGGGCTGGGACGCGTTTGGGCTGCCAACGGAGAACTTCGCGATCAAACACAAGATCCGTCCCGCTGATGCCACGAAGAAAAACGTCGCCAACTTCACGCGCCAGATTAAATCGCTCGGCTTTGGATTTGATTGGACACGCGAAGTCGATACCACGGATCCCACCTACTATAAATGGACGCAGTGGCAGTTCTTGCAGTTCGTGAAAGCCGGCCTGGCTTACAAAGCGAAGTCGACCATTAACTGGTGTCCTCGTTGCAAAATTGGATTAGCGAATGAGGAAGCGCAGGGCGGTGTGTGTGAACGGTGTGGGAATCCCGTCGAGAAACGCGAAAAGGCTCAGTGGATGATCAAGATTTCAAAATACGCCGATCGTTTGATCGATGATTTGAAGTCCGTGGACTATTTAGACAAGATCGCCTCACAGCAAGTGAATTGGATTGGACGGAGTGAAGGGGCGGAAGTGCTCTTCCGTGTGCCGAGATTTGAAAAAGTTCTGGTTGCTACGAATAACAAAAGCAAGATCGCACGCGTAAAGAAACTGTTAGGAGCTGTATTGCCAAGCATTCAAGTTCTTTCTCCAAAAGAAGCGGGCATTGAAGAGATTGAAGTCAAAGAAGGCGGCGACATGAAAGAGAATGCCCGCATAAAAGCGGCTGCTTACGCTGGTAAGACGGATCTGCCTATTATCGGCATGGATACAGGTCTCTACATTGCAGGAGAGAAGCTCGATGTCGCGACACCAAAGCGGAATGCCTTGGAGGGTGCAGACGAATCGACGTTGTCTCAAGAAGAGATTGCAAAGCGTCTAGACATCTTCTATCGCGGAATTGCGGAGAAGCATGGGGGAAGCGTCGAGGGGTATTGGCAGGACTTTATGGTCTTGCGCATGCCAGACGGTACAGAGCTGAGCGAAGAAAATAAGCGCCAGATCATTTTGACGAACGAACGCAGAGGCGAGATGGACCTCTATTTCCCAGTGCGTGGCCTCTACAAAGTGGCTGCGAATGGGAAGTACGTCGTTGATCAAACCGAGGATGAATCGGTGCATGTTGAGCTTGGTCCGTTGGCGCAGGCGTTTGCGAGCATTTGCTCGGAAGAGGTGCGCGTTTTTACAACGCGTCCAGATACGTTGTTTGGGGTGACGTATGTAACACTTGCACCAGAGCACGCGCTCGTTCAGCAATGGTTGAAATCCGGGAAGATCAAAAACGCTGAAGTGGTACGCGCTTACACCGAAACGGTGAAGAGCAAGACCGACATGGAGCGCACGGCAGAAACAAAAGACAAAACGGGCGTTGTGTTGGAAGGGGTCTTTGCGACGAATCCAGTAAATGGTGAGCAGGTTCCGGTGTGGATTGCAGATTATGTATTGGCTGGATATGGAACGGGCGCCGTGATGGCAGTACCCGCACATGATGAGCGAGATTTCGCGTTTGCAAACAAGCATGAATTGTCGGTGAGACAAGTCGTTGCTCCGTTCGTTCGTCTTTCGGGTGCGTATGAACCACGGGCAGATAAGGAAACACGGACGCGCGCGGTTGTGTCGGCGATTATTCGTCGTGCGGGAACGGAGGAGTACCTGCTGCAGGACATGGCAGATGGTCGCCGTGGATTTACGGGTGGTGGCGTTGAAGAAGGAGAAACGATCGAAGAAGCGCTTCGACGGGAAGTCCGCGAAGAGACGGGCTACACAGAAATGAAGATCGTCGCGAGCCTGGGAGAAATTTGGGGTCACGGCTACAAGCCGAAGAAAGATCTTAACTGCCTTGATCCGGATCAGGTGTTTGTTGTTGAGGTGACAGGAGAGCCGCAACAGATGCGAGCTGAAGAAGATCTTACGGCGCACCAACTCGTCTGGAAGCCAAGGTCCGAGGTCGAGGGATTTGTGAATCTTCAGCATCATCAGCTTGCGTGGCGGCTGTATCAGTCCGGAAGTACATGCTTCACGGAAGAGGGGGTTGCAACAACGGCCTCCGGATTCTTGTCCGGATTGCAGACAGAGGAGGCGAAGAAAGCAATGATCGCTTGGCTCGAAGCACGCACCACTGGGAAAGCGATGAAGACCTACAAACTGCGTGATTGGGTCTTTTCACGTCAGCGCTATTGGGGCGAGCCGATTCCGCTCGTGCACTGTGAAGCGTGTGCCAAGAAAAAACAGAAAGCGCTGTTGATTCATGGATTCAGCGGAAGCGCAGAAAAAGGCTGGTTCCCTTCGATGAAGGCGGAGCTTGAGAAACAAGGCTATGAAGTCTTCGCGCCGACCATGTCGATGACGGGTGGACCGACGGTTGAAGCCTGGATGACGCTCTTGCAACCGTTCATGGACCAACTGGGAGAAGACGATGTGGTCGTTGGTCACAGTATTGGAGCGCGTGCTGCTGTTCAGCTATTGGAGCAGTCTGGAAAAAAGATCGGACGGCTCGTATTGGTTGCGCCTGCAATCGGAACATATCCAGTTGAACGTTATGAACAGCGATTGAAGGATGAGCCACAGCGCAAAGCTGATTTCGATTTCTTGCGTGACTTCTGGCAGAAGCCGATTGATTGGAAAAAGGTGAGCTCACTTGTGGGTTCGGCGGTTGTGATGTCTTCAACGGATGATACGTTCATCCAGAAGCCAACGCACGCGCTCTTCCCAGCGGGATGGTTGCTCCAATCCTACGAGGGACGCGGACATTTCCAGGGCCCTGAACAAACAGAATTGGCGGAACATATTCTGGCGCATAAAGTGACAGGTTGGATCCCTGTTCCTGAGAACCAACTTCCGCTCACGCTCCCCGAAGTCGAGATCTACGAACCAACCGATACCGGTGAATCACCGCTCGCGACAATCGATGCGTGGGTGAATACGAGCTGTCCAAAATGTGGAGGACCAGCCACCCGTGAAACAGACACGATGCCAAACTGGGCGGGATCGAGTTGGTACTTCTTGCGCTACTGCGATCCACAGAACGATCAGCAATTTGCTTCGCCTGAAGCACTGAAGTATTGGTTGCCAATCGATCTGTATAACGGCGGTATGGAACACACGACGCTCCACCTGTTGTATTCACGCTTCTGGTACAAGTTCTTGTATGACATGGGCTACATCCCAGGAGAGTGCGGTTCGGAGCCATATGCAATGCGCCGTTCGCACGACATGATTTTGGGTGAAGGGGGAGTGAAGATGTCGAAGTCGAAAGGCAACGTGGTAAACCCAGATGACGTCGTAAAGGAATATGGAGCCGATGTCTTCCGTCTATATGAAATGTTCATCGGTCCGTACGATCAGAAAGCACCGTGGGATACGAATGGTGTAGAAGGGGTGCGTCGCTTCTTGGATCGTGTCTGGTACGTATTCCACGAGGCGCAAGTGACTGATAAAGAAGTTCCACCGGAGCTCGAAACGCTCTATCACCAAACGATCAAGAAGGTGACAGACGGAATCGATAGCCTGCAGTTCAATACCTGCGTCTCACAGCTGATGATCCTCGCGAATGCCTATCAAGACTTCGGCTGCGTTCCAACTCATCAACGCGAAGCCTTCTTGCAGGTCCTTGCTCCGTTTGCGCCACACGTCACTGAAGAGTTGTGGCAGGAAGAAGGAAAAACCTTCTCGATTCATCGAGGGGGCTGGCCAACGTATGACACATCGAAGTTGGTCGGAACAACCTTTGAACTCGTCATCCAGGTGAACGGAAAAGTGCGTGACAAGCTCACGGTCGCGCAAGACATCGGCGAAGACGAAGCCAAGAAGCTCGCACTCGCATCGGAAGCGGTGCAGAAGTGGTTAGAGGGGAAAGAGCCGAAGAAGGTCGTGTACGTGAAGGGGAGATTGGTGAGTGTGGTGGTGTAATAAAATGCCTTCGCCCCGGGAAGAGAGGACCTCTTCCCGGGGCGTTGCGTGTTCCTCCGTGTGGTTTCAGTTGTGTCGCTGCAGAAGTACGTGCAGCTCGTATCCACCGCTGAGGACGAGCACGGCACCGACGAGGCGGAGCAGCACGTGGATGTGCGCGCGATCTCGATGATGCTGGCGTTGGTGCCAGCCGAGATCCCAGAACGACCAGCCCATCAGCAGGAGCGCGACCTGCCAGGCTAGGTAGAAGTAGGACGCGACAATCAGCGTCAGATTGAAGAGTAGGACGTGCGCGACGTCGTTCCACTCGAGCCAGACCTTCTTTTGTTTGAGACCTTCAGGCATCGATTCCTCCGTGGGAGAGAGTACTCTGTTTTCATGCTCTGTCAAATATTATAATGGATTCCAAACGCTTGTCGTCGGCTGTAGGGCTGTGTCGGAAAAGCCGATAAGAAAATGTAACTCGCCTCTAGACTTGGAAGATTGTTGTCGATGAACTACGCTAGACATCTATGATCGATCACATTGGCGTAAACGTTACCGACTATCAGCGAGCGCGTGAGTTCTATCTCGCAACGCTCGCTCCGATTGGCTACAAAGTCATTCATGAAGGCGAAGGGTATTGCGGCATTGGTCAGACAGAGGGAGAGAACGCCTGGCTTGGATCCATCTGGTTGATGGCGAAAGAGTCGATCACGCCTAACCACTTCTGTTTCCGCACAAATGACCGTGCGACGGTTGATGCCTTCCACAAAGCCGGTCTCGCCGCTGGCGGAAAAGACAACGGCGCTCCAGGGGTTCGCACGGACTATCACGAGAACTACTACGCTGCGTTCATCTTGGACGCGGATGGAAACAACGTAGAGGTTGTGTGTCAGAAGCCTGAATAAAAGGGATCATGTAAGAATCCAGAAGCGCTCCGATGAAGATCGGAGCGTTTCTGTTTAAGTTGCGTTCTTTCCTCTTTTGATCCAACGGAGTAGAGGAGATCACTTCTCATTTTCTATGTCTTCACTTCCTCGCGGGTCAGCGGTTGGGTGTCTTTTGGTTGGGGTGTTAGCGGGAGTTGTTTTGCACAGTCTTCAACCTTGGTTTGTTTGGAATACGATCACCTGGATCGCGGTTATTGGTATAGGCAGTTTTGTATTCATTGGGTGGCGATTCCCGCGAATGGCGCAGTCTCAGCGGGAATTATTGATTTTACTTGGTGTACTCATTGGTCTAATTCGTTTCCAATCAACGCAAGGGATCATGCCGCGCGAAGTGAAGCCACTTGATCCGGATGGACTCATCTCGAATGAGTTTTCACTGCAATCGGCGAACCAGTTGGACCCACGACATTGGACCGGGAGATTGCGTACGGAGCTGACGCGTCGCTCAAACAAACTTTTTCCAAAAGACGAGTCGGGGTTGTTGGTGGGAATCTTGTACGGGGACAAACAGCTCCCGCCGGATTTGAAAGCCGTGTTCCGCAAGATTGGGACGAGTCACATCATGGCTGTGTCCGGTTCGAACGTGACGATCGTGATTGGGTGTTTGCTTGGACCACTACTGTGGGTCGGGTTGGGAAGGAGGAGCGCGTACATCATCGCGAGTGCGGGTATCTTTTTGTTTGTGTTGCTCGCATTGCCATCAGCGTCGGTGGCGCGTGCGGCGTTCATGGGTTGGTTGGTGTTGTCTGCCCCGATGGTTGGGCGGCTCGTGAACTTCAATCGACTGTTGCTGATTGCGGCGGTGGTCTACGCCTGGTGGCAACCGTGGGCGGTGTTATATGACCCGAGTTACGCCTTATCGTTCTTAGCGATGATTGGATTGGGATCATTTGGTCGGTTGATCGATCAGAAAATCAGCAAGGTCATTCGATCGCCGCTCTTTCGTGAAATTATTTCTTCGAATGTCGGCGCGACCTTGCTCACAACCCCATATGGTCTCTGGGCCTTCAAACAAGTCAGCTTGATTGGTGTCTTTGCGAATCTCGCGATCTTGCCGTGGATACCTTGGACGATGGCGTTTGGAGCGATCGCACTCCTTTTTCCGCGTCTTCCATTTCTCGCAATTCCGGCGTCTGCCTGTTTGCGGTTGGTGCTGCTGCTCTCAAATTTATTCGGACGCATTCCAGTTGGAAGTTGGTCGAAGTTGTCCACATCTGTTGGTCTCATGGCGGGAATGTACGGAGCGTTATATCTGATTTGGCGCAGAGTGAAGCCAAGAAAGAGACTTATCCACGACGAAACACCCTCGCTTGTGGAAAGGTCGCTGCGAATTTTGTCTCGAGCGAGTTAACACTTCCGCAGAGGTCGCTCAAAGAAAGAATGAATTATGCGAGTGTGTGTGAGACGAAAAAACGTACAGCCAAGATATACAAACAGCGCGCTCAAATTGCTGGTTTGACGATGCATCAGATTTGCTTGAGTCTAGAGATAAGGTCGTGTGACCGAGTACAGCGCAGACAGTGTGAGTGAAGAGAGAAAAAAGATGAGTGCGGAGGAGGACGTGCGGACATAACCGGCTTCACGTGTTTCCGATCGAAGGCCAAGACGGCTTTTGGTGGATGGTGGGATGCTCCTCTTTTTTCTCCATTCTGGAGTCAATCAAAAGAATACTGCATACGGAAATAGGCCGTCACTTAGGTGGCGAGTCACATTCCCGCAGGTGTTCCCTGAGCGACTAGTTCGTAGTGAGCGAACTGCGGAATGAGTTGATCTGTCTACGTGTGCAGGAAATCAGGCGGCGACGAATGTTCCGACCCATTCGTCGCCCTCTTCCTCCGGTCCACTTCGCCCTTTGGCTCCTTGTTTGTTTCAGATCGTCTGCCCACCTACCTGCATTCGTGACGCGTAGCGAATGCACCTGGGATGTCCAGTCGAGAAGTACGCAGAAAGGGTCAGTCATTCATGCAGGCATATGCGAGGTTGGCGAAGGTTGAGTATTCATGGATGGAGCCGTGGGCGTTCTGCTTCAGCTGGGCGCTCCACTTCTTCCTCATCGTCCTGTTCTTCCAGATGGAGGGATGCGGCAACGGTCGGGTTGAAGGCACGGGAGGTGAAGGCGCACTCACGCAGTCGGTCGTGGCGTGCACTGTCTCCACGGTGCGCCACCCGACCACGGAGACCGAGTTCACTCGGCTCTACGCGGGACGCGGGTTCTTGGTTGATGACGTCCACATCGGACGTGACATCGACCTCCGCGAAGGAACGGCGATCTACCCGATCGCTTGCGGAACGGTCCGCATCTACCGGGCCGCGGCGGGCTACGGCACGCTCGTGGTCGTCCTCGAACATCACCTCGCTTCGCCGATTACGGTCACGAACGGGGTGGGGGAGCGGGTGTCCGTCCAGGACTTCCTCTCGATCTACGGACACCTGCGGGCCACGACGCTCCGCACGGGCGGCGCACAGCTGTCTTGGCGCGATGGTGACACGGTTCGTCCGGATCAGGTGATCGGCTACGTGC
Organism: uncultured Gammaproteobacteria bacterium; assembly: GCA_964582475.1. Classification (GTDB taxonomy): domain Bacteria; phylum Patescibacteriota; class Patescibacteriia; order 2-12-FULL-60-25; family 2-12-FULL-60-25; genus JAGOTP01. Next base: position 50,277 of record CAZOQS010000003.1, on the reverse strand, counting down.
AACACGCGGCTGATAACGGAGACGGCGAAGAACACCTGCACCTCGGGGTGCGACTGCAGACGGCGGCCGAAGCGGCTCGTGTTGATCCGACGGCTTGGTTCGCCGGATACGATTCCGGGCGCACCCGCCGCCGCTGGTATGCCGATCCCGAGCTGTTCATGACTGCGCTGCTGCGTCGTGCAGCAACGAGATCGATGGCGACCTGGCATCCGCCGGGAACGGTCCTCTCGATCGACGGCCAAACCTGGCTCGTTGCTTCGGAGGGCGTGCTCGCACGACTGCCGGACGACGTGCTGCGCGATGAACGGTTCGGTTCCCGGGTTGTCTCGGGGGTTCCGGCCGAAGTCGCCTGCATGACAGTGGCAGGTCTTTCGCTCGAGCGCACGAACGGTCACCGTCTCGTCCGCTTCGAAGGAAGCTCCACCGTCTACGAATACGCGGAGGCGCCGTCGCCGGTCCGTTACACCTTTCTGGCTCAGCAGGCGTTCGATTCCTGGGGCTGGGTGGGTACGCAAGTCGAAACGCGCCCGTCGGGTGGGCAGTCTGCCTTCCTCACGCGCTACCGCGATCTCGGACCCCGCCGACTGCGCGAAGGTTCGCTCGTGAAAGCGACGGGTCAGAGCGCGGTCTACGTTGTGTCGCAGGGCCGCCGCCGGCCGATCTTCGACTGGTCGACGTTCCTCGCGCTCGGTTACGGCGAAACCTGGATCATCGATGTGGACTCCTCCGTCCTCGATGCTCTGGCGGGTCCCCTGGGCGAAGTTATTCGACCGGAGGATCTGTGGCGCTGCTCGAGCGCTCCCACGTCCATGATTGACGCCGGTGTGGCGCCGATCGACGCAGCTCTGCGCCCGGATGTTTCCGCTGGCGTCGACGTGGTCGTTGATGCAACGGTGGATGTTCCTCTCCCGCGAGACGTTCCGGTCTTCGTTGATGCGGGCGTTCCAAATGATCTCGGTGTCACCCCCGTACGAGATGCCGGTATCGATGCGACCCCGGTCTTCGTTGATGCGGGCGTTTGCAACAATCCTCCACCTGACGCGGGAACGCCGTCGATGGATGCGAGCGTCATGAGGGTCGACGCGGGTGTATCCGATGTGGGTATCCCCGACGTCGGTGAGCCTCCTCCTGGAGGAGTTACACCTGCGGGCGCAGTCATGCGCTACGAGTTCCGTCTGGCAACCGACAGCGAAGGCTGGCAACCGACGGAACCCTACAACCTACGCGATCATTGGTGGGAGCGCATCCGTTGCTTGAATGCGACGGGTGTCGATCAAACCAGGATGGCTGCACAGGGAAGCGGTTGGTACCGCTGCGATACGAACATGGTCTACCGCATCTTCGTGGGAACGTTCTTCTCACCCTCTCATTCAACCCTGGGTGACCGCGGGAACATCCCCACGATCGACAACTGGCCCATGCTCTGCAACCCACGGCTGGGCATCGAATGGCGCATCTCGGAGCTCCCGAGCGGACGCGAACTCTATCGCGGCCCCTCGAGCGGTCTGCCCTGCGTGAATGTCGGTCCGGACAGTCGCCATCAACTGCCGTAAACAAGAATCTCGGTTCTCTTCTTTCTTTCGCGCCCTCTCGAACGGTCACTCCGCTTGGGGGCTTGCGCGTATCTAACGAAAAACGAATGTGGATAAATACGTTTGCAATCTTAAGTAAACAAGGTACGATATAGAACATAAATAGAACACTCTTTCATTTGAACTTTATGGCTCGTAAATCTTCTGAAGCACAAGCGGACGGTCGCGGACTCGCTGTCCAAGGCGCGATCGATCAGATTAAGGAAAAATTTGGAGAAGGCTCGATCATGCGTCTGGGGGAAGCTCGTAAAATGCAGGTTGCTGCTATTCCAACGGGTTGTCTGTCGCTCGACTTGGCGCTTGGTGTTTTTGGTGTGCCACGCGGCAGAATCGTTGAAATCTTTGGTCCAGAAGCATCTGGAAAGACGACGTTGGCCATGCATATTGTTGCGGAAGCACAGAAGCTTGGGGGAGTTGCTGCGTTCGTTGATGCGGAACACGCGCTCGATCCAGACTATGCTCGCAAAGTCGGTGTGAAAGTCGATCAACTGCTCATCTCCCAGCCAGATAATGGAGAACAGGCGCTCGATATCGTCGAAACACTTGTCCGTTCAAATGCCGTTGACGTGATTGTGATCGACTCCGTCGCGGCGCTTACACCACGCGCAGAAATCGAAGGTGAGATGGGTGATCAACATATGGGATTGCAGGCTCGTCTCATGAGCCAGGCTCTACGCAAACTCACGGCGATCATTTCTCGCTCCAACACCGTGGTTATCTTCTTGAACCAGATTCGTCAGAAGATCGGAATTGTCTTCGGCAACCCAGAAACAACGACTGGTGGGAACGCGCTGAAGTTCTACTCGTCGATGCGTATTGAAATTCGTCGTGCGGCCCATATCAAGGTCGCCGAAAAGATCATTGGAAACCGCGTGAAGATCAAAATCGTGAAGAACAAGGTCGCGGCTCCGTTCCGCACCTGTGAATTCGACATCATGTATAACGAAGGGATCTCGATTTCAGGTGATATGTTGGATGCAGGTGTCGATCTTGGAGTCGTCGCGAAGTCTGGAAATACTTATTCCTATGCCGAAGAGAAGCTTGGAGTTGGTCGAGAGACGGCGAAGCAAGCGCTTCGAGATAAGCCAGAATTGTTGGCGCAAATTCGTCAGAAGTGTCTCGAGACTTGGCAGTCGCGTGAAGATGATCAGGCGGGTAGCGTGACCGGCCGTGGAAAGGACGACGAAGAGGACGAGGATGAAAAAGAAGAAGGCGCGGTTAGCTGATCTCGTCAGAAGCGGGCAGGACGGGTACAATCTCTCTTATCATGGCCAGACGAAAGCGCTCCTCCTTTGCTGTAAAGCTTGATCCAGAAACGAAGCGAAGCGTTGCCGTAGTTTTTCTATGCGCGTTCTCGCTTCTTCTGTTTTTCGGAATGTTCGATTTAGGAGGATCGGTCGGAGCTCGTTTGGATAGTGGTTTAACCTGGGTATTTGGTTGGGATCGATTCTTTTTGCCGTTCATTTCGCTCGCGGTTGCATACCACTTGGCTGCACCTGATCGATTTCAGCTCCACGTGAAGAACGCAATTGGATTGTGTTTGTTCTTCCTGTCGCTGAATCCATTCATGCATATTCTGGCCGTTCCAGGAGGTGGTCCGGTGCCAGATCAGGTGGTACGTGCGGTTGGAGGGAAGCTTGGATACTTGCTCGCGACGCCGCTCGTGAGTTCGCTCGGTCTTTGGGGTGTACGCATCTTGTTCGGAGCGCTCTTTGTCATCTCTGTCCTCTTAATCTTCAATCTCACGATCGAAGATATCCGAACAATTATTGAATGGGTTAAGCGGGCAGCGGTGGTTGTTATTCACGGTATTTCCTGGCCAGTGAAGCAGCTTATCCGTGTTCGTGAACAAAAAAGCTCCGCTTCTTCCGCTGTCTTCTCGCCTGGCTACGACCAGAGCCCCGCCTTTCAGCCGACCCTCATAACGCCGGAGGCTGAGGAGGAAGAGCTCCCAGAGGGAGAATCAGAAGAAGAGGACGAGGATCTTGAAGAGGAGGAGGGGGAAGTGGAAGAAGGAGAAGAGGACGGAGAGGAGACGCCTGCTCCGGTCTTGGTCACGAAACCAAAGAAGCAATATCCAAAGATCGAGATTCCGCTCGATTTACTCGATCGTCGCGATCAAAAGCCAACCTCGGGAGATATTTCGCATAACCGTGAAGTTATTCGTCGGACGCTAGATAAGTTTGGGATTCCGGTCGAAATGGCAGAAGTCTCTGTCGGACCAACAGTTACCCAGTTCACGTTGAAGCCCTCTGATGGAGTGAAGCTTTCGCGTCTGACTGGACTTCATAACGACTTAGCGCTCGCACTTGCTGCGCATCCGATCCGTATCGAGGCACCTATCCCGGGTAAATCCTTGGTGGGTATTGAGGTTCCAAACCAGTCGGTGGCAACCGTTGGGATGCGTGAAATCCTTGAATCGAAAGAATTCCGTGAACGTAAACCAGGAGGTCTACACTTTGTTCTTGGAAAAGACGTCGCAGGCAAGCCTTGGACAGCGGATCTTGGCCGCATGCCGCACTTGCTGGTCGCTGGAGCGACAGGTTCTGGGAAATCTGTCTGTTTGAACGTCATTATCATGACGCTGCTCTACACCTTCAGTCCGGGTGAGATGAAGTTCATCATGGTGGACCCGAAGCGCGTTGAACTTCAGATCTATAACGGCTTACCGCACTTGGTAACGCCCGTTATCACAAAGACGGCGGAGACGGTGAACGCACTGAAGTGGGCTTTGCGTGAGATGGACCATCGATATGACCTGCTCTCGAAAGTCGGGGCGCGTGATCTTGCAAGCTACAACGCACGTGTTGAAGAGAAGATTCCGTATCTAGCTATCTTCATCGACGAGTTGGCAGACTTGATGGCAACTTCGTCTTCTGAGATCGAAGGACCAATTGTCCGCTTAGCTCAGATGGCGCGCGCCGTCGGTATTCACTTGATTCTGGCGACACAGCGTCCATCGGTCGATGTCATTACCGGTTTGATCAAAGCGAACGTCCCTGCGCGTATCGCGTTCGCTGTTGCGTCGTCTACCGACTCGCGCACGATTCTTGATCAACAAGGAGCAGATAAGCTGATTGGTCGCGGAGATATGTTGCTTTCAACGGCTGAACTGGCGACGCCAAAACGTATTCAAGGTGCGTTTATCTCTGATACTGAAATTTCCCGTGTCGTTGAGTACATCAAGTCAAAATACGATCCTGCGGATTACGACTTCAGTGTGACGCAGCGTGCGAGTAATGGGTCGGGCAGCTCTACCAGTTTCGGTGGCGGTGCAGGAGGGGATGGCGAAGATGATGATCCACTTCTTCCAGATGCGAAAGAAGAAATCATTCGTGCCGGCAAAGCCTCCGCTTCTCTTCTTCAACGTCGATTGAAAGTAGGGTATGCCCGTGCCGCTCGTTTACTTGATCTTCTTGAGCAACAAGGATTCATTGGCCCGGCAGACGGAGCGAAGCCGCGTGAAATTTTAAAAGCAGATTTTGGACGACAGTTGGAGCTTGAAAATGATTCTGCTGAAGCGGAGCCAGAGCAGGAGTTATAATGCGGGTGTATGGGGTTTATCCAAAAGCGCATTCATCCGGGAGGGGGCTTGGGCCACGATTTGATTGAACTGCGTACCAAAGCAGGCCTTACCCGCGCTGAAGCAGCGAACCTAAGCAAGGTGTCTGAAGGATCGATCCGATCGCTGGAAGAAGAGCGTTGGGAAGAGATTTCCGATCCGCTTTATTTTGAGCACGTTTTCCGTACGTATCTCGGGATCTACGCCATTCAGCAAACGTACTATCTTCAAAAATACCGAGCAAGTCTGAAGATTGAGACACGCGAACGCACAACGCAGGAGCTGATGCCGCTCGTGCGCGTGCGTTGGTTTGACTTTACTGTTTGGTCGCGTGTTCTCGCGGCCGTTGGGTTGTGTTTGTTTGCAGGCCTGATCGGAGGCTACGTCTTTTATCAGGTACGAGCGGTGACAGCTGCTCCTTCACTTTCGATTGAGATGCCGAAAGAAGGGGAGCGTCTCGCTCGTCCGGTAGCCGACATTCAAGGAAAAACGGAGCCAGATGCGACGGTCTCAATCAACGGTCGTCCAGCGATTGTTGAAGCGGATGGGCATTTCACTCTTTCGATCGATATTCCTTCGGGTCCGACGGTCATTGTGATTCAGGCAAAAAAGCGGCGTGGCAAGACGGCCGAAGCGATTCGTCACGTCTTTTATCAGCGAACGGCAGACACGCCGTAAACAAAAAAATCCTCTTCCTGACTGCGAAGCGCTATCACGCGCGAGAATGAGATTCCGGTGACGCAGAGAGTTTGTTTGGAAGACTCCAAAGAAACCGCATCGTTGGCCCCTCAAGAATGGCGTACAGCGATCCGCAATCGGAAAGACGATTTTGGCTCCTCAGGTTCAATCGAGGTTACGAAATTTTTTGCCTTTGGTCAAGCAATCGAAGATCTAAATTTTTCTAAAAATGACTTCACCCCGCTCGTTGGTGACCGAGAGTTCGGTCTGAGCGGGGTGTCGTTGGATGGCCAGTGCATCCGAGGAAGGTCTGGCGATGGGGTTGTGTCAGATGGCGGGGATCTCGATCTCCGCCTGTTCGAAGGCCTTGCGGAAGCGCTCGGGCAGGGGCCCGCGCTTGCCGCAAACCTCGAGGTAGGGGCTCGACACCTGCCCGCCTTCGATCTCGAAGGTGATGTTCACGTACCACCACCCGCGTTCGGGGGTGTAGTACTGGAGCTCGAAGTGGAGAATGTTCCACCACTCGCCGCTCTCGTACCCGGGTGCAAGCTCAATGGCCTCCGAGTCTGGGCCCGACACTCGCACGTAGGCTCCGGCATCGTTCGGCTGGTTCAGGGTCTTCAGTGTGGACCGCACGAGCGCCTCACGGCTGCTCGCGTCGATCATGTGCTCCCCGGGCTTCTGGTCTGGGTAGAGTAGGCTCTCCCAGAACTTGAGGGTGCCCACGGTCGTGATCTGGTCGCTGACGGCACGAGTCTCGCTAGTTTCCCACAGTGGCATGGCGTTGCTCCTTCTCCGTACATTGCAACCGACTCTCGGCGCAGTATGTGTGGTGTGTTTAAAAACACGGGTTGATCATCAACACTCTCTTGGCACGAAGCCGCAAGCGTTACGAGCCATAGCGAAGCTGCGTCTGACTGAAGCGCCAGAGACAGTAAAATGCGTAGCTCGCCGAGCTGAGCTCGGGATGACCAGCCCGTGTTTTGAAGGCAAACGGATCGAACCAAAGATAAAGAGGTGAAAGTCCCGAAGCGTCGAAGACGCGGTGGGACGTGTGGAGGACTAGCGATGGGGGAGGTAGCCGTAGCCACCGAACCTATCTTCGTCATCCTGCTTCTTAAGTGGCCGTGTTCGGTTTCCTAAGAAGGTCGTCCTCTTTATCTCTTGTTCGATCTCGTCAGCGTTTTGGAGGGTGGAAGGTGGCTATCAATGGTCCGAAGACCCGATAGACCGCAAGAAGGTGAATGAGGCGCCCGAGCCGTGGCCCAGGAGAGTCAAACAACGATCTTGGTCCAGCGGCGGCTGGGAACCCTCCAAAACGCTGCAGAGATCGAGAAAAGTTGTGTAAGCAACTATGTAGAATAATATAGTTTTATTATTCTGTCAAGCCACTGAATGCATCGTACATGAAATAGAGCTAACCTTAGCCTAAATTCCTGTTTAGTCCGACTGAACAAACAGAGGGCGGTAGTTGTCTAACGTCTGTAGGGAGATCGGCTCGTGCCCACGAGTCCCCTCGGCCTGTCCTACCTCTATAGAATACCGGTATACCGTGTGAGGGAGCAATAAAGTATTACTAACTTTAGCTGGGTTGAGCCAATAAAACGGCTATTTTGACCACTCTTTTTTGTTGAAAAACAATGAGGGTCTTCTGTGGATAGCCTGAGGATAGATGGAATTTTGCCTTAACAGAGCCTATTTCGTTGACACGGCTTGTCCGTGCCCGTAGTCTTGCGGGCAGTTCATTCAAAAAAGAATACGAACTAAAGAGGGAGTGGCGTTTCACTCTTTCCTCGCGCTCTTGCGAGGAATCCTCAACTAAAGGCTCCGCTAAGCGGAAGATTGGTCAGGTGACGACGATGAGTACGGAATCTGTAGGCAAGTGCATCCTCCTCAAGATGTCGGGGGAGGCGCTCTGCGAGCGTGAAGGGGGCTTCGGCCTCGATCCGCATGCGATCGGCCTGCTCGCAGACGAGCTGGTCGAGGTGCATAGCGGGGGCAACGTTCGGCTCGCCTTGGTCGTCGGCGGCGGCAATATCTTCCGTGGCCTCAAGGGGTCGACGGAGGGGATGGACCGCACCACGGCCGACCACATGGGGATGCTGGCCACCGTGATGAACGCGCTGGCCCTGCAGGACGCGCTCGAGAAGCGTGGGGCTCCGACCCGCGTTCAGACCGCCATCGAGATGCCCAAGGTGGCCGAGCCCTACATCCGGCGGCGGGCGGTCCGGCATCTCGAGAAGGGGCGGATCGTGATTTTTGCCGGCGGGACGGGGAATCCGTACTTCTCGACCGACACGGCGGCGGCCTTCCGGGCCATGGAGATCGGTGCGGACGCCTTCTACAAGGCGACCAAGGTCGCCGGGGTCTACACCAGGGACCCCAAGATGCACCCCGACGCCACCATGATCCCGCACCTGACCTACGACGAGTTCCTGGCCCAGAGGATCGGGGTCATGGACACGACGGCGGTCACGCTCTGCCGCGACAACAAGCTCCCCATCCGGGTGTTCCAGCTGTCGGAACACGGGAACATCGCCCGCGCTCTGCGTGGCGAGAACATCGGCACCACCATCAGCTTCGCGGCCTGAGTCTCTCTGGAGCGCTCGGCCTCGAAGGCGCCTGCGGTCGGTGGGGCATGGTCTCCACCGACCGCGCGGGCGACTTGCCGCCCAACTCTTTTTGAGACTTCTCTCTCGGAACGCCACTTACGTCCCTCTTTGCTTCGTATTTCTCTTGACTTAGCCATTTTAGCGTGGTACATTCGCGACGGAAAAACTTATCTCAACGATCGATACTTTGATCAAATGCCTGCTTTGCCCATGCAGTCGTTGCGTACGTAACGCAAAATCCCTTCCCGATTTCCTGATCTGGGAGGGGATTTTGCGCTCCAACGCGTTGTCGTAGGTTTTTACATCTCGGCTCCACTGTTTGCTTGAATAGACACGAACTTCGCTCCGGCTGCCAGGTCCTTCTGAAGCTCGTCCTACGTCAGGTAGAGAGTGTGTTAACTCCCCTCAGCCGTTTTATATGATTTTCCGTCGCCAGCCTTCGGTCGACGTCGAGCGCCGGTATTTTACCGCGACGCGTGACGCTATGGCCCTGCCTGACCTCATTGAGGTCCAAAAGGATTCCTATCGCTGGTTCGTCCAAGAAGGAATTCGTGAGCTGGTTCGAGAGATTTCTCCGATTAAAGATTTTATCGGTCGTGATCTCGAGTTACATTTGGATGATTATTTTGTTGACGAACCAAAATTCGACGAGAAGACGTCGATGGGAAAGAACGTCAACTATGAGGCTGCTCTTCGCGTAAAAGCGCGTCTGACAAACCGTCGGACGGGTGCGTCGAAGGATCAGGAGGTGTATTTGGGAGACCTGCCGCTCATGACAGAACGTGGAACGTTCATCATTAACGGCATCGAGCGTGTGATTGTTTCGCAGCTCGTGCGTTCGGCCGGTGCCTTTTTTAGCGCTGAGCTTGTTCGTGGCCGCAAACAGTACGGAGCCAAAATTATTCCAAACCGTGGAGCTTGGCTCGAGTTTGAAACAGACGGTAACAACGTGATTTGGGTCAAGATCGATCGCAAGCGCAAGGTGGCGGCAACGTCTCTTTTGCGCGCCTTTGGCGTTGGCTTGGACGATGATATTCGCGCGCTCTTCACCGACGTCGATATCCACCCATTGAACCGCTACATCGATTCAACCTTGGGCAAAGACGCGGCGAAAGACGAAGAATCCGGTCACATCGAAGTCTACAAGCGTATCCGTCCAGGAGATTTGGCGACACCAGACAACGCACGTTCACTCGTGCAGTCGATGTTCTTCAACTTCGATCGCTATGACTTGGGTCCAGTTGGTCGCTACAAGTTCAACCATCGCTTTGGATTGCAGATGGAGCGTGAAGAAGTCGTGAAAGAAGAATCACGCATCTTGTCGAAAGAAGATCTTGTGTTGATTTTGAAAGAAATCATTCGCTTGAACATCTCTCAGGAAGAATCTGACGACGTTGACCACTTGGGAAACCGCCGCGTTCGTGCCGTTGGGGAACTGGCACAGGGTCGTTTCCGCATTGGTCTCGCTCGTATGGAGCGTATTGTTCGCGATCGTATGTCGACGCTCGACATCGATACGCTGACACCAGCGAAGTTGATTAACGCTCGTCCAGTTATTGGAGCCGTGCGTGAGTTCTTCATGAGTTCGCAGTTGTCACAGTTCATGGACCAGACAAACCCATTGTCTGAACTCGAACACAAGCGCCGTTTATCCGCGATGGGTCCTGGTGGTCTCTCCCGCGAACGCGCCGGCTTCGATGTTCGTGACGTGCACCGCACCCACTACGGTCGTATCTGTCCGATCGCTTCTCCAGAAGGACCAAACATCGGGTTGATCGGTCACATGGCCTGTTACTCGCGTATCAACGAATATGGCTTCATCGAAACCCCTTACCGCAAAGTGCGTAACTGGGCGTTGAATGATGGGAAGGACTCGATCGACGAAGTCTTGCGTGTCGATGTGAACGATGGTGAAGGTAAAATCGTTGCCAAGGCCGGAACAAAAGTCGACAAGAAAATCGCTGAAAAGCTGCAGAAAGTGTCGATCGACAAATTACCGATCAACCCAACCGTGACGGATGAAGTGGTCTACTTGAACGCCTTCGCTGAAGAGCGTGGAACAACCGCTCCAGCTACGACCCCAATTGGTCGCGACGGGAAATTCACGGTCGAACGTGCACCTGCGCGTCGCAATGGAGAGCCAACGATCGTTGACGTCAACGAAATCGATTACGTTGACGTGTCTTCCAAGCAGATTCTCTCGATCGGTACGTCCTTGATTCCATTCGTGGAACATGATGACGGTCACCGCGCGTTGATGGGAACGAACATGCAACGTCAGGCCGTTCCTTGTATCAAGCCAGACGCTCCAATCATCGGAACAGGTGTTGAGCGTCGCGCCGCGATCGACTCCGGTCAGGTGCTTATCGCTCCAGACGACGGCGTGGTTGTATCCGTATCCGGAAACCATGTTGAATTCCAGTCGACCGATGGAAAGATTCATCGTTACGACTTGATGAAGTTCCAGCGCTCTAACCACTCGACGTGTGAAAACCAGCGCCCAGTCGTGAACAAGGGGCAAAAGATGTACGCCGGTGAAGTCTTGGTTGACGGGACATCCTGTCAGCGCGGTGAATTGGCTCTCGGTCAAAACTTGCTCTGTGCCTTCTTGAGCTGGGATGGATACAACTACGAAGACGCTATTATTTTGAGCGAGCGCTTGATTCATACCGATCGCTTCACTTCGATCAACATCGAACACCATGTGTTGGATGTCCGTGATACAAAGCTTGGACTTGAAGTTGTCACGTCCGATATTCCAAACGTGTCCGAAGAACGTCTTCGCAACTTGGATGAAAACGGAATCGTGCGCATTGGTGCAGAGGTAAAATCCGGTGACATTTTGGTCGGTAAGATTACGCCAAAAGGAGAAACGGATTTGTCCGCCGAAGAAAAATTGCTCCGCGCCATTTTCGGAGAAAAGGCTCGCGATGTGCGCGACTCTTCGCTGCGTTTGGAGCACGGTGAACACGGCAAAGTGGTCGATGTAAAAATCTTCTCACGTGAAGCCGGAGACAAACTTCAGCCAGGGGTACTTCGTCAGATCGTTGTCACGGTTGCTGACTTGCGTAAGATCCAGGCCGGAGACAAGCTCGCTGGTCGTCACGGAAACAAGGGTGTTATTTCGAAGATCGTCCCAGTTGCAGACATGCCATTCCTTGAGGATGGAACCCCGGTCGACATTATCTTGTCGCCGCTTGGTGTCGTGTCCCGTATGAACTTGGGTCAGATTCTCGAGACACACTTGGGCTTGGCTGCAAACGCGCTTGGCTACCACGTCGCAACGCCTGTGTTCGACGGAGTCCCTGAAGAAAATATTCACGAAGAGCTCGAAAAGGCTGGTTTCCCACGCGATGGAAACGTCAAAATGTTCGATGGACGTACCGGTGAAGCGTATGACCATGCGCCAACGGTCGGCTACATCTACATGTTGAAGCTGAACCACATGGTTGAAGATAAGATTCACCAGCGTTCGATCGGGCCGTACTCGCTCATCACCCAGCAACCACTTGGTGGAAAAGCACAGTTCGGGGGTCAGCGTTTCGGAGAAATGGAAGTGTGGGCCCTTGAAGCCTACGGTGCTGCGCACACGCTTCAAGAAATTCTCACGATTAAGTCGGACGACGTTCCAGGACGTTCGAAGGCGTACGAAGCGATTATCAAAGGAGAGCCAATTCAGAAGGTCAACGTGCCAGAGTCCTTCAATGTGTTGGTTCGTGAATTGAAGGGTCTTGGTCTCGACGTCGAATTGCTCAAAGACGGAAAGCGTTTGGAAGAAGCCACACCTCGTCCAGAGCACTTCAAGGTTCGTGCCACCCTCTCAAATGATGAACCGAGTGAAGAAGAGTGGGGACCAATGCCTTCTGACTTCTAACTCCTAGACCATCGATATTCTATGGCGTATTTTCAAACGGAAAACATCAAGTCCACGGACTTTGATGCCATCCGTCTCAAGCTCGCTTCCCCGGAAGTGATCCGCTCGTGGTCCTACGGAGAAGTCACGAAGCCAGAAACGATTAACTACCGTACACAGAAACCAGAGAAGAGCGGTCTCTTCGCCGAAGAAATCTTCGGCCCATCCAAGGACTGGGAATGTTACTGTGGAAAATATAAGAAGATCCGTTACAAGGGCATCATTTGTGACAAGTGTGGAGTGGAAGTCACGCACTCCCTTGTTCGTCGCGAACGCATGGGCCACATCGAGCTCACGGCGCCCGTCGCGCACATCTGGTTCCTCCGCAACACCCCAACCAAAATTGGAACGGTGCTCGACATGTCGTTGCCTGCGCTCGAAAAAGTCATCTACTTCACCGCGTTTATCGTGACGAGTGTGGATGACGCGATGCGCACAAGCACGCTTGAACAGCTCGGAACGGAATACAAAGGCAAGCGTAAGTCGATTGAGAGCGAGATCGATCAAGAGATCATCCGCACCAAGTCGCAGTTCACCGAGAAGGGAAAGAGTATCGACGCCTTGAGCGCGGAACTTGAAAAGATTCAGCTCAAGAAGGTCGAGCGCTTGAAGGAACTCGAAGTCGAGTTCATGACGGCCGACAAGGAATTGAAAGACCTTGCGCCGCTCACGATTCTCTCCGAAATGGAGTATCACGACTTGTCCCTCAAGTACGGACACTTGTTCGACGCCAAGATCGGTGCCGAAGCCATTGATGAATTGCTCCGCACGATCGACCTCGACGCCACGATCAAGAGCCTGCAGGAAGAAATGGTCGACGCCTCTGAGAACAAGCGCGATCGCATTATTCGTCGCTTGAAGCTCTTGAAGTCACTCTTCGTCAACAAGATCGATCCATCCTGGATGATCATGAAGGTGATGCCGGTCATCCCACCAGACTTACGCCCAATGGTTGCCCTCGATGGCGGCCGCTTCGCAACGTCTGACTTGAACGACTTGTACCGCCGCGTCATCAACCGCAACAATCGCTTGAAGCGTTTGGAAGAGTTGAACGCGCCTGAAGTCATCGTGCGCAACGAAAAGCGCATGTTGCAGGAAGCGGTCGATGCCTTCATCGATAACGGCGCTCGCCACTCGAAGACGGTGATCGCTGCGACAGGAAAGAAGCGTCAGTTGAAGTCCCTCGCCGACGTGTTGAAAGGAAAGCAGGGGCGCTTCCGTCAGAACTTGCTCGGAAAGCGTATCGACTACTCCGGACGTTCCGTGATCGTCGTTGGTCCAACGCTTGAACTTCACCAGTGTGGATTGCCAAAGACGATGGCCCTTGAACTCTTCAAGCCATTCATCATTGCGCAGCTCATCAAGCGTGAAATCGTTCATAACATTCGTTCCGCCAACCGCTACATTGAAGGCGACCACGCAGAAGTGTGGGACATTCTTGAACAGATTGCGGAAGACGCAGTCGTGCTCTTGAACCGTGCGCCAACCTTGCACCGTCTTGGTATTCAAGGGTTCCAGCCAAAGTTGATCGAAGGAAAAGCGATTCAGGTTCACCCACTCGTCTGTCCGGCTTTCAACGCCGACTTCGATGGAGACCAGATGGCCGTCCACGTTCCACTGACGGAAGAAGCACGTTGGGAAGCGAAGAACTTGATGCTCTCGACAAAGAACTTGTTGAAGCCAGCCACCGGTGACCCAGTAGCCAACCCAGGAAAAGATATTTCATGGGGTGCGTACTACATGACCACGGTGATTGAACCAGCCGACGGAAAAGTGAAGCTCGTCGCTTCTGCAGATCAGGCGGTCTACTTGTTCCAGGCAGGCAAGATCTCGATTCGTGAAAAGATTAAGACGCGTATCAAGCAGGGTGACGAGATGATGGAAACATCTGCTGGTCGTATCATCTTGAACCGTTTGTTCCCGAAAGAAATCGGCTTCATCAACGAAGCGGTCGGAACAAAGAAGCTCGCCGAAATCGTGCGTAAGACGACGGAGCTTCGCGGCTTCGAACGTACCGCTCGGTTCTTGGACGAAGTGAAAGAGATGGGCTTCTACTACATTACAAAGTCTGGCTTCAGCTACGGGATCGGAGACCTTCCAGTTGTTGTGAAGGGCGAGGTCATCGCAGAAGGAGACAAGAAGGCTGTTGAAATCGAAGAACAGTATAAGGAAGGGTTGCTGACCAAGAAGGAACGCTACCAGCAAATCATCAAAACCTGGTCGGACATGAAGGATAAGATCCAGAAGCTCAGCAAAGAGTCGCTGAACAAGACGGGTCCGGTCGCTTCCATGATCGACTCCGGTGCGCGTGGTTCGGTTGGACAGCTCACCCAGGTGGTCGGTATGAAAGGTCTCGTGAGTAACCCGAAAGGAGAACTGATCGAGCTTCCAATTAAGTCTTCCTTCCGTGAAGGATTGGACGTGCTCGAATACTTCATCTCGACCCACGGAACACGTAAAGGTCTTACAGATACGGCTCTTAAAACAGCCAACGCTGGATACCTGACGCGTCGTCTCGTGGACGTGGCGCAAGACATCATCATCATGAAGGAAGATTGTGGAGATACAGATGGTGCGCGCATCACGCATGCCGAGTGTGAAGAAATCGGTGAGCCATTGCAGACGCGTTTGCTCGGCCGCTTCCCACTTGAAGATGTGAAGGACGCGGAAACAGGAAAAGTGTTGGTCGAGAAGGACACACTGATCACAGAAGAAATCGTGCGCTCGCTCCAGGGATCCAAGATCAACGAAGCGAAGTTGCGCTCTGTGCTTACCTGTAAGATGCGCCGCGGCTTGTGTCAGAAGTGTTACGGCTACGACTTAGCCTTCAACCAGTTGGTCCGTATGGGAACAGCGGTTGGTATCATGGCTGCTCAGTCCATCGGTGAACCGGGTACACAGCTGACCATGCGTACATTCCACATGGGAGGTGCTGCTGGTTCCGACATTACGCAAGGTTTGCCACGTGTAGAAGAACTCTTCGAAGCTCGCTCTCCAAAGCACAAAGCCATGTTGGCCGAGGTAGCCGGAAAAGTGAAAATCGTAATCGGCGAACGTCGCACCCTTCAGACCATCACCGGTCAGAAGTTGGTCGATACCGCTTCCGGTCAGAAGACGGTTGAAATCCGCTTCAAGCAAGTTCAGGAGCTCGAATTCGCCTTCACGAAGAAAGACACGGTGAAGATCGAAGACGGAATGAAGGTCAAAGAAGGTCAGATGTTGATCCTTCGCGACAAGGGAGACGAAATTCTCTCCCCAGCACCTGGAACCGTTACGTTGACCAAGAATCGTGTGAAACTGGTCCACGAAGCGGAAGCAGTCGAGGAATACGAGATTCCAAGCGGCTACAGCGTGATGGTGAAGGATGGTCAGGAGGTCCAACCAGGTGACCAGCTCACCGATGGTCAATTCGATCTTCAAGACTTGTTCCGCTTGCGCGATCGCGATTCCGTGATGTCCTACCTCTTGCGCGAAGTGCTCTCGGTGTACGCCTCACAGGGTCAGAAGCTCAACGCGAAACACATTGAAGTCATTATTCGTCAGATGTTCTCACGTATTTACGTCCGTGACGCCGGAGACACCGACTTGTTGCCAGGTCAGGTCGTCGAACGCACACGTGCGGAAGCGGAGAACGAGCGTATCGTGAAAGCCAAGGGGACGCCGGCAGTCATGTCGTCACTCTTCATGGGAATCACGAAGGTCGCGCTCTCTACGGAATCGTTCTTGTCCGCTGCCTCCTTCATGGAAACAGCGCGCGTGCTCATCAACGCCGCGATCACAGGCAAGCTCGACCGTCTCGAGGGTCTGAAAGAAAACGTGATTATCGGACGTCTCACTCCATCGGGTACTGGCTTCATGGCGGAAGGTTCGCTCGCCGGAACGTTGAGTGATGGAATGGAAGAAGATCGCGCGTAAAGCTTGTTCGAAGGCTCAAACGGAGTCACAAAGAATCCCGCCCTGTCTCACGACTCGGCGGGATTTTTGGTTGTCAGTCTCTCGGAAAACTTGCTCCTCAGATACGTATGAACTAGGGTGTACTCATTCAAATTACTCTCTATTTCCTTTATGCCTCAGCAAAAAATGATGGGTTGGGCACGGAATGTGTTCATGACGTTGTTGGTGCTTGGAGGAATCTTGATCGTTCAGTCTTCCGTCTTGGCGGCTGAAACAAGTTCGACGGTGACGATCCCAGACCAGACGTTTTCGGTGATCGTACATAAACCACTTCGCATCACGCTTCAGGTGGAGGGAGGTACGGCTCCTTATCGTTGGTCGATGATCCAGAATGTACTCCCCGAAGGAATGTTCTTTGATGCAGCTACAGGATTGCTCTGGGGAACGCCAGTCCGAGTGGGACAATCCCGGTTCTCAGTCCATGCGACAGATGTAGCAGGTCTTTCTTTTACGGAGACGCTGACGGTGAACGTGCGCTCAAGCGAGCTCGTTATTACTCCAACAACGACAGCCGATCTCGCGCCCACGGTAACGACCATGCAGCCGACGCTTCCAGCACCTGTTTTGATCGATCTGAATACCATCACAGATCGTGAGCTGAAACTGCTTGTTGACGCGTTTCCAGATGACGCGCCGCTGATCTATGTCGGCCCAAACGCTCCAACCTCTATTTTGAAAGTAAACATCGCCCAGATGCGGATCAAGCCAAGCGGTTTGTATCGTGTCGAAGGGGGGACGGTTTCAACGGTGAATGAAGCGCATACATACTCTGACGTGTACTACGTCGATCCAACGGGCCGTCGCCACACGTTCCCAACGGAAAGCGTCTTCAAGTCGTGGTACAAAGAGGAGCCAACGATTGAGGCCGTTCCAGATTGGAAAATTTCAAACATTCCTCTGCGCCAGAATGTCACCTTCCGCCCAGGGGCCTTGGTGCGTCTGGAAGGAACGCGTGAGTTTTACCGCGTGTTGCCAGGCCGGACGCTAAAGAAATTCCAGGACGAAGCGACATATACGCGTTTGGCTCCTTCCGTGAAACAAACAACGATGCAGCCAAATTCGGAGCTTGTTCCGGTGTTGTTGCTCACGCAGGTGGCCGACTACCAGATGGATGCAAACGCTATTACAAGCATCAGCGATCTTCCAACGATCAGTCAGGTCCCCCTTTTTCCAGGGGAAGAGATGGAGCGGGAATAAATTGGTTCGAACGCAAACTGCCCCATCACGTGATGGGGCAGTTTGGTTTTTCGTTGAAGGAGAATCGTGTACTCGCCTTTTTTATCCGCGCTCGTTAGACTTCTTGTGCTATGGCCCGTCACTCTAAATGGCACAAAGTCCGCCAGTTCAAAGGTGCAATTGATGCAAAGCGCTCCGCCTCGTTTACGAAGCTCGCGCGAGAAATTACGGTTGCAGCGCGTGAAAAAGGCGCTGATCCTGAAATGAACGCTGGTTTACGTGCGGCGATTGATCGCGCTCGGGCGGCCTCACTCCCAAAAGACAATATTGAACGCGCGATCCAAAAAGGAATCGGCGGAGCCGGAGAAGGGCAGATCGAAATACTCACGTATGAAGCCTACGCGCCGGGTGGAACCGCGCTGATTATTGAATGTCTTACGGATAGTCGTAATCGTACGGCGAATGACGTGAAACATCTCCTCTCAAAGAATGGTGGAACGCTCGCTTTGGCGGGGGCGGTTACGTATTTGTTTGATCGTGTAGGTGTTGTGCGTTTTCCGACGAAACTCGCAACGCAAACACATGACGAACAAGAACTCATGTTCATCGAAGCAGGTGCGTCAGATGTGATTGAATTGGAAGAGGGGACGGAAATCCGTTCTGCACCAAACGAGCTGGCGCACATCGCGCAGGCCGCCACCAAACTGGGCTACAAACCAGAAACGGTCGAAATGGAATGGATTCCAAAGTTATTAGTAGATACGGATGAGGCGATTGGGATGGCGGTGGCAGAACTCATCGATCAATTGGAAGGGCATGATGACGTGAGCCGGGTCTACAGCAACTTGGCTTAGCGTAAGTGAACAAGTGTATGTCAGAACGATTGAGCGTCTCAGAACAATTTCCGGCGGCATTGTCACCCGAAGAAGTGCTTGAGCGTTGGGTTGTGCGTGAAGGAGCAAAATATGTTCCGACGCTTATCGAGCGTGGATTTATTCTTCCAGAAGATACGCAGGATGAGCAAGAAGTAAAAGTAGCCATGAAAGAGTGGCGACGAACCTATGTAGGAGATCTAAGCTTCGAACGACGCATCTGGAAACGAGAACGCATCAGTGATGTTCGCGCGATTCTCCAGTGGCGTTTAGGTGGGTGGAAGGGATGGCTCCCATATCGCCCTGAAGGAAAAGCGTATACGCAGTTTAAAGACATTGGAGAGACGCTCGACCAACCCGAGAAACAGGTTCCAGAAAATCATCGATTGGTTATTCCTCACATCGCTAGCGAAATTTGTGAGTCACTGAAAACGAAAGATCTGTTTCTTCTTCGTTGTGGGGATGATGTTGCCGCGTTGGATGGAACACATACGCTGGCTGGCTTGGCATACGCGTTGACGCACGGAGTACTGACCCCGACCTCTCTCGAAGTGTATATTGCGGATTTCGAGGAACAGGAGCGAGCAATCTTTGAGGGTTTTTGTGAGAAGAGACCGATGAGATACGGAAGGTATCATGCGAAATAGACGAATGGTTTTTTGCGTGAGCTCGGAACGGCTCTGCTACACTACTCGCTATATGCGCATCCTCGGTATCGATCCAGGCTTTGACCGTACCGGCGTAGGGATTGTCGATATTGTCGGCGGCAAGATGGCCTGGGTTTGGCATGGCTGTATCCAAACAAGCGCCAAAGATTCTTTTTCGGTACGCTTGCAGCAAGTATATGAGGGGTTGAAGCAGGTGCTTGAACGCGCCAAGCCAGATGCAGCTGTGGTGGAGCGACTCTTTTTCCAAAAGAACGTGACCACGGCGATGGACGTTGGCATGGCGCGGGGAGTCGCCGTGCTTGCGATTGCGAACGCAAATGTTTCGCTTATTGAGCTCACGCCAAACCAGGTGAAGCAGGGGATTGCGGGGTATGGGGCGGCAGACAAGAAGCAGGTTCAGGGAATGGTTCAGCGCTTATTGAATCTGAAGGAGATCCCTAAACCCGACGATGCGGCGGACGCTTTAGCCTTGGCAATTGTGGGCGGTCCGATCGCCCAAACCACGAGGCTCCAGCAAAAACCCAAATAACCGCTGTTTTATTGACACAGAAGCGATTTTTATACTATAGTATTTTGTCGGCTTTGGGATGGTCCTAAGGTCGAGCAGGAGGCTCATTCTCTTTCGTGATGATCACGGAAGAAGGAAGAGTGGGAAATGAAGGTATTTCAGTTGCCAAAAAAGGCGTTTCCTCCGAGGCGGGGCGGTTCCCTTGTCGATCGGCTGGGGCTGAAGCTCGATCGTCGACACACGATGGTGCTGCCCATGCTGCCTGACCTGCTCGACTGGTTCGAGGGGCAGTTCAGCAACGCGATTCGCCGCACTAGCGGCGAGACGGTTTCGGACGATGAGCTCGAGCCGTTCGTCCATGGCCGATCCGACGAGACAACGATCCTCATCCAGGTGACGGGGTACTCGGTGCTCGAGAAGCTGGACCCCGCAGATGTGATCAAGATCGCGGACTCGAGGGTTCTGCGCACCGCCCACCACGTGGTGGGCCTGTCGTCTCATCCGTCCGACGACCTGGTCTACGGCGCGCTCGACGCCCTGAGTCAGAAGGACGGGCATCGGCGCCCCTTTGCGACGTACCCGTGCAAGAACGGGGACATCCTGTGGGCGACGGAGATCCGTAATGGAGAGCTGTTCGTTCTGGTAGACGTCCAGATGTCGCTCGGCTCGAGTATCGATCACAAGCTCGAAGTGCCCTCGGCGTCTCGTCGTCAGGCCTGATGCTTCGGGGGAGGGTGGCGGCGCTCCGCTACCCTCCCCACCGAACCTTGACGGACATCTTCGGATGTCCTTCGAGGCTCGAGAAAAATGCACAAAACTACCTTGTGAAGTTGATGCTCGCCTGGTACGATTTCTTCGTTATTTTGGATCATTTTTTCACGTATGCACCTGTATTGGCATGGCCTTACTTCCGTCCGAATTGAATCGTCTTTAGGCGATGTGTCTTGTACGTTGCTCACCGATCCCTATGGATCTGACACAGGACTTCGTTTTCCACGAACCCTTGAACCAAACGTGCTGGTCTTGTCGCATCAAAACCGGGAATTGTTTGCCGTGGATGCGCTTAAAAGTACCCCCTTCACCATCGCCGACCCAGGCGAGTATGAAGTTCAGGGGGTGTTTGTGTTTGGAACGACCTTGCAAGAAGAGGGGCAGAAGCATCCGCTGCCGCTCATGTACCGTTTCGAGATCGAAGGGATGTCGATCGGATTCATCGGAGGCATTACGAAAGCTCCGTCTGAAGAAATGCTGGCCCGTCTTGAGAATATCGATATTCTGCTTATCCCTGTCGGGGGTGGGGCATACCTCGACGCCAAGAAAGCGGCGGAGATTGTGAAGGTGCTTGAGCCACGGATTGTTGTTCCTCTTGCCTATGAGACAGAGGGGATGACGGTTCCATTGGCCTCGGTTGATCTCTTCTGTAAAGAAGTTGGGGGGAAGCGTTTGGATGCAAATAAGTTGAAGTTGGCTCGCAAGGATCTCCCGGCAGAAGAATTGGTCGTTCAGGTCCTCGAGCGGTCCTAGATTGTATCTGTGTAATCGCTGGTCGCTCTTTTCCTCTTGCCCCTTTCCTCTATGCCACGCACTCGCTCTACTGCTTCGCCGCCGCCTCGCCGTTCGGGGTCGAGCGATCGACCGCGTTCTATTCGGAACCTGACCCACCGACCGAAAAAATCGGTGAAGCCGGTGAAAAAGGTGGAGGAAGTGGCGCAAGAGCTTCCGCTCGATCACAAGCAACGACTGATTCAACAGCACACGCAAGCTCGAGCCGAACGTCATCAATCGACGTTTGGGGCGACCGGGATGGTCGCAGTCATCGCTACCTGCATCCTGATCTTCGTCGCCTGGTGGTATCTGCCAGACTTCTTCGCTCCGCCGGAACCGATTGTGCCTTTCCCTGCAGCGGTCGTTACGCCAAGTTCAACAGTCCGCTTCGTTCCTCAAAGTTCCACGTCTTCCACGCCTGCTGAAAACGGATTCACAACTACAACGGAACGACGCCTTCTTCTTCCACTTACTTCTCCTTCTTCCACTGATTCTCTTCGTTGATCTTCACTCTCGTCCTCCGAACTTCCTATGCCAGACGAAATTCCACTCCCAACCTCCATTGGACGCGTTGATTCCTCGCCACTCGTTGAGGAAATCCAGCAATCGTTCTTGAGCTACGCCATGTCGGTCATTGTGGACCGTGCATTGCCTGACGTTCGTGACGGCTTGAAGCCCGTGCACCGCCGCATTTTGTATTCCATGTGGTCGACCGGTCTGCGTTCCGGTGCCCGTTTCAAGAAATGTGCCACGGTGGTTGGAGACGTGCTCGCGAAGTATCACCCACACGGCGACTTGTCGGTGTATGACGCCTTGGCCCGTTTGGTTCAGGACTTCTCGATGCGGTATCCGCTCGTTCATGGCCAAGGAAACTTCGGTTCGATCGATGGAGACAGTCCTGCTGCCTATCGTTATACCGAAGCCAAGCTGCGTTCGATTTCGGAAGAATTGTTAGTCGATATCGACAAGGATACGGTTGATTTCCGTGGCAACTACGATGGATCAAACAAAGAACCAAGCGTCTTGCCAGCCAAACTGCCAAACCTGCTCTTGAACGGAACGCTTGGAATTGCCGTTGGAATGGCGACGAATATTCCTCCGCACAACCTCACAGAGTTGTGTAACGCCGCCGCTGCGATTTTGGAAAATCCTGAAATTTCGATTGATGAGCTCATGGTGCATCTTTCCGGTCCTGATTTCCCAACGGGTGGAATCATTTACGACCGTGAAGCCATTCGCATTGCCTATACGACTGGTCGTGGCGGAATTGTGATGCGTGCCAAGACGGAGATTGAAGAAATGAAGAACGGACAATTCCGTATTTTGGTAACGGAGATCCCATATCAGGTGAACAAGGCAACCTTGCTCGAAAAAATTGCGGACTTGGTTAATGAAAAGAAGGTTGAAGGTATCCGTGATTTGCGTGATGAATCGAACAAAGAGGGGATCCGCATCGTGGTGGAATTAAAGAAAGACGCTTATCCAAAGAAGGTCTTGAATCAACTCTTCAAGCTGACACAGCTGCAGGATACCTTCCATGTGAACATGTTGGCCTTGATCGATGGGATCCAGCCACGTGTGTTGACGGTCAAGAACATTTTGGAAGAGTACGTGAAGCATCGTCAGGTCGTTGTCCGTCGTCGGACACAGTATGACCTC
Organism: uncultured Gammaproteobacteria bacterium; assembly: GCA_964582475.1. Classification (GTDB taxonomy): domain Bacteria; phylum Patescibacteriota; class Patescibacteriia; order 2-12-FULL-60-25; family 2-12-FULL-60-25; genus JAGOTP01. The sequence continues at coordinate 27,538 of CAZOQS010000003.1, read as the reverse complement.
ACGCGTGCGCAGGAACGAGCGCACATCTTGGAAGGGTTGCGCATCGCCTTGCTTCAGATCGACGAGATCATCGCGACCATCAAAAAGTCTAAGGACAAAGACGAAGCACGCGTGAACCTGATGACGAAGTTCCGATTGTCGGAGCTCCAGTCGATCGCCATTTTGGAAATGCGCTTGCAGGCGTTGGCGAACCTGGAGCGTTTGCGTGTCGAACAAGAATACGACGAAAAAATGAAGCTGATCGCGGAGCTCGAGGCTATTTTGAAGTCCGAGAAGCGCATGCGCGACATCATCAAAGCGGAGGTGTTGGAGATTAAGGGCAAGTATGGCGATGAACGTCGCACAACCCTTGTTCCGCATGCTCTGGGCGAGTTCTCGATGGAGGATTTGATTCCTCAGGAAGAAACCATCGTCTTGCTGACTTCCGATGGCTACGTCAAACGGTTGCCGCCAGACACCTTCCGCACCCAGCATCGCGGCGGAAAAGGGGTCGTGGGACTCGCGACTAAGGAAGACGACATGGTCTCGCAGATGATTACGACCAACACGCACACGGAGATCATGTTCTTCACGAGTCGTGGTCGCGTCTTCCGCTTGAAGGCCTACGAAGTCCCAGAAGGAAGCCGTACCTCGAAGGGGCAAGCGATTGTGAACTTCTTGCAGCTCGCTCCGGGCGAAACGGTAACGGTTACGCTTCCCATGGACGATATCGAGGGGGAAAAATACCTTGTGATGGTCACGAAGCGCGGAACGATTAAGAAGTGTGCCCTGGAAGAGTTTGCGAATGTGCGTCGCAGCGGTTTGATCGCGATCGGCTTAGACGAGGGCGATGATCTGATCTGGGTGAAGCCATCCTCGGGAGGTGATGATATCTCGCTTGTGACGCGCCAGGGACAGTCCATTCGCTTCTCTGAAGCCGATGTCCGCGCCATGGGGCGCACGGCAGCCGGTGTCCGTGGAATCCGCTTGCACGACAAGGACGAAGTGGTCGGCATGGATGTCATCAATCCAGTACTTGCCGACAAAGGAAAGCTCGCCCTGTTCGTCGTCACTGCGAACGGGATGGGAAAGCGCACAGATGTAGCGGAATACAAGACCCAGGGTCGTGGCGGAAGTGGGATTCGGACCGCTCGTGTGACGGACAAGACAGGCGGAGTGGTTGGTGCCTACATCTCGAGCGCCGACGATGAACGCGATATTGTGCTCATCTCAAAGAAGGGAATTGTGGTTCGTACGCCATTCAAGAAAACACCATTACTCGGTCGTGACACGCAAGGCGTTCGCATCATGCGCTTCAAGGAAGAAGGGGATACGTTGAGTACAGTGACATTCGTTCTGCTTGATACGATGCCTGCTGAAGAAACAGAATAATACGAGGAAAGATCGGTCTCTCTCCCGAAGGACCCTCGGACAAAATACCTCTCTTCGGAGAGGTATTTTTTGTTTGCATGGTATTATTCCTTCATGCCATCGGCCTTTGAGCAACAAACAGGAAAATATCCTTCTCAATCGCAACAGAAAGTGGAGCAGGCCCAGCGGCCCGCTGCAGCCGAGCGTCCAAAAACAGCGGTTGAAGCCATGGAGACGATCAAGTCGGAAGCAGAGCGCGCAACAGCCTGGTCGAATCACTATGATCAGCAATCGAGTGTCGTAGAGGCGCGGATTGCGGCTGTTGATGAGCGTCTCAATAAAGTCATTGCGTTCCAAAGTCACGAATCTTCCGCCACAGTTCAAGCAGAATATCGAGCCGTCCTTGCCGAGCGTGATGCGATTAACGCCAGGCGTACGGAGCTGAATGCGATGAAGCAGCGTTTGCAGGCGGAGTACCAGCCGATCAAACAAGTGACCGAAGCCGCGTCTGACATAAAAACAGCGTCTGAAGCGATCAAGGGACTTCAGGCGCGTGAACAGGTATTGAAGGCTGAGCGCCCAGCGCTCCAGGCGCGATTAGACGCATTTGAAGCGCAGGAAGGTCCCCATGAGGCGCAGCTTGCCGCACAAAAGGCGGCACTGGAGGCACAGGCTGCCGAACGAACGGCAGTGTATGCAGCCAAACGAGCAGAGCTCCAAGAGTGGACAGAGAAGACAGCGATGTACTTACCTTTGGCGATGGACAAAGAGGGGAACATGAAACCTGAGTATGCAGAATTTTTACAACGCTACTCTGAAGCAAAGGGCTGGATGAACCAGGTGGACCAATATGTCCAAGCGGGGCAGCCGCAGCTTGAAGCGATTGGAAAAGAGCTGAACAGCATCGCCCAGTACCGTTCTGGCTTGCGCGAAGCGTTGACCGCGAATGTGACAGATCTAGAATCGGCCAGCGCTCAAATAAGAACGCAGGAACAAACCCTTCAAGCCGCTGAGCGCGCTCACCAAGAGGCAGTCCCGGCAGCTCAACAAAATATCTGGCGACGCATGGCAGGGGCAGAAACGGCTGCTCAAACAAATCCTCGTTCAGTGAACTGATATATGCTTTCTTTTGATGATTTCGCAAAGCGCATGAAGGAGCTTACGGAGGAACTGCTCGGGCTTGAGGACCGTTCAGCTACCCTTGAACGCCGCTCACTCCAACTTGAAGATCAGGCGGAGGCAGATTCGATCCAGCGCAATCTTCGGTTAAAGATTGAAAAAAGTGAAGGAATTTGATACACTACGGTCTCTCGTATGGCTTGCCTCGTCTTGCCTACGATGAAGAACAACCCGTTTTTCTGAATGAAGGGAGAGCGTTTGGCGATGAGTCAGGGAGTGTATAGAGAGGTTCTGCTCGGTGGGAAGCGGATCGTTCCTACGTTGGAGCGACTCCTCGGTCGGCATGCTGCCGAGAAGTGTAGGGCGCGTTGGTTTGTAGATGCTCTGGAGATCCGAAAGCGGCCTCTCCGGCTCACCTGCGTGCGACGTGTTCCATCGTCTCCTCACGGAGAAGTCGTCGAAGAGCTCACCTACGTGCTCGATGACATTCGTGTGCCCCTTCTTCTCGAGGGGTATCCCTCGGATCCAGCGCGGGCCGTCCTCCTCATCGGGGAGACGATCTCTCTGGTTCTCGAACTGCGCTCATCGGTCGTGCGCGAGGTTGTTGCGCCTCCACCTCCACCTCCATCTCCACCTTCGCCGCCCGGATCTCGGAGCCTGAAGGATACGCTCACGTGGGAGCAGCCTGCTTTTTCCGCAAAGCAGAGGCTCACTGCTACAGCCACCCCAAGGCCCGATAACGAAAGCCTGGGAGGGCTGTTCGAACGGGCGATTGAAAGGAACGGTGTCCTCCTCTGAAGAATAGGTGGAGCGCGTCTGCTCTACTGGTACGAACCCTGCGGCTGCTCCGCCCAGGGTTCTCGTGCTATTTAGGTGAAAAAACACAGGAAATAAAACACATACGGCCCCCATGCTTAGGGAGGGCCGTATGTGTTTTTTGTCTATCGGTCTACCACTCCAGTGCTCCACCAACTTTGTACTCCGTCACGCGCGTTTCGAAGAAGTTTTTTTCTTTACTCAAGTCGATCGTCTCACTCATCCAGGGGAACGGGTTCGGGACGTTGAATTGAGCGGGTAATCCAATGCGTTCCAGTCGACGATCCGCGATGTACTCAATGTACTGACGGAAGCTGGCAGCGTTCATTCCGAAAATTCCTTTTGGGAATGCTGTGTCGGCGAACGTGTATTCGAGTACCGCTGCACGACGGACAAGGTCGATGATGTGCGCTTGGAATTCAGGTGTCCACAACTCAGGCTGTTCCTTCTTGATCGAGTTCACCATCTCGATGCCAAAGTTCAAGTGTTGGGATTCATCACGCATGATGTACTCAATCTGTTCGGCGGATCCAACGAGTTTGTTCTGACGCTTGAAGCCAAGGATTACGGCGAACGAACTGTAGAAGAAGATCCCTTCCATGATGAGCGAAAACACGATGATGTTTTCGAGGAACTTTTGGTCCTGTTCGAGCGTTCCTGTTTTGAAGTGCGGATCAAAAATACCCTCGTTGAAACCCAAGATGAAGTTGTCTTTGTTGTAGATGCTTTCGACCTCGCGATACATGTTGAAGATCTCTCCACCATCGAGGGCGAGTGACTCAACGATGTACTGGTAGGCGTGGGTGTGAATCGCTTCTTCGTAGGCTTGGCGAAGAAGGTACAAGCGGCATTCAGGTGATGTGATGTGTTTGTACGTTGCAAGGACGATGTTGTTGGCAGCGATCGAGTCGGCTGTCGTGAAGAAGCCGAGCACGGTTTTGAAGGCGCAACGTTCGTCTTCGGTCAGGACGTCTTTCGAGCGCCACTGCTCGACGTCTTTTTGCATGTTGATCTCGGTTGGGAGCCAGTGGTTGGCATTCCCGACGTTGTACGCATCCCAAGCGAACGTGTGGCGCATGGGATAGAGCTGTACGACGTCGGCATCAAGGCCGTTGATGACACGGCGGTTGTTGATGTGGACGCGATCGGAAGTAAGAGTGATGGGCATAGAGAACCTTATTGGCAGGCTTCGCAAGTTGGATCAGCAATCTTACACAGTTTGATTTCTTTGCCATCGATGATGGTTGTTTCTACAGGGACAGATTTGGTAGCGGGTTGGTTGGCGGGAGCAGCTACGGCCACGCTTGGAGCGGGAACAGCTTCTGGAGCTGCTTCTGCGCCTTTGCTTGATCCAGCGCGCTTGTGGGTCGAGCCGAATTCAGCGGTACTGACCGTCGACTTTTCAACCTGAGACGCAGCGAGTGTGCGGAGGTAGTAGGTGGTCTTCACGCCGAGCTCCCACGCGAACATGTACATGTCGTTGATCTCTTTTCCAGAAGAGCCTTTGTAGAAGATGTTGAGCGATTGGCTCTGATCAATCCACTTGCCACGAGCGGCAGCGGCGCGGATCAACCACTGAGGTTCGATGTCGAACGTCTCCTTGTACTTCTCGCGCAAGTTGGCTGGAACATCTTCGATCGCAGCGATGTTGCCATCGAAGTACTTGAGCTTCTTCAGCATCGAGTCATCCCACATGTTCAGCTTCTTCAGATCATCGACCAACGCGGTGTTGATGACGATGAAGTCTCCGAACTGGTTTGCCTTCACATACAAGTTCTTGTAGATCGGCTCGATCGATGGAGTGCAGCCGGAGATGTTTGAGATCGTCGCGGTTGGAGCGATCGCCAAACAGTTTGAGTTGCGCATGCCATGCTTCTTGATCGCGGCACGGACAATCGACCAGTCGAGTGTCGTGGTGCGAGAGACGTCGATCCGTTCACCGCGTTCCTGCTCAAGGAGATCAATCGTATCGAGAGGAAGAATGCCACGGGACCACTTCGAGCCTTCGTAGGATTCGTAGACGTCACGTTCTTTCGCGAGTTCGGTTGAGGCGAGAATCGCGTAGTAGGAGACGGCTTCCATGCTTTCATCGGCGAACTTCACGCACGATTCCGAAGCAAAGTTGATATTGAGAGCGTAGAGCGCATCTTGGAAGCCCATGATCCCTAAGCCGACGGGGCGGTGACGCATGTTCGAGCGCTTGGCTTCGATCGTTGGATAGAAGTTCACGTCAATGACGTTGTCGAGCATACGCATCGCCGTCGTCACGGTCTCCTTCAGCATCTCGAGATCGAGTTTTCCGTTGCGAATGTGACGAGCGATGTTGACCGAACCCAAGTTACAGACAGCGGTTTCGTCCTCGGAGGTGTTGAGTGTAATTTCGGTGCAGAGGTTTGAGCTGTGCACGACACCAGCATGGTCTTGAGGGGAACGAACGTTACAAGGATCTTTCCAAACGATCCAAGGATGACCTGTTTCGAACAGCATGCCGAGCATCTTCTTCCAAAGATCACGCGCTTTTACTTTGCGGTGCAAGCGAATCTTGCCTTCGGCCGCGAGCTGCTCGTAGTGCTCGTATTGAGCTTCAAATTTCTTTCCAAAAATGTGGTGCAAATCTGGCACTTCGTCCGGTGAGAAGAGTGTCCAGTCCTGATCGGCGCGCACACGCTTCATGAACAAGTCTGGAATCCAGTTGGCAGTGTCCATGTCGTGCGCACGGCGGCGTTCGTCACCCGTATTTTTGCGGAGCTCCAAGAAATCTTCGATGTCGTAGTGCCAGGTTTCGAGGTAGGCACAGGTAGCGCCACGACGACGACCAGAGCGGTTGATGGCTGCCGTGGTGTCGTTCGCAACTTTCAAGAATGGAATGATGCCTTGGCTGTCGACGCCCGTTCCTTTGATGCGTGAACCGGTTCCACGAAGGTTCGTCCAGTCGTTTCCGAGACCCCCGGACCACTTCGAGAGCTGCGCGTTGTCGGCGAGGCTCTTGAAGATGTGATCGAGCGAATCCATGACGGTCGTGAGGTAACACGATGAGAGCTGAGGATGCGAAGTTCCAGCGTGGAACAGGGTTGGAGTCGAGGGAACGAAGCGCAACGTCGAGATGAGCTCGTAGAAGCGAATTGCTGTCTCGTCACGTTGGCCACGTGTTTCGTTCAACGCCAAGCCCATCGCGACACGCATCCAGAAGGCCTGAGGTGTTTCAAGAACCTGTTTTGTCGTTGGGTGGTTCAAGAAGTAGCGGTCCGCGAGGGTCTGCATTCCAAGGAAGAGGAACAGGTCATCGCGTTCTGGCTTTAAGACGGTCGCAAGATGCTCCAAGTCGAACTGAACCATGCGTTCGTCGAGCTTGTTCAATCCGGCGAGTGTTTTGATGTTTTTGATGAAGGTGGCGCGATAGACCTCGTCCAACTTGGTGAAATCCACGTGCTGATCGGCGGTTTCTTTGTAGACTTTGTGTGCCAAGAGGCGGCTCGTCATCTTGGAGTAGGCAGGATCGCGTTCAATAAAGGCACGTGTCGTCATGATCAGCGCTTGAGCGATATCAGACGTCTTCATGCCGTCGTAGACATCCTGAGCGCATTGCTGGGCAATCGCCTCGATATCGATGATCGCACCCGCGTCTTTTGCAACGTATTCAAGCGTTTTACGGATCTTCTCAATCGAGAAGCTCTCTACCTTGCCATCACGTTTGACTACGGAAATCGAGAAGCTCTGGGGCGCCTGTTCGCGAATCTTGGCGTGTTCGTAGCGATAGAGGATGTAGTCTTTTGCGACATCGAAGAAGCTGTCACGCATCAACATCTGCTCAACCACATTTTGTACTTCTTCGATCGAGGTGACGCCGTCTGCTCCAACGCGTGCCTCAAGAGCCGCGACCACGTCCTGAGTGAGGCGTTCGAGCACAGTCGCTTCAACCCCTCCCCGGATGGCGGTGAAGGCTTTGAAGAGGGCCTGGGTGATTTTAGCGGTGTCGAAGGCGACGATCCGTCCGTCGCGCTTCTTGATGCGGAGAAGTGACCCCATAGAGTGCAGAGAAAAAGGTGAGACGTCTTAAAGATCTGAGTGAAGATTTTTTACCAAGAAGTGTTTTCCTCCCAACACAACATATTGTGGTAGGAACTTAATTAAACCACAAGATCTTGTGTTGCAGAAGAAAGATGTGTGGATAAAAAGGGGACGAACTGTGGACGTCTATTGACGTGAAGAAAAGCCAACAGATACTGTAGTCTCGCGTGGGTCAGTAGGTGACACGCGAACAGGCAAGCGCTCGTCAAGAGCGTACGAAAGAAGGGAGTGGAGTTTTGATGATGCTTCCGATCACAGTTACGGTCACGGTCGGTCGGGTCACAGTCGAGCTGCTCATCCGTCTCCTGGAGGTCCATTTCACGATGGTCACGAAAGACGGGTCCAACGGCGAGCGGACCGTCTCGGGCGTCATCCGACACGGTTCGGACGTCGAGATCTACTACATGACGCCGACCAAGATCGGCCTGTGGCTGGCGCTCGATGATGGCGCCAGTCACACGATCGATCGGCACGGACAGTTCTTCAAGGGTCGGGCGCCTCGGTTCGTGTGCATCACGGATCAGGGGCTGGCGCTCGTTCTCGCGAGTGAGCTGAGCTACCGGCTCGGCATCCGGGTGGCGCGCAACGCCAACCCTGGCCGCAAGGTCTCTCACGCCGCCTGAGTTCTTCGGGTGGTCAGGTGGGTCTCCCGCGTACATCTACGCGGTGAGGTCCACAAACTCCGCTGAACCTCTGAGAGGTTCAGCGGAGTTTGTGTTTATTGCGCTTTTTCGAATAATTTGTTATCTTTCGCCGTTCGCTGCGACGTGGCGTCCGCAACGATCATCAACTCTTTCAGGAGGAACGCCTACATGTTCATTCAACGGTCGATTCGTATTTCCCTTCTCGCCGCCCTCACCATCCTGAGCGGCTGCGGCAACCAGGTGCAGCACCTGGGCGGCACTCCGGCGGATGCGGGCAGCGATGCCCAGCCCGTCGATCGCGTTCGGGAGGCCTGCCGAGGCAACCCGAACCTGGTCCTCATGGCCTGCACCGTGCCCGAGCGCTCGGTCGAGCTCGGGCAGCGCAACACTCGCCTGTTCCAGCTCGCGCTCTTCTCGTGCGGGGTGCCCGTGACCCTGCGAGCGGCGCAGATCAGCCTGGGGCGGAACACGTTCCCGGGCGCCGGCGGCTTCCGTGGGCTCCTCGTCGGTTCGCGCGGCACGGACTACTTCTCCGGCCTCGAGATCATCGACGGGATGGAAGGCGACACGATCGCCTACATGCTGGTGGGAGGCGACAACGTCTTCCGCACGGTTCGGTTCCAGCCCGAGCCGGTCGAGATCGCGGACGGCAACGGTCGCTTCTTCGTCTTCCGCTACGACATCGCGGAGCGCGAGGACCGCGTGGACGAGCTAGTCGGCCCGGAGTTTCGGTTCAGCTTGAGCTCCTGGTGGTCCGAGAACGCCAACGAGGCGCTCGAGGTCGTCGATCGGACGGGTGCGCCCATCCCGCGAGCCTGGCTCCGGGACGCGCCCTGGTCGAGCGGCTGCATCGATCCGCGCGACTTCGTCACGGTGCGCCGTCCCGTGATGGTCGGCATCGGACAGAACGACGCCGGTCGCTGAACGACAACAACGAACAAGGAGGAATCAATAAAAGCGGCCCGGATGCGTGATCTACGCTCCGGGCCGTGATTCTTTTTATGGGCCCTCTTTTTAATTAAGGCGTTCTTCCGGTGGTGGGCGCTCCCGCTTTTTCCTTGGTTTTTACCTCGTTTTGCGGGCCATTCTCATCAAGTCTCTCCTCTTCAATATGATCTTTCCGATCGCATTCTGAGAGTTCAAGAATCTTCTTCGCGACTTCATTCGGCTGAGAAATTTCTTCAAACACGAAACGTTCTTTTTCACCGGCGGTTTGAATCTCAACCTCTCCAAAGTTAAACATCGTTTTCGTAAAGCCATTGACCGTCGCTGTCACGTCTTGAATTCGATAGAGGCGAAGTTCGGACACTGTTCGACCAAATAACCCATTTTGTTCAATGTTGATGATGCGACGCGTCGTCACGATCCAGCTATCTAGGTAGTAATCGAGGAAGAGCTGAAACAAGAACAACCAGGAAAAGAGAAAAAAAGCGGATCCGCCAAAGACAAGGACTGCTTGGAAACTAGAGTTTGCGAGCAGCTCTGGCTGAAAGCGGCCAAGATAACCGAAAACCAAGAAAGGGGAAGCCAGCAGAAGGATGTATCCGAAGATAACGCTGAGCAGGGTGATTGGGTGTCGTCGCAAAAAATAGACGAGTTTTTCCTCGGGGATGGCGTTTGGAAGGTTGTGGAGGTCTAGCATAGCCGTTTAAAAGAAAGACAACGGATCAAACGCCAGGGAGAGGTCTGCGCTCGCCGCATAGCCAAGGGTCATGAGGATCACCGCAGCTGATACGGTGATAAAGAATCCTGCGGCGAGGTAGGTCGACGCGCACGAAAGACCGTAGCGAAGCGTGGTTGCGAGGGTCATGAGGGACGCTAGCCCAAATAAACCGACCAAGATCAGCCAGGCATAGAATATCCAGGCAAGAGGAAGCATGCCTCTATGATAAGGGAAAATCTTTCATGTGGACAGATGTCTGGTCGTAAACTTGGTAAGCTGTGCGTACTATGAAGCTCTCTTTTGATCGTTCCCGGGCGGTGATTGGGTCGGTAGATCGGCCAGGGGTGAAACGTGTTGAAGCGTCTGTTGAACCTTGGAGTGGTGAGCAGTTGTTACGGTCGGCACAACGCCTACGAGTGGATTGTGAACTGATTATGAAAGCTCAGCACCGGCAGTATGCAGAAGGGCGTATCGCGGTGGATGGACCGATGATCGCGGTAGATCACCGGATTCGTGATTGGCTTGGAACGCAGCTGAAGGCGGATGGGCGTTTTTCACACGTCATGATGGAGCAGCCGCGCTCGACAAAGAATCCAGCTGGAACGATCACTCTTGAGACAAAAGATGGGTTGCGCGTGTCTGTTCGTGAGCCGATGCCCTACGGGTATTACTGCTATTTAGCAACAGATATCCAGCAGACACGAGCGAAGTGTCTCTATCTGGATCAAGAAAATGCAGATCGACTTCAACGGGAGACAAAGATGCTCTCGGATCTCTCTTCCGTACTCAAAACAACATGGTCTATTTCGACGGCTCCACACACGGGGTGTTCGCCTCTTCTGATAGATCCTCGTGCGTTCGCCGCTTGTGGCCTACAGATCCAAAACAACGCACTTTCATTTGCGTACCCAGAGAAGGGGATACAGGTGTCAAAAAATCCTTCCCCATTGTCTTTGGGAAATCCGCTCATCACTCTAGATTCGGCGGAGATTATGGAACGATTACGAGGGGCACCTACGATTCCCGTGCCTATGAAGAGAGAGGAAGCTGCATAGGCGCGATCAGGGAGGGGGGAGGATCTATCCCTAGATGTCGATAGGCGAGATCTGTTGCGACGCGTCCGCGAGGCGTGCGCGTAATGAATCCTTCTTGCAGGAGAAAAGGCTCAATGACTTCTTCGACTGTTTCGATTTCTTCCGCGATCGTCGCGGCAATCGAGGCGAGACCCACAGGTCCGCCTTTGAATTTTTCAATGAGGGTACGGAGGGCGCGACGGTCCGCTTCATCGAGGCCGCGCGTATCGATTTCTAGCGCTTCCAGCGCTTCGTGCGCGAGCGTTTCCACTAATGTTCCATCTGCTTTGACCTGTGCGAAGTCACGCACGCGCTTCAAGAGGCGATTTCCAATACGTGGCGTCCGACGCGAACGCAGAGCAATGGCTTTGAGCGCGCTGTCTTCGAACGGAATCGTGAGCAGAGCCGCGCTCCGTCGCAAGATCGCTTCCATTTCGTCCGGTTGATAGAAATCTAAGTGATAGGTGACGCCGAAACGATCACGTAACGGAGCGGAAAGTAACGAAAGACGTGTTGTGGCTCCAATAATCGTGAAGCGCTTTAAATCAAGACGCAGCGTGCGTGCCGTTGGTCCTTTTCCGATCACAATATCGAGCGCATAGTCTTCCATTGCGGGATACAACACTTCTTCGATCGAGCGATTCATCCGGTGAATTTCGTCGATAAACAAAATGTCGCCTTGTTCGAGGTTGGTGAGAATAGCAGCGAGATCGCCTACGCGTTCTAATGCAGGACCACTCGTCACTTTGATATTCGCCCCCATCTCTTTGCTGATGACATGGGCGAGCGAGGTTTTTCCCAGACCCGGTGGACCATAAAAAAGAATATGCTCAGCCGGCTCCTCACGTTTTTTGGCCGCTTCTAAAAAGATACGCAAATTTTCCTTCACTTTTGCCTGACCAATGAAGTCTTGAAGGGACGTTGGGCGGAGCGCGAGATCGAAGCCGCGTTCGGTTTCTGCAACTTCGGGTGCAACCAAGCGCTCAGCGAACAAAAGATCGTCTGGAAGAAACGGTTCCATGTCACCAGTACACCTGTTCGCTTTGTGTTCGTCAATGTACGCAACTTCGCCCTATCCTCTTCTTTTGTCTTCCGGTACGCTCAGAGAACTATGACCGCCCTCGTTACGAGATTTATAGCTTGGTTTCTCCACTTGGACCAAACACTCGGAGCGGTAATCGCAAGCCAAGGTGAATGGACCTACGTCCTATTAGCGTTGGTGATCTTTCTTGAAACTGGGCTCGTCGTTACGCCTTTTCTGCCGGGGGATTCGCTCTTGTTCGCAGCGGGAACGTTTGCTGGTATCGGGGCGCTCTCTTTGTGGGTTCTTTTGCCCCTTCTCATCGTGGCGGCGATTGCAGGCGATACGGTGAATTATTGGGTTGGTCGCAAATACGGTCTCAAAGCCTACCAGCGCTTTCAAGGGAGACTGCTGAAGCCCGAATATCTCGAGCGAACACAGAAATTCTACCGAAAACATGGCTCTCGCATGATCGTCTTAGCTCGATTTGTTCCAATTATCCGAACGCTGGCTCCGTTTGTGGCCGGAGTAGGGGAAATGCCCTACGCGACCTTCATTCGCTATAACGTCTTGGGAGGAGTTGCGTGGGTGGTTCTGCTGACGGTTGCGGGCTATTTCCTGGGAACGGTCCCAGCTGTACAGCGACACTTTAGCTTAGTGGTTATGGCGATCGTCGTCATCTCTGTGATCCCGATGGTTTGGGAGAGTGTTCGCGCGCACCGGGAGAAGAAGAGTCTGCAGGGGTAGGACTCAAGGGTTGTCATCTTTTTTGATTCGGTTTAGAGTACGGAGACTCATTCACTTAGCTTTCGTATTATGTTGAACGAAGAAGTAATCGAACCAGCTGCTGAAGAACCAGCGGTCGAACCAGCTGAAGAGGCGACAGAAGAAGCGACAGAAGAAGAGGCTCCAGCTGCATAAGCTTAACCCTTAAAATTTCGGTGTATGATTCGCTATCAAAATCCACCGCAGCCGGTACCACCTGTGCCGCCCGCGGCTCCTGGAGAAGGCTTGCCGAATCCAACGCCTCCGCAACCTCAGCCCCCAGCCCCAACGGCTTAAGCTGACAAGATCCCACCACTTTCCTTAAAAGAATTTGGTGGGATTTTTTGTTCGAGACGTGTAGGCTGGGGCTCACCCATGTTGAACTGTCTCTCTTTGTCACAGACGACCCTGGAAGAGATCCAGTTGTTTTTGGAATCGTATGCGCTGGAAGGGCGGGCGCTGAATGAGCGCCAAACAGGCCCAGAAGCTCGACAAGAGCGGATGCGTTCCTTTTTGAGGCGTCTAGGTGATCCGCAAGAGACCTATAAAACCGTTCACATCGCGGGCACGACAGGCAAAGGTTCAACCTGCACCTACATTGAGGCTCTTTTACGGGGGCAGGGGTTTAAAACCGGGTTGAGCCTATCGCCGCATGTCTCGGACGTACGGGAACGATTTCAAGTGAGCGGAGAATTGATCAGTGAAGAGCGATTCAAAGAGGTTCTTGAGAGAGTGGTGAACGTGGTCCGTGCGATGGAGCAAGAAGAGCCAGGTGCTCCAGGCTACATGGAGTTTTTGCGTGGACTGAGTTACTCCGTGTTCGCGGAAGCCCGGGTGGACTATGCCGTTGTGGAGACGGGAATCGGTGGTTTGTGGGATTCTTCCAACACGATCCGTCGCAGCGATAAATTTTGTGTGATTACGAAGCTCGGGTTGGACCATCTGAGCCTGTTGGGGGAGACGATCGACGCGATCGCTCTGCACAAGATGGGAATTGTTCATCCAGGAAACACAGTCGTGATTGGTCTTCAGGAAGAGATCTCCCAAGAAGCATTGAGGGTGTTGGCTGAAAAGAGGGGAGCGCAATCCATTTGGTTGATGAAGGATGCATCTGCAGGTCGCTCGTACCCACCGTTTCTTCCGTCCTACCTCCGCCAAAACGCCGCGTTAGCCGAAGAGGTTTGTGTGCGTTTGGCGGCGAGAGATGGTTGGACGTATCGACAAGCTCAGGGGGCAGACAGTCTTGCGCAGGCAGCGTTACCGCTCAGATTCGAGCAGCTCTCTTGGAAAGGAAAGACGCTGATTTTAGATGCGGCGCATAATCCACAAAAAATGAGAGGGCTCGTGCAGGCGCTACGAGAACGATTTTCTACGGAAGCACTTGCGGTGGCTATCGCCTTCAATCCTGATACGAACTGTAAAGAGACGCTTGCTCCAATCGCGTCTTTGAATGCACGGATCGCTTGTGTTGATGTACTTGGTGGCCAGGGGCTGTATCGGTTTCGTTTTTCTGATCCCTGCGTGGTCGCAGAATTTCTCGCTTCTCAACAGTCGCCTGACCAAACCGTCGAAGTTGTTACCGATTGGGATCCGCTCCTCGCCTGGATCGAGCGTGTTCCCGAGCAAGTGATTGTTCTCACGGGTTCATTTCATTTTGTTGCGAGTGCCCGGGCGGTAGTAGTGGCCACGCACTCAAACTGATATACTCTCTTTATCTATGAAAAACGCTATTATCGTGATCGTCCTCCTTGTTCTGCTCGGCTTGGGCGGCTATGGGTTGTCGAGCTATAACTCGCTTGTCTCAAGTCGTGAAGCAGTTTCCGGTCGCTGGGCGCAGGTTGAATCGCAGTATCAGCGTCGCTTTGATTTGATCCCAAACTTAGTTGAAGCGGTGAAAGGAAGCATGAAACAAGAAACAGCGATCTTCACGGCGATCGCCGAGGCGCGTACGCGTTATGCCGGAGCTCAATCCATTAGTGACAAAGCGGGAGCAGCCGACGAACTCAACAGCGCCTTCTCGCGTTTACTTGTCATCATGGAGCAGTACCCACAGCTCAAGTCGATCGATACCGTCACCACGCTGATGTCGCAGCTCGAAGGCACAGAAAACCGAATCGCGGTTGAACGTCAGCGCTTCAATGAAGAAGTGCAGGGCTACAACGTACGTGTGAAGCGCTTCCCAATGTCCGTAATTGCTGGGATGGGAGGGTTCACGCCGGTTGAATACACACAAGCTCAAGCAGGTGCCGAGCTCGCGCCTCGCGTGTCGTTCTAGTAATCAATATGCGACAACACCTTCGACGAGGACTCGCGATCGGCGCGCTCCTGGTGGGAGGTGTTTTTGTAAGCGCGTTTGGCGTACGGGCTTACACGTCTCCGGGTGTTTCAAGTGGGTATGTCAATGATTTTGCGAATGTTCTGACAGAGGAACAAGAGTCAGTCTTGCGAGAAAAGATTCGCGCGCATGCGGCCCTCACTTCGAACGAGATTGCGATCGTAACCATCGCTTCGACTGGCGATGAATCGATTGAAACCTACGCCGTGAAGCTGTTCGAAGAATGGGGGATCGGCAAAAAAGAAAAAGACAACGGCATTCTCTTTTTGACCGCGATTCAAGATCGAAAACTTCGGATTGAAGTTGGCTATGGATTAGAATCGGTTGTGACCGATGCAAAAAGTGCACAGATGATTGCGCAAGCTAAGCCGCTGCTAAGAGCGGGCGACTATCCGGGTGCGATCGATCAAATAACGACCGCGATCATTACGACTGCTGAGACGGGCGATGTCCCCTTGAGTGTCTCTGAAGGACCAAGGGAGATAAGTGTGGGTGAGCGTATCTTCTGGAGTCTTGTCGCATTGATGCTTTTTGGAGCGCTCGCGATGGCTATAGTGGCGATCTATATTGTCCTAAAAGTACGCAACTTCGGCTCAGCGTCTGGCGGAAGTGCAGGTTCTTCCTGGAGTAGTTCTTCCTCAAAATCCAACGCGTCTTCGAGGAGTTCCTCTTCAAGTTCGAGTAGTTCAAACGATTCATTTGGAGGCGGAAGTTCGGGCGGCGGCGGGGCGAGCGGGAGTTGGTAGGGGTGGAAAAAGGGGTTTGTCGTTTTTGTTTCTACATGCTACAAACCCTTGCGTTACAGCACGCGGCCGAATGGCGGAACTGGTATACGCAACGGACTTAAACTCCGTGGCCTCACGGCATGTGGGTTCGATTCCCACTTCGGCCACCAACAAAAACGCGCTCACAGGAGTGCGTTTTTGTTTTCACGAGCCTGATATACTGAATGGAGTAGTATGATCTCTGTATTCCGACAAGGGATGGGTCTGATCGCGATCTGTTTTCTCTTCATCCCGATTGCTGTTGGTGCATATGTTTCGCCCGGTACTCCAGAGGGCTTTGTAAACGATTTTGCGCAGGTTCTCTCTGTCGAAGAAGAAGCCGATCTTGAGAGCACGACGCAGGCATATGAGAAGCGTTCCACCTACGAAATTGCACTTGTCACCGTCCCTACAACGAAGGAGGAAACCATCGATTCCTACGCGGTACAATTGTTTAAAGAGTGGGGGATCGGGAAGCGTGACCAGGATACAGGTGTTTTGGTCGTGGCTGCCGTTCAAGATCGAAAGATCCGGATCGAAGTTGGCTATGGTCTGGAATCCCAGCTCACCGACGCAGCAAGTGCGAGGATCATTCAACGCGCGACCCCTTTCCTTAAAGAAGAACGCTATTACGATGCACTCAGCCAGATCCAGTTTGAAATCGAGTCTACGTTGAGCGGGTACGAAGAGGGTGACGGTATAACTGCATCATCTGGAACAGGCGCGTTTGTGGAGGCGACGGATCGATTTATTCAACGCTTACCGCCTGGAGTTGGTGCCCTTTTACTGATTATCTTTTTCTTTTTGTTGATCGCGTTCGGGCGATTTCTCCTTGGGTTTGTCCTCGCTCTTCTCGCTTATGGGGCGACGTATCTATTTTCGGTTCTCACGGGACGGCCACGACCGGTATTTAGGAGCTTTTTCTCGGGTGTAGCAACAGGATTTTTTTCAGGCATCCTTTCAGGAATATTTCGAGGAGGAGGTGGGTTCGGTGGCGGATCTTCCGGGGGTGGATTTGGTGGTGGCCGTTCCGGTGGCGGCGGTTCAAGTAGTGGGTGGTAGTTTGGGGCCCTATAAACCCTATTTCCGGATTAGTGCTCTTTTGGGTTCAAGAAGATATTCTTGGCTTTAAATAAGGAAAAATAAAGGCCAAATAATTGAACACGATCGCTATTCGTTGACCCTGGGCTTTGCTATACTCCCTTTGTCATTCTTCTTTTACTTTAACCGTTATATGGAAGTGCACGGCGACGAAGAGCTTCTTCGACGGGCAAAGGCGGGGCCAGAGGGGATAGGGGCCGTGTACGACGCCTATGCCGATCGGGTGTACGGATTTTGCCTCAAGCGTTGCGGACATCGAGAGACCGCAGAAGATTTAGTTTCAAAAACCTTCATGAAGTTTTGTCAGCACGTTCCTTCCATAAACTGGCAAGGAGTTTCGCTGGGCGCCTGGTTGTTTCGGGTGGCGTCGAACCTCATGATCGATCATTGGCGGAGTATGTCGGTCCGCATGGACGAATCGATGGATGACATCGATGAAGAAGGGCCCGCCCGTGAGTTCCCTTCAAAGCTTCCTTCGCCCGAAGTACACGCCGAGCTCGCTTTAGAAAAAACAAAATTACTGGAAGTTATTAAAACGCTCTCTCCACGCGATCAGGAAATATTAGACTTGAAGTTCTTTGGGGAACAAGAAGCGGCTGAGATTGCCTCTCTCCTTCAAATCAGTCCGAATCATGCTGCGGTCCTCGTCTATCGAGCGACGGCCCGTTTGAGCGCTAAGTACAAGAAATTGTATGGAACATAATATCCCTTCCCTCTCCCAAGATCCGGTGGAGCGCATGCTACAAGACGTTGGCCACGAGCCAGCGGAGCTGCGACCAGAAACAAAAATCCTGCACAAGCAGCAGCTTTTGTCGTTGGCGGAACGTTTGCAAAAAGAAGCAGCGGAAACCGTGCAGGTGATGGAGCCCACGCCAGAAGCTCCGCGTCGCACGTTCCGCGAGACGCTTCGTCTTATGCTTGGCGGTGCCGGAGCTGGTTTTGCGATCGCGATGTGTGCCCTCGTGTTGTTTATGAATGTTCGTGGTGACCAGGCCGGTTTGTCTGGGTCGATCGATTCACTCGGTCGTATTTTGATCCCTGCGGCTCAGGCAAATGATGCGTTTCAAATCTACGCTGATCCAGAAACTCCAAAAATCGCTGACCAATCAGCGCTCATTTTACGTTCCAAAGTAGCTCTTTCACCTGAACAAGTTCAGCGTACCTTGCGGGTCGATACGGGCCGTATTGAAGAAGTTGAACGGGTCTCTGAAGATACGTTCCGTGTGCGACTTGCATCGGTTCCGTCTGACCACGTAATCCGTGTGGCCTTGCCGGCTTCGATTCAGAGCAGCTCGTCTGCAGAGGAAACGACGCCACGCGACTATTCATGGGCTGTGCAAACGACGGATAAGCTCGAACTTGTTTCAAGTCTGCCTGCGAATAACGCAAATACGGTTCCACTTGATGCATCGCTTGAGCTTGTCATGAATGCACAAGGCTTTTCGAACGTCACCTCTAGCATTGAGATCACTCCAGCGACCGAAGGACAGTTCCAAATGAATGGTCGCCGGATTGTGTTCTTGCCAGCAAAGCCCTGGAGCAACTCAACGCTCTACACGGTGCGTCTGAAGCAGGGGCTGACTGCCGAAGGACTCGCATTGCCGGAAGACGTGGTTCTCCAATTTCAGACAGGGGATGCAACGGCGGATGCGAGTAATACCTGGCTGCGGATCTACACAGAATTCCAAGAAGCCTATGTAGGAGATGCAGTTTCCGTGCCGTTCTCACGAAGTGGGGGCGCGGTCTCTGCGTCATCGACCGTTTCTGTTACAGGCTACCGCTTGACCGAAGACGAGGCGGCGCAGTTCTTGGCGAAACGTTTGCCGTATAGCTATTCGTTTGGATCTACCGATAACTTGGGTCAGTACAAAGACATCGCAAAAACAGAAGCCTTTAAAGCAGATCTTCCGATCTTCCGTCCTTCCGAGCGCGATAACGAGCTCGTAACTCTCCCGAAATTTACGGAGCAGGGATGGTACATCGTGCGTCTCGCATCTGGCCCAGGAGAGGCATGGATGTTTGTACAGGTCACAAACATCGGTTCGTATGTGGTGGCCGACAAAGACCAGTTGGTCGTCTGGGCGGTGAACGTTGAAACACAACAGCCACTTAGCTCCCTACCGGTTCGTATGGATGGAGGTCAGGCGTACCTTACAGACGCGGCTGGTGTAGCGCGTGCGCCAACACCAGCGACATTGAATGCGACCAGTTCATCTGCTGATCCAGTGGTAACGATTGTTCGTCTTGGTGATGCAAATGGACCTGTTCGTGCATTGAGCGTGGTTGGTCCTTCCTTTGGCTACAACTCGTTTGACCGTTTTGCGCGTGCGCATGAGCGGACCTGGGGCTATGTCTATCCAGATCGTCCGCTCTATCGCACAAGCGATGAGATGAAGGTCGCGGGGATCGTTCAAGATCGTGATCGCACGAGTCGCCTTGGACAAGTAGAGCTCCGATTGACGAAACCCTCGTACGTCGAAGATCTCGTGAATGGCCGTGATCGAACCTACGCATCTGTTCCATTGTCCCTCGATACAGCGGGACGATATGAGGCGAGTCTTTCTTGGAAAAATGTGACGCCAGGCTATTACCAATTAGATTTGCTTCGCGATGGCGAGCTTGTCACTTCGCGTTCTGTTGAAATCCGAGCCTTTGCAAAACCAGCCTACTACCTGGATGTGACGCTCTCAGCGAAACGGTTGTTTGCCGGACAAGAAGCGCAAGCGCGTATCCAGGCCTCCTTCTTCAGTGGGGCTCCTGTGCCAAAGGCACGCGTAGGCGTTCGCATTTCGCAGGGAGAGACAACCGTATCTGATCAGGAAATGATGCTCGACGATCAGGGGCGTTTGGATTTGGCAGTGAAGACCTTGCCGGTTGTCTGTAACGAGCGCTTAGCGGACCCTTGTCGGAATACGGAACAGCTCATGGTGGCGATCTATCCGATGGAGGGCGAAGAAGCGCAGATCGTTGGTTCAGCGATGGCGGAGGTCGTTGGTGCGGAGATTGATCTCCGCGGAGATGTAAAAGAAGTAGGGGATCGTGCAGAGCTCACGCTCCAGACCTATCGCCGTGATCTCTCAAAAGAACTGGATGAAGTTGGAGCCGTCTGGTCTGGTCGCAAACTGCGTGGTCAGGTGATCGGGGTGCGGTATGAACGGATTCAGGATGGCGTGTGGTACGACGCAATCGAAAAGAAAGTCGTTCCGTACTATCGCTATGAACGTCGTCAGGATCCACCGGTTGACTTCACACTTGAAACCGATGGAAACGGTCGCGCACGCTACACGTTCCCGTTCCAGGATGATCGTGAGTTCTATGAGATTTCGGTTCAAGGCGAAGATGGAAAAGAGCATTACTCACGCTTCACGACTTCCATCGCTCGGGGTTGGTATCTGCCGGCGGGAGCGGGTGATACGGCGCCCCACCTCATCCTTGAGGGAAAAGGTGATAATCGCGATGTCCATGTCGGTGAGGTCTTGAAGCCAACGTTCCAGATGGGGACCTCGACCTTTGATGTGCGTCAGGGGCCGGGCGTATTGTTCCTCACGTTGTCGCGTGGCATCAAACAGGTTGTGCGCTCGACGTCGGCCTCGTGGGAAACGACGTTCAGTGAATCGCTTATCCCAAATGCGACGTTGCGCGGCGTAGTCTTTAGTGGTCGTCGCTTCTTCACGTCAGATGTCGTCGTGTTCTTGGATAAAGAGGATCGAACACTCGATGTGCAAGTGACAAGCGATAAAACGAGTTACCGACCAGGGGAGAAAGCAACCGTCCGCATTCAAGTGAAAGCAAAAGAAGGTCAGCCTGGATTGAGTGATGCGAAGGTTGCGTATGCGGTCGTTGATGAATCCCTCTTGGCAGTCAGCGGCTTCTACGAAGAAGACCCACTTCAGTGGATTAATACCTATGTGGCAGATGGCATGCTCTTCCAGCGCGCCTCGCACATGGGGGATTGGCTCTTTAGCGGCGGTGGTGCAGAGATGGGTGGCGGCGGTTCGGGTGACCGTGGCCAAGCAGCACGTCGTTTGTTCAAGGATGTTGCAGGAACGGGTCTCATCGCACTTGATTCGCAAGGGATGGGAACGGCCGAGATTGTCTTGCCGGATAACCTGACCTCGTGGCGCGTCACGGCTATTGCTCTCGGAACGGATCTCCGCGCAGGTGCTGGAACGCACAATCTGCAGGTGGCGAAAGAAGTCTTCGTGGATGCGGTAATTCCTGCGCGTGTACTCACGACGGACCAGCCCGTCTTGAAGCTACGAGCGTTTGGCTCAGGCTTGCGAGCAGGCGAAGGAGTGACGTTCAGCTTGAATGCGCCATCGCTGGGTCTTATGAACTATGCGGCAACGGGCACAGCTGGTCAGTCAATTTATGTAGCTGTTCCAAAACTTCAGTCCGGATCTCATCTTGTAACAGTGGGCGTCTCTCAAGGAGCATTTAGCGATCGCATGGAACGCACGCTCGAGGTAGAAACAACGCGCATCGTGCGTCAGGAGTTAGTGACACTTGAACCAAGCGCAGGGATGGCTTTGTCGGCAGTGAGTACAGAAACAACTCAACTGGTTGTCAGCGCTCGTGGCCGAACGAGTTTGTATCCTTCGCTGCGGAGTCTGGCGGAAACGCAATCACTGCGTTCGGATGCTCGTGTAGCGGCAGCAGTCGCGCGTGAGCTGCTCCAATCCGCGTATGGGGAAACGGTGAAAATAGAAGATGGTTCACTCTTAGATATTCAAACGCCGGAAGAAGGGGGTCTTCGCTTGTTGCCCTACGGCTCATCCGAAGTACCACTCTCGATGCAGATTGCCTTGACGAAACCCGATGCGGTCGACGCTTGGCAGCTCCGAACCTATCTTGCAGGTAAACTTGTGAATGGGGCGAATCGGTTAGAACGTCTGCAAGCGATGGCGGGTCTTGCGGCTTTACGCGCACCAGTCGTACTCGACTTGCAACAAGCGGCAACGCTGACAGATCGAGCTCCTCAAGAGACACTCGCGATCGTTGAAGGTTTGGCGGTCGTTGGAGATACGGAACGCGCCGGTCAGTTGATGCGCGAATTGATCGACGACTCGGTGTTACGAGATGGGCAGCGCTTCATCCGCATCGGTACAGAATCTTCTCCTGAAACGTACGAAGCAACGGCTGAGGCGGCCGCGTTGGCAGAGCGCTTGCTCTTGCCACAAGCTGCTCAGCTGAACGCCTTCATCGAACAGAATTGGTCATCAGAGGCCTTCCCGGTTTTGGCGAAGGTGCGCTACCTCGCCTTCCGTTTGCAGCACATTCCTGCAGAGGATGGCATGGTGCAGTGGACGGATGGTGCGCGCACCGAAACAATTCAGCTCAAGGAGACCCCGCTTAAAACGATCGTGCTGTCGCCCGTGCAAATGGCCAACTTCCGCATCCTGAATGTTTCTGGACCAGTTGTGCTGAGCTATCTGCGTCCGGTCTCAGGTTTGCCGACGAAGAGCCCTTCCTTGTCGCTTACACGCCGCTATGAGGCCTCGAAGGCTCTGGATCAACTCGTGGAAGGGGATGAGCTCGTCATCACGCTTGTACCGCGTTTCGCGACGTCTTCGCTGGATGGCTGCGCCCTGATTCAGGATGATCTCCCCGCGAACCTCCAGCCACTGTCTCAGACGACGCTCGAGATGCCACAGCCGCTCTTCTTGCAGTCGAATACGATCTCGTTTGTCGCTTGTAAGGGGGATCAGACACGCGACTTCAAGTATCGCGTTAAAGTAACTTCTCGCGGAACGTACCGGGCCGAGCCAGCCCTGATGCAGCGGTTTGACACTCCGTCGGTTGCTACGCATTCGGAAGAGCAGACCATCACGGTTCGTTAACTTGTAGGCATGAATCAAACGTTTACACGTTGCATACGCACCGCCACGCTCAGCTTGGCGGTGTTTGTGTGTCTGGGGGTAGGGAATCCGAACAGCATTCCGGTGGAACGATTCCTTGAGCGAGCACGCTTTGACCAAGCGCGTGCGCTGCCTGCTCCGAAGGTTGATCCAAAAAGCTGCGCGTCTGTGAAGGGGGCGCTTGTGAACCATCACGCGCTCGCCTCGGATCTTCTTTGGAAACTCTTTCGACGGCTCACGAGTTGTCGACCAGAAATAAAACGCGTGATCATTCTCGCACCAGATCACTTCTTCCAGGGGCAAACGACGATTACAACCGCAAAGGTGCGCTACCAATGGGGAAAGAAACAGATTTTGGTTGAGGAGGCGGCGGTGAATCAATTACTGCGTGCAAAGATTGCGACTTCCCAACCAGCCATCTTCCAAAAAGAGCACGCGGTTGGGGCACTCATCCCGTTTTTGATGGAAACGGCTCCAAATGCAAAAATCGTTCCAATTGTTGTTCGGTCAGATGTGAGTAGAAAGGATGCAGAGCGTCTGAGCGAAGAGCTGAAAAAACTCCTCAACAAAGACACGGTGCTGATTGTGTCGTCAGACATGTCGCATTATCTTCCAGAGAAAATAGCTCTTCGAAAGGACCAAGAAACCCTTCGCGCCTTTGATCAGAGTGCGGCTGCCTTCTTTTGGTCGGCGAAAGATGACCATCTCGATTTTGGAAAGGGGATTTGGATTGCGTTGCGGACGCTCGGGCCAAGTACGTTTGAGGTTTTAGATTGGGATATTTCTTCTCGGTACGGGGGATCGGCTGCGTATACGACGAGCTACATCACGGGAATGTGGGGCATTTGATCACGGGAGTAATACCCTTGAGCTAATTGATCTGTGTGAAATCGTTTTTGCCTTAGAGTGGGTGTATACTTACACATATCTATGACCATGCAACAGAAGAACTCACCTTCAGGAGCAGAAAAGCCGAGAGCTATTGAGCCAGAAATTGATAAAGCCTTGATTAAAGGCAGAGTCACAGATGAGTTTAAGGCGGAATTTAATGAGCTTCCCCCAAAAGAGAAGATCCCGGTTTTAAGAATTCTTTCAGGATATTTAAAGCTGCCGAAAAATGCTGACAGAATTGTTAACTCGTTAAGTGAGCTTCCGATTCCGCCACCCGTTCCATCGTCGGCCGAGCTGAATGAAGCCCGCGAAGGTGTTGTACGAGTTACATTTAAAGCAAAGCCAGGACTTGTTGTAAAAATGGGCAGATCAGCCTACGCAGCCTATCAAGCAACAAGAAATGCCCCCGCATTACGCAGAGCGATGGCGACTGAGATCTTCGAGGTGGTTGAACGTGATCCAAAAGCGATCATTACTGAATTTACAGGAGGCTCTGCCGCGGGAGAGGCGGGGGCAAAACGTTCCGTCCCAGAAAGAGAACAGACAACGGTACTGAGAGCTGTGACGAAAATCAAGCCAAAAATGGATGCGGATGTCCCCTCCGTCTCCAAAGAGACCGTGTCCGATACGTCGGCTGTTGTTGCTCGATCGCCTAGTAACGATGACGATTATGAGCCAACAGTGCAGCAGGACTTTACTCCACAAGAGCAGGAAGCATTGGATGCGGCTTTGGAAGCATTCAAGAAGAAAGAGGGAAAATAGGGAGGGAGTTGGAATAAAAACAAACGGAATCAAAAATCTCACGCCAATGCGTGAGATTTTTCCTAGTAGGGAAGTCTTTTTTGTTTCTCGTTAACTCTTGATGAGATTTGGGCTGGGGAGGAGAGTAGTAGTTTTTACGTAGATTATTTCACGGCTGAAGAAGCCAACATAAGTAGAAGTAAAGCATTTTATTACTAGTATGATTGACAAAATCATCTTTTTATGATACTTTATTATGTCGAAATGACCCCTGTGGCAGGGTATGCCGCTTGCACCTTCGGAGGTTTCCCCATGCAGATTCCCGCGTTTCTCCGCAACCTCTTCGCTCTCTTCACCGGCTCCACGGCCAACCAGGCCCCCACCGACGAGGTGATCGCGCCCCCGCCCGCCGAGTCCAACTTCGATTGGCGGCTCCCCGAAGCCGACGAGCGTAAGCTCGCGCTGGTCGGCAGCCCGTGGGGCGAGACGGTCAACACGTACCTCTGGTACGAGATCGGCGAGATCAACAACCTCACCGACGAGGAGATCGAGGTCATCAAGACCAAGTTCTTCATCGACATCAGCGACGGCGGGCGCTTCGGCAACATCGAGCTGCACCACTCCTCGGTCATCCCGGGGATCGTGCTCCGCTTGCGGGGCAAGGTGCGCCGACTGCCGTCGTTCGAACTGCGGGGCCGCCACTGCTCACTCTACCAGATCGGGCACTCGGGCGGCTTCTGCGAGGCGCCGACGCCAGACAGCGTCAACTTCCACCACGTGTGGAACAAGGGCTCCGAGGTCTCCACCGACCCGGTCCCGGCCACCTGACCTACTACGCGCATCCGCGTAGCGAACAGCGCACTATCCAAACGGATAGTCCTCGCGCTCTCGCTATCCGGGTGCGCTGTTTCGTTTCTAAAGCACTATCATTTAATCATTGAAATTGAGGAGAAGATATATCTCTTACTCTTGGAGAAATCCAAGCTGGAGAACAGAGCTTTTTAGATGATGACCCAAGGACTGAACAATTACTTGATAAGCCAAAAAACTAGTTTATTAGTCCAAGGTGGTTGACAAAACCGCTTTTTTGTGTTATATTATTTTGTCAAATGACCCCTTGTGGCAGGGAACGCCACACCGCACATTCCGAGAGGTCCATCATGAGCGAGCCCCGTTTCCCGATCACCGACAAGATGCCCTACGAGCCCAGCGCCCTCCGCATCCCGCGCTACATGCTCCCGTCCCTGTTCGGCAAGGCCGAGAAGGAGGAGGCCGCGGCGCGGCTCTTCACGATCATCCACGAGAAGGGTGCGTGGACGGGTGTGGCGTGGCGCGAGATCGGCGAGCAGATGAAGGCCGAGTACGACGCGCACACCGAGGAGGGCAAGACGATGCAAGCGCACTACGACTCGCTTCGCCAGTTCGACAAGGCGATCGGGTGGTACCGCGTGCTGTGCGTGGTGACGCTGGGCATCTACTGGCTCCTCGCCAAGAAGCCCGTGGAGCCGCAGCAGCCCGAGCGCAAGCCCGGCCCCTTCACCACCATCTTCATGATGGGGCCCCGCGGCGTCATGGATGGCTTCCGCAGCCTCATCACCGACGGCCTGATCCGCAAGGAGACGGTCGGCGAGGGCGACGCCGCTGAGGACGTGTTCTACCCCACGGTCGAGCTCGCCCAGCGGCTCGCGCTCTACACGCAGCCGAACTGAACTACTACGCGCATCCGCGTAGCGAACAGCGCACTATCCCAAACGGATAGTCCTCGCGCTCTCGCTATTCGGGTGCGCTGTTTCGTTTGAATGATGAATTCGTTTTCTGTGCTGATGTCTCACATTAATCGATGGGACGGAAAAACCTTTTATTACATTGCCTTTTTGGCATGTTCGTGATGAAGTTACGCTACGCACCGACGTTAACAGTCCACGGCAGACAAGGAGGTCGATTTCGTGAAGTCAGTCGAACGTATCTGTCTCATTCAACCCGCCAATCCCTGGCGGGTGGAGATATACCTGCCGGGGACCATCGTGAACCTCGGTAGCAGACTTCTCGGAGCAGGCGGGTACGAGGTCGAGATCCTCGACTTCAACCTGACCGGTCTCAGTGATCCGCGTACGCGCGAGATCTTGCTGAGCAGCGATCGCATCGGGTTCACGGTTCTCGGGACCCCGATCATCCCGCGTGTCCGTGAGCTCGTTCTCGAGCTCCGGAAGCTGGGATACACCCGTCCGGTGCTGGTCGGTGGCGAAGGCGTGACCCGTCTGACCCACGAGCAGTTCGATCGGATCTTCATGCCTGACGTCTACGGTGACGTGCGTCACGTGGCGAACGACGAGGATTTGAAGCGGGCGCTCGACGTCACGCTGAAGCGGATTCCGGGACGGTTCGAGGTCTCGATGCGACCCATGCTCGAGCGCCTCCCGCCGGAGCTCCTCAAGGCATACCTCTCCCGAGAGTTCTGCCTATTCACCTCACAGGGATGCGGCTACATCTGCGACTTCTGCGCCGCCTCCAAGGGCCAGCGCGAAGAGTACCGCGATCTCGACCGACTCATGGACGAGGTCGACTGCATCGCGGGTCTGATGGCGAAGTACGGCCTGCGGGAGATGAACGTCTACCTTTCCAACCTGGATGGGCTTCAAACCCCGCACAAGCTGGAAGGGGCGCTCCAGGCGGCGCATTCCATCGCTGCCAGTCACGGGATCGACTTCCGGGCGCGGATGCTGGCGACCACCAAGATGACGAAGCGAGCGATCGAGCGTGACCCGCAGATCCTCCACCGTCTGCGACGTTACGGCCTGCACACCATCGGCTTCGGGGTCGACGGTGTGTCGGAAGCGGTCTGGAAGCGGCTCCACAAGGGTCACAACTCCCTGGCCGAGTACGAGTCCTGCCGTGCTGCCTGCACGGCGGCCGGCATGCGAACCGAGATGCTGATGGTCGTCGGCTTCTCGAACGAGAGCTGGCGAGATGGCCTCGCAGCCATCGCCTACAGCGTCCAGAACGCCTATGGATCGCACCGGGTAATCGTCCGGCCGTACATGGCCAAGGAGGACGTCCCCGGGAGCAAGAAGTGGGAGACGGACGAAGCGGCAAGGGAGCGGTTCCTGACCGATCCCGAAGGATTCCGTCACCAGGAGTACACCATGTTCCTCACGGCGATTACTGCGCCGGAGTGGAAGCACCGCCTGTGGGGCAACCTCACCTTCGGCACGCTCCTCATCACGATGATTCCGGCGGGACTCTCGACCTACCCGATCATCCCTCCGCCGCGCAGGTCGAGGATCGGTCGCGCTCTCGTCGGCGCGTTCAACCGTCTGATGCCTCCGGAC
>CAZOQS010000002.1:0-189760 GCA_964582475.1 uncultured Gammaproteobacteria bacterium | reverse complement strand
GCAACGGGAAGTGTTATTGTCTGGAACAAGGGTTTTGAATGCGGAATCAACGAGGCGCTCGGAAACAGAGTGCTCCTGTCTAAATCCTTCCTACAGTCGGTAAACGATCGCGTCTTTGATTTAATGGACATCTTCAAGAAGCAGCATTTTGTGCACAAAGACTTTCGAGGGAGTACTTCGATTAAACGCGTGCTTCCCGTATTAGCCCCTGAGCTGAGCTACAAAGACCTAGAAATCCACGAAGGTGGAACGGCCTCGCAAAGCTGGAATAAGCTCACCACGACCGAAATGAGCCCAGAGGAGAAGACCAAAATAGCGGAAGACCTCGGGAAATACTGCGAACGCGATACCTACGCGATGTACGTGATTTGGAAGCATTTAGACGAGGTCTGCTCTGGTGCAGCTATTTAAAACAGATCCTCCTCACTCTGAGCCCAATCACCCGTCCTTGCCCCGCCTGACTTTCCTCTTTTCCGATATTTTGATACAAACTCCCCACGTTGCCCGCAACTAGCTGCGGGCCCGTTTCTCTGAGGTGTGTACATGAGTGAGATGCCGACTGAGTCGCCGGCAACCGGCGATCCGGAGGTCGAGGCCCTCCTGAAGGTTCTGAACGAGCAGGGTGAGTTGAAGGAGTACTCCTTCGGAGATGCCTTCGTCAGCGCTCTGCAACGCGAGCTTGCCGGACTGGATCCTTCTTGTAGTGATCCGTTCGCGCTCAACCGGCTCCTCGAGAACCCGATGGCGGCCCGCTACATGGCGGTGCTGCTCCTCGGGCTCAACAAGCCGTTTCGGGTGTCCGTTCGAGTGCCGGGCTACGCCTGGCGCACGTACGTGACGAACAAGCACCGGGTGCTCGTTGACGCGCTCCGGTGGAAGTACGAGCGTTTCACGCTCAGCCGCGTGCCGGCTGCCGAGCGTCTCACTGGACGTCGCAAGGTGGTCCACCTGACCCCCGTGTGTGCGATGAAGCCAGTCACGGCGGAAGAGGCGGTCACGCTCATCCAAAGCCGTGGGCTCCGCCCAGCTCATCCCATCGAGGGATTCCAACTTGCGAATCGTCGCCCCGACCTTCTGCAGGGTCCGGCGCCGGTGACGATCCTCGGACGGTCTCTGTGCCTGCGGCAGTGGCCCGATCAAGGGCGTGAGGATCCGCTCCCGGCCTTCTACCTCACCCTGTGGGGGAACAAGAACGGGCTCACGACCTACCTCGAGCCGACACAGGACCGGGTCTACCCAGCCTACAACTTGTTCCTCGCGGCCGAACTGTAGCCGCGAAGAAAAACATCCCGCTCATGCGCGGTTCCTCGGAGGAGGAGCCTAGCGCGTGAGCGGGATGGTCTGTTTAGGTCGGTCCTTTACATACCCCTGGGGGTATGTGTACACTGAACCTACCCTATGCCAAGTTTGGACTGTAAACACTTGATCGACCACATCAGTCGTCTCGAAGGACAGCTCGCCTCTATCAAGAGAGAGCTTCAGTCAGATTCGCCCGATTGCGTGAAGTCGGGTGCAACTCTTCGGGCAGCATCTCGATCATTTTCTTCACTGAAGCATGCATTCGTGGCCTGTTTTCTAGAGAAGACGTTTTTTTCGCCCAAGCAAGTGTCTTCCGCGCATGATTCTCCGGAATACAGCGCTCTTCTTGATCTCATTCGTTCTTAAGCTCCCTCCTACCTATGAAGCACATTTCGATCTCCGCCTTTCAGCAAACATTGGAAGCAGAGAAATCTAACTCAACCGTTGAATTTATCAATGTCTGTACACCGGATGAGTACAAAGCAAAACATATTGAAGGCGTAAAAAGCATGCCGCTCGATCAGCTCGCGGCGCGCCTGTCAGAGCTGCAAGAAAAAAAGACGATCTACGTCCATTGCCGTTCTGGAAATCGAAGCAAGCGTGCGATTGAAGAGCTGGAACGCTTAGGAGTGAAGGCGGAACTTGTGAACGTGGAAGGAGGTCTTATGGCCTGGGAAACAGCCGGGCTAAAAACAGCCTCGACGTCTTCTCGGATTCCTCTGACACAGCAGGTTTTTATTGTGGCTGGTTCACTTATTTTGCTCGGTGTGGTTCTCACGTACGTAGGAGGGGTCGGGTTCCTTCTCCTTCCAGGCTTCATCGGTGCAGGATTGGTATTTGCCGGCCTGACGGGATGGTGTGGAATGGCACTTCTCCTCTCAAAGATGCCGTGGAATAAGCAATAAGAGATTCGATCCCTTATCCGTATGCTTCAACCCCTCATCCATTCATTTTTCGACAAGGCGACCTTTACGGTAACGCATGTCGTGGCTGATCCCGAGACGCGAGAAGCGGCGATTATTGATAGCGTGCTTGATTTCGATCCATCGAGTGGAACGCTCTCGTTTGAGAATGCGAACCAGATCATCGAGCTTATTCGTCGGGAGCGCTACTCGGTTGTTTGGATTCTCGAAACGCATGCCCATGCCGATCACGTGACCGCGGCCCACTATCTGCAGCAGCAACTTGGTGGGAAGATCGCGATCGGGGAGCGAATCGTAGATGTGCAGAAGGTCTTTGCGAGCGTCTTTCATCTCTCGGAACGTTTCCCTACGGATGGGAGTCAATTCGACCATCTCTGGAAAGACGGGGAGGTCTTTGCGATCGGCTCCCTAACAGCGACTGTGATGGCGACCCCGGGTCATACTCCCGCCGATGTCTCGTATCTGATTGGGGATGCACTGTTCGTGGGGGACACGATTTTTATGCCTGACTACGGAACCGCGCGTTGTGATTTTCCAGGGGGAAGTGCCGAAGCGCTCTTCGATTCGATTCATCGCGTGTATCAACTCCCGAGCGAAACCAGAATCTTTCTCTGTCACGATTATCTCTCTGAAGGAAGAAGCGAGTATCGATGGGAATCAACCGTCGAAGAACAAAAACAAAGAAATAGGCATGTTTCTGAAGGCGTGACGAAACAGGAGTTTATTCAGACACGCGCTCAGCGAGACGCGACGCTTGGGATGCCTCGCCTGATTATTCCGTCTATTCAAATCAATATCCGCGCAGGAAGGCTACCCGACCCAGAGGAGAATGGAGCCGTGTACCTTAAAGTTCCTGTGAACGGAGCGTTTGCAAAAGCAGTCTAAAAGTACTTCAACAAGCCGTCATAGTTCATAAAACGAAATACGCGGAAGAAAAGCCCGGTCCAAAGATCCATATGTCCCGTGAGGACAAGGAGACCAAGCATCGCAATCAAGATCCCTCCAATGACGGAAAAGAGCGACAAGTACTTGCTCATCTGACGAATGATTTTTGTCGCTTGTCCGATCCCAAGCGCGACAAGGAAAAAGGGGACCGCTAACCCAAGGGAAAAGACGGCGAGCAGAAACGTCCCTTCAAGAATCGTTCCGGAAGTCGAAGCGAGGAGCAGAATCGACCCCAAGATCGGACCGATGCAGGGAGACCAACCAAGGGCGAACGTGGCTCCGAAGAGAAAGGAGCTCAAGGGTTTTCCCGGGGCGAGCTTCCGTGTGAAGGTGAAATGCCGGTCTTTTGCGAGAAAATCAAAGAACGAGAGATCGAAGAGGCGCGTCATCGAGAGGCCTAAGAGGAGGATCAATCCACCGCTGATTTTTTCAAGATAGACGCGATAATTCCCAAAGCCGTAGCGTCCGAGGCTGCTTAAGAGCGTCCCGAGCAAGATGAAGACGACACTAAAGCCCAAAATATAGAACAGCGCGTTCCAGAGAATCTTTTTGCGTATGGATCCCGCGCCTTCTTTGTTTTTCTGTGTCTCGTGGACAGACACCCCGCTGATAAACGCCAGATAGCCAGGCACGAGTGGAAGTGTGCAGGGCGCAAGGAACATCAGAAAACCAGCGAGGAAGGCGGGGATCGCAAGAGCAAGGAGCATGATGCAGTAAATACTAGATTGCTCCCGAGCCAGCGTCAACGTGAAGATGTCGCATAAACACATCGCCCCACGAACCGGGTCGATGGTCGTGGGGTGGAGGAGAAAGACAGCGGTCTCTTTCAGGCTGCGAGAAGCGCCTTGAGACGGACAAGGTCGAGATACGCCGCGTACCAGCGCTTTTCACCAGCGTGCTCCTCTTTGATCAGCACGGCGGGTTCGAGCGGAACGCCGACCAGGAGGCTTAACGCGTCCAGGTGCATGAACTCATACTCGTTAAGGGCATCTCCCTTCAGTCGTTCAATGAGAGGGAAGCGTTCTTCGTGGAGCCACCTGTTCTCGGCGAGGGTGAGCAGGAGACCTTTGTAGGTCTCTTCCGCCCAGAGCTTCGCTTTCAGCAGTTCGCGTACACGATCGGCAGCGTCTGAGTTGTTGCCTCGGATCGAGAGCAGATGAAGGATTCGAGCACCCTGTTCCGTTTTTAGCATGACCTGATGTCTCCTTGTCGCTGTGCGAATAATTCATCACACAGCGACGCAGCGGTCAACTGAAGAGAGGTGAGTCTAGGCTCGTCGCTTCAGACAGGTCTTACAAATACACTTTTTCGGCGTGATAATGCGAGTGAAATAGTCCTTTCCGTAGTCGTACGTGATTTCTTCTCCCGCTTTGATGCGCTTGGTGGAGAAGATGTAGATACGATTGCCCACCGTGCGCGTCTCGGCATTGGGTCGACAGGCATGATTTACGTAGCGCGCGATGTTCTTGCGCGTGCCCCCAAGAATCGCATTTCCATTTTCTAGGTCAAATAAATAGCGGCCGCCCACCTTATCCGCGACGTCACTTGTGACAAGCTCTCCCCAGTATTCGAGAATGAACCGCCCGGCGGGGATCTCCTCGACCGCAAAAATCCCGAATCCTGCCGCGCTTTTGCCAACGCGGAGAGAAAAAATCGGAGGACGGGGGAGAGGATGGGGCATAGCGGAGGATGGGACAGAAAGGAGGACGCAAGTATACAGGATAGACGTAGCACTCTGCCAAATATAAGGTATAATCCCCTTATGAAAGCACACATTACAGAAAAGTGGTTCTTTTTCACCCTGTCCCTCCTGACGTTTCTATTAGTGGCGTTGATTTTCCGGCCTTTCCTAGCAGTCTTAATTGTAGGAGCTTCGTTTGCGGTCGTTTTGCATCCAATTTTCTTATGGTTGCGTGCCAGGAAAGTTCCCGACTTTCCCGCGGCACTTCTCGTGATCACTCTCTTCGCGGTTGCGTTGGGAATTCCCTTGATCGGCATTGGTACGTTAGTCTTCCACCAGTCACAAGACGCCTATCGTGAGCTGGCGGATGGAAGAGGAGCCGTTGCTTTCCTGGATACGATCAATCGTTCTCTGCAAACGATCCTGCCAGAAGGATTTTCCTTCGATTTACGGGAACGAGCATCAGATAGTATCTCGCTCGTGACAAAAAATCTCGCGTCCGTCTTCGCTTCGACCGTATCAACGCTCTTTGCGGTCCTCTTAATGTTCATTAGCTTGTTCTACTTCTTGAAAGATGGCGCCCGCTGGGTCAAAGAGGTGGTGAGGTTTAGCCCGTTACCGGATCGGGACGATACAAAAATTCTGACAAAGCTCGCTCAATCAATTGATGGGGTTATAAAAGGATATTTGTTGATCGCGATCATTCAAGGGTTGCTCATGGGGATCGGATTAGCACTCTTTGGGGTGCCGAATCCCGCCCTCTGGGGATTGGTGGCGATGTTCTCTTCACTCTTGCCAACGATCGGAACCGCCTTTGTTTCCGTTCCGTCCATCATCTTCCTCTTTTCGACGGGAAATACCTGGGGAGCGATTGGAATGGCGGCCTGGTCAGCGATTCTCGTGGGAGCGATCGATAACTTCTTGAGTCCACTCGTGATCGGAAGCAAGATCAGCATTCCGCCACTGTTCATTCTCTTTGCTGTATTGGGTGGGATCGCCTTATTTGGACCTGTGGGTTTGTTGATTGGTCCGCTGGCCGTCAGCTTGCTCTACACACTTACCTCAATCTACAAGAGCGATTTTTCTTGATCGATTCCACGCATAAAAAAGCTGTCATACGCATGACAGCTTTTTTATAAATGGATCTTCGTATTATTTGTTCTTTTTCTTCGCGGCTGCGTATTCCGCGTAGAACTGGTAAAAGCGGACAAACCGGATGAGGTCTGGATCCATGTCTTCGGTAATTATTAGATGCTTTGGACGAAGACTGAAGTAGTCATAATCGTCTGGTGCACAGCCATTAGGAACGAAGAAGGCATTTCCACTTGCTGGATCTGTTCCCGCAACAAACTGAATACCCTTTTCCTTACAGAGAGCCATCAACTCAACAACGCTCGGCATGCCGGGTGGGTTATATTCTTCGTCTGCTTGTATTGCAGCAATACTTTCCTCTGTGAGACCCGTAAATGTAAAACCCCCAACTCTTTCAGCGAGCTTCTCGGTCAAGGGAAGGATTTCCCGCTTGTATAATTCGATATCAATAGCAACTTCAGCGGCAGAGACAACCGTCCCACTTAGAGGAGCAACTTCAATAGCAGTTTCAGGTCTTTGGGGAGCGGAAGGAGCTCCTTCGGCTGGCGGGGGTTGTGAGGGGCGAAATTTCTCGTTGTTCATGGGGATACTTTATCTGCCGGGGAAGGTATGTGGAAGTGTACAGCGTTTATAAGAGTGGTTGGAGCAGCCCCTGTTTATGGAGCGCTGCGATATCTTCATACCCACCCATAAACTTGTCATCGATAAAAATCATGGGAACACTGCTCCAATTATGTTTTGTGCGGAGCTCATCGGCGAGGTCTGGATTGCTCCAGAGAGAGATCTCTTCGTAGGTTGCTCCGAGCGATGAGAGGAGTCGTTTGGCGGATGTGCAGTACCCGCATCCGAGGGAGGTATAGATTTTGATGTTGGCCATAGGGTGTTTTATTCGATGATTAATGCTTGGAACTCTCTGTCTTTTCGTAGCCCGCAAGGAAGTGGCGTTCCCAATCTTTGTAGATACCAAGAGCGACGGCATAGGCGAGATGCGTTCCGGGCTTTAGGTGAAGCTGCTGGGGATTTTCATGAAACGCGAGTCGGTCTTTTTCAGCAACGCGGATGTACCAGGCGAGACCTTTCACTTGTTCCCGGGCCAGCGCTCCGGCTTTTGTGAGATGTGGCATGAAGTACACAAACGGGAGGAGAAGGAAGATTTGAAGCTGCATCAGCTGGAGCCCCGGATCGTTGAGACGACCCTCTAAGA
This sequence comes from uncultured Gammaproteobacteria bacterium, assembly GCA_964582475.1. Taxonomy (GTDB): domain Bacteria; phylum Patescibacteriota; class Patescibacteriia; order 2-12-FULL-60-25; family 2-12-FULL-60-25; genus JAGOTP01. The sequence goes on along the minus strand of CAZOQS010000002.1, from coordinate 182,616 downwards.
CGAGGTACAGCCCAATGGTCCACCCGACCAGGATACACGCGCTGAGAAGTTGAATGACGCTGACATTCGAAGAATACCAGCCACGGCTCACGAGGCGTTCATGAACTTTTTTCTCGAATAAGCGATAGGCGAGACGAGTCTCTTCTGAATGCTTCCCGAGTCGCACGTACTCCATCTCATCCTTGGATCCCTCCGAGGAAGGAAAAGGATATTGAAATAATCTCTGCAATACGGGGACTTCGATCGCATCCAGTCGATGGGTTCCTCGCACGCGCTCGATGTTAAACATAAGGTAGCCACCCCCTTCCTGGCGATTGAGTTTCACTGCGCCTCGTTCTACGAGATCGAGGATCATTCCGACGAAGCTTGCATAACTTGGACCTTGAGCGAGTAGTGCCCCAGCTTCGTAGGGTTTTATGTCGTTCAATACCTCTTCACTCGGAATGACGACGCCTCGGCCCCGATCATCACGGCCAAGGAAAAACCACAGACCGGTCATGAAGAGAAGATGTGCTCCGATGATCAAGATCCAGGCAGGGATGCGTGGCGCGGGACGCACAGACAAGGGGGAGGCGAACGTTCCGCGTGGATAATCGAGCTCAATAAACAAGCCCTCTTCGCTTTCTAGCCAACGAATGGCTTGAAAGCGGGTCAAAGTTCCGCCGGTCGAATCCGTACGGCAGGGATAGACCTCTTTTCCCGGAACAGTCCCAACGTAACATCGGGCACGTAGGGGAGCGGCGGGACTTTTGACCGTGATGGAGCTCGCGTCGATCGGTACGCCAAAGGTTCTATCAGTCGGACTTAGCCGTACCGTCTCGATCTCACCCATCTGGCTGGCCGCCTGATGAATCACATACGAGATTTGGTATGGCTGTTCGCCACTTATGCTCGGAGCCTTTCTTTCAAGACGGAGTGATACATATTCGTTTGTCTGATGAGTGGTAAATGATTCAGGGGTGGCATTTCGTGTTACCTGGGAAAAGCGGATTCCGCGGTCGTATAAGAAATAGTCTCCAAAGGGATGGTTGCGTGTCAGTGACCGGACGAAGACCTTCTTTGGATGCACCTTCGCGTTATAGACAAACTGCTCTTGAACGAATGCCTGCCCGGAGGGTTGGAGTTCGATCTGGCTTGTAAAAGAGTCGATTCGTTCGAACTGGGTGATCGCTTTCTTGGGCGCTGCATTCAGGATTGTGATGACAAGCGGAAATGCGAGGGCTGCAACGGCAAGAAGGATGAGAACCCAGATATTCCGATAGGCGCGAATATCCTCAAGGAGCGAACTGAGTTTGAACTGCATGTAGCGGAATGCTAGCAAACACTCTGACGATGGACCAGGAAAAATGGACGAACCCTTAGCGGATGACTACACTTATACAAGGAGCGTCTCATTCCTCATATACATCTATGGCACACGCAAAATGGGTAGAAGCAACCTGTGAAGGAATTGTTGGCTTTAGAAAGTGCCAACACGAAATTGGAGGATATACAGCAGATGAGATGGAGGCAGCTGCGTATGCGCACATTCAAGATGCGCATATTACGGAATACAGCGGAGGAAAGCTTACGAGCAATGACGTTCGTGCGATAAAGTTAGCCGTAGCCGGTCATTTCAAGGCAGAGGAGTCTGCTGCGGAAGAAACGGTAGCTGAAGAAGAGGTGACTGAAGAACCATTGGCAGCGGAAGAGGTTGTGGAGGAATAGGCTCTTCAGTCCTGTCTTCGCTAGATTGAATCGATCTCTCTGGTAGCCGGAGGAGCTAGGAGCGCTAGGCTCCTCCGACGGGCAGAAAGGTGGATCGGCGTAGATCCACGATCCACGTAATCAGCGAACCACGGGAAGTGGTGCGATCGAACGTGGGAGCGCCCTACATAGATGGTTTATTGGTTGTACACGCAGTTTTCACCGCCTGTTCCGACACGATTGAGCGCCCCGCAGGCGAACACCGCGTTGGGAGGCGTGCCGGTGAGGGCGGCGATTCGATCACCGAGTGCAGGCGCGCTGGGGTTGTACTCTTGCCACCTCGGATTCAGCCACTTGTCAGGGTTGGCGATAGGTCTCGCCCTCATCAGGAGCTGGGCCCCTGGCTGACCCGTGTCGTCTTCCTGGCAGAGAACGTACCGTTCGATGGGGAGGACTTCTTCGGAGTGATAGCCCATGAATGTTCCACCTCCCGTCCCGCTTGGACTGCAGGTTGCGTTCATGTTGGGAGACCCGTTCGTCACCCAGTGGTTGCCACCGAACTGGAAGCTATCTCTCCACAGCCCGAAACTGTTCTGTTGCCAGATACCAGCGTGGTGCAGATGAGAGGTGCGTCTGTCATAGACGTTCAGCCCCGGTCCGGACTCGTACGCGACGAATCTCTCGCGCCAGTATTCTCCCCAGGAGAGCCTGGCGGCACTTGACGCACGCAGGTCTTCTGCTCCGACGGTGAGGAGGTAGGGGTAGTGCCAGCCGCTGCCTCCCCCGTACCACGGAGGGTGGTTGCCGAGATGGCCATTCACCATGAAGCACTCATTCCGTCTCCGGAGGGGGAGTGCTTGCGTCGCGTAGCCTCCGACCGGCGTCAGGTTGGTCGGCTGGGGCGGTAGTGGGGCCGCCGGAAGAGTGATGGGGGGGAAGCTGCACGCCGAGAGCGACTGGTTGTCGTCGAAGTTGTTGCCACACACGTCTCCTCGGTGGTCGTCGTACCAGTTCGAGCCGCCCGCGGCGATCTGGTACAGCGAGATGAACATGCTCGGAGTGCATCCGAGCGTCATCATGTTGGCTACTTGCCGGGTATCAGAAGGTGTATCCGGCACGTCCTCGATCGGCGCACAGCCGAAGAGCAGGATGAGAGGGGGGATCGGAGCCCACGTCTTGAGAAGAAATCGTAGATTGTCCAAGGGTGCACCTCGGGTTGCTCCCCACGCCCTATTGCATGAGGAGGCCACGAGGGTAGCAAAAACGAATTATTTTATCAAATCCTTTGGCGGGTGTTTTGGGGAAGTATAGTTGATCGAATCAGGTATTGAAAAAAAACGGCCTAGGCCGTTTTTTCTTCTAAAGTTCGTAGAGCTCGCCGTACTTTTCCTTCAAGTGCTTGATAAAATAGCTTGCTTGTAATGGTTCACCAGTGATCTCTTTTACCAGCGCTTCGCTCGTAAAGGTTTTGCCGTGCGCATGAATGTGTGTCCGGAGCCACTCTCGCAAGGGGGTGAAGTTTCCTTTTTCGAGCTGCGCTTCGAGTTTTGGGAGCTGTTTTTTGGCGGTCTCCGAAAATTGAGCGGCATACAAGTTTCCGAGCGTGTAGGTCGGGAAGTAGCCGATTGCGCCGATCGACCAGTGGACGTCCTGCAGGACACCCTCACGATCGTTTTTCACGGTGACTCCCAAATAGTCTTTCATCTTGGCTTTCCAAAGCTGAGGAAGGTCCTTAGCTTTGAGCGTTCCTTCAATCAAGCCGCGCTCGAGCTCATAGCGGATGATGATATGCAGGTTGTAGGTCACTTCATCGGCTTCCGTTCGGATGAAAGCAGGTTCGACGCGGTTCAAGATCCGATAAAAGGTTTCAAACGGAACGCGTGCGTATGGCTTGGGGAATTGCTTCTGAAGTTTTGGATAAAAATACTTCCAAAACGGACGGCCTTTGCCGATCATGTTTTCCCAGAAACGAGATTGCGATTCATGAATCCCGAGTGAGACGGCTTCCGCAAGCGGCGTCCCAAAATGTTCAACCGGGAGACCTTGCTCATACAATGCATGACCCATTTCGTGGATAGTGCTTCCAAGGGCGTAGAGCGCATCAGTCTCGCTGTAACGTGTTGTGATGCGGACGTCATACGGATGGAAATTTGTAGTGAAGGGGTGTGTGCTCTGATCGATCCGGCCCGCTTCGAAATCAAATCCAACCTTGCGTAAGAGCTGTTCGTTAAACGCCTCCTGCTCACGAAGAGGAAATTTCCCCTTTAAACGGGTTGCGGCTGGCGGCTGTTGTTTTGCCGCTTTCAATTTTCGTAGGAAGGGCTTCAAGAAGTCACGAAGCTCAGAAAAGAGAGGATCAATCTGGGCGCTCGTTAGACCAGGCTCGTAGGTATCGAGCAGCGCATCGTAGGGAGAATTTTTGTAGCCAACGTAGGTTGCTTCTTGGCGCTTTAACTCGACCAACCGCTTTAGGGAAGGCAAAAAGAGCGAGAAATCAGACTTGGCGCGTGCCTCTGCCCAGATGGTTTGGGCCCGCGAGGTGAGTTCGGCGAGTTCCTGGACAAACGCGGTTGGGAGCTTGCGTTCACGGGTATAGCTCCGCCAAACGTCTCGAATGACGATCGCTTCGGGAGTGTTCGGGGTCTTTTTGGCTTCCTGGACGAGCTTTGTCAGTAATTTACCTGAATTGAGGGCTAACAGTTTTTCGTGAGCGACGACGCTCAAATAGCTGATGAGTTTGGCGCGTGGTTCGCCACCTTTTGCTGGCATGTAAATCTCTTGATCCCACTGAAGAAGGGCGAGTGTTGAGCTAAAATGAGCCAATTCTTCGAGTTGGGTACGGAGTTTGGCGTAAGCGAGGGTATCCATGGCCCTATACTACCCGTTTTGCACGAAGAGAGAAGGGGAGCGGCAATCAGCCGCTGCTCTTGATTATTTCTGTAATATAAGCTAATATCCGGCGACTAATACCCCATCCACCCATCCACGTAATTATGATTAAGCGTCCCTATCAAAGTATGAGTTTTAATGGTGCTTCTGGCCGCCGCCCAACAGGTGGTTCAAGTTTTGGCGGAGGTAAGCCTTGGGAGCGCGGTGGAGACCGTGGAGAACGCGGTGGCTCCCGTGGGGGTGATCGTGGAGGCTTCGGTGGAGACCGCCGTTCATCCGGTGGCTTCGGAGGGGGCCGTTCCGGTGGATTTGGGGGAGGTCGCCCATCGGGAGACCGTGAAATGCATGACGCAACCTGCAATAGCTGTGGAAATTCCTGCCAGGTTCCATTCCGTCCAAACGGCAGCAAGCCAATTTATTGCAGCAACTGTTTCAAGAAAGACGACGCAGCTCCTCAGCGCTTCAACGACCGTCCTTCCTTCGGAGGTGACCGCGGCGGAGACCGTCCTTCCTACGGTGATCGTGACTCACGCGATTCACGCGACAGCGGCTACCCAGAAAAGCGTTTGTTCAAAGCAGAGTGTGCGAAGTGTCACAGCGAGTGCGAAGTGCCTTTCCGTCCAAACGGAGAAAAGCCTGTCTACTGCCGTGCCTGTTTCGGTCAGTCTGAGGTCGGTGCAAAGGCTGCAGCCGCTTCCGACGTCACGATGCACAAATTGAACGAACAGTTCAAACTTTTGAACGCCAAACTCGACCTTATCATCGAAGCGATCGGCCTCAATGATGAAGATGACGAAGAAGGTGAAGTGGAGTACGAGGATGACGAAGAAGAGGGAGACGAAGAAGTGGAAGAAGTCGAGGCGACAGACGAAGTTCTCTCGCTGGATGGAGACAAAAAATAATCCGTTTCCTCACAAAACCCCTGCCAACGTGGCAGGGGTTTTCGTTTTCTCTGAGATGAGTCCATGCTATGGTCTCTGATATGTCCTCAACTCTTCCCTTGAACGCGAGTGTGGAACTAAGCAACGGCGTTTCGCTCCCGCTTCTTGGATTAGGTGTTTATCAGATTCCAAAAGGTCTCCCAACAGAGCAGACGGTTCTCTGGGCGCTTGAAGCGGGCTATCGTCATATTGATACCGCTTCCTTTTATGGCAACGAAGAGAGCGTAGGGAAAGCGATTCGCGAGAGTGGAATCAAGCGTGAAGAGATTTTTATTACAACGAAACTATGGCCTACAGATTTCTTTCGCGCGGAAAAAGCCTTTCATAAAAGTCGTGAACGGTTAGGCTTGAATTATGTTGATCTCTATCTGCTCCATTGGCCCTCTCCAATTGCACGAGGCGGTGCGTGGAAGTCGCTAGAGAAGCTGTATGCAGAAAAGCACATCCGAGCGATTGGCGTCAGTAACTACTCCGTCGCCCAACTTCAGACGCATCTGAAAAAACATGAGATCGTTCCGGCCGTAAACCAGGTTGAATTCAGCCCCTTCAACTACAAAAAAGAACTCCTCGAATTCTGCCAGGCGAATAAGATTCAACTCGAGGCCTATAGTCCGCTTACGCGTGGAAAGAAGCTCGATCATCCGGCACTCGAAGATCTCGCAAAGCGCTTAGGGAAGAGTGTGGCGCAGGTGATGCTTCGCTGGGCGATCCAGCGGAATGTGGTTGTCTTACCGAAGTCACAGCGAAAAGAGCGCATCAGTGAAAACAGCCAGATCTTTGACTTTGAGATCGCCCCAGAAGAAATGGCGATCCTGGATAGCCTGAATGAAAACTACCGGGCGTTATTTAAGTAGGGTCTCTTACCAGTCATTTCAAAATCTATGAGCTTCCTTGAGGGTCTTATGAGTGCTGTTGGTCTGCTGAAGGGGTTTATGGAACAGGGAAAGGATCCGCAGGCGCCTGAGGTCAAAAATGTGGCTATCCAGCTCATCGATCTCATCAAAAATGCGACGGGAAAGAGCCTGACACGTCAGGAAGATCTTCAGAACCTCGTGGACCAATACGGCTCTGTATTGTCGCTCTATTTGGGGGATGCGCTCCCAGATGAGGCCTTTATTGCTTATGTTTCGAAGGCTGCCGGCCTTTTAGCGTAGTTCCCGCTCGCTTATTTTGCCATTTTCCGCTAGACTCGGGCGCGTATGGATCACGGAAATGTCATCGTGCGTTTTAGTAACGTATCGTACGGATACGACGAAGAGAACCTCTTGTTAGAAGAGGCAAACTTTTCGGTACGCGAAAACGCCAAAATAACGGTCATGGGCCAGAATGGCGCTGGAAAGAGCACCATCTTCAAGCTGATGACCGGCGCCTTAAAGCCGCTCGAGGGCTCCGTCCACATCCAAAAGGATGCGACGATCGCAACCGGGCTTCAGGTCATCCCGCGCGACCGCATGGGAGAAACCGTAGAGGAATATTTCCAGCATGCGTTTGGCGAAGAAACGATCTATGATTTAGATCGTCGTATTAAGGATGTGCTCGAAATCGTGAACCTCCAAGCGCCACTCGATAAAAAACTCAACGAATTTTCTGGAGGTCAGCAGGCTCGCTTATTGCTTGCGTATGCCCTCATTCAGAATCCAGACATTTTGCTTTTGGACGAGCCGACCAACAACCTGGATAAAGAGGGGATTGAGCATCTCACGGGCTTCCTCATGATGTACCCAAAAACGGTGCTCGTGATTTCGCACGATGCCGATTTCTTGAATGCCTTTACCGAAGGTGTGCTGCACTTGGATGTCTTTACCGGAAAAGTCGATGCGTACGTGGGAAACTACTTTAACGTGGTCGAAGAAATTGCCGCGCGCTTAGAGCGTGAACGCATGCAGAACGCCCGTCTCTTGAAGGATATTCAAGATCGTAAAGACAAGATCAACTTTTTTGCGAACAAAGGAGGAAAAATGCGTAAACTTGCCAGCAAGCTACGTGAACAAGTCTCTGACGCGGAGGAAGACATGGTCGATGTGCGTCGTGATGACAAGACGATTCGCGATTTCGAGATCCAAGCCCAGGAATTCCCTGAGCCAATGGTGAAGATCAATTCCGTGAAGGTGATCAAGGACCATTCTCCCTATCGTGCGCAAATCGAGATTCAGCTTCGTCGCGGCAAGCGTCTCTTTATCACCGGACCAAACGGGATTGGGAAAAGTACCTTGCTCCGAACGCTCGCGAATAACGAAGATACAGGTGCCATCATCACTCCAGAGGTAAAGGTTGGGTATTATCGCCAAGATTTCTCCGGGTTGAACTTTGACGCAACCGCTTACGATTCGCTGGCCGAAGTCATGGAAATTGAGTCGAATGAAAAATTGCGCGCGGTTGGAGCCCAGTTCTTACTCGGATCAGATGACCTCAAGACGAAGGTTGGTTCTTTGTCTGAAGGACAAAAAGGGTTGCTGTGTTTTGCTCGGTTCGTGTTACAGCGTCCAGGGTTGCTGATCTTGGATGAGCCAACCAACCATATTAACTTCCGCCACTTACCTGTCATCGCAAAAGCCCTGAACGCCTATGAGGGTGCCATGATCCTCGTGAGTCACGCGCCGGAATTCGTCAGTCAGATCCGTTTTGATCAAGAGTTGAAACTGGATACCTTGCCAGCGGTTCCAGAGCTGTAGAGAAGTCGGAAAAAGACGAACACCCGCTACGAGGACTCCAAGAGCGGGGTCGTCAGTGGCGGGTGTTGAGTTAGAGCGTGTTGTTCGTGGTGACCGTGAAGCCACACCGTCCGGCGAGGCTTGAGGCCTGAGGCGGAGAGATGCGGAGACGCGGACCGTTCCAGAGCTCGACCGAGACGCGGCCAGCAGCCGTACCGGTCCGGAGCTGCTCTTCGCACCGGCTCGAGCTGTTTCCGGTCGCGAGCAGATCGAAGACCAGAACTCCGGGAGTACCGGGCTCGGTCCAGACGACCGAGCAGATCGTCTCTGAGCCGAAGCGGTCCACCTCGATCCGGCAGGTGTGGTCGCCGAGGCGCCCCTCCGGGTCGGCCACCGCGAGGGCGAGGTTGGCCCCACTCTGGTACCGGAACGTGACCGTGTAAACCTGGGGAGGGGCCTGAGTTGTCTCCGAGGAGCAGGCGAACATGAGGCAGGCGAGAAGTGCGAGCAGGTGAATGTGCATGGCGGAGCCTCCTGGGCGTTGGGATTCTCACGAACGAAGGTGCTGTGATCTAGATCCCACAATTTTTCTGTGAAGCACATTCCAGCTTCACAGAAAAATACCAGAATCTAGCGTAAATTAACTGTAAATAATAACACAATATTCACTTGTCGTCAATCGATAGTAATCAAAATAGTAACTCTCTCGCAAAAACCCGCAATGCGCGCGGGTTTTTGCTATACTAAGTGCATATGGACCTCTCCAAACTCGACCTCAAGCCAATGAATGTGCTGAAGCTCTCAGGCCTCGCCTTGATCGTTCTCGTGTTTTTCGCCTTTCTTTTTCGCTTACTGAGTCCCTCGATGCCTTCTTTCCTTAACCGGAGCGAAGAAGCGGTCAGCTCCGTTGGAATGGCTTCGTATGGGTATGATGCAGATATGCGGTCGGGAAAGATGGCTTCGGATGCGTATACCGCCGGCATGCCTCAGTTATCTGTCCGCAATGTGACATCGCCTGTGCCGCCTATGTCCGGGGGAGTTGCGGGAAATCAAGCAGAAGCATTTGAGACCAAGGAATATAACGGAACGATTGAAACACGAGACTTGAACGCAACCTGTGGGACGATCGCTGGTCTTAAAGCGCGCACATACGTCATTTTTGAACAGGCGAACCAGTCGGACCACAATTGTACTTACACGTTTAAGGTTGAACGGGCTCGTTTAGAAGAAATCTTAGCGATCGTGAAGGGACTTGAGCCAAAAGATTTGTCCGAAAACACACAAACCATCAAACGCACGATTGACGACTTCACGAGCGAGGTCGAGATCTTAGAAAAGAAGAAGGCGACGATTGAAAAGACGCTGGATGATGCGACGAGAGCCTATGACGAAATTACGACTCTGGCCACACGTTCGCAGGATGTGGCGAGCCTCGCCAGAATTATCGAAAGCAAGCTCCAGATTATCGAACGTCTGACACAGGAGAGAATCAACGTCAATGAACAGCTCGATCGTCTCACGCGTGGTAAGGCTGAGCAGCTCGATCGTTTGGAATATACCTATTTCAATCTCAGCGTCTACGAAAACAAGTTCGTCGATGGGGAAAATCTCAGAGATTCTTGGAAGGGAGCTGTTCGTGCGTTTGTCTATGACTTGAATCGCGTCGCACAGGACCTGACAGTTGGCCTCGTCGCTCTGTTCTTCTTTGCCATTCAGTGGATCATCTACTTCTTCATTGTCCTCATTATCGCCAAGTACGTTTGGAAGTTCGCGAAAGCGATCTGGAAGAGCTAACAAGTCTTCTAAGAAGACTTAAGTAATCGATCAAAGAACTCTGTAGACTGGCGCATGAAGTCTGGCCAGTCTCGGCCGAATTCGTGGGGTCCGTTTGGATAGATAATGAGTTCCGCGTCCTTACCCGCTTCGTTCAGGAGACGTTTCGTTTCTCTTGACCAGTCGAGCGGCACATCTTGATCGGCCGTTCCATGAAAGATGCGTACGGGTGCCGTGACACGGCTGTAGAACGTTTCTGCGGAGACGTTGTCCCAAAATTCTGGAGCTGAGGCGGGCTCGCCGTACAGCACGCGAATCTTTTCTGCGGCTTCTGGTCGACGAGACATCCAACGCTCGTAGCTTTCTCGTTGGTCGCCTGAAACCGGGGCGTAGAGAACGGCCGCATCGATGAGATCGGGCTGTGTCACGAGAGCGGCGAGCGTAATGCCTCCACCCATCGAATGGCCAAGCATCCCAACGTGCTCTCCATCGACGTAGGGAAGATCGGCGGCCCGTAAGGCTACAACGGCATTGATGACATCCTCAACGTATCCCAGTCGAACTGAGAGCTCGTCTCGTGTGTCCTTGCTCGATTGGGCATGGTTCCGATAATCCGGGTGAACGACGATATACCCAGCTCGGGTGAAGTGATCCTGTTCTCGACGAAGTCCGCGACCGTTCGTGTAAATAGCGGTATCGATGTACCCATGATTCAAAATTAATACAGGAAACGGCCCTGTGCCTTTTGGGACGTTCATGATGCCTGAGATCGTCAGCTCACCACTTTTGTATGTAATGTAATGCCGCGTGTAAGTGCTGTTCTGTTCGAGGATGCGACCCACCTTGAATTCAGATCCATTAAAAGGTTTCGCAAAAAGAGAGGGGAGTGAGATCGCGTGTGAACTAGTCGCCGTAGCTGACCTCGCCGGTGTGCTCGTGCTAACGGGAGTCGGTTCAATTACCGTTAGCGTTGAAGGGGTTGAAGGAGCTGTTTCAAGCGGAAGAAGAGCTGTTGCTTGATTGTCTTGGTTGAAAATCACAAACAGGGCAACGAAGAGCGCGAATCCACCCGCCATGACAAAGAAGTGGGAGCGATGGTGTTGAGACATGTAGGTACTGTAAAGGCCAGTCTACGGCTTCGGCAAGTAAGTCCGCCCTTTGAGTTTATCGGGAAGATACGTCTGATCGATCGGCTCTTTGAAATCAGGATTGTATTTGTAACCTTTGCCATAGTCGAGTTCTTTCATGAGTTTGGTCGGGGCATTCCGAATGTGAAGCGGAACGGGCTCATTCGGGAGCGTTCGAATGTCTTCGCGAACGGCATTGTACGCTTCATAGAGCGCATTCGATTTCGGTGCGCGAGCAAGATACGCGACAACTTGCGCAAGATGGACGTTGCATTCAGGCATACCCAAAAAATGCGCTGCCTGATAGCCCGCAATCGCTTGTGTGAGGGCGTTCGGATCAGCGAGACCGATGTCCTCTGAGGCGAAGCGAACAAGCCGTCGGGCAACGTAGAGCGGATCATCTCCACTTTCAAGCATCCGCCCAAGCCAATAGAGGGCGGCATTCGCATCCGACCCACGCATCGATTTATGCAACGCCGAGATAATATTGTGATGTTCTTCGCCGTTTTTGTCATACAGCACGTGTGTGCGCTGCAAGAGCGACTGAAGATCTTTGACGGTGGGGGTGAGCTTCCACTTTTTTGTTTCTGGGTCCTGCTCGGCGGAAGATGCTTGCGCTAAGTACTCCAAGGTATTCAGGGCGGTGCGTGCATCGCCATCCGCGACCAAAATAAGACCGTCGATTACCTCCTCTGGAAGGGTGAGGTCTTTTTCGCCGAGGCCGCGTTCTTTGTCTTGAACGGCTCGCAAAATAAGTCCACGAATATCCTCTGGTTCAAGTTTTTTTAACACGAACACTTTCGCGCGAGAAAGGAGAGCGGCGTTTATTTCAAAGCTTGGATTTTCGGTGGTTGCTCCGATCAGCGTGATCGTGCCGTTCTCAACGTGTGGGAGAAACGCATCCTGTTGCGATTTATTGAAACGATGAATTTCATCGATAAACAGAACGGTCTGTGTTCCATGGAAGCTCAGCCGTGCCTCCGCCTCTTTTAAGACTTGTCGGACGTCGGCGAGCCCGGAAGTGACGGCGGAGAGTTCGATAAACGTGTAGCCGCCTAAGCCAGCGATGAGTTTAGCCAAGGTTGTTTTTCCAGAGCCGGGAGGTCCCCAGAGGATCATGGAAGGAACATGGCCAGACTCAATCAGTTTTCGTAGGACAGCTCCAGGCTTCACGAGATCTGCTTGTCCAACGACTTCATCGAGCGTCTGTGGCCGAAGTCGATCCGCAAGGGGAGCGGCCTTTTTTCTGCGTTCCGCGTTGTCGGCGTCAAACAGGGTTGCCATATCGAACAAAGATAGAACGGGCTCCACGAGGCGTCAAAGAATACAAAACACCCGCCATCTTTCGATGACGGGTGCTCTGAGCGGTGAGGCTATTAGGCCTGTACGCGCTGAACGTTGACAGCGCTTGGTCCCTTTGGGGAGTTCTCGATCTCGAACGTGACTGTTTCACCTTCGCGAAGATCATCGAACATAACACCTACGAGGGACTTGCTGTGGAAGAACAAGTCTTTTGCTTCTCCTTCAGCGCCGATAAAACCGAATCCGCGATCTGTGAGCTTCTTAATGATACCTTTCATACAATATGTAATGAAAAAGGAATAAAGTGTGAAATATACTACGGCGTTATGCTACGGCGGCGAAAATCTACGACTTTGCTGCTCTTCGTTTAGAAGATAGGTATATTCAACTATGGAGGATAGCAGAAATGCTAAAAAATGTCAATGTTTCAACTCTGTCACATTGACAATGCGAATGACTTGCAATAAGCTGAAGAGGAGATATTCCTATGATTTTTAGCCAAAAAAGCCGTGTCGTGATCGTGATGGGAACCCTTTTTCTCCTCGGGATCATTGTCTTTGCTTTGAGCGGTTCCCGTTTCTCTCGGCCGCAGAAACCGATGAGCACGAATCAAAAGGTGCAGATTGTGGCCACGATCTACCCGTTAGGGGATTTTGCGAAGAACGTAGGAGGTGAATTGGTTGAGGTCACAACGATCACGCCACCGGGGGTAGAACCGCATGAATATGAACCAACGCCTCAAGATCTCGTGAAGATGCAGAAGGCGGACCTGGTGCTGATCAATGGAAACGGCGTGGATCCTTGGGCGGAAAAAGTGGTGGATGGGCTGCGGGCGAAGCAGATTCGTGTATTGTTCCTGAGTGAGGGGATCGCGGTATTGCCATCGGAAGAGGGGGAAGGGCTCGATCCGCATGTGTGGCTCGATCCAGTGTTTGCAGCCCAGATCTCGGAGGCGATTGCCACGGCTTTGTCTCAGAGCTCGCCAGACGCAGCTCAGTTCATAGCGCAGAAAGATGCCTACGTCGCTCGTCTAAAGGCGCTCGACGATGCCTACCGAGCAGGGCTGGCACGCTGTGAGCGAAGAGAGATCGTGACGTCGCATAACGCGTTCCGCTACCTTGCGAAGCGCTACAATCTAACAAACTACTATATTCTCGGCTTGTCGCCAGAAGAAGATCCTTCGCCACAGAAGATCGCGGAAGTTTCGACGCTCGCAAAACAGAAGGGAGTGAAGACGATTTTCTTTGAGACACTGGTGAGTCCAAAGTTTGCTGAAACGGTCGCCTCGGAGGTGGGGGTTGGAACGGCGGTCTTGAATCCAATCGAGGGACTAATGGAAGAAGACCTTCGGTCGGGGAAGGAGTATATTCAAGTAATGGAAGAGAACTTACGCGCCTTACGAACGGCATTGACCTGCGTATGAGCACCCATCCGCTGATCGAAGCGCGTGATGTCTGCTTCGCCTACGACCACAATCTCGTGTTAGAGAATGTGTCGTTTTCGATTGAAGCGGGGGATTATGTCGGGATTGTGGGCCCGAACGGTGGAGGGAAGACGACACTTCTAAAAATATTAGTTGGATTGTTGCGTCCGACCTCAGGTGAAGTGAAGATTGCGAACTTAGCGCCGACCGTGGCCAAGAATCAGGCAGTGATTGGCTATGTGCCTCAGCGTATCTCGCAAGATCAGGCGGCTTTTCCTGCAACGGTGACTGAGATTGTTGAGAGCGGTCGAACGGTGAAGCGAGGAATCTTCGGACGATTGACCATCCGCGACCAGAAGGCGATCCGTGAGGCGCTCCAGGTGGCAGGGATCCTGGATCTGAAAGATCGGCTGATGAGCAGCCTTTCGGGCGGTCAGCGTCAGCGTGTCTACGTAGCGCGCGCCCTCGCAAGCGAGCCAAAGCTTTTGATCCTGGATGAGCCGTTCGTGGGGGTAGACGTGAAGACACAAGCGGAATTTTATACCTTCCTGAAAGAGCTCAACACAAAACAAAAACTCACCATTCTCTTTGTCTCGCACGATATCGATGCGATCGCGGAAGAGGTGAAATCCATCTTGTGTTTGAATCGTGGGTTATTGTGCTCGGGAGCGCCTTCCATGCTCCACGAACCGCATGTGATCGATGGGATCTACGGGAAGAAGATTACGCATATTCATCGTCACGCCTAGCTTATGCTCGAGATCTTCCAGTACGACTTTATGCTCCGCGCCTTTGCGGCCGGATTGATGATCGCGATTCTTGCGCCTGCGATTGGTATTTTTCTCGTTGTAAAACGTTATTCACTCTTAGCAGATACGCTCTCACACGTTTCTCTTGTCGGAGTCGCGCTGAGCGCACTGGTTGGGATCAATCCGATGGTTGGCGCGTTGATTACGTCGTCCGTCGCTGCCTTGGGTATTGAAGAGCTGCGTACCCGTCGGAAATTGTTTGGAGAGTCATTGCTCGCATTGGTTCTCTCCGGGAGTTTGGCGCTGGCGATTATTCTCTTTGGATTCACCCGTGGGCAGAGTGCGAACTTGCTCAGCATTCTCTTCGGAAGCATCACGACCGTCACCTCGTTTGATCTTTGGCTGATTGGTGTCTTCGGGCTGGCGGTCCTCGGGATTGTTCTCGCTGGCTTCAAGACCTTTTTCTTGGTCGCCTACGACGAAGAGCTCGCGCGAGCGAACGGAGTGCCTGTTCGCCTGTTAAACGCCGTGTTAGTCATTCTAGCAGCAATTACGGTGTCGCTCAGTCTCCGGATCGTTGGGACGTTGCTCGTGGGAGCGCTCATGGTGATTCCGGTCTTAACAGCTACGCAATTCAAACAGAGCTTTTCACGGACCTTCCGGATCGCGCTCGTGATTTCAGTCCTATCGGTCGTGATTGGACTCTTCACTTCATTCTATTTCGACCTCCCGAGCGGTGGGTCAATTGTACTCATGTCGTTGGTCTTTTTCGTGAGCAGTCTTTTGTGGTCGCGTGTTCGTGCAGCCGATATCAAGTAAACAAGCGCTTAAAGAAGTTGATGACGCTAGAAAAAATGCCCAAGCGAGGCTTTGCTTCGGTAAAAATCACGGTCGCTTCTGCGTCCGCTTCTTTGCTTACGGGATTGTAGTCGTGAAGGGCAGAGAGGACGCGCTCGTACGAGTAGCGTCGTCCGCTCCGTGCAGGATCATGCAGGATAAATTCTTTTTGCTGGTCATCGTAACCCGTGATCACGAACATATGGAACGAATCGCCGAGCGCAGGCTCATTATAAAGCTGGAACATGTTGACGAGGGCAATGACAGGCCGTTGAGCATCAAGTTCGCGCTTAATCCCTTCGAGCGTAGGGGAGCGCTTCACGAACCCTCTAAACGCACCAAACTGTTCAATCATTTTTACCGTTTCCTCGGCGGTCGTATCTTGATTGTTCTTGAACGTTTCATCTTCCCAATCGAACATGCGTTGCATTTCAGCTTTTCCAGTTTTCTTGGAGATACTTTTTTTGTTCTGGTAAAACCCATTCACCATAGTAATACTGGCTTCTTCGCAGGCTTCATCCCAGGGGGCGACAAACGCTCCATCCGGAACCTGACTGACATAGGGAACGGCTAACTCCATCGCTTGCGCCCCTATCCGTGGTGGGAGAACGGTTGTACCGACCAGTACGAAACAGCTGACGGCAAGGAGCGAGAAATGGTTCATGTGGTGATTATCGAATGAGTCGGCTGGAATTCGTGACGATAGATCGCCCAATGAGCGTAAAGACAAGACCAAGTAATCCGAGCATGAGACAAGTCCAAAGACCAGACACGCTCCACTGGGCACGATCAATCAGGTAGAAGAAGAAGCTGACTGCGAGGAAGAAGACGGTGAAGAGGAAGCAGACAATCCCTACCATCATACTCCCAATGCCAAGACTGAGTTGTTTTACGAGTGGGCCTACAGGTGCCAGTAAGGAAAAGAGCGACCCTTGCATCCGATTGCTGAAGTAGCTCAGGGCGAGCGATACGAGTTTGATGTTCATAGATGTTTGGATAACGTTTTGAATGACGCATCGAGTAAGAGCTCAGAAACTTCTTGTCTCTGAGCTCTCGGTGTAAAGCGAATCAATTACTCGTGGTCATGGCGGCACCCTTTCTTGCGGTTGCAGCTACTGAGAACGAGTCCGGCAACGGCGCCTACGATGGCAGCGATACCGATGAGCTTCCAGGGATTCTCATGGGCCATATCGTCTGCGTATTTTTTTGCTTTGGTGACTCCTTCGCGCGCGATCTCACTTTTTGCACGAACGCCATTCGTGAATTCATCCCAATATTCTTTGGCGGTATCGGCGTACTTTCCCACTTCGTCTTTCATCTCCTGTGCAACTTCGTTAGCTTTCTGCATAGGTGTGTTCGTTGCGTGGGTGCTTGTGCGGTTGGTGTCACCCATTAGTTCCTTGTGATCATTGTTCGTGTTTTCCATATGGTTTTTTGTGAAGAATGAAAAGAAGCGGCACTCTTCATTGAATTCCCATATGGAGGGGGTGTCAATAGCGCTATGAGGGCATTTTGTGCTACAACCTCTGCCATGAAGGTCGCAATTATCGGTGGGGGAGCGGCAGGGCTTATGACGGCTGCAACGCTCCTGGAGATGCATCCTGAGACGGATATTTTTTTGATTGAAAAAAATGACGGGTTAGGGAAAAAGGTGATTATCTCTGGTGGTGGACGGTGCAACGTGACGACGGGCATCACGGATATTCGAACGGTCCTGACACGCTATCCTCGCGGAAATAAGTTCCTCTCCTCCGCGATGTACGCCTTTCCTCCAGAAAAAGTCTTCAACTGGTTTGAAGACCACGGCGTTCCCCTCAAAGTCGAAGAGGATCTGCGAGTGTTTCCTCAGTCAAACGATGGAAAAGATGTCGTGGGAGTTTTTGAGCGCCTGTTTGAGACATCCTCTGTTCAGGTATGGCTGAAGGCGAATGCCATCCGTGTAGAGAAGCAAGGCGAGCAGTTTCAGATTTTCTTCAAAGATACGACCGAGCCGCTCGTTGTCGATCGTCTTGTGCTCACAACTGGCGGCCAAGCGTACCGTCACACGGGCTCAACCGGAGATGGATACGCTTTTGCGCAAACGTTAGGTCATACCATTACGCCTCTTGCCGCCAGCTTGAATGCCTTCTTTACCCGCGAGAAGTGGACGGCGGAAATCTCCGGGCTCTCGTTTGAAAAAGCGAAGATCACCGCGAAACGAGAGAAGGCCTATTCTTGGACCGGTCCCTTTTTGTTTACCCACAAAGGTGTGAGCGGGCCAGCGGTGTTCGCCGTGTCCGGCCTCGTTGCATTTGAACTCTATGATCAAACGCATCCCCTTGAAATTTCCATCGACCTTTTTCCAGACGACTCCCCAGAGGAGCTTCTATCGGCACTGGGAGAACGGATTGTGCAAACGCCAAAGAAAAATCTTCCGAATGGGTTGACGGGCTTTGTGCCAAAGTCGTTGATAGAAATTCTGTGCCATGAGTTGTCGTTTTCATTGGAGAAGCACGCCGCGGAGTTCTCAAAGAAAGAACTCCTACAAGTGGTTGGTTGGCTAAAGAATATCAAATTACACGTCGTAGCCCGCGGAGCGGGGGATGAGTTCGTTACAGCGGGCGGCGTTGATCTGAAAGAGGTCGATCCAAGCACGATGGAATCAAAGCTCTGTCCGGGTTTGTTTTTTGCGGGAGAAATTCTCGACGTCGATGGATTTACCGGAGGATTTAATCTTCAAGCCTCCTGGGCAACCGGACGACTGGTTGGGAAAAGCATGTCATGATGTGCTCTGTATGCATCACGATCACACACTTATCTCGTTCCTTGAGGGGTATCAACCGAGTGAAGAAAAGGACCAGCAAGATAAAGAACGAATGCTGGGCTTTGCACGATCATTGGCGAACCCCTTATCACGCTCAGAGCAAGAAGCGCACTTCACGGGAAGTGCGATCGTTGTTCATCCAGCGAAAGACCAGATCTGTTTGGTCTTCCATGGGAAGTATCATCGTTGGATCCAGCTGGGCGGACATGGAGAAGTGGAGGACCAAGGAGATATCTCAGCAACGGCTCTGCGTGAAGCGAGAGAGGAGTCCGGATTAGAGGTCGAGCACTTTGGCGGTCAGCCGTGTTTGATTGATATTGATGTCCATCCGATTCCTGCTCGTGGGAGCGAGCCGGAGCATTTTCACTTAGATATGAGGTTCCTCTTTCAAGCGCAAACAGATCAGCTTACACGTGACCCGAATGAATCGGATGACTTACGCTGGCTTACTTGGGAAGAGGCGCTGAAGGTTATGGATACAGATCTTTCCTGCAGACGTATGCTGCAGAAAGCAAAGGCAATCGTTGGTGCATACAGTTTATAAAAGAAAATGTTACATGAACATTCTTTTATAAACTGCCTGTGCACAACTTTCTTGACGTTATAAAAGAATAGGGAGACAGTGATAGTCTAAACAACAAATCTAAATTCCTTCCTATGGGTATTA
Source organism: uncultured Gammaproteobacteria bacterium (assembly GCA_964582475.1). GTDB lineage: Bacteria > Patescibacteriota > Patescibacteriia > 2-12-FULL-60-25 > 2-12-FULL-60-25 > JAGOTP01. The sequence continues at coordinate 163,768 of CAZOQS010000002.1, read as the reverse complement.
TTCTTTGGATCATCTTCGGTGCGTTAGTTGGCTGGATCGCGTCCCTCATCATGAAGACGGACGGACAGCAGGGATCTCTTCTAAACATCATCGTTGGGATCGTCGGTGCGTTGTTGGGTGGTTGGATCATGTCCTTCATTGGAAAGACTGGTGTCACGGGTTTCAATCTGTACAGCTTCGTCGTCGCTCTCCTGGGTGCGGTTGTGCTCATCGCCATCGTCAAAGCGATCAAGCGTTAAAACAATACGCGATCGAGACACCAAAACTCTCAGCCTTGGCTGAGAGTTTTGTATTAGCTGATACGGAGAATAGAATACGTCATTTTTCCGTTCGCGGTTTCAATGTCTACCGAGTCTCCTACGGCGTGTCCAAGGAGAGCTTCTCCCAAAGGTGAGACGTGAGAGATGCGACCGTTCGCGGGATTCGATTCTGAAGGACCAACAATTTCATACGTGCGTTCTTTGTTCCCGGTTTGAAGTACGACGGTCGATCCGAGGGTGATGACGTGAGCCGCCTTCTTTGTCTTACGGATAACCACGACGCGCTTTAACCGTTCCTTGATGTAGAAAATACGGCTGTGTGTACGAGAGAGGCGATGCTTTGCTTCTTGGTACTCTGCATTTTCAGACCGATCGCCAAAGGCGCCAGTACGAGCCACATCTTCGATCGCTTGTTTTTGATCTTTCGTCTCTAAACGTTTCAGCTCTGCTTCGAGGCGACGCGCGCCCTCGGCAGTGAGATACACAGGAAGGCCTTCCTCTTCGTAGGTTTTGAGCAGCTCGTGTCGACGTTTAGGTAGTCGCATGGGGAGGGGGTGAGTGTTTTCTGGAACGACTCTTCCAGGTTAGGAAGAGATGTACGAGCAGGAGTGCACCATAGTTCGCGAGGATAAACCAAGGACGACCCCACGAGAAGCCGTCAAACCGCCAGTCAGAGAGGGGCCAGAAGACAGGGGTTGGGAAAAATTCCCCCGAATGAGTTGGGATGTCGCACAAGATGTGAAAGAGCCAGCCACTCAATTCCCACAGGGGCCGACGGCCTCGGACGAAGGCGACGACGAGGAAGACGAGGGCGAATATAATAAGACTGTGGCTCAGGTTATAGAGGCTATACGCGAGGCTTAGCATCGCGGGTGAACCGAGTGAAGGCGGGCCGGCAGAGGTCGAGGAGGTGGACAGGGAGGCATCTCCGCTCACGAAGCCCCACAGCATCACCAAGGTTGGGATAGCGAACGCAAAGACATCGGGGAAGATCCCAAAAAAGAAGGCGAGCCCGGACCGCATGACGCGTTTACCCGTTTTGAGATTCGCGCCACGAGCAATCGCGACCGCCCAGAGCCCATGCGAAAGGATGTCCATAGAGTCAAAGTATACCCTAACCTAAGCGTACCTGTAGGTTTTAGTGGGTGTATGTTAACCTCGAGGTCTATGAATACGGATGCTCCCTTGAAAAAAGAGGATCTTTCTCCTGAGTTACAGCGAGTAGCTTTGGGAAAAGGGACGGAGGCACCATTTACGGGGGAATACTGGAATACACATGAAGATGGAACGTATCGCTGCGCGATCTGCGGTTCGGAACTCTTTTCTTCTGATGCAAAGTTTGATTCTGGGAGTGGCTGGCCAAGCTTCACGGAACCGGCGAATACCAAGAATGTGGAATTCAACGTGGATTCAGAATTTGGGATGCAACGAACAGAGGTGCTCTGCAAAACCTGCGGGGCTCACCTGGGGCACGTGTTCGATGATGGGCCGATCGATAAAGGTGGACAGCGGTTTTGTATTAATTCGGTGTGTCTGCGCTTAGACAAAAAATAACTATAATATGGCAACAGAATTTGCGACGTTTGGAGCGGGTTGCTTTTGGGGTGTCGAGGAACGCTTCCGTCAGGTTCCGGGGGTGCTTGAGACGGCGGTAGGGTACATGGGTGGCAGTATCGATCATCCAAGCTACGAACAGGTCTGTAGCGGCACCACAGATCATGCAGAGGTCGTGCATGTAGCGTTTGATCCCGAGATCGTTTCCTACGAGACATTGCTCAAGCTCTTTTGGGAGAACCACAATCCAACGACGCCAAATCAACAGGGACCAGATTTCGGCACGCAGTATCGTTCGGTCATCTTCACGCATACGGAAGCGCAGAAGGAGGCGGCGCAGGCTTCAAAAGCGACGCTCGAAGCCTCTGGAGTCTGGAAGAAGCCGATCGTTACAGAGATTGTGCCGGCCCAGGAGTTTAATCGCGCCGAGGACTATCATCAAAAGTATTTCCTCAAAAATGGGGGATCCTGCCATATTTAAGATATTCATCACTATGCTTCACTTTTCTTTTTCTTCGCTTGCGAGTGTCGCCGTAGGCTGTGCGTTGTTGGGTGCTGGGTGTATGCGGGTAGAGAAGGTGGTGTACATAGCGCCCCCTGTACCGGACAGTGCTACGCCAATCGTTGGCACATCCACAGTACAGACTTCTTCGTCGCCGACCTCCACCGCTACGGCCATGCCTGAGAGTAACGCCTCGCGGTTAGTCTTCCTTGAGGGGACGATGCCGGATCTTGGAAAAACCTCCTTTATCATCACGCTTGGCAGCGAGGGGATAAAAGGCCGGTATGACTCAGATAAAGCCAAGGGGGTGATTTATGGGCGGTATGCGGGAACATCAACGAATGAGCGCCTCACCTTCTCCCTATACCTAGGGGACGAAGAGACGTTTGCGCTTGAAGGCCAATACGCATCAACGACAGGTGAATTTGCGGGATCGGTAAAACGGTCTTCAGAGGCGGTCTCGCAACCAATCAAGCTCGCGACAAAGCTGCCCAAGGAAGGGGCGAATATCAAGCTTCAAAAGATTGAGCTCGGGCAAGCCTTCCGTAAAGGAGTGAGCTGTCATACCACACTTGAATACCCGGTCATTCTCCCAAGTAACTATATCCCGGCCGAGCGTGCCAACGAACTAAATCAACGCATCCGATTCTTTCTTGGGGAAGTTGCGACAACGACCCTTCAGATGCGTGTAGAGCAGACTCACGCAGAGTGTTTGTTGATGCAAGAAGAGATGGTGGCGAGTCAGCCGACGACGCAGGAGGAGGAAAACGGCCTCAATGATTACGAATACGAAACGACGACGCTTGTAAATCGAAATGAGCGTGGACTTCTCTCCCTCGTGTACGCGACCTATACCTTCACGGGTGGGGCACATCCGAACAGTTTTAGTCTGTCACAGGCATTCGATCTTACAACGGGAAAAGAAGTAACGATCAACACTCTTGTACGACCAGAGGCGCTCGCGACCTGGGTCCAGCGTGAGCAGCAGGCGCTACTTCGGTCTGAGTATGCGGAAGCGCTGTTTGATCGAGAGGTGGCGGAAAAACTCGCCTCTGGAAAGATGAGTAAGGAAGAGGCGGTTCAAACCGCCGCCTACGGATCGCTTGATCAATGGTACGTGAATGGGAATACGCTCGTTCGGTACTATCAGCCCTACGAAATAACCCCCTACGCAGCGGGAATGCCCTCGATTGAACTCCCGTTTACTTCATGGAAAGATCTGGCACTGCCCGGCGTTGAGCGTTGGTTTCGGTAATTGATTCACCTTGTCTTGTTGTCCTCATGTCATTCGCGATTGAACTCAAAAACGTCAGCAAAACCTATCCGGTTGCGGGCAAGGAGCCGTTTATCGCCCTTCAGCCCACCACATTCCAGGTTGAAGAGGGGACGATTCATGGATTGCTCGGACCAAACGGTGCGGGCAAATCAACCACGATCGCGATGTTAGGTGGAATGCTTACGCCCGATCAGGGGACGATTGAAATTTGTGGGATCGACTTAGCGAAAGACCCGGTCAAGGCAAAGAGCTATCTTGGAATCGTGCCGCAGGAATTAGTTGTTGAGCCGGCATTTACGGTGAGCGAAGTTTTATATTATGCGGGTGGGATGTATGGGGTGTCGCGGGAAGATCGGTTGAAGCGGATCCCGGAGTTGCTCGAGGCGCTCGAGCTCGGCCCCCAAGCGGACCAAAAGGCAATGAAGCTCTCAGGAGGAATGAAACGACGGCTGATGGTGGCGAAGGCGCTTCTGCACCGTCCGCGCGTCCTCGTGTTGGATGAGCCGACGGCGGGGGTTGATGTCGCTCTCCGTCAGCGCTTGTGGGATCTCGTTCGGACCTTGCACCACGAGGGAACAACCATTCTCTTCACGACACACTACCTCGAAGAGGCAGAGCAGCTCTGCGAACGCATCACGCTCTTGAATAAAGGGAGGATCGTGAAAGAGGGGAGTCTTCAGTCTCTTCAACATGAATTCAGTGGGAACTTGCTCTCGTTTGAGCTCTTTGATGCCGACCAACCACGTATGGAAGGTGTACGGCAGAACGGCAAAACCTTAGAGCTTGCCTATGAAGACCTGGGGCAGGCGCTCGCAGCGGTTGCGACGCATTATGGGAAGAATCTGAAAACGGTTCAGAACCAACGTGTCTCACTTGAACAAATCTTTCTTGAACTCACGCGTTAATCTTTTATGTTCTCAACTTACGGCTGGGCGCTTTACGCGCGTGAAACGAGACGCTTTCGAAAGTTGTGGAAGGACACCCTGTTTAACCCAATTGTCTCTGTCGGACTCTATCTGTTGGTCTTTGGTGTCTTGATTGGGAAGCAGCAGATTGGAAATACAAATGCGCTCGCCTTCGTGTATAGCGGGTTGCTTGGGATGGTTCTTGTAAACGGGGCATTTTCAAATCCAGGGTTCGCACTTGTGATCGCGCGTAACCTCGGAACGTTGCCGGACTTACAACTCGCTCCGATTCGCTCCTGGGTGATTGGGCTTGCGTATGCGTTGGCTGCGATGACGCGCGCCGTGATTACAATTCTACTTGCAGTCGCCTTAACAGCTTGGTGGGTCCCGGGGTTGACGCTCGCTCATCCATTCCTGTTATTGCCGATCATCTTGTTGAATGGGTTACTCTTTGGATTCTTGGGCGTGATCTTCGGAATGAAGGCACGAGGGTTCGAATCCCTTCAGATCGTAACAACGTTTGTGTTACAGCCGATGATCTTTTTGGCGGGGGTTTTCTACCCGGTATCGCGTTTGCCCGCGCCTTGGAACACGATCAGTCTTTTCAATCCACTCCACCATACGATTAACCTCGTCCGCTACGCGATTTTGGGCTATCAGGATATCAATCCGTGGATTTCGTTCGCGGTCGTGGGAGGATTATTTGTGGTCGCAGGGGCGGTCATGAGCTCGATTGTGTCAAAGGAGCTAAAGCGGTAGAGAAAATAGACATAAAAGACATATTTCCTCGCGAACTTGATTTTTTCGGTATTGTATTGTAATACAATGGGGCGTTTCTCGCGAATCAACGCGACGCCACAAGGAGGAAGCGCGCCATGAGCAACGATTCACGTCAGGAAGTTCCCGTCGCAGATGAGGTGGGAGCGGATAACGGTCAGGTTCGACCGGCTGTCGTGCCGACTACCCCCGTTCGTAAGCCGCCGGGGAAGGACACGGGCATGCTCGCCGCTGTTCTCGATGGCGACGAGCGCATGCTCGGACCGACCTCGGGGTCGGGAAGGGCGGGTGCCGTCGGTCCCGACGGCGTGCCGTACTCCGTCGTGTTGGCGCAGGATATCCGCGCCCAGGATCCGGATTTCACGGCGGAGAAGTTCCAGGCACGTGCTAGTGGCGCGAGGCCGACGCTCCACCTGCCCGCCAAGGCGGTGATCCGAAATCGGAAGATGCGGCGGTTCGCTATGGTCGCCACGATCCTGATGATCGCCTCCACGGCGACCGTCGTCACCCGGTTGGTTGTGGGCGTCTGGCCCTGGACCCTGCTCTGGGAGGCTATCCAGGCAATCTGAACTGCGTTCGCGCGAGAAACGGAAGGGGGTCCTGCTGCTCAGCTGGGCCCCCGCTACCGTTTTTAAGGCCCTTTTGCTACGCTTCTGTCGCAGTGAATTCCCCTCATTTTCTATGAATCGATTTTTAGCCTATCTGAGTAGCTTTGTTCTCGGCGGCGCCCTCGTCGCGGTAGGCGGTTTTTTCTATCAACGTCACATTTCACCCCCTCCGTCGGTGAAGGCGGACACGTGTCTGCTTGAGGAATGTTTAACCGGGTCAGTAACCTATCCGATTGATGTCCTTCAAGAACAGGAGCGTATTACGCTCATCGAGCTGAGCTTGGAACAGCAGCGTTTGGAGACGGTCTTGAGATTGTTGGCTGAGCGCTTTGGTCCAACTGTCCCGCCCTTCTCCACTGCCTGGCGGATTGAACAACGCCAAACGGTCGATCTGAACGCCCTTTTTGATAAATACGGAATCGCCGAAGCGAAAATCCCCCCAAGCGGGTTAGGGGATGCACTCGCAACCACTAAGCGAGCAGGCTGTGTACAGGCATTAGACCAGGTACGGCACTTTCAGGAGCGTATAACGAATGAACGAAGTAGTTTTGGTTCACGTCCAGATATCCGTCGGTTTTTGCAGTCAGCGAGCCAGACCTCAGAGCGTGTGATCAGGCCCGTGTTCGAACAGTGCGCCAAAGAAGAATAAGCTATGCGACTCCACCGTTTCTTCGTAGATCAATCGTTCGAAGGGGAAACGATCATGATCACCGACGCCGACCTTCTCCATCAGTGGAGTCGTGTTTTGCGGTATACGGGGGGTGAACAAGTTGCACTCATCAATGGAAAAGGAAAGGAAGTGATGGGAGCGTTGACCAGCTGTTCTCGAACAGAAGCTGTTGTTGAAGTAACGTCGCACACCACTTCCAAAGAACCAGAACAGCCAACACTGACGCTGTATTTTTCCCCTCTCAAGCGTGATCTGACGGAGCTTGTTTTACAGAAGGGGACAGAGCTCGGAGTTTCATGCTTTCAGCCAATTCTCTGTGATCGTACGGTTCGAGACGGCTTTCACTTAGAACGGACTGCGCGGATTCTGAAGGAGGCAACCGAGCAATCGGGTCGTTTATGGCTGCCGGAGTTTCAAGCGCCCATCTCTTTTAAAGAGGCGTTGGCCGAGAACCGGGCACAAAAGACGTTTTTTAGTACGCTTCTCCGCTCGGAAGAGAAAAAGAGTCCTGAAAAGAAAGAGATAACGTCTATTGCGCTGTTTGTAGGCCCGGAAGGCGGTTGGACGGAAGTCGAAGAACATCAGGCGCTTGAGGCGGGGTACACCTCCTTTCAGCTCTCTGCCCAGGTTCTCCGGGCAGAAACCGCCTGCATCGCTGGAGTAGCCCTCCTTCGGGCAAAATCGCTCGTCTAAAGAAAATCCTTTATACTGAACTCCATGTTAACCTTGATCATCTTTTTAGTTGTTCTCTCGGCCCTGGTCTTGATCCACGAGCTTGGTCATTTCTTGGCGGCTCGTTTTTTTGGGGTAAAAGCCGAAGAGTTCGGAGTGGGTTTTCCGCCACGCGCGATTGGGTTTGTGAAAGACAAGGGCCGCTGGAAGCGTGTTGCTGGCAATGACACGAAAGAATATGCCAATACGATCTGGTCGATTAACTGGCTCCCACTGGGCGGATTCGTGCGGATGAAGGGCGAAGAGGGGGTTGCGATGGATAACGATTCCTTTAATAGCAAGCCCAAGTACGCCCGCGCCATTATTCTCGCCGGAGGAGTGGTGATGAACTGGTTGCTCGCCTGTCTCATTTTGACGGCGGGATTGATCGTCGGAATCCGAGGGGACCTGACGGGTCTGCCCCCTCATGCACAGGTCGTAGATCGTGCGGTTGAATTCGTGAATGTGCTGCCGGGTTCGGCCGCGGCCGAAGCGAGTATCCGCCTGGGAGATCATCTTGTCCGAATCGATGGCCGCGAAATTACCAATGTGGAACAGGCGCAGACGGTGATCAAAGAACAGGTTGAACAGCACGACACACTCCAAGTCGAGGTTCGTCGCGGAGGAGAGATGACGTCGGTCGCAGTCACTCCAAAACCCATTGAAAGTCTTGGCCGCAAGGGGATGGGAGTCGCGATGGCGGATACAGGGACGATTCGTTTCCCTTGGTATCGGGCGATCCCAGAAGGAGCAGCGTTAACGGCTCGGTATACAGGGATGATTTTTACCGGGTTCTTCGATCTCATTAAAAATATCGTTGTTGGGAAATCGGTTGGGTCAGACGTGTCGGGTCCGGTTGGGATTGCGGTGATGACGGGAAAGATTGCTGAACAAGGTGTTTGGCCATTGCTCCAGTTCGCAGCCCTTCTGTCCTTAAACCTCGCTGTTATCAACTTCTTGCCGATTCCCGCGCTGGACGGAGGGCGTTTCCTCTTCCTTATCATCGAAGCAGTTCGTCGCCAGAAGGCTTCACTCAAGCTCGAAGCTGCCATCCATCGCGTTGGGTTCTTCTTCTTGATGGGTTTGGTATTGTTCGTAACGGTGCGTGACCTTCGTCAGTACGGAAGTGTGATTTGGAACGGAATTAAAAACCTTATTTGATCGATATAGGCTCTGCCTGTAGTGTTTTCTGCATCTATGACTTCCTGGAAAGACCAAATTACCGAGTTGTTGAACAACACGGTCAAAGAAGTGGAAAAGGTGAGTGCCAGCAAATCGCTGGAAGAGCTCGAAGTGAACGTCTTAGGGCGTAAAGGGCGCTTAGCCGAGCTCATGAAGGAGCTGAAGGACGTTGCTGCCGAAGAGCGTCCAAAGTTGGGCGTGCTCGCGAATGATGTCAAAACCAAGATCGAAGAGATTTTTGTGCACGCACGCACATCGTTTGCGTCAGCTGAGATTAAACAGCGCTTGAACCATGAAACCGTTGACGTGACAGAGCCAGGGGTTCGTCCACCGGAAGGACACCTACATTTGACGACGCAAGCCATTCGCGACATCCGTCAGGTCTTTGAGCGCGCAGGTTTCTCGACGGTTCGCTACTCGGAAATCGATTGGGATTGGTACGCCTTTGAATCACTCAACATGCCGAAGGATCACCCAGCCCGCGATGACTGGGAGACGTTCTTTGTAGATGTTCCTTCGAGTGACAAACCCGAAGAGGGGAAGATGGTACTTGTGCCACACGTCTCCAACTGGCAAGCGCGTGTCATGAAGCGCGCCGTCGCTCAGGGAGAATTCCCCGTGCGTTTGATTAACATCGCCAAGTGCTATCGTCGTCAGAGTGATGCGACCCACGTACCGATGTTCCATCAGTTCGAAGGCATGGTGATTGATAAAGAGGTTTCGATCACGCATCTCACAGGCACGATGGACTACTTCGTCCGTTCCTTTTTTGGACCAGACCGTCGCGCGCGTCTTCGTCCACATCACTTCCGCTTTACGGAACCGTCTTTTGAAGTCGATATCTCGTGCAGCTTATGCGGAGGAACAGGAAAAGATACGAGTGGAACAAAGTGCCGCTTGTGTAAGCGCGGTTGGGTAGAGTTGGGAGGCGCCGGAATGATTCATCCAAATGTCTTACGTGCAGGTGGAATCGATCCAAACGAGTATTCTGGCTTTGCCTTCGGCTGGGGCGTTGAACGAACGTTCTCGATGAAAGAAGGGCTTCAGATCGACGACCTCCGTATTATGTATAAAAACGACGTGCGCTTCTTGCAACAATTCTAGCTATGAACCTGCTCACTTCTTACAACTGGTTGCGCGATTACGTCACTTCCGACCTGACCCCCGAAGCCTTCGCGGCACGGATCTCGTTGTCCGGACCAGCTGTCGAAAAGATCATTCCTCGAGAGGCAAATTTCGAGAAAATTGTGGTAGGAAAAATTGTGAAGGTAGAGCCGCACCCACAGGCAGACCGGTTGCGCGTGTTGTCCGTGGATGTTGGTGCAGAAGCTCCATTGAATATCGTGTGTGGCGGATCGAACGTCGCTGAAGGCCAGTTCGTGCCTGTCGCCCTACTTGGTGCGCGCGTGCGTTGGCACGGAGAAGGGGAGCTTGTCACGATGGAGCTCACGAAGATCCGCGGTATTGAGAGTCACGGTATGGTTTGTGCGGCGGATGAAGTTGGGTTGACCGAGGCCTTCCCGAAAAAGGATGAGCGTGAAATTTTGGATTTGGGCGTCGCCTTTGTGGGGGAAACGCTTGTCCCGGGCCAGCCACTGACGGACGTCCTCAAATATAACGGAGACGTTGTCATGGACATTGAAGTCACGACCAACCGTCCGGATGCGATGTGTTTGGTTGGTCTGGCGCGTGAAGCAAGTGCGATTCTGGAGCTTCCATTTAAAGGGGTGAAGTCGCAACCGATCGTACCAAGCGCCACCGCGAAGCCACTGGACATCAAAGTCGAGGATACACAGCGCTGCCGACGCTACATGGGCGTGCGGCTTGAGGGCGTTACGAATGGTTCTTCACCCTGGTGGATGAAGGAGCGCTTGCTCTCCGCCGGTGTGCGTCCGATTAGCACGCTCGTGGATATTACGAATTACGTTCTGCTTGAGCTCGGTCAGCCACTTCATGTCTTTGATGCGACGAAGCTCGAAGGTGAGCAGATTCGGATCCGTGAGGCTAAGGCAGGGGAGACGATCCAGGCCTTGGATGGAAAAAATTATACCCTTCAGCCAGGGATGCTCGTGATTGCAGACGCGACCAAGCCGGTCGCCGTTGCGGGCGTGATGGGAGGCGAGGCGACAGGTGTGACCGCTGAAACGACGTCGATCGTGTTTGAGGCCGCGAGCTTTGATCCTGTGTCTACTCGTCGAACGGCGCGTGCCCTTACGCTCTATTCAGATTCCCAATCTCTCTATGAGAAGGGTTTGTCGACGGAAGCGCTCCCTGGAGCGTTGGCCCGAGCGGTTGAGCTCTGTCTGACCTTGGCTGGTGGAACCGTCACGAGTCAGGTCTTTGATTCCCAAACAGAGGACTACAAAGAAGAAGCGTATTCGATCTCGTTGAAGCAAGCGCGTTCATTGATCGGCGTCGATCTTCCAACAGAGGAGATGGTCGGAACCTTGGAACGTCTTGGGTTCGGCGTACGCGTGAAGGAGGAGTTGCTTACGGCAGCTGTCCCTTGGTGGCGTGATCACGATATCGAAGATGGTCGTGACTTGGTTGAAGAGATCGCGCGTGTGCACGGCTACGCCAAACTCCCGTCCATTTTTCCAGCGGGGATTTCCGGCCGTCCTTCAGATACGATTCTAGAAGTCGAAGATCGCTGTCGGGCAATTCTCCAAGGAGCCGGTGCAACCGAAGTTTATAGCTACGCCTTCGTTTCGGCAGATCAGTTAAAAAAGACGGGCTATGCAACAGACGAAGCCTTGCATCTTCAGAATCCCTTGGCGGCTGATCAGGAATACATGCGTCCAAGTTTGCTTCCGGGTGTGTTGCAGGCGGTCGCGGACAACCAGGAGCGTGTCTCGGATCAGGTGTATTTTGAACTCGCGAATGTCTTCGTGAAGCAGGGGACGACTTTGCCTGACGAACGCCCAACCCTAGTCGTCACCTTTAGTGACGATGATCAGGCGTGGAAGCGGGCAAAGGGGGTGGCTGAGCTGCTCTTAGAACGTTTTGGAGTACAGACGGTGGAATGGAGTCGTCTTGAGACGGATGTGCGTGGCCAGTGGCATCCTGGTCGGTCTGTGCGTATCAGCGTCGGCGGAAAAGAGATCGGTCGCGCTGGGGAGCTCCATCCAGAGATGGCGCTTACTTGGAAACTGAACCAGCGCTTGGGAGTCTGCGAGCTTGATCTCGGCTTGCTCCAGTCCGCTCTCCGTTCAACGATTGCCTACACCACGATCCCAGCCTTCCCAGCTTCGAAGCGCGATATCGCGATCGTCGTTGACCGAGCGGTGACGGTTGAACAAGTAACCCAAGCCGTGAAACAAGTAGCGACGCTGCCAACTCAAGTTGAATGGTTTGATACCTACGTTGGGAAGGGTGTTGAGGAGGGGAAAAAATCGCTCGCCTTCCATCTGACGTTCCAAGAGGCGACGCGTACGTTGTCTTCGGAAGAGGTAGATAAACAAGTGAAAGCGATTACGGATACCTTAGAGAAAAATCTAGGTGCCAGTATCCGTAGCTAGGATGTGTCGCAGAATAAAAAGAGAGCCTCTGAGCTCTCTTTTTCGTACGAGAAAAGCGAAGTTCATAGATTCACAGAATGCCCTACCGCTTACCATTATTGTGAAGTCACACATTCAGACATATACTAAGAATGTATGACAGAAGAAACGCGGAAACGTTTATTGCTCATAGAAGAGCTCCTTCGACAGAGACGTGAGATTGATCGAGAGCTGGAAGAGCTCTTGAACCCAACACCTCAGGGCTTGCGAGTGCCAGAAGTTCCTCTAAAGAAAGAACGGCCTATCATTCCCACTACTCATACGTTTGTGGAAGAGGCGTTAGGCGCTCACCCAGAAGGCCTGACGACGCGTGAGGTATTCGTGAAGGCGAGTGCTGCCCATCCTGAAATGAAACTGACGCAATATGCGGTCACGGCTTCGCTCGTCTATCTGACGCATAAACGGGGCTCGACCGAACGCATTGGCCAAGGTCGGTATCGCCTGTCGCAGGGCTGAGATCGACGACGTACGGAATTATTTGTATACTGCTCGTAATCCCTATGTACCTTACCCCTCAAGATATTTGGTATATCGTCGCGAGCATTTGTCTCGTCGCGATCACGATTTTTCTGTGCTTGGTGCTCTATCGCTTGCTCAGTGTCTTACGCCAAGCAGATGAGATTGTGGCCACGACACGGGAAAAGATCTCTGCGGTTGAAGAGATGGTTGAAACGCTGGTCGAACGCTTCACGAGCCTCTCAGGCTACGCCGCCCTTGTGTCTGAGGGAGGGAGAAAACTTCTCTCGCTGATTGGCGATCGTGCCTCAGGGTCGAAAAAGAGCAAGAAAAAGGCGCAGGAAACGGACGACGAAGACGAGGAGTAGGTCTGTAGATTCGCCTAGAGAAAAAGTCCGGTTTTCCGGGCTTTTTTCGTCCATTGCCCGACGCATCCCGGGCGGTTACTATCGCATGGCTCACATGCCCTCTCCCTTCGTTCACCTGCATACGCACTCGATGTATTCCCTCCATGACGCCATTGGCGACGTGGACGAGATTGTCGAACATGCAAAAGGGCTAGGGTACGACGCAATTGCGCTGACGGATCATTCCGCCATGTACGGCGTGATTGAATTTTATGAGGCGGCCAAAAAAGCAGGCGTCAAACCAATTTTGGGGGTAGAAGTGGCAGTCGCGCTCAACAAGCATACGGACAAGCGCGCGGGGATCGACAACCGAACCTCGCACCTCACAATCCTCGCGGAAACCAACGAAGGTTATCAGAACCTCCTGAAGCTCGTGTCGATTTCCTATCTGGAAGGGTTCTACTACGTCCCACGTATCGACAAAGAGATTTTGAAGACCTACGGCGCTGGGTTGATCGTGTTATCCGGTTGCATGAAAGGGGACATCCCACGAGCCTGTCAGGCGCATGACTTGGAGAAAGCGCGCGAGCTGATCCAGGTCTATAAAGATGCCGTGGGAGAGAGCAATTTCTTTCTGGAGCTCGTGCATCACCCAGAGTCGCCAACGCAGTCAGAGATCAATGAGTTTTTGATCCAGCTGTCGAAAGAAACGAATACGCCGATTGTCGCAACCAAGGACGTCCACTACCTGCATGCGGATGATCGCGAAGCGCAGGACGTCTTGGTTTGTATTCATGATGGAAAGCTCCTGTCGGACCAGAACCGTCCTTCAAGTTCGACGATGGACCTCTCGATGTCCTCGCCCGAAGAGATGGTTGAGGCCTTTAAGGACCATCCAGAGGCGATTGAGAACACCCGGAAGATTGCCGATCGCTGTAATGTCGAGATTATCCTTGGGAAAAACCACTTACCTGAGTTTGATGTGCCAGCGGGGGAGACGGATAATAGCTATTTGCGTCAGCTGTGCGACACCGGTCTGATCGAGCGCTATCCAGACCCCGAGAAGCGGAAAGAGGCGCAAGAGCGTTTGGAGTTTGAGTTGTCTACGATTCAACGCATGGGCTTTGCGGCCTACTTCTTGATCGTGCAGGACTATATCGTCTGGGCGAAGAGTCACGGCGTGATTGTGGGACCAGGGCGTGGATCGGCTGCCGGATCGGTTGTGGCCTATGCGCTCAAGATCACGAACCTTGATCCGCTTCGTTATGGCTTGCTCTTCGAGCGCTTTTTGAATCCGGATCGTATCTCCATGCCGGATATCGATACCGACTTCGATGACGTGAAGCGCGTCGATGTGATTAAATATGTGACCGAAAAATACGGTCTCGATCGTGTCGCTGGCATTATTACCTTCGGAACGATGGCCGCCCGTGCTGCAGTTCGTGATGTGGGGCGTGTCTTGGGCTTGCCGTATGCCGACGTTGACCGGATCTCGAAAGTTATTCCGCCACCAGTGCAGGGAAAACATATTCCGCTTGAGACCTCGATCAAAGAAGCGCCAGAGCTTCGTGGGATGTATGAGGCAGATCCAAGGGTAAAACGCCTGATCGATCTCGCTATCAAGCTTGAAGGAACCACGCGCCACGCTTCACAGCACGCCTGTGGCATCGTGATCTCGCCAGAGCCGCTTGCAAACTTTTCACCACTCCAGAAGGCACAAGGCGGTGACGTCGATCGTGTCGTGCAATATGCGGGCCATTCAACCGAAGCCATCGGGCTCCTTAAGATGGACTTCTTGGGTCTGTCTAACTTATCGATCATTCGAGATTGTCTCACGATCGTCGAAGCGGTCTATGGCGACGTTTTGAACGTTGATGATATTCCCCTCGATGATGCCAAAACCTTCGAGCTCCTAGGTCGTGGCGATACGACGGGCGTCTTTCAGTTGGAATCGGAAGGGATGAAGAAGTACATTCGTGAATTAAAACCCACGATTATTGAAGATATTATCGCCATGGTGGCCTTGTATCGCCCGGGTCCGATGCAGTTCATCGAGTCGTTTATTGCGCGTAAACATGGGAGAGAGAAGATTCGCTACATGCATCCGCTGACGGAGAGCGCGCTTCGGAATACCTATGGGATCCCGGTCTACCAAGAGCAAGTTATGCAAGTGTCGAAAGACATGGCCGGCTTCACCCCAGGTGAGGCTGATACCTTGCGTAAAGCCATGGGAAAGAAGATCGCGAAGTTGATGGCAGAGCTGAAAGTGAAGTTTATCGACGGGTCGGTGAAAAATGGCGTCGAACACGATACGGCGGCCGCTATTTTCCAACAGTTCGAAGAATTCGCGGCCTACGGTTTCAACAAATCACACGCCGCTTGTTACGCCATGATCGCGTATCAAACCGCTTACCTGAAATCGCGCTATCCAGACGCCTTCATGGCGGCGCTTTTGAACTCGGACTGTCAAAACATCGATCGCATCACGATTGAGGTTGAGGAATGTCGGCGTATGGGGATGCCAGTACTCGCGCCAGACGTGAATGAATCGTTCGCTCGTTTCGCCGTCGTGAAGGGCCAGAACACCCTTCGCTTTGGCTTACTCGCCATCAAAGGCTTGGGAGAAGATGCAGCAGACTACGTGATTCAAGAACGTAAGGCGAGCGGTCCCTACAAGGACCTGATGGACTTCGTCCGGCGCATGAACCACAAATCGTTCAACCGCCGCTCGCTTGAAGTCTTTATTCGCTCCGGAGCGCTGGATCGGTTTGGTGATCGCAATCAGCTGTATTTCAACATTGAAACCATCTTGGAGTATCACCGCCGACACGCACAGGAATCTAGCTCGGGACAGTTCAATCTCTTCTCGATGACGGAGAACGCGGTCGAGGAAGGGTTGCAGCTTCGTCCGGCTCCGCCCGCCGTTCAGCGTGAGTGTTTGAAGTGGGAGAAAGAACTCTTAGGCCTCTACCTCTCCGCGCATCCGTTTGAAGAGTACAGCGCGCGTTTATCCCACTTCTGCACGCCGATCGGCCAGGTTCCACAGAAAGGAATCGAGATGAAGCGTCACAAGGAGAAGTCGATCCGTGTCGCCGGGCTTGTTACGATCGCCAAGAAGATTGCGACCAAGGCCAACGAGCCGATGGTCTTCATGCGCTTGGAAGATCTGAGTGGTGACATTGAAGTCGTCGTTTTCCCACGTACTTACAAAGAAAAACCAGAAGTCTGGGAGGCGGAAAAGATCCTGGTGGTCAGCGGCCGCGTCCAAGAAAAAGACGGCGAATGGAAGATTCTGGCCGAAACCGCCTACGAAGTGACACCAGACAATATCGACATGATCGAAGAGTCGACCCGAGGGGGCGTGCCATCAATCGTTGAAGAGCAATCGGATGCGCTTAAGAAAGACCTCGCGAATTCCGGCTTACGAAACAAGCCCATTCAGGCGGTTACATTAACGTTGCGCGCTCAGCTACCTGAAACCATTCTCCTCACCCTCCGCAGCGTGCTCGACAAGTACCCGGGTCAGTACAATGTGTATTTCCTTATTGAGAACCCAGGAGGAAAACAAAAGATTCTCTCGTCGTACCGCATCGCCTTTAACGACCTGATTGCGAAAGAAGTAGAGGGAATCTTGGGAGCGGATACCGTTCGAGCGGAAGTGTAAACGCTCATAATATCCAGCGCGGGTTCGTTCTGGTAGAATGGGGATGGAAATATGAAACTTACGTTCCTTGGAGCTGCGCGTGAAGTCACGGGCTCGTGTTACATGGTGGAGACGAAGCAGGCGCGCGTCTTAGTCGACTGCGGTATGTTTCAAGGCTGTGAATTTTGTGAGGCACGTAACTTTGAAGAGATTTTTCTGCATGCCGGGACAGTAGATGCTGTTTTTATTACCCACGCGCACCTTGATCACACCGGGCGTCTCCCACGTCTCATCAAGGGAGGATTCAAGGGAAAAATCTATGCCACGGGGCCGACGATCGATTTGATGAAGCTCGTACTCGAAGACGCCTACCACATCATGGAGGAGAATCACCGTCGGAGTGCACGTCCGATGTTGTATGAGGAGCAGGATGTCGCACAGGTGCTCAAGCGCTGCGTACCGACTGAATATAGTCACTCGGTACGCATGGGAGATTTGATGGTGCGCTTCCGTGAAGCGGGGCATATCTTTGGGAGTGCTTTCATCGAGATTCGTGAGCAAGGTGGAGCGAAGCTCGCCTTTTCGGGAGACCTTGGACATGCAAACGTGCCGATCTTGCGTGCAACCGCTCAGCTCTCCGAAATGGACGCGGTCGTGATGGAATCGACCTACGGGAGCCGCGTTCACGAAGATGAAGGCTCACGCAGTGATAAATTGCAGGAGCTCGTACAGCAAACGATTCATCAAGAAGGGACGTTGCTGATCCCTGCCTTTGCGATTGAGCGAACGCAGCAGCTGCTCTACGAAATGAACGAGTTGGTTCAAGAAGGACGTTTGCCAAAAGTAAACGTGTACTTGGATAGTCCCATGGCGATTCGCGCAACACGGGTGATTCGAAGCTATCCTGAATACTACGATCCTGTCGCGTTGAAAAAAGTAACGCATGGAGATGACTTGTTTGATTTTGAAGGACTCCACCTATGTGAGACGCGAGAAGAGTCAAAGCAGATTAACTTCGTTCCACCGCCAAAGATCATTATTTCTGGAGCGGGCATGATGAATGGGGGGAGAATCCTGCATCACCTGGTGCGCTATCTAGGGAACGAGAAAAACACCGTTTTGATTATTGGGTATCAAGCGCAAGGGACACTGGGGAGAAAGTTGTTTTCAGGCGAAAAGACCGTCGAGGTGTTGGGAGAGCGTATTCAGGTGCGTGCGGCGGTAAAAAGCATCGGGGCCTATAGCGCGCACGCAGATCAACCAACGTTATTGAACTGGATCCGATCCGCCTCGGCGTTACCAAAGCACATCTTCTGCACCCACGGCGAAGAGGGGACGGCGATTGAACTCGCAGAACGCATCACTCACGAGTTGGGAATCCAGGCGCATGCTCCACGGTTGGGAGAGTCGGTTGAGCTGTAATGATCTCTTTATAGAGCCATGCAGAAGCTCTGGGAGTGCGTGCTTGAGTTACGTAGTCGACTTCTACGAGGCCAAACCGAGGCGTGAACCCGTCGGCCCATTCAAAATTATCGAGGAGGCTCCAGTGAAGGTATCCAATAACAGGAGCTCCGTCAGCGATGGCAGAAGAAAGGTGGGAGAGACTGTCTTGAATGAACTGTGGTCGGCGGGAGTCATCCGCGTCCGCTAACCCATGCTCGGTGATCAGGATGGGTTTTTTGTGTTTCTTGAGGGAGCGAACGATGCGGCCAAGGCCTTCAGGAAATAATTCCCAGCCCAGATCGCTTGTTGGACGGTTTGTTTCTTGTGGATCTTGAAAACGCGGCCACCGACGTCCGGTTGCATCCAGTCTCCGATGGAAATAGTAATTCACCCCTAGGACATCGTGTGTCTTCCAGCCACTGAACCAATAGAAGGAGAAGTTGTTCACGGCAGCCATCCAATGCGCAGCAAAACGTTCCCTCCAACTCGTTGGATGAACGGTTTCAAAGGTCGTCATGTTCTGCGCGATCCCAACGGGGAGAGCGGGGAAGTGTCGTTTGATGATCGGGTAGGCTGCTCGATGAGCCCGTGCCATGTTCCAGAGGACGCGCTGCATTTGCCACGAACTCTTTACCTGAGGCGGCCAGAAGCCAGCCTGATACGACATAAAGGCATAGACGCCAGGCTCGTTAATCGTTAGCAGGATATCTATGTCAGCCCCAAGCTTTTTTATAACCATCTCCACGAATGTAGTGAAACGTTTTACGACGCAAGAGCTTAGCCAACCACCCATCTCTGATAACCAGAGTGGGTTAGTGAAGTGGTGGAGCGTTACCACGGTTTTGATGCCTTTCGCATGGAGCGCCTGTAGGAGTTGCTGGTAATGGTCTAAAGCCGCTTCATCGAACTCACCCGGTCGTGGCTCAACACGCGACCATTCAAGCGAGAGGCGATGGGCGTTATGCCCCAAGTCTCGCATAAGCTCGATATCTTCCTCCCAGCGGTTCCATTGATCTGAGGCGAATCCAGACCACTTTTCAGCCGCCTGAACACGTTTTTCCCAGGCATACCAATCATTTAAAGTGTTATTTCCTTCAACCTGGTGGCTGGAGGTGGCAGCACCCCAAAGAAAACCGGGTGGAAAGGGGAGAGAGGGCATAGGCGTTCCCTTTAGTATGGTCGCTTGACGTATCCACTGACAAGGAGTGTGATGGAGATAGGTAGTGGTTGAGCTGTCAAACGAGAATCGTTTCGCCGCAAGGCGTTTGCTCCCCTCCATTCGTTCCTTCACCGGTTCGTTCAAACAAAAACATCGTACGTTATCGGGTGGTGCACCACTGTGTGTGCCGCCCGCTGCAGAAAGAGTCTTTAATGTAACCCCGCGCCAGGTATTGTCCTGGTCCTCTCAAGGTAAGCGCTCCGGCGCTAGCAGTTACAACAGACTCTTTTTAAATTCCACAAAAATAGGCATACCAGGGCAGTGGGAGAGTGCTATAACGTTTTACGACGCAAAGAAAGGGTCGGCTCTAAGCCAAGTTCTTTGACGGAAGGGGAGCGGTCCGCTATACTTTTGCCCAGTTACACCGGCAACGGTGCCTCTTTTTATCTTACGCTGCACACCCCTTATGGATATCCGCAATATCGCCATCATCGCTCACGTTGACCACGGGAAAACCACCCTGGCCGATGCGCTTTTGAAACAGTCTGACACCTTCAAGGAGAGTGGGTTAGAAGGAGAAACGATCATGGACTCGAACGAACTCGAACGTGAGCGTGGGATTACGATTCTCGCCAAGAACGCCGCTGTTTTCTATAAGGGAACAAAAATCAATATTGTAGACACACCAGGACACGCCGACTTCGGCGGAGAGGTCGAACGCATCATGAGCTTGGTCGACGGTGTGTTGCTCTTGGTCGACGCCAAAGAAGGACCAATGCCACAGACGCGCTTCGTGTTGAAGAAGGCGATCGAAGCCGGTCACCGCATTATTTTGGTCATCAACAAGATTGATAAGCCAGACGCACGTCCAGATTGGGTCTTGAACCAGACCTTTGATTTGTTCGTCACGCTCGGCGCTTCTGACGCACAGACAGACTTCCCAGTCGTTTACGCCTCCGCCAAGCAGGGGAAAGCTGGTCTCGAGACAGATCTTTCGACGATGACAGGTGTTCTTCCGATCTTCGATACCATTTTGAAGGAGGTAACAGCCCCAAAGAACGATTCAACCGGTCCACTCCAGGTGTCGGTCGCGAACGTCAGCTACGACAACTACAAAGGAAAGATGGCGATCGGTCGTGTCGTCCGTGGTGTGTTCAAGCCAGGGAACGTGGTCTGGATTAACCGCGATGGCAAACAGACCCCCGCCAAGATCACCTCGATCATGGGTTTCGTTGGGATGGGTCGTGCGGAAGTACAGGAAGCGCAAGCAGGAGACATCGTTTCCTTTGCTGGTGTATCCGAAATCAACATTGGAGAAACAATCGCTGATCCAAACACCCCAGAAGCGCTGCCAGTTATCAAGATCGAAGAGCCAACGGTGAAAATGACCTTTGGCGTAAACACCTCCCCATTCGCTGGAAACGAAGGTCAGTTCTCCACCTCACGTAACATCAAAGAACGTTTGGATCGTGAACTTCAGAACGACGTAGCCCTTCGCGTTGAATCCGGCGGGGGAGAAGGGTCCTTCATTGTGAGCGGTCGTGGAGAGCTCCACCTCTCAATTTTGATCGAAAAGATGCGTCGTGAAGGCTTTGAACTTCAAGTGTCTCGTCCTCAGGTTATTTTCAAGGAGGAAGGTGGCAAGAAGCTCGAACCATTTGAAGAGGTCTCGATTGAATGTCCAGAAGCGGTCAATGGTTCTGTTATCGAAAAGATGGGCCGCCGCAAGGGTGAAATGAAAGACATGCGCATTGAGAACGGCACAGGCTATCTTGAATTCGTTATTCCAACACGTGGGTTGATTGGCTACCGTACAGAATTCATGATGGACACACGTGGTCAAGGCATCATCAACACACTCTTCTTGGGCTACGAGCCACACGTCGGTGCAATCGAAGGCGCTCCACACGGATCGCTCATCGTGCACGAAACAGGAGAATCCAACACCTACGGTCTTCAGGCTGCTCAGGAACGTGGTCAGCTCTTCATTGGTCCTGGTGTCTCCGTCTACGAAGGCATGGTGATCGGACAGAACGCTAAGCCAGAAGATTTGGCCGTGAACGTCTGTAAGGAAAAGAAGTTATCCAACATGCGCTCAAAGGGAGACGGTGTCGCAGAAGGTTTGGACACCCCTCGCGCCATGAGCTTGGAAGAAGCCCTCGAATACCTTGGAGAAGACGAATTGCTCGAGGTTACCCCAAAGTCCCTCCGCATTCGCAAGCAGTATCTGAAAGAATTCGAACGCAAGCGCGATAACCAAAAGAACAGCCAATAGAGATGGGTGGAGGAAGAATAAAAAAGAGGGCTCCATAGCGGAGCTCTCTTTTTTATTCTTCCTCTTCTTCGTGTGAGCGTGCTATCCTCTTGCCACTATGCGAAAAGAAGTCGTTCTTGATATCGAAACCCGTAACACCTTCCAGGACGTTGGGGCTTACAACCCAGCGCTTCTGGAGGTGTCTTTGGTTGGCGTCTATTTTTACGAAACGGATACGTTCGAAGCCTTCATGAAGGAGGATCTCCCGGCGCTTTGGCCTCGGTTAGAGCGAGCAGATCGCATCATCGGTTATAACTTGTTTGGCTTCGACTACCCCTGCCTTCAGACGAGCTATACCGGGAATCTCGCCGCATTACCAACGGTTGACCTCCTGTTTGAAATCGAAAAGCAGCTCGGCCACCGCATCAAGCTCGACGACGTCGCTCAAGCCACTCTCGGAGTAGGGAAGTCTGGTCATGGGCTCATGGCGGTCGAATACTGGCGCAAAGGGGAAATCGACAAGCTCAAAGAGTATTGTCTCCAAGATGTCCGCGTCACCCGCGATGTCTACGACCACGCCCTTCAAAAAGGGTTCGTCGCCTTCAACAATCGCCAAGGCGAACGCCAAGAAATCACCCTTCCACTCTCTTTGCCGAACGAAGAGCCGAAGCAGGCGATCAATCTTTCTCTTGGTCTTTAGTAGTTCCCCCTCAGCCTTAGGATTATAAAAAGGAGTAATACAAAATACACACCTCTCGTAAGGGGCTTTGTCCAAGTGACGACTTGGACAACGGAGCTTGAGCTTCAGCAGAAGAGCAAGCGTACCCTGGAGAAAGGTGTGTATTTTGTATTTCAGCTTCCTTCTTTAGAATCCGCCCATTCCTTCTTCGTCGGGAACGAGCTCGTCGTCGTCTAATCCTTGTTCCAAGCGATTTGCTTTCTTTGCAAGGAGATTGAGAATTTCGAGATCGTCGCCTTTGGCTAAGATCGCTTCTTCATCAACCGGTTCTTCCTCCTCGTCTTTTTCGTCGAGTTTTTCAGGATCTTCTACTTCGGCCGTAACAGCCTCATCTTCTTTTACGGCGTCCGCATCTTCTTCCTCATCAAGCACGTCTTCAAGATCATCAGGTTCGAGCTCGTCATCATCTAAAGCGATTTCGTCGGCAGGACCCTTCTTTGCAGAGGGGGCTGAGGAGGAGTTCTTTTTCTGAGCAGAAGAAGAGAGGATGGGGGGAGGAGAGGGCTTCTTTGGCATAAAGCAATGAGTTCAACGGGTCGAAGATAACACGAAAGATTGATCAGTGTCTGTGGATAATTGTAGATGGGGCGCTCCTTGTCAAGCATCTTCCCCTCCTGGGACAATGCCTGAGCTATGCAATGGATTCTTCTCGTTCTTTTCGTGGTTGGGTTTGGAGGGATGGGGTATTTTTTATGGCAACTGTCACAGCGCCTGGCTCAGCCAGCGATTGATCCGAATATCTTTCTGCTCTTGCAGCAGAAGCTGGAAAACCTGCAGGGGGATGTGAAGACTTCGTTGGTTGAGACGCTGAAGCAGCAGCAGACCTCGAGTCATCACATGACCAGTACCGTCCGTGATGTCACAGAACGCCTTGTGAAGATCGAAGAGACGAATAAGCAGGTCCTGTCCTTCTCGGGACAGTTAGAACAGCTACAGCGCATTTTAAGCAATCCGAAACAGCGTGGAGTCTTGGGAGAATACTATCTTGAGACGTTGCTGCGGAATTTGTTTGCGCCAGGACAATATCAGATGCAATACCCATTCAAGGATGGGTTGATTGTCGACGCGGCGATTTTTGTGCGCGATAAAATTGTTCCGGTCGACTCGAAGTTCAGCTTGGAAAATTATAACCGCATGGTAGAAGCGACATCAGATGAAGAGCGGGACCGTCTCGAGAAAGCCTTCGTGAATGATTTGAAGCAGCGCATTGTCGAAACCTCGAAGTATATTCGTCCGCAAGATGGAACGACGGAGTTTGCCTTCATGTTTATTCCACACGAGGCGATTTACTACGACTTGCTCGTGAATAAGATTGGAGCACTCACGGCTGAAACGGAAAACCTCCTTCAGCGTGCGGCGGCGAAGTATCATGTGATCATCGTGTCACCAACGTCCTTCTCTGCGTATCTACAAACCGTCCTCCAGGGGTTAAACGCGCTTAAGATTGAGGAACAGGCAAAAGAGATCCGTATTCGCGTGGGAGATCTCTCTCGTCACCTGCAGGCGTATGAGTCCTGTTTTATGGCAGTTGGAAAGCATCTCGGAACGGTGGTTAATCAATACAACCTCGCCAGCAAAGAATTTGTGAAGATTGATAAGGATGTCGTTCGTATTACGGGACAAGCGGCGAGCATTCAGTTGATGACGATTGATAAGCCGTTAGCAGATGAGTAACCATGCGTTTTCTCGAAAGAGTCACGTATCGTAGAGCGGCTCTCGGGGCCTTTATCTTGGGTGTTCTTGGAACGGTTGGGTCGATTGGACTCATCCTGTGGGTGCAGATTCCTTCGTCTGCCTATATTCGACCAGTGGAGACACTTGAGATGCATCCAGATGCTGTTCTGATCCTGGGTGCGGGCATAGAGGAGTCCGGTGTTCCGAGTGATGCGCTGGCGGACCGTCTGCTCGTAGGGGAGCGGGTTTCAAGGGCGCTGGAGGCCCCGATGCTGCTTACGGGAGACGGTGGACGCTTTCGGGCAGATGAAATGAGCGTCATGCATCGTTGGTTGCTTGAACGAGGTGTTGCTCCCGATCGGATCGTGGTGGATGATGAGGGTTTTCGAACCTATGAAAGCTGTAAGCGTGCGGCTCAGGTCTATCGCCTAAAGCGTGTTGTTGTCATCACGCAGCGGTTCCACTTGGGACGAGCGCTCTATCTGTGCCGCTCCTTTGGTCTTGAGGCCTATGGAGTCCCAGCGAATGTTCGAGCCTACCAAAAAGACGCGTGGTACGTCACGCGCGATCTGCTGGCGAGTATCAAAGCCTGGATTGATGTTACCGTCCTTCCGCCTGACTCACCGGTTGAGAACTTGTCCGTTCCCAATTCTCCCAAATAAACACGTACTGATACGTAGGGTGATGAGTTTTTGCTAAGGCTGTCTGGGCCTTTTGGAGTTCCTGCTTCGCCTCTGGAACGAAGTCGTGGAATTGAATCTGAAAATCTCGCACGTGGGAGAGAAGGTTTTGCTCTTCCATACGTGCTAGGAGTGGGTATTCCGCTCCTTCAATATTAATCTTTATCAACCCCACCTGATCAAGTGCGAGCTCCTTCCAAACGTGGGAGATGTCTCGAATGGATACAGCTTGAGTGTTAGCCCCCGTTTCATTTCTAAAAAGAGACGTTCCATTATCAAGTAAAGCGATCTGTAGGGTCTCATCCTTCGCACCAAGGCCGTAGGCATGTACGTGGACGAGTGGATTGTGCTGGAAGCGCTGTCGAATCTGCTCGGCGAAGGCGGGGACGGGTTCAAATACATGAACCGTGCAGCCGTACATCGCCACAATATCGCTGGCCCACTGCCCTTCATACCCACCAACGTCGAGCACGACGCTCTGGGAGGTTAGAGGGTACTGAACACGGAGACCCTTCTCACGTTCATCTTTTGCATACCGTTGCTTCTCCTGTTCACGCGGAGAAACGTAGATCTTTTTTGAGAGGCTTAGACAAACGTGCCCGAGTTTTGCGAAAGACGCCCGGAGAATGTTTCGGAAAGAAGAATGATCAGACATAGGAATATTCGAGGAGCAGAATAGCAGTTCAGGGCAGGGGATGCACACGAAAGGGGTATAGATATTTTACGACGCAATGGTAGCAGGCTACTTAGGTACCCTCAAACATGCAGAAGTAGGGAGGCTGAGGCTATTTTCTATGCTTTAGCAGAGCGGCGACCACACCAAGAGCGACAGCGATGAAGGCGGTGACGATCAAGATCAGATCGCTACTGAGCGCGTCTGAGGATTGATAGAGGGAGTCGAGCAGGGGAATGGTGGAGCTCATAGAACGAGATTGAGTATAGCCCAGAAGTGGGAGGAGGCATAAAACGTTTTACGACGCAAAAGGAAAAAAATTTTAACAAAAAGAAGCTACGGGGTGGGAAGGTTCATCATCTATTCAAGGGAAGCCGAGCGGACAGGGGACAAGAGAAGCGTCCTCCCTGTTAGAAGGTACTTGGAAATGCTTACCCTGAAACCTTGCGTCGTAAAAGATAGATGTCTCTTTTTCTGAGGGTGTCCAAACCTACCTGTTGTTTATAGCTGGTGGTAAAAGACCGGGACATCAGAAGAAGGCTGTCAGGAAGGGCTAGAAGCCTAGGACATCTCTCCGTTCCAGCTCAAGGAACAACTGGTACGATTCCTAAACCGTCCATATTTTGCTTAACCAAGCCAAAGGATCAAGATCTAGAGGTACTAGGATAAGCCCTATATGATGAGTCGTACAATATATCTTATACGACTCTTAGGGTAGGGTTATCGTAGGTAGGCTCGTCCAGGGATTCTCAGGTCTATGGTGATGGGTTTTAGGTCTTTGTACTCAGGATCACGTAAAACAGCTCGTCCACGCTCGACCTGCTCGTCTAAGGGCTGCGTCAGGTCTACTAGCACCTCACGATCTCTATCTAACTGAATAGCGACCTCTTGGCCCGTACGTTCTACAAAATACGCAAAGACGACTCTATGGTCATCTAAGGACCTTCCTAAGTCTAGAAGGCGTTTAATGACGGGTACTTCTAAGGTTGTTGTAGCTTTCCGAAGGTAGACAATCCCGTCGATAGCATGTGTCGTAAAATCTGTAGTTAGGTAGCGCTTCTTAGCAGCACTCAGAGTTGAGGGGTCTTCTAAGATGACTCCCCCCGGCCTGGCAACGGCACACTTTAAAAAGTCCTCTCCGTTTTGAGTGGTATACAAGAACCTAGATCCAAACGAGATCTTGAGTCGTAAAACGTTATCCTCTACTTCGCCCACTTCAACCTGCTCAGCGTAGAGCGTCGCCTTAATCCCCTCCTCTATACGTTTCTTGGGCAAGAAGAGGTACTGACGCTTCGACCAAGGACGCGCGGACTGTGTATCCAACGTTTCAAACACAATCGGCAAAATATCACTTGAGGATACGATTCCCCCACTCGCTTGGACCTCTACCCCTTTTAGCTCAAAGAGCTCTGATCGAAAAATAAAAAAGACCCAACCAATAATCGCAATCACGCCGACAAGTGCGTAAGGGGCGCGAAGGGAAAAGGGCGAGGACATACAAAACTAGGACTAATCTACCACAAGCCGAGGAATCGTTGAGGCTAAGCGCGTCACGAACTCATAGTGAATGGTGCCTGCGAGCGTCGCGAGCTCGTCTGCCTCGATCCCAGAACCGATAAGAGTCACTTCTGTACCTGCCATGATGGGCGTAGGAACATCTGTCACGTCTACCATACACATGTTCATGCAAATCTTCCCGATGATACGGCAGCGGACACCCTGGATCACAACAATACCCTTTGAGGACAGGGAGCGTGGATAGCCGTCGTAATAGCCGATAGGAAGGACGGCGATACGTGAGGGTCGATCCATACGCTCACTTCGTGCATAGCCGACGGTCGCTCCCACTGGTACAGATTTTACCTGGGCCACAATCGTTTTCCAGGTGAGCGCTGGGCGTAGCGCAAGAGCATCCGGTATCGCCTCTACACGTTCTTGAACGAGCTCAGAGGACCAGAGCCCATACAAGGAGATCCCTACACGGACACAATCAAAGCGCGAGGCATCAAACACCAAGCCTGCGGCACTACAGGCCATATGTTGTTGCGGAATAGAGAACCCAGCTACCTTGAACTGCTCGCTGATGCGTGAGAAGCAAGCGTGCTGCTCTTTTGGAAATCCTTCGTCTAACTCTTCTTCTACATTCGCGAAATGCGTAAAGAGCCCACGTACCTGAATGCGGGTCTGCCCCTGCAGCAATTCGATCACACGCACAAGGTCTGTTTCTGGAATCCCTAGTCGATACAATCCAGTTTCTACTTCTAAGTGTACGTGGACGGGCTGTGTATCCCCTTTGTCTTGCGTCGTAAAATGTAGTTGTTCGAGCTGTTCAAAACTAGAGATAGCCAAATCAAGATTGGCCTCCATCGCTTGGGATATTTTTTCTGTAGTCTCCGTATAGCCTAAAACCAAGATCTGCCCTGTCACTCCCACGTTTCGTAGGGCGATCCCCTCCTCTACGCGATCAACGGCGTACGAAGAGACCTGATCTTTGAGGATCGCTCCCACTTGAGACAACCCGTGTCCGTAGGCATCCGATTTTAAAACAGCCATCACCTGCGCTGGAGCAACGAACTCTGCGATTCGTCGATAGTTTTCACGAAGCGCCGACGCAGAGAGCTCAATCCAGGTCTTCATGCGATTCAGGCAATGCGATCAAAGCCACAGAAGGGCCGTAGGACCTCCGGGATACGAATCGAGCCATCTTCATCCTGATACTGCTCCATGACGGCAATGAGGGCACGTGAGAGGGCAAGCGCGGTCCCATTCAATGTATGGATGAGTTCGACACTCCCATCTTCTTTGCGATAGCGGATGTTTAAGCGACGCGCTTGGTAGTCGGTACAGTTCGAGGTACTCGTGACTTCGCCCCAACCACCTTTCCCATCGCCCTTGCCCCACATCCAGGCTTCCAAGTCGTATTTGCGATACGCAGGACCTCCCAAATCTCCCGTGCAGATATCGACGACACGGTAGCGTAAGCCGAGCTTGGTAAAGATCCGTTCCTCCAAGCGACGAAGTTCTTCATGCAACCCTTCGGACTGATCCGGTGTTGCAAAGATAAACATCTCGACCTTGGTGAACTGGTGAACACGGTACAAGCCGTACGATTCTTTTCCGTAGGCTCCCGCTTCTTTGCGGAAACAGTGAGATAAGGCAACGAAACGTAGAGGAAGATCTTTGGCCTCAAGGATCTCATCTTTGAAATACCCACCTACCGGAATCTCTGCTGTTGCAACCAGCGAAAGGTCTGTCCCCTGGAGCGTATAGATCTGGTCTTCTGAGCCACGTGGGTTAAAGCCTGTCCCGGCCATGACTTCTTCCTTGGCAACATCTGGCGTTTCAATCGGGGTAAAGCCTTCTGCTACAAGCTCCTTCAAGACCCACTGAATCAACGCCTGTTCCAACAGGACCAACTTCCCTTTCAAGAAATAAAACTTCGCTCCTGCCACTTTCGCTCCACGATCGAAGTCGATCAGGTCATGCTGCTTGGCGAGCTCTGTATGAGACTTTGGCGCAAACGAGAATGTCTGCTCTTCTCCCGAAACCTTGATCTCCACGTTCTCCTCATCTGAAGCACCGGTTGGGGTAGCGGGATGGGTGTGGTTTGGGATCTGGGACAGTAAGTCTTTCCATTCACGTTCAACCGCTTCTAATTCTGGCTCACGGGCGACGATCGTTTCTTTCAACTCTTTCCCACGTACAATCAACGCTGGACGATCAGCGGGCGCTGCCTTTGAGACCTGGTCGGCGATCTGATTGCGCTCCTGACGAATCGCATCCAATTCCTGGATCAACCGGGAACGGCTCTCGTCTAACACAAGCAACCGATCGAGATCGACGGTTACGTGACGACGCTCAAGGTTCTTACGGATGTCTTCGGGTGCCGTTCGGACGGACTGGATATCGATCATATGGGTAAAACATTAACGATTCAGCGACGAATGAGCAACCGTGCGGACCGGCATAAAGATCCCTCGTCGCATCAGCTCCGTTTCTAGGGCGTGTGGCAAGCCATGACGTTCTTCTCCCAAGAGACAAACGTGGGGCCGAAGATCTTCAATCGTACGAAGGGGCTCCTCTGGATGAGCGAGATATGCCTTATGGACCAAGGGGTGACGCTCCATGCGATCAAGCCGCTGCCGTTCACCCATAAACGGGATCTGATCGAGCATCTCTACCACCAACCGATCACGCACAATCACGACGTAGATTCGGTCTCCCTCCAGACGAGCGGCGTGCAGATACGATTCGTACTGCTCGATTGGCTGGTCAAAGATCCCGTAACAAAGAACGATACGCATAGGAGCTATTTATTCTCCTGATTCAGCGGACGAAGCGTTGGGAAGAAGATGACTTCCTTCAAACTTGGGCTATCCGTCAGCAGGGCGACCAAGCGATCAATTCCCATACCCATCCCACTCGTTGGGGGCATCCCTTGTTCAAGTGCCATCAAAAAGTCCTCATCGATGCGCTGCGCTTCTTCGCTCCCTTGTGTCGCGAGCTTCTCCTCTTCTTCGAAACGGAAACGCTGATCGATTGGGTCATTCAGCTCATGGTAGTAAGCGTTGATAACTTCGCCTCCCATGACGACCAGCTGTGCCACGGCCGCTTTTGTAGGATCATTTACGCTGCGATTCGCCAGCGGCTTCATTTCAACGGGGTAATCCAAGATCCAGGTTGGCTGCACAATCGAAGCTCGACCGGTTTTCTTATAGAGCTGGTCCAAATGCTCACCGACGCCAATCGCTCCCTTGAAATCAATCTTCAATCCAACGGCTTTAATCTCACGGATAATATCTCCCACTGTAAAACAGCGATTGATATCAATTCCACACGATTCAAGAATCACCTCGCGGAAGGTCTTCCGTGGCCATGGGCCTTTGAAGTTCAGTTCTTGCCCCTGACGCGTAACCGTCAGTGATCCGATCGCGTGCTCCATCATGTGGGCCAACATCTGCTCCATGAAGCTCAGGAAATCCTGGTTGATAAACGCCCAGTACAATTCGATCTGGGTGAATTCTGGGTTATGTGTTGGGTCGATGCCTTCATTTCGGAAACAACGTGCGACTTCGTAGATCTTCTCGAAACCTCCCACGATCAAGCGCTTTAAGTAGAGCTCCGGAGCAATGCGAAGATACAGGTCGATATCGAGCGCGTTGTGGTGCGTGATGAACGGTTTGGCATTGGCTCCTCCGGGGATTGGGTGGAGCATCGGGGTCTCAACCTCTAAAAAGCCGCGTTCATCCAAAAAACGGCGCATGGACTGCACCAACTTTGAACGAACAACAAATGTATTCTTTACTTCTGGGCTCGAAATGAGGTCCAATTCACGGTGGCGATAGCGCGCCTCGATGTCTTGGAGGCCATGCCACTTATCCGGGAGTGGACGAAGGGCTTTCGCGAGAATACTCCAGGAGCTGACTCCAATGGAACGCTCTCCCCGCTTGGTGAGAAACGGAACACCGGTTGCCTGGATAATATCTCCCGGGTCGATCTGCTCACAGAAAAGCGTAAAAGAAGCGTCGAGCGCTTCTTGCTTGAAACTCAGCTGAATTTTCCCGCTCTCATCTACGACGTCCGCAAAGGCTAGGCCGCCGTGAATACGAATCGCAGCTAAACGCCCGGCGACGGTCACTTCTTTCTCAGCCGCAGCCCATTCATCAAAAGAGGCTTGGAGCTGCTCTATCCGTGTATCGCGGGAATGGGTTTTTGGATAGGGATCAACTTCCGACTGTTTGAAGTGCTCAAGTTTGGCACGGCGGACCTGAACTTCTTCGATCATAGAGGGTTAATCTACTTGAACAATACGGTATTCAACTGTTCCGGCTGGCGTTGAGACATCGACCAGCTCGCCTACCTTTGCTCCCAACAACGAAAGACCAATCGGAGATTCGTTTGAAATCTTTCCCGTCGCTGGATCCGCTTCGTTTGATCCGACAATCGTGAACGTCTTGTTTTTGCCACGTACTTCAACAATGACGGTAGATCCTACGTGGACAACGCCCGTCTTCGCTCCCTGATCTTCGATAATTTGTACGTCTTTCAGTGTTTGTTCGATTTCGAAGATGCGGTTCTCAAGCAGAGCGAGCGCATCCTTTGCTTCATGGTACTCCGCGTTCTCGGACAAATCTCCCAGGGCTTTGGCAACCTCAATACGCCCAGCAGCCTCGCGACGCTTTACCGTCTTGAGTTCATGCAGTTCTTGCTTCAAGCGCTCTAAGCCTTCAGCGCTGACGTATTGGACTTGTCCCATAGGGTATATGACGAAAAATGTGGAGGAATGAAAAGCGCGAGGTACAAACCTCACGCCTCTATGCCGTTAGAATAAAAGGGTGGACGGATGCTGTCAAACATTAAAACTGAGCGGCGCGCTCTTTCTTCAAGCGGTCCCAGGCCATAAGGATCTGCTTTGCGACCGGAACCGCGACGCTCGAACCTTCTCCACCCTCCTCCAAAAGCACGGTTACGACGACTTCTGGTCGTTCGTAGGGAGCGAAGCTTGTGAACCAGGCGTGGGTATTCGCCTGGCTATTCCACTGAGCTGTACTTGTCTTTCCGGCGACGGCGAAGGGAAGAACAGACAAGGCTCGACCAGAGCCGTAGACAACCGCGTCTCGCATTCCTTCACGCACGACTTGGTAGGCGGAGTCGGGTGCGCCAACCGTTGTCGTCGTTACAAAGGAGGGAAGAGCGGCTGTATTCGTCGCCTGACCAAAGAGGTGCGGAATGATGTGCCGTCCCCCATTCGCGATCTCAGCGGTGTACATCGCGACCTGAAGTGGGGTCACGAGCAGATCTCCCTGACCGATCGAAAGGTTGTAGGTATCACCGATGTACCACTGCTCTTTGCGGTTCTCGAGTTTCCAGGCTGCGTCAGGCACATTTCCAAGCGCTTCAGCAGGAAGATCGATCCCCGTCCGTGAACCCAGACCAAAACGTCGCATCCACTGACTAATGCGCTCAACACCTAACCCCTGAATGTTTCCGTGCCCACCGCCAATCGTGTAGTAGAAGGTATTCACCGACCAAGCAATCGCGCTCCGGACCGTTGTGAGTCCATGCCCACCCGCCTTCCAGTCTGGGAAGAACCATTGTCCCAAGCGAATTCCTCCTGACGAGATGAGGCTGGTTGAAGGAGTAATCACGCCTTCGGCTAAGGCGGCGGCGGACATCACGATCTTGATCGTGGAACCTGACGGGTAGGCGCCTGAGACGGCTCGTGAAAAAAGTGGCTGCGCCGGATCGCTTGTAAGACGCTGGTAGACGGTCGATGAAACGCTCCCCGCAAAATCGTTATTATCAAAAGCCGGCAAAGACACGAGCGCGAGGACCGAGCCATCACGCGGGTCGAGCGCAATCGCGGCACCTCGAGTGGTCTTTGCTAATTCCATGCCTGCACGTAGAGCTTTCTCCGTTTCTGCTTGCAGTGCCACATCTAGGGTTAACGTCAGGTCATCTCCGTTTTTCGCGGGGCGCTCCCCGACGAAGGCACTCGCTCGACCACGGGCATCTACTTCGTCCATCCGTTCGCCTAACTTTCCACGCAGCAACTCTTCGTACCAACGTTCGATGCCATTCTTTCCGATTTCATCGGTGTGGCGATAGCCTTGTTCGGCTCGCCGTTCGTATTCCTCCGGAGAGAGACGTCCAACGTAGCCCAAGATGTGGGACAAACTTTGGACGGCTGTTGATTGCGGGTAGTGACGGATCGGATGCACTTCCAGTCGGAAGCCTGGCAGGTGTGGTAACGCCGTCGCAAAGCGCATTGCCTGCGTATACGGTATTTTGTCCGCCACGATCACCGTAGCGTCTTGCGCTGTTCCGGTCGCTGAGGCGTAGGCAAGCAGGGTTGCATACGGCAATCCTAAGACTCTACCCGCCTCGCCAAGCGCCATTTCACGATCAGCAGGGACCCGAGATCCCTCACGCGGTAAAAACGTCACCTGGAAGCGTGGGGCGTTTTCAGCCAAGATCACTCCTTGACGATCACGAATCACGCCTCGTAACGGCCAGAGCGGAGTTGAACGGAGACGATTCTGTTCCGCGAGGGAGGCGTAATTCTCCGCTTGAACGACCTGCATCCAGAGCGCTCGGCTCAAGAGACCAGCGACGGACAAGAGCACAATGCTTAAGGCAATAAAAAAACGCTTGCGTGAAAAGGAAGAGGTGAGGTAAAGAGGACGTTGCTTTGCTTGGTTCCAGTCACGCTCAAATAAAAGCTCATGCCGCACGTCTTCTTCCGTGTGGTTTTCCATCCGCATGTTTCCGTTGTCGACGATGTCAGAAAAGAAACGACGGGAATCCATAGGTTAACGAACGATTTGAACTCGGCGCGCTCCAAGCAGCGGACGAGCGACCAAGCGGAAGCCAATGAGCAGAAAGATGGCATCCGCTACGGTCGTAAGCAAAAAGAAGGCGGGGTTCAGGAGAACGGCTCGGTCAGCAGCCCATACGGCTGCCCCGGGACCCAGAAGATAGAGCCCACCCGCCAACCCAACACGCATCAAGACAACCAGGATCAGCGCGCTGTAGAAGGACCGGCTAGCTAAGATGAAGCGTACGGCAAGTCCGACTAAGAGGGAAATGAGAAGAAACGCATACAACGCAACCGGGGTCGGAAATGGCTGAAAGGCATCAAACAACAGACCACCGATCAGAATAGCTGGCACAACCACCCGTAACGGTCCGAGCATCAATGAGATGATGATCAGGGACATGCAAGGTTCTAGTGGCAAGAACCCTGGGATAAAAGGCCGAATCGCTAAACACCAAATCAGCATCAAGATCCAGGCGATCGACCAGGAGAAGGTGCGCCACATAGATCAGCGCGTTAACGCCGTTGGACGCAGCACGGATAAAAACGAGAGACGTTCAATGCGAATCGCTGGATCAACCGACGCCTGATAGAACGGATCTTTTGACGTGCGAGTGATCGCATTCGCCATCCCGATGGGCAAGCGTGGCGGGATCTTTTCCTCCGTCCCGGCTGTGAGGAGCAGGTCATCTGCCACCACGTCGACCGAAGACGGAATGTAGGTCAGTAATGCTGCCCCATTTCCGCGCCCCTCTAAGACCCCAATGAGTTGACCGTCCTTAGCCGAAGCAACCGCAATACGGCTATCAACGTCCGTGAGAAGCTCGACGGTCGAAACGCGACTGTTCGCTTCAACGATTCGTCCAACGAGAAGTCCGTTCTCTGCAATGACCGCTTGCCCCTCTTCAATCGCATCGTTCGTGCCACGGTCGATGAGGAGCTGCGCATGGATATGATCAATCCGACGACCAATCACGCGCGCTCCCACGTGGTCGTAGCCAGATTCGGTCAAGAAAGAAGCTTGTGCACGGAGCAAGCGGTTCTCCTGCTCCAAGGCAGACAAGCGCGCCGCATCAACAATTCTGGTCTGGAGGCGCTCTTCGCAGCGTTCAATCTCCCCTTCATTTGGGAGAGCGATCGACCGACCCGCATGATCAATTCGATCTGCCCAGGTAGAAAAGCGGGCCACAACCGGTAAAAAGAAACGCTGCGCCACCGCCATGAGCGGTCGTCGTAACGCAAAGAACGCGCCAATACACGCGAGAATCACCAAGCCTTTGATGATCCAGGGCTTCATAGGTTAACGAATCCCAACATCTGTTGCTGGGAAGGCAACGTCCGCCATTAAGTCAGGTCGTTCAAGCAACAGACCCGCTCCACGAACAGCACACGTCATTGGATCATCCGCGACGCGCACGGGGAGGCCAGTCCATTTGGCGATCGCCTGATCGAGGCCACGCAGCAGCGCGCCACCGCCTGTGAGCACAATCCCCTTTTGCTGGATATCGGCCACGAGCTCTGGAGGCGTTACTTCAAGGATGGATTTAATCTGTTCGATGATCGCTTTCACCGATCGACCGAGCGCTTCACGGATCTGAGTATCATTAACGATGATCTCGCGTGGCAGACCACTCAACAAATCACGCCCACGCATCGCCATCTCAAGCGGACTATCCAGCTCAATCGCGGAGCCAATCCCGATCTTCAGTTCTTCGGCGATCCGTTCACCCAACATGATACTAAAGACGTCGCGCGCATATTGAACAATATTCTTGTTCAATTCATCTCCAGCGATTCCGATACTCTTTGAGGTGACGACACCTCGCAAAGAGATGACGGCGATCTCGGTATTTCCGCCGCCGATGTTTACGACCATGTTTCCACTTGGCTCAGAGATGTCGATCCCCGCTCCCACCGCCGCAGCGATAGGCTCTTCGACCAATTTCACTGAACGTGCGCCCGCAGCCAGCGATGCGTCTCCCACCGCTTTGCGCTCTACCTCCGTGACTTCAAGCGGCACACACACCAACACGTTTGGACGAGGAATAATGAACGAACCCTCCGCATGCACGCGATCGAAGAAGTAGCGGATCATTTTTTCAGCCACTTCGAAGTCGGCAATAATCCCTCGCTGCAAAGGACGCGTAACGGCAATGTGGGGTGGCGTCTTCCCGATCATCGAACGCGCCTGTTCACCGACCGCAATCACCTGGCCTGTACGACGGTTAATAGCCACAACAGACGACTCCTGGATCACAATCCCCTTCCCACGTTGAAAGAGAAGCGTATTTGAGGTCCCCAGGTCGATACCGAGGTCCTTCGTAAAAGCCGCAAAGATACCAGGAAGGCGCATAGAACTGGCATCAGCATGACACTTGAAACAACCGATCGTCAAAGGCTAGACCCGTCGTCCTTGGTGGATAAAGACGAAGATGGCTTCGAGGCTGAGTAAAACCACTAAACAAATGAAAAAAACGGTGAAGGAAAAACGGTCAATCGAAGCGAGAATAAGCGGGATAATTGTTCCAAGCGTCAGGAGGATGGAGCGACGAAACCACCCCCGTACATGACGAGGAAGAACCGTGGACTCTTTCGCAATCAACCGATGGAAGCCTGCCCCTAACAGAAAGAAGGCACCGACACAGACCATACTGAGTGAGACATAAAAAGAGACTGGTCCAATCCAGCCACTGGTATACGGATCGATCCGGAACAGGACATACACCCAGGCAAGCAATCCAAAAATGGTTGCGATCGCCATCAGTAAAAGGAACCGCGCGTAAGGCATGGCAGCATGATACTCTATTTTGTTTTCGTCTGTCAGGGGGAGTTACATTGCCTCCATCAACTTCAGCACACGCCTCCCACCTAACGCGTGATTTAATTCGTTCAGCAGACGTACCTCCCAGACTTTCAGTTCTTGTTTGGCGGCCGGCGCCTGACAACGGACGCGTAATACACCTTCTTTAAATGAGACCCATTCAATGTAAGCAGCCTTCTCTTCTCCCCAGAATTTTTGGAGCGTTTCTTTGGCGAGGGTCAGAATCCGGACACTCGAAACCTGCTCATCAATCCCCGCCTGACGGATGGCTTGCGGAAGAAGGCGACGGATTGGTTGGAACGCCATAGGGATTAGGAGAGTTTACGAAATGGACAGACTTGGCGGAAGTCACAGTACTTACACACGAACGGCTCCGGAGTTGCTTCGAAGTTAGACGTCAGGATCGCATCCATACGTTCTGCCATCTTCGTGAGGAACGTATCTTTCTTTTCGTCTT
Source organism: uncultured Gammaproteobacteria bacterium (assembly GCA_964582475.1). GTDB lineage: Bacteria > Patescibacteriota > Patescibacteriia > 2-12-FULL-60-25 > 2-12-FULL-60-25 > JAGOTP01. The sequence goes on along the minus strand of CAZOQS010000002.1, from coordinate 127,103 downwards.
CAAGTAACTCGACCTCGCGCTCCTGACGATCCAGAACGTAGACGTAGCGGAGAGACGAGATGGTAAACCCACGCCCTTCAAGTGCAAGCTGGTAGAGATAGAGCTGTTCCTTGTCCTCGGCTTCCAGCTTATCTTTTGCCTCCCCTGTCTTGTAATCGAAGACAGTCACCGTTCCGTCAGCGTTTTGGTCAACGCGGTCGATCTTTCCTTTGATCGAATGGCTGCCGATCTGCAGGATGAATTCTTTTTCCAATTCAAGCGGTTTTGGTGGGTGCGCCATCCAGACCGCCATACATTGATCAACGGCGACCTTTCCTTTGGCACGGTAGTCGTCATGCATTACGCGATCGGGATACCATTCGTCGATCCAGGTATCCTCGTAAATTGCTTGCGCTTCTTCGAGCGTGACCGCCCAGCCACCCGGTGCCACGTCCGCAGGGAGAGCCTCAAACAACGACCCTTGCTGAGCAGCGGTCCGCGCTTGATGGAGTTGGAAGATCTTTTGGAAGGTTAAGTGGATCGATTGGCCGAAACTCCGCTGGTACGAACCAAGTGTCGGAATACGATAGATGTGGGAATACTTATACTGAAGCGGGCATTTCCGGAAGGCGGCCAGCTGGGTAAAGCTGAAGCGTCGCTTGAGTGGATACAGGGCTAAATCTTTCGCGACCTCTTCGTGGGTACTGGAAGACGACGACAAGAGCTCGACCACCTCACGCTGAATCAAGGCTTCTTTCGGGGGTGGAACAAGCTCGATCTCCGCCAAGAACGAGGAGGGTTTTTTATCGCGGGCACCGCCATATTCGTAGCTTCCCGTTAAAAACAGACGCTCCTTCGCGCGGGTTAAGGCTACATAGAAAAGACGACGTTCTTCTTCCAGGTGAGCGTTCCCTTCTGGGAGACGCTCCTGCACCAAACCATCCGGTAAGGGAATCGCTTCGCTCCGGGCACGAGTTGGGAAGCGCTGGTCAACCATCGACGCCACAAACACAAAGCGCCACTCAAGTCCTTTGGCTGCATGAACCGTCAGAATCTTCACCATGTCTGGTCCTTCAGCCTCTGGGTCGCTCTCGAGCGCGCCTTCTTCTCCGCTTTCAATTTCCATTTTGTACTCCTCAAGGAACCCATGGAGCGTTGGACCATGCGTCACCTGCTCATAGCGCCGGATACGATCGGCAAAACCGGAGACATGCCGGAGCGACTCGGCGCGGTCACGCTCCTGCAGCTTCAAGACGCAGGCGAGATACCCCGTCTTGTCTAACATCATCTGAAACACCTGGAAGGGCTGCGCTCGACGGGAGAGTTCAGCGAGGCCTTCAATGTCATCATAGATGTGCCGAAGAGCTCGGCGACCTTCTGGGCTAAGGAAGATCCCCGCTTCTGACGACACCGCTTCGCGCACGACATTCCATAGTGGGTAGCCTTTACGGTTGGCGTAGCCCAAGAGTTCGGCGACATCCGCGGCTGCAATGCCATAACAATCAAGCGTCAGGACACGCCAGACGATCGCAGAGTCAGAGCGTAGATCGAGCAACGTCAAAAGCGCCACCATGTCGATGACGACGGGCTTCGCATACAACCCGCGCAGAGCCATGAATTGGAATGGGACACGTGCACGTTCCATCGCACGAACAAACGCCTCGGCTCCGTCGTTTGAACGAACCAGGACCGCCATATCGTTCCAGGTCGCCGAAGGATCTGTACGCTTGATACGCTCGATCTGTTCAACCACCTTATCCGCTTCCTGTTCGACCGTTCGTGCCCAGAGCAGTTCAACCGTCGCCGTTCCCCCATCTCCCATCTCCGCTTCGAGTTTTTTCGTGAGCCCCGTGTCTGCCAGTTTCACCTCCAAGCGATTCGGGTTGTTCTTCGTAATCGACGCATACGCGAGTTCAAGAATCTCTTTCTTGGATCGATAGTTTTTCGTCAGCGCCACCGTCTTCGCTTCTGGAAAGTCATCACGGAACTGCAGGATGTTCGCCAGAGACGCCCCGCGGAATTTATAGATGGCCTGGTCATCGTCTCCCACGACCGTCAGACTCCGCTGTTTCCCCGCCAAGAGCTTCACGAGTTCATACTGCGCCCAGTTCGTGTCTTGGAACTCGTCCACCATGATGTATTTAAACTGCGTCCGATACGCCTCAAGCAGCCGTGGCCGTTCACGAAGGAGACGCAAGGCCTCAAGGATCAAGTCGCCGAAATCCAAACAACCCTCGGCGCGCATGATCTGCGAATAGACGGCGTAAAGCGAAGCGAGCTCTTCGAGACGCGCTTGCTCATCCCCTTCGCCTTCTGCCAGTTCGGGGAACTTCACGGTCTTCGCAAACTCCGCGTAACGCTCTGGCGTCACCCCTTCGTCCTTCGCTCGAGAAATGTGTTGGACCAACGCACGCAAAAACTTCGTGGGATTTCCCAGTGGCTTATAGGCCTTGAGTGGCAGGTCCGCGAGATGCCGGCGCAGCAATAACCAACAGTCCGTTGGCGTCAGCAGGCGGAAGGGCGTCGCGAGCCCAATCTCTAGTGCATGATCCTGCAACACACGCTGACAAAACCCGTGAAAAGTCGAGATCCAAAAATCATACGCACCGACCGACAGGAGCTTGAGCACGCGGTCTTCCATTTCTCCCGCCGCCTTATCCGTGAACGTGAGCGCGAGAATCGACTCAGTCGTCACTCCTGGCTGCTGCAATAAATGCTGATACCGACGCGTCAGCACGGTCGTTTTTCCCGTACCGGCTCCAGCCACAATTAAAAGCGGTCCATCACCGTGGGTAACAGCTTGAAGCTGGGCATCATTCAGGCCTTCGAGAAGGTTCGTTTTATCAGACATGAAAAGCAGTGTGCCGGGGAAACGATCCGCTGGCAATCCATTGTTTATAGGCTAACTATTGAAAAAATATGCATATTATGCTAGCGTTCTAGGTCGAATTCAAGTGCTCCTACCTGAATTCGCCACCGAACACAACCATCTACAGAGGAAGAAAAAATGGCCGCTTTGCTCTCGGAAATGTACACCGGGCTGATCATCTCGGCGCTCCTGTACCGCCTCGGGCTCACCAACCACTTCTCGGTCGCGGCCGAGAACTGGAAGGACAGGACGGTGACCGTCACGTGCAGGGGTGACGGTCTCAACGTCAGCTGGGATGGCGACCTGCACAAGGTGGTCGAGAAGCTGGGCCCTGACGCACGGATGAAGACGTCGTTCACCGTGGTCGATCAGAAGGTCCTGGTCACCATCGTCATTTCGCACGTCGCGTTCCCTACACGGCCGAACACTGACTCCGAAGTGACGGCCGAGGACAGCCGCCTCAACGATGGGGCCAAGAACTGACGCACACCCGCATCCCGCGCAACGACACCCTCGTCGGTCTCGCGCAGATGCGGGTGAAGTTGTATCTAGGCGTTTTTCTTAGAATCTTCCCTCTTCAATCTGCGTCCGAATCCGTTTCATCAACTCCAAATAAAACCGGAGGTTTACCAGTGTCGCCAAACGCTGACCGAGCATCTCTTCCACGCGGAACAAATGGCAGACATACCCGTACGTATAGCGCGACAGTTCTTGGTCGATCGGGGTCGAGTCGGCGGTCAGCTCTACCAGCTTTTCGTTAGAGCGTTGCCACTTTTCGTTCGTGATATGCACGACTTCATAAAAATCATCTTTACTAAAATCATCGTGGCGGAAACGGTACATGACGCCGTGACGCGCGTTCCGAGTAGGAAGCACACAGTCGAACATGTCGATTCCGCGTCGGACGTAGCCCACGATTTCGTGCGGCTTGGCTCCTCCCATGAAATAACGAGGCTTATCGAGAGGAAGTTCGTGATGAACGACATCGAGCACGTCGCAAGCTTGGGCAAACGGTTCCCCTACAGACAGTCCACCAACCGCATAGCCGTCAAACCCAATATCAACGAGTGTCTTCGCGCTTTCTGCACGAAGCTTCACGTCCGTTCCTCCTTGCACGATCCCAAATTGCTTCGCTCCCGGATTAATCGAACCTTCTTTCAACGCAAGAAACGCATCTTTCGAACGTTTTGCCCAAGATCCCGTCAGATCTAACGCACGACGGATCTCTTTGTCGGTCGCCGGGAGCTTCGTACAAACATCCAGCACCATACAAATATCACTCCCAATCGTCCGCTGGATTTCCATGCAAGATTCTGGAGTCAGACGTAACTTCGCGCCATCAATATGCGATTGGAACCACACACCATCATCATCGAGCTTCCGCAAGCCTTCCAAACTAAAAACCTGGAAGCCACCTGAGTCCGTCAGAATCGCTCCGTTCCAGTCCATGAACTTGTGGAGCCCGCCAAGCTCCTTCATCGTTTCCATCCCCGGGCGTAGCCACAGGTGGTAGGTGTTTGAAAGCAAAATCGGCGACGCAAGTCGTTCAATATCGAGCGAGGAAAGCGTCTTGACCGCTCCTCGCGTCGCGATCGGCATGAAAAATGGGGTCTCCAAGACTCCGTGTGCCGTGTGCAACCGACCACGTCGAGCCAGCGATTTTGTTGAGGAAGATAAAAGTTCAAACATAGTATTCATTATTCAATCTCCTCCCGGCGGTCACGCATGAAGGCAAACCAGTGCTCCAACGCCGACAAGAAGAGCTTAAAGGGTGCTTCGATCAGAACGTCAAAGAAGAGAATGAGGATATTAATCCGCGAAACAGCCGTTGAGAGATAATGCCCCGCACGCAGAATCGGATACGAGAAGAAATCGATGACCGCCGTTGTAAAACGTTCCGGTCGGCGAAGGACCACCGTTTCACGCGCGTTTGTCCGCAAGCGAAAGGCGAAGAAACTAACCAAACAGAGGAAGAACAAGAAGATGAGCGCGCTGACCAAGGTGAAGTGAAAGCGATGCAGGAGGTACGAGATCGCCCCAAACGAGATCGCGAACATCAACAGATACGCGAATCCGACCAGCAGGAATCCCCCCAAGCTTCTGGTCTTCGCAATCGAGATACGTAAGGGCGGAACGGGTTCCGTACCCATCAGCTCTCGCACCAGCCCAACAATCCGATCGGTGTTCTGACGACCCGGTAAGCGAATAAGCGAGCCGAACAGCAACATGAGCACCGGCGGCAATGCCACATTTACCGCGAGAGTTTTTCGATCGACATGCCCGTACAGCAATGCTTCGAATGGAATTTCCAATGCCAGTGCAAAGATGACCTTCGTTAAAAACAGATAAACAATGGCACGGAGCATTCCGGAGCGTAGACGTTCACGCGCACGAACCATCTGTTTATCTGCAACCTCTGCGACTGCTTTATCGAACTTCTCCTCCTTGTCTAAGCGCTCAAGATCATACCCATCGTCCTTCACGACCGCTTCTACAAGCGCCCGAAGAGCCACCGCATGGGGTCGGACTGTCTGAAGGAACTTCGAGGACCAGGGATGACGAAGTTGGCGCTGGATCAATGATTCAACCCCGACCAGGCGATAGGCGAGGTCCTGCGGTGCAGCTACCCATAATTCAGGTGTCGTCCATTCAGGCAGGTATCCGCGTAACAGAGTTAAGGAGAGCGTATCCGCATCTGCTTTCTGAAACGCCCGAACACAGGCGATATACACCTGAAGCCGACGTTCGTTCGCATCCATCTCCCCTTTATTCAGAACCACCGACTCAGCCAAACGCTCATACATGAAAAACGACAGCGAACGTCGCTCGGCGGTGGTATCAAACAACTCATCTAATTCGGCTACGGTCACACCATACAGCCAGGCGTAGTGCGAGTCTGAGCCCGTGCGACATTTCCGAACCGCCTCGTAGCGCCCAACGATGGTGGCAACTTTTTGAGCGAGCGATTCCGGCAGAGACGCGTTCGGGAGATATCCGGCAGCTACCAACTCCCGCAAAAGCACGATGGAAGTATCTTCTACCTTGCGGTCGAGCGTTAACCGACGACGCAAAATACGAGCAATCGCCCCCTTACGAAGCAAGTGCTCGTCACGATAATCAATTGCATTCCGCAACTTCTCGTAAAGCGTCGAGGCCCGACTTACCGCCGCATGGACCGCAATCGGTTCCCCCTCCCCCGCCCGTAGGTCTTTGTGCTCCAATAACCGGCTCTTGATCTTCTGCACCATGTCGGGTGAATACCCCATATATTGTCAGAACCTTAGCGAATTTTAAGGATTTTGTCGATGGAGGAGCAGAAAACAAAAATGCAGCCTATCATTGACAGACTGATTGTATTTAATTACACTTTTTGGCCCACGTTCCTCACAGAAAGGCCTTTCAATGCGATTCTTGCATCTCATCGCCAGCCTCATTGTAATCAAGATCATGGCCTTCCTCTACAGCAGGCCTCGGGTTCACATCAAGCAATCGGAATTCGTTGTCTTGATGCGGATCAAGCTCGGACGATGCACGAACGAAAGGATTGCGAAGGACACGGGCGTTTATGGCGTACGACTACGCGGCGTCATTTTCCGACTGCGGACCTCAGGCCTCATCCGCTGTGAACGGCATCCAGTTGGTACCTCGGGAAAGATCTTCTTGACGTATCACCACATCACACCTCCTGGAGATGCCTACCTGGAGCATAAGATCCACAAGGGCAATCCGCCCTCTTCAACCCCCGCCTGAACACCAACGCCCTTGTTGGATCTCGTTCAGCGGGGGTGGTGTTTATGTAACAGAAAAACCCGCACACGATGTGCGGGTTTTTCTGGTGGACGCTGTGGGATTCGAACCTACGACCCCCTCGGTGTAAACGAGGTGCTCTAACCAACTGAGCTAAGCGTCCTAACGTGCCATCGTCGCGGTCGATGGCAAAAGGAAAGACTGCACTAGTGTACTGCTTCGAACCGGTATCGGTCCAGGAGTGCTGTCCGCGAGGACTTCACTGGAGCCGATCAGACGGATGGACTGAGGGACGTATGAGCCCCCATGCCTACTCGGTGACGAAGTCGCGCGACGGCTTGCCGTTGCGCGGACCCGAGACCGAGAGGTGCTGGCGGAACCAGTTGGGGTGCAGACGCGCCTTGGGGATGGGGCGGCGGTTCCGCCCGTCCTCGTTCGCGTCCTTGAAGCCCTTGCCGGCGTCGCCAGACTTCTTGCCCTGCATACGCTTGAAACCCATCTCGACCATTTGCCGATCTGCCTCCGGTGCGAGCCCCCACGGCTGCACGAATCGAGGCCGGGGTATGCTATCTGGTTTCGACGGTAAGCGTCAATGACGCTCTATGCAAGGGAAAAAAGGAACTCATGAACGGATTTTTCGGTTGCACGAGGTAAAACGCTTGTTAATTGATCCACAGCCGTCGCCACTTCTTGCAAGACCGACCGCGGGGCGCTTAATGCTAGCACCGAGACCAATGGCTCACGTAATAAAAACCGAATCGTCTGAAGCACTGGATAAGCAATCCAGCTGCCCATACTTGGAGATTGAGGCGTCCGTGACGCGCAGCTGCGACAAATAACTCCGCCGAGCTCAAGCGAGAGCCAGAGCACTTCTTTTTCAAACGCCTTCCCACAACTGCGACAGCGGTCAAACTCCATCCCGTAGCCTTCCGCTTCTAAAAAATGGAGCGTGAAGGAAGAAAAAACTAAGGCAGACCGTTCGATGGAAATCCGCTTCGCCTCTGGGCCAGACAAAAGCCCATGCAACTCATTGAGTAATTGAAAAATGCGCTGGTTCGGCACAGCCGAGTCACTCGACCGAGCCACAAGCGCAACCGCACTTCCAAAAATCGCCATTCCCGGCAACGACGATCGAAGCGCATAACTTGAGGCACACGTTTGAGCAACAGCTATTTTGTCATACGCACTCCCCTTCGCGATCATGACTTCGATCTTGGAATAGGGCTGGATGTGGCCACGCTGCTTCGATGTCGCGCTCCTTACTCCGCGCGCAATTCCAACCAACTTCCCGTGCTGTTCGCCGTAGAGCGTCACCCAGACATCTTGTTCCTTAAACGGCTCCGCAAGGAGGACGAAGGCCGTATCACGCAGATAACTGCTCATGCACCCATCCTAGCGGGTGCGGGCGTTTCGATCGAGGTACATCTGCAGAATCGCGCTGGCAGCAAGATCGTCCGCTGGTCCGCGCCGCTGTGTTTCCTGCGCCTGACGTTCAGCTAAGCGCGTAGACCACGTCTCATTTTCTTCATGGACCGTTAGCCCCGCTTTGCGACAGGCATCGATCACCTGGCGGATCTCTTTCGCCTGAGCTGTTTCGAACGTTTGGTCGTTCAACGGAAAGGGCACGCCCATTACAAGCTCGGTAATACCCTCGAGTCTCGCGACTTCGACCAAGCGACCCACTAATTCCAAAAGCGACCCACCAGAAGCTTTTAAGACTTCCAGCGGGGTCGCGAGGTTTGTTTCTGTATCTCCGAGAGCGAGACCAATCCGTCCACGCCCGTAATCAACGCCAAGGAGTCGCATGCGTCGTTCTATTTCTGCTTCTTCACCGCATCAAGAAAGGCGGTACGCGCTCGCGTAACCGTCTTTTGATACGACTTCAGTGAGGACGAGGCTCCGAACGCCCCAAATCCACAGTACGGCTCTTCCATCGCGCCCCAAGCAAACTCAAGGGAAGTTTGATATTTCTTATAGTCATCCGCGAGTGGGTGTTCTGGGTTCTCGAGCCCAGCCACTTTCTTTCCGTCCGCTTCCACATTCTTCAGATCTTGAGCCCGTGCTTTCTTCGCAACTGCCGTGAGACAGCGCGAGGTTGGGTTGGCGATATCCTTCTTTTCGTCCGCGTACTTTTTCTTTGGGTTATATAAATCCAGGGCAATTGATGCTTTCTTCCTCTTCATTACGGCTTTTTTTGTCGCGGCTTCCGCGGCAAAAGGCGAGAAAAGCCCTAAGATAAGCGCCCCTACAGCAAACGATCCCAAGACACGTCTCGTGATAGACTTCATAGGACTCCTAGACTAGCATGAACTGGAACCAACGACGAGTCTTGCGTCGTAAAACGTTAAAATAGCTTCCATGATCTCCCCTACCTTCCGTCTTGAAAAGCAGCTACGTAAAACGGGACTCCTTTTGATCGCAGGTACGGATGAAGCTGGTTCTGGCGCCTGGGCAGGGCCCGTCTTTGCCGGAGCGGCGGTCTTTGGCACACGTTTTCCACGTGTGCCGGACCTCCTACGAGATTCAAAGCTCTTGTCCCCCGCTCAACGTGAAAAAGCATTCCTCTGGGTGACGACGAATACTGAGGCTTGGGCTGTTGGCGAAGCAAGCGCTGCTGAGATTGATGCGCTCAATATTCGACAAGCTGGATTTTTAGCGATGCGCCGGGCACTAGAAGGTCTTGGGTGCACACCTGAGCACGTGCTCTCCGACGGCTTTGGTCTACCAGCAAGCTATCCTTGGCCAAGCCAAGGCATCGTCAAGGGTGACCGCCTGGTCGCTTCGATCTCAGCCGCGTCGATCATCGCGAAGGTCCTGCGTGATCGTCGTCTCAGAGAATTAGATCTTGTTCATCCGGGCTATCAGTTTGCGGTACACAAGGGGTATGGAACGGCAGTGCATCAAGCAGCTCTCGCTAAACTTGGACCTTCTGCGGTTCATAGGGTAAGCTACGCCCCAATACAGAAATTCTTATGATCGCCTTTCTCGGAGCAGGCAACATCGCAACCGCCTTAGCTCTCGTCCTTGGAAAACGAGCTAAACGTGTGACCCTCTACTCGATTGAATCCGTCGTGACCAAATCGATCAATGAGACTCATCAAAACAGTAAGTATCTTGTCGACTCGATTCTCCCACGAAGCGTGACCGCCACCGACAGCATCGAAGAAGCCCTCAAGGGGGCTCGTTTTGTCTTCGTGGCAGTGCCGTCTTCTGCCGTCGCCGAAGTGCTCTCAGCTGCACAGCCCTATATCGAGCCGAACGCCATCGTCGTGAGTATCACGAAAGGCATTGATCCCGAGACCTTTCATCCTCTGATCTTACAGCAAATCGAGCTCATGCCGCGCAAGCTCCAAATACGGCTCGTGGTTCTTGGGGGTCCCGCCATTGCGAACGAGCTTGCTTCAGAGCAAGTTACGGCGCTCGTCGCTGCCTCCGCTGACCGTGACGCGAGGGAGGCGGTACAGCGGACTCTCTCGCATGCACGCATGCGCATTTCACTTTCAGAGGATGTCATCGGCGTTGGTCTCTGTTCCGCGATCAAAAACCCCTACTCAATCGCCCTTGGACTCTGTGATGGGCTTAAAGTTTCAATGAACACAAAAGGGTTCATTTATACAACCGCGCTTCAAGAGATGGCTGATCTGGTTGAAGCAGCCGGCGGACAACGTGAAACCGCTTTTACGATTGCGGGTGCAGGCGACCTGTTCGTCTCAGGTAATTCGCCACATGGACGTAACCGTCGCTACGGAGAAAAGATCACAACCTCTAAGAGCAAAGATCCACGTGAGTTAGGGATCTCGACCGTTGAGGGAATCAGCGCCACACACGCTGCCATCCTGCTCGCAAAAAAGCATCGACTTAAAACTCCGCTCCTCGACACCATTCACGAGTGTCTCTCACGCAAAACACATTTCTCGCTCCCCTTTGAAAAATTCTTGAAAGGTCGCGATTAAGCAGACTGCAAAAGATACGCTCCGCTTTTAAAGCCGAGGTGCTCATCAAACCAAACTTCATCAACATCTATAAAGAGATCGATGTGATATTTTGTATCTTTTGCGCGGAGGCCTTCTTTTTTATAAATGGCGTGCTTCTCCCCCAGAGAGACGTGTACACCCACCTGACGTTCAAAGGTCGTAATATCCGACACCGGGCGCTCTTTTGAAAAGGCGCGGTTCAATCCCAAGCCAAGCTCACGAATATAAGGCGTCTCGTTCGTTTTCACCATCGTGAGAATCTCGTGGAATTCATCTGGTGCTCCCTCCCCTGCTCCCACGACCAGACCTTTCTCTACCTGAATCTGGAACGGCTTCACGATACGGGTACGAAAATCCATTCCTCCATACCCGAAGATCGAAGCCACACCATTCGCGCCCGCAAGATCAACCAACTCTGTGAAGACCTCGCCAATCGGAAAGGTGCCTCCCACATTCGCCATCTCGCGATAATCACCCGTATTTTTCTTGGCAGCCTCAAACGGACCTTGGTAGGTCAGCGTACTTCCATCTTTAGAGACAACCTTGATCTGCTTCACGTCTTGGATCATCTGGGTTAACCGTTCTCCGTGGACGCGGTAATACTCCGGATCATAGGCCAACGAATCGATAAACGCATCGATCTCCTCTAGCGCCTGAAGACGGTTCAAGTGGGGATGCTCGATTGTCCGGAGGCCGCGACGGAACAACTCGATTCGCAAACGAAAGGCGTCTAAACGGAAACTCGAAGACTGAACCAGGATCACCAGTTGCCCCGCAACCAACCGATCGATCGCCCGCATGACAATCTCCGGCCCTTCTTCAGGGAAAGAAATAAACGTCGCCCAAGGAATGACCTCCCGGTAGGCGGCGAGGACTTGCTGCGTCAGGGGGGCGTCTTCGTCATAAATCACAAGCGCAGTATCCGCTGGGGTACAGGGAAGCGCGTGGGTGAGGATGGCGCGGATGTTGGTGGTAAGCCGGTCGAGAGCAGACATGGGATGGAGCATACGCGATTCAGCCACGCGTGTATACTCAGATCATTGATTCACGCTAAACTTGTTTTATATGAAAAAAACACTCTCTCTGATTGGTGCGGTCTTAGGAGTTGGCCTCCTGCTCATGGGGGCGGGTTGCACGAGCAAACTCGAGGGCGCCTGGGTCTCAGAAAAACCCGTTGACGGATCAACCGTAGAGCTTGAATTCACCAAATCCCGCCTGATCGGTAGCGGGGAACGGGTCGACGCGGCTGATGCGAATAAAAAGTCGAACTTCAAGGTGATCGTGGACTACGTCGTGACGCAACAACTCCAGAATGTCTACCAAGTCGCTATCAGTAATCCAGAAGTAAACGTCGTGGGGAACTTGGCGGATGACAAGACCCAAGCGCAATGGCAAGAACAAGGAAAAGCTTATCTTAAACAATTCAACAGTTACTCCTTTAGCGTATCCGAAGACGGAAAGACGATGACGTTAAATACGGCGCGAACAGGTGAGATTGGATTCCGTCGAAAATAGCTGGAATGCTCGCGTGCAAGTACGCGACGGGTCGATGCACCTACTGCGGCGAGGTGGTCTGCGACTGCCCTGAGGTTAAGCGCCAAGCCGCGCGACTGGCCGAGGTCAACGAGCGCGCCCAGATGCTGACCATTCCAGAGCTGAGCGAACTGCTGAACCGGACCTACGGCGAGAAGAACCGCGCAGCCGGCATCGACAAGATCCTCTGGCACCTGAACGAGGAAATCGGTGAGCTCATCCAGCTCGAACAGAACCTCGCCCGGTTCGCCCTGACCCCGAACGAGATGCGAACGCAGTTCGCGCTCGAAGCGGCCGATGTCATCGCCTGGACCATCGCTGTCGCGAACTTCTTTCGCATCGACCTGGAAGCCGCGATCTACGCCCGCTACGGGACGGTCTGCTGGCACTGCCGCAAATGTCCCTGCGGCTGTCTGCTGAACGCCAGGCAGCGTAGACTCCCACAGAACTGGAAGAAGAAGCTGCGCTGAACCTTCTCTCAACTCCCCACCCACCAAAGCGAACGAGGACCCGCTACGGTGGGTGTTCGTTTTAAAAAAGACTCCTTTCCAAAAGCCGCGTAGACTGTCATTCTATAGCCAGCATTTTATGACTACCAAAACCGTTCGTCGGATGCCTCAGTTCCTTGGATTCTTCTTTCTCTTGATGGGAATCCCCTGTTTGCTTGGGAGCCTTTACTTCGCCGCCGATAGTTACCGCTTAGTGAAAGAGGGAGATCGGGCCGAAGGACGGGTGGTTGAACTCGCTCAACGTCGGGGATCGAAATCTGGCTGGGTGTATGCCCCTGTTTTTCGCTTCGAAACAGCTGGAGGCCAAGCACACGTGATCCAGTCTTCCTCCGCGAGCAATCCCCCTTCGTATGAAGTGGGCGATCGCGTCACGGTTCTCTATCCACCCGGAAAACCGAATGACGCTATCATTCAAGGCTTCTTCGAACTCTGGGGAGCTGCGCTTATCATTGGGAGCGTTGGAGGCGTCATCGGCGGAGTTGGCATCTATCTGATTCTTTCATTTATACGCAAACAACAACTTCAACGCTGGCTCAAGGAGCACGGGCGACGCATTCCAACCGACATCCAAAGCGTAGAGGAAAATCGTTCGATCAAGGTGAATGGACGATCCCCTTTTCGGATCGTTTCAACCTGGAAAGACCCGGCTTCTGAAACCTTCCACTATTTTAGAAGCGAAGACTTTTGGGAAAATCCAACGCCTGTCCTTGAAGGACGAAAAACGATCGACGTATTGATCGACGTGAATGATCCAAAAAAGCACTGGATGGATACGTCGTTTTTGCAGGTATAAGTTATAAATAGAATACAAAAAGAGCTACGTATACGTAGCTCTTTTTGTATTCTACGTCCCAATGATTAACGAGGGGCGATCCAGACTTTACAGTCGTCACCTGGCATTGGCTCTTTCATACTGTAGCTCACCACACGCTCTCCCTCTACAAACGCAACGTTCCGGAAGGGGGTCGTTGTCTGCTGGCGTTCAGCGGGTGTTTGCACCGAAACCGCTCCCAAGTCTGAGTCTTCGAGCGTGATCGGGTGGGAAAGATTGAAATACGCGCCTGGCATGGAAGCTTGTCCACGAATGATCTGGTACTCCCCTTTGCAGGCATCTGTCCCACGCAATACGAATGATTGGTCCGGACTGGTCGCCAAGACTCTGCCGGTGAAGGTCGACGAGGCCATTTTGCCCATTGCTGGCTGAGAGGGCATCGGCTGACCAGGCGCCATCATACGGCCCTTCATCATCCCCATCTCTCGATGATTGCCAAACCCTCTCATTGAATGATTCGTGGAATGGCTTGTAATCAGAATCGTTGCCGAAACAATGACCGCCGCAACCAGAATCGAAAGGGAAAGGAACAGCAGCTGATTATTTTTTTGAATGTCTGGCATAAGGAAGAGAAGGGACAAGAGTAAAAAGCGTTAGGGTGAGTATAGCACTCTGCTGCAACCCATTCACGCAAAATCTCCACACAACTTGTGATTTTGAAACAAAAAGGATAAAAAACCAAGGCACTTGCTCGCTGTTGAGCAGTCATGGACGCAATCGACGAAAGACTGAGGAATAGAGAATGCAAATCCTTTGGTATGGGATCCTCGACGGGATCGCTGTCGTGCACCTGCACGGCGAGCCGCCCCAGAAGCTGACGATCATCGCCTACGGGATGGACGAGCTGCGGCGCGTTCTCGCCGAGCACAGCCCGAACAACGAGCGTAGCCCCGGCCTCTTCAAGTTGGCCGAAGGCACCATCATGCCGATGCAGAGCACGCAGCCGACGCTCGTGATCGAGGGAGACGCCTCCGAAGCACCGAACCTCCTCGCACAGGACGCGGTTCGACTGACGGGCGCCATCTCCATCAGCCTGTTCACCGATGGACCTCCAAGTATCATCGAGTGCATGCTCCCCTTCAAGCTCAAGGGGGACTCCGGCGCGCTCTGCTTCCACGATGGAAGGGGTGCACATCACATCGTCCTCTTCTACTCCAAGGAGCAGGGACGACGGATCGGGAGCGAACGCCCCTGGCTTTCAGCCGCGCACCGCTCCCACTTCGGCGCGCTGCTCGACCGGTGCACTCTGCCTGAAGAGGACGACCGACCGATCATCGACATCACTGGCGCGATTGCGCGCCGCTTCAACTTCGGTCTCGTCGAGGGCAAGATGTCCTCCAAGCCGAAGCCGCCCGCAGTCTGCTAGAGAGCCCCTCCCCACCCCCGACCTTTGACAGTCCTTCCTCGCCGCACCGCTGATCCCCTCAGCGTCCTCGCGGCACTCCCCCTGAATCGATGATTCCGATCGTCTATTGAGGGAGAAGTTCATCAAATCAAATTCATTGACACAGACACTAGGCATCGTTAGTCTCAACAAGTGACTTGTTGGTGCACAAAACACGTACCCAGGAGGACCTGATGAGCAACGACGGAAAAGAGTCCACTCGCACACGCCGCGCGATTGTGACGAGCGCAGACCCAAACTGCCGCTTCATGTGTATGTGTCCTGCGACGGAACACATCGCCGAAGACGGCAAGACCGTGACCATCATGGTCGACCTCGATCGCTTCCCTGCGAACCTGCGCTCGGGTGCCTGGATCCAGCTCGTCGATGCCCAATTCAACTGGGACGCCTTTCAGGCAAGGCAGAACGCTCGTGCGTATGGGACCCTCACGTACGTCTCACGTGGTGACGGACGTCTCGCGCACATCACCGGGACGCTGTGTCCGAGCAACTTCGACGTGAACATCTGCCTACACAGTGCCCAAGGAGACAACTTCTCAGGCGTCACCTTCGCCGAGATCATCGACTGGCGAGAGCTCACCCCTCCCCCCGGACGGATCATCGTCGAAGTGTGACTCCTCTCTCTTCAACCCGTGCCGAGCTCCTGGAGGAAGCTCGGCACTTCGCTATTTCGCGACTAGTTTACAATCCAACCCAAACGTATAGGTTTTGACATTCCCATATTGCTTAAAGCGGTAGTCTCGCGAGTTGTACGTAATCGTTGCCACGCCGTCCTGAGGAACACCTCGCTGGATCGCCTGCCGCCAGAGATCGCTGAGTAAACAGATCGGTTGGGAAGGAAGCGTTGGCGTAGGACTGATCGCTGGGTCAGAGACGTTCTTTTCCATGCCTTTCGTGACGTAATTATATTTGAGGGTGAGCCCGCCTTCTTTGCTCGTGACAAAAAACCGCTGACCAGGCCGTGATACCTTTACGGTGATCCGTTCTTGCCAGGTTGAACTGGCTGGCATGGTTCCGAGAGGTGGGGCTGTTTCTGGAGCAGAGACGATCTTGGTAAAGACATAATCGGCTGCCGGCGGTGGTTGATAGGTCGCTTTCAAATCCATCGTCCCATCAGACCGAACCATGCGTGCATCAAAAGAGACGAGTTTCACCCCTCCCCCTACAAACGCTTCAACCTCAGAAAGCGCCTGGACCGGATCAAAGCGCATAGCATCCCCAGGAGGGGCGACGGTAACAGGTTTTATACGGGACTCGACAACCCAACGAGGAACAACGACACACGCCGCAACAAAGGCGATGGATCCGACAATAACCCCAATCGTCACCAACGCCTGACGAGGAGTCGCGGGAGCTTCGTGGGAAGGAGCGGAATGAGGCATATCTGGGGAAAGTGTAGCAGATTCTGGAAAGCAAAGAGCGCACCCGACAACGGCGAGAGCGCGAGCTCCGTCCAAAGACGGGGCGCTCAATGCCCGCCCCCTCGCTATCCGGGTGCGCTTTGCTTTTTCTATACAAGTATTAGTAGCTCTATTAAGAATCCCTACTTCGGGGAAAGGATAAAAAGAAGCAACTATTAGCTACAGACAAATATAAAAGCTGTTACCTTGAGCAATTACCACTTAAATTACCCAAGATCAACAGGGCTGCTCCTGATGATTTTTAATATCTTTACAGGTAGACCCTTGAAACGAAGAAGTTGTAAAAACGGCTCGACGTGCTCATAACCGCAGATAAACAGACATCTTTTTGAGATATGGGGCAAAAGTTTTTCATACCAAAAACCCTCTCTTTTACGATCATCCGGTGCAGCCTCTTTATTAATTTCCGTCTCTCTTAATGAGATTTTTTCTTTCGAAATTCCTAAATAAGTCGCTATATCGTACCTACTACGTATACCGCGCTCCATTCTTTCTTGACCGCTAGGATCGGCATTAACATGACCCAGCTTTAGCGTCTCACACACATTCTCAGCTAAAGTCATTTTAATTGACTCACAAAAGTAATTTTTACCTTCATCACTCACTTCTTCTAAGATTAAATCAATGCCGAGTTTATTCACTATTTGCTGGAGAAAAGCCTCAAATACCTCTAGATCTCGATCCGAAAAGAAGTCATTACAACAACCAAACTGCAAATGATGATGTACTCCAATCAGAAAGATCATAGGAGAAAGTAGCTAAACTTATACGGGAAAAATGGTTAGCTCAGGTGCCATCGGATAATCAAAAGAGCCATGTATATGAGAAAACTTTATTTCAAATCTATATTTAGGCATTCCTTCGACATAGCCAAGTAGTACAAAGGCGCGCACCTCATTCTCATCTCTTTGCTCTTCGGTAGAACATGAAAAGTCACCTGGGAAGCAAGTGTCGAAACTAATTCGACTCTCACAAGCTAGTTTCAAAAAATGTCTGCCTATTATCCTGGCGCCATTATCATAGGCTGGATGAGGAACGGTATTCCTATACTCACTTTCATAAAATCCGGATCTAGCCAGAAAGTTTGAAAAATTAGACAGAATGCTAAATTCTTCACTTTGTTTAAATTCTTTCCATCCTTGCGTTAGAGCTTGCTGAAATTCAGCGCATTTCTCTTCTATATCTTTCATATTATCGATTCAAAAAATTTACAAATATAAAAATCACACCTACCGAAGTTAGTATAAAGCTAAAGACAACAGATCCAACCCAAAAAGCTTCAATGTAGCCAAATTGCTGTCCTAAATACTTCATTAGACTTCTTTCCATTTTGTGACCCCTTATCAGACCTTTAAGATAATGAGCTTGTTTTTTATCCTTGCTTCTCTTAGCTACTTTCAACTTAACTTTATATTCATTAATCTTAGCAGAAAGGTTCAGTCTAGATGCAAGGACTGGATCATTTTCAACCTCGGGATGCGTATGTGTAGTGTTGAAACCTGAACTTACATAGTTTGATATCTGACACCACCTACGTTCAAGGTAAAAGTAAAGGTTTATCGCAAAAAATCCATACATTACACCGCCTAAAGCAAGGTAGATACCCAGAGCTAAGCGAGGGCTGGGAGGAAGATCATTAGTAATAGAAAGTATTCCACTACCACCTATGAAGGCGAGAATTAAAACATAGTATCTATGAAGATAGTCCCGCCATTCAGCAAAGTTCTGAATTGATTTTGCTTCCAACTCTTCAGCTCTTTTCTCCATTTTTGTAAGCATATCCTCAGAGTCTCTACGAGATCGATCCACTATATCCCGTATTTCCCTTTGTGCTTTTTCCACTATCTGATTTGTTTCGCTCATACCTGAAAAATACCTTTCAGTAAGTCGGTGGTTACTTGAACTGACGCTTCAACTAATTTTTCTGGATTTTCATACAATTCCATCTCGTGAGTCACCGCCCACGCAAACTGATCGGCATGAGCAATGTCTGCTTCACCGTGTACCTGTGTGTAGCGAAGGTTCGTTGACCCAAGCTCCTTCGCTGCGCTTTCTAACCATGGAATAAAGACGCCGGAGGCATTCTCAAGAACTGCCATTAGCACCAGACACTCAAGCCCAGAAAGACGGGCAACCAACGCTCTAATGCGAGCCACCGGCTCGGATACGGCTTGATAGTCCTCTACTCCAGGTTCGCAGCGTGCAGATGTAGCAAAATCCCGCAGCATACCTGCGTGATCATCCTTCATCTCTACCCAGAGATTCTCAGAAGCTGCATACCGACCCTGAACAGAGCGTGTGCAAATAGCGGCCGCTCCCATCCACGCAACAAAATTACCTTCAATGGCAGCAACGTATTTTTTGAGAATCTTAGCCTTACCTTCTTTATCCAAAGTAGCCGGTGGAAGGAAGCTCCTTACCTCTTGGCACGCCTGATCAAGGGCGTCTTTTACAAGATCACCGATCTTAGCTTTCATATTATCCAAATAAATTAAACGCTTACGTTAAGCAGCTCGTCAAAAACAAAAGGTCTCTTTTGCTCATGAATTTCCCTTCATATGCTTCTGGCTCCTCTTCCTTAAAGATTTTGATTGCTTCTGCAAGCGTGTGCCACTCCGCCTTAAAGCCATCCTGCTTCTCCTTGTCTGTAAACGCAGGAGTCCCCTTTTGCCCAATCAACGTTGCACGATACCCATAGGAGATCTGCCTCAACTGATGCTCTCTTCGATATTCCACAATCTCCCCTATCTCGGAACCTACTTCTATTTCACATCCGATCTCCTCTAGACATTCTCGTCGTAAAGCAGCGATTACCTCTTCTGACGATTCAATGCCTCCGCCTGGGATTTTATGATACCCCCGTTTCTGGACATGAAGAATAGCAACACGCCCCTCTGCATCCAGGACCACTGCACGGACTGCATGGCGCAGCTCGAATCCTTGCGCCTCTTCTTCCGTAATACCCTCCGGGTTGATCGTGCCAAGCAATTTCATACTGGAGACGAGTATAAACAAAAACACTCGCCTAAGCGAGTGTTTTTGTATGACGGCTCTTTGTTTTAAAGAAATCGATAATTCAGCCTAGCAAGTGTCATAACGAGCTGTTTTTTCAATATCTCTCGCCCATTGCCTCCTTTGAGATACTTTTCTCGGCGAAGCGCCTCTTCCGCCGTTAGATATGCTTCATAATAAATAAGCCTCAATGGCCGACGATCTCGGGTTGAATCTGCTCGACCAGCGCAATGATCTTTCCAACGCTTTCGTAAATCACTCGAATAGCCCGTATACAGGCACCGATCAACTTCACTAAAAAGAACATAGACGTAGAACATGCTCTCTACCCCGTTCCACGGAATCATCCTAACCGTCAAATAAAAAACCAGCCGCCCATTTCTGGACGACTGATTTTTACTACCGAGACTATCTCTAGTCATTATCCCTGCCTTCGACATCAGCTCTAGCTGATACCAATGGACTTCGAAGCTCAGCTTCGATCCACCGTTCAATTTAGAGCCGAGCTAAGCTCGGTGGTAGCCCCAGGGGGAATCGAACCCCCATTTACCCCGTGAGAGGGGGTTGTCCTAGCCATTAAACGATGAGGCCGCGTAAGTGAGGGCGTTACTCAGGAGTAACGTTCCCACGCTTTGTCTTGTCGCACCAGCAACTCCCCTGCTCTGTTTGGTTCGGCCATCAACTCCTTGATGACACGTTCCATTCGAGCTCCGACGGAGTCCAGACGTCCTTCGGAAGCTTTAGCGAAGACGATGTCTCCTGGCTTCATAAAACGTTGAATCCATTGCCCCGCTTCAGGCGCATCTTCGAAGGAATGGACACGATCTTCGGTCATTCCATTCGCGAGCGCACCCTCGGCTAAAAGCTGCGCCATCCTACCACACAGGACCAGATGGTCAATGCCCAAACGCGCGGCTTCGGCCCCAATGAAGCGATGCATTCGTTCAGCAGATTCGCCTAATTCACGCATTTCTCCAATACACGCGATCTTACGCTGACCTTCACGCACGGGCGTCTCTGCGAGATCACGGAGACCGGCGAGTACGGCGGAAGGTGAAGCGTTGTAGGTGTCGTCGTAGAGCGTCGTACCTTTGATCCCTGGGATGATGCGTGTTCGTCCTGGATACGGCTGGAAGTGCTCCGAGAAGCCGCGATACTCTTCTGGCGTAAAGTCGAGCGCGACCGCAACGGCTAGAGCAGCTCCCACGGCATACGCCGCAGAACGACCGAAGACTCCTGGGATATAAAAGGTCTCTTGGCGTTGCAATACTTGAAAGCGTACTTGAAGACCCGTAGGCATCTCACCGTGATCCGTCGTCTTCGTGACGACCTTGTGTTCGAGCATCCGAATATCAGCACCATCCGTTTCTCCAAACGTCAGGCATTGCGCAACCGTGGCGTGGCGCATCGCAAAGACACGGCGATCGTCTGCATTCAACACGACTGAACCTTCAGGGCGTGTACGAGCGACCGGCTTAGTCTCCTCTTCGACCAAGGCTTCTGCCGAAGGGAAGTTCGAGGTATGAACAGGCGTCAGACCTTCGTTGTCGGGCATGACGGCGCTCACAACCGCAATGTCGGGGGTGAGAAGATCGAGGAGGTAGTCGAGGTCGTTTGGCTTGTCCGCACCAATTTCAAAGACGAACGTTTTGATGCCTAGCTGTTTCATTCCAGAGCCATAGACGAACGCATCTTTCAACAAGCGGAACCAGGCACCAACCGAACGACTTGGGGCGTCGTGGCCAAAGACCGTGAGCGGAACGCCGAGTTCGTTGTTGTAGCTTTTTGGAGAGACGCGAAACGGTGCGCTGTGGTCATGACAGGCCAGCATCGCTCCAATCGCGCGCTTCGTCGTGGTCTTCCCTACCGCCCCGCTCACCGTGATAACAAAGGGGCGTTCTCGCTGTAACACCTTTTTTGCCTGCTGTCCCAACCAGCGTTCGAGGGATGTCTGGAGGCTCATAGATACCTATCGTAGAAAATTAGGGGGTTTTCGGCAACGGACGTTCTGGCTCGATCTGGAAATAGGTCATTAAGAACTGTGCAACCTCGCCAAAAATAGGGGCGGCGGATGATTCGGCATATTGGACCGTCTTTGGCTTTTCCACCTTCACGATCATCGCAAACTTCGGATGGTCGGCTGGAGCATAGCCCGCGAACGACCCAATCGTGACATCGGGCGGCAAGTAGCCACCTCCTCTTGGGTTTGGAACCTGGGCCGTCCCTGTCTTTCCCGCAACATAATATCCAGGAACACCTGCCCGTTTTCCGTGGCCCTTTTCAACGACGTTTACGAGCATCCCGGTGACGAGTCTCGCCGTCCGAGAGCTCACAACTTCACGCACCGGCTGCGGTTTGGTTTTCGTACTGACGCCGTCCTGAATGATTTCCTGAACGATGTACGGCTTCATGAGCGTGCCGTTATTTGCGAGCGCGGCATAACCTGCTACGAGCTGGAGCGGCGTTGTCGTAATCCCCTGTCCGAATGAAGCGGTCGCGGCAAAGATCGCTCCCTTCTTATCTAAGCTCACAATCGTTCCTTTCGTTTCTGAGGGAAGCTCAATGCCCGTCTTCTCGCCAAACCCAAAGCGTTTTACGTAATCACGGAAGTTTTCACGGCCCACTAAGCGTTGAACAAAAATTGTACCCGTATTCAAAGACATCTCTAATACCTTAATCATCGACTGCGTTCCGTGCGCGAGCTTGTCCGAGTTCCGGATCTTGAAGTTGTCGATCTCCTCTACCCCTTTATCCACGTAGAGTGTCTGCGGGCTAATCTTCCCGGACTCGATTCCGGCCGCCATGGTGAAGGCCTTAAAGATCGAACCCGGCTCATACGGGGTGAAGGTTGCGGGATTATTCAGAAGACTAATGTCTTTGATCTTGCCCACGTCACCCGGCAGGAAGTTTGGGAAGGAGCACATTCCAAGCACGGCTCCAGTTTCTGGATTCAGGACAACCGATGTCGCCGACTCAGCATCGAAGCGTTTCACCGCCTCTTCCATCTTCGTACAGAGAAACTGCTGAATGCTCCGATCGATCGTCAACACGATATCCGCTCCATTCTTTGGCTGCTTCACGGTCGCCTGACCAAAGGCTAAGCGCCGACCAAGCGCATCCCGCTCCCCTTCGATCATCCCCGGCTCTCCCGCCAAGGCAACGTTTTCATAACTCTCAATCCCATACCGACCTTCGCGAACGTTGTCGTCATTTACCACCGTATAACCAATCAACTGTCCCCCCATCCCTGTTTCTGGATAGAGACGAGCCGAGCCGCGAGCAATCCAAACCCCGCGAATCTTTTTCTCGCGAATCTTTTCGACATTCTCAAAGGGGATGTCTTTCGCCAGCGGCAAATACGCCGAACTACTCGCCGCGGTAAAACGCGCCAACAACTCCTCCTTCGGCTGACCGAGCAAAAGACCCACTTCTTCGGCGACCACGCTCTTATCCTTCATTTCGCGTGGAGCGGCGAACAGGTTCCAGGATGGTCGATCTTTGGCAATCGGATAGAGCTTCTGGTCCCACTGATCACGCACATAAATCGTTCCGCGACTTGGTTCCAGCGACGCCTTCATGTCGTGCTGATCGGACGCCAAGAGCTGATAGACCGCATGTTCCATTACCTGGAGCTGAAAGAAACGCGCGGCTAACAATAACGCCAGCAAGACGCAACCGACCTGAACGACTCGAATACGCCCAGAAAACGGAAGAATCGTTTCGCGTGGGCGAAACGTGGGTCTAGCGAGTCGAGCCGTGCTCGTGAGTCGAAGGGGCTGCGCCATTCTCGCCTATAATAGCACATTCAAGCTCGGTGATCTTCTCCTGCATCACCTCTTTGGTACGGGCCTCTAAGTTTAAACGGATGAGCGGTTCGGTGTTCGAGGTACGCACACTAAACCACCAGTCCTTTTCGGGCTGAGCTGGGTCACAAAACTCGTAACGCAGACCGTCAATCGTGCTCACCGCACTCGCCCGAGCGGCATAGGTTGAACGAATACGTTCTAAGACAGAAGCAGCCGGTTCTACCAGATGATAATTCTTCTCGCCTGAGTGATGGTACCGACGAAGTGGCTTCCACAGGGTTGAAAGTGGCCGACTCGATTTTTGGAGCAAGCCTAAGAGCAGAAGCAAGGCGTATTCGCTCGCCTCGCAGTTTGCAAACTGGGAAAAATAGAAATGCATTGAGAGCTCGCCTGCGAAGAGCGCTCCAGCCTCCCGCATCTGTTTCTTGATATGCGCATGCCCAACCCGACAGAGTTCGGCTTTGCCACCCGCTTCACGAATTGCTTCCGGGACAGACCAAGAACAACGGAGATCGTAGAAGACCAAGCTACCCGGCGCTGAGGGTAATAACTCTTTTGCGAGCAAGGCGGTCAGCATATCTCCAGGGACGATCTCGCCCGTCTCATCCACGACTCCGATTCGGTCTCCATCACCATCGAAGGCGAAACCGGCGAGCGCCCCCTCGGCGATCACTCGCTTCTGAAGCTCAACCAGCGTTGAGGTATTCAGTGGATTGGCTTCGTGGTTCGGAAAAGTCCCATCCAGCTCCCAATAGAGGGGAATGACGTCGAAAGCCGGGAACCGTGCACACAAGGAAGGGAGGCTAAACCCCGCCATCCCGTTTCCGGCATCAATCACAATCTTCAGGGACCGAGGGGGTAAGGCCTTGAGTGCGGCTCCTTGATCCGGGAGCCGTTCGACCACCGCCGTCAGATACCGCTCCAGAGCTGTTTCAATCTTTTGGTAGGTCCCTGCCAGTTCCGCCTCAGCCGACGGGATCAAGTTCACAAATGAACTATATTCTTGTTCATTACTCACAAAGGCATCTCGAATCTCTTCCATTCCTGAGCCGAATCCGATTGGAACGGCCTGTTTGCGGCACAATTTAAAGCCATTATAGGCCGATGGATTATGGGACGCCGTGATCATGACTCCCAAGTCTACCTCCGGATTTTGTGTTAATGCAGCATAGAACACAGTTGTTGTACAAAGCCCGATGTCCAGACAGTCGATCCCCTTCGCCCGGAGGACGCGGATCAGACGCTCGGCGAAGACTGGGGAAGACTCTCGCATATCGAACCCGACCAAAGCCGTCTTTGGCCGGACAACCTCCGCCAAGGCGCAGGCTAGTTTTTCGGCAAACGAGGGATCGATTTCTGTTCCAACTAGCCCACGGATATCGTAGGACTTAAATGGGGATGACGGGTGGGCCATATATAGGTATGATAACAGTACTATGATACTCCTTTGGATTCTACTCGGTGCCATCGTCCTTATTGGTCTGTGGGTGATGAGTGCCTACAACGGTCTGATTCGTTTGCGTAACCAGGTGGAAGAAGGCTGGTCCGATATCGATGTTCAGCTTAAACGCCGTTACGATTTGATCCCTAACCTGATCAATACCGTGAAGGGCTACGCCGCGCACGAATCGAAGGTCTTCGAAAATGTGTCCGCCGCCCGCAGTGCCGCTATGGGCGCCAAGACACCTGCCGACCGTGAGCAAGCTGAGAACATGTTGACCGGTACCTTGAAGACCTTGTTCGCCGTGAGTGAAGCCTACCCAGAACTCAAAGCTAACGAGAACTTCTTGAAGCTTCAGGACGAACTCTCCGACACAGAAAATAAGATCCAAGCCGCTCGTCGCTTCTACAACGGCATGGTCCGCGACTTCAACACCAAACTCCAGGTCTTCCCAACCAACATGATCGCGAACAAGTTAGGCTTCACCGCCCGTAGCTTCTTCGAGATCGAAAACGAAACCGAACGCGTCAATCCAACCGTCCAATTTTAATTCCCTCTCTTCTTCTCAGGCTCGATGTATAACCAAATTGCCTCCAACCAAAGAAAGAGCGCGCTCCTCATCGCCTTGTTCGTCGGCGTCTGTGCAGGCGCAGGCTATGCCTATGGCTATGTGAACGGCTCCGGAATGGGCGGTTTATTCCTCGCGCTCATTGTATCGCTTGGGTACACCGCCTTCAGTTGGTTCTTCGGCGACAAGCTGGTTCTTTCATCGACGGGAGCTATTGAGATCAAAACACGGGAAGAGAATCCGTATATTTGGAACCTGGTTGAGAATCTCTCGATCGCCTCTGGTCAACCCCTGCCTCGAATCTACCTGATCCAGGAAAACGCGCTCAACGCCTTCGCGACGGGTCGTGACCCCAAACACGCGTCGATCGCCCTGACCACGGGTCTCGTCCAAGCACTTGAGAACGAAGAGCTTGAAGGCGTCATCGCTCACGAGCTCTCCCACGTAAAAAATGAAGACACAAAAGTGATGCTACTCGCCGCTGTGCTCGTCGGTGTCCTCAGCCTCTTCGGAGACTGGATGTTCCGCGGCGCATTCTTTGGTCGACGAAGCAGTCGTGAAGATCGCGGCAATTTGGGCCAGATCCTGATGATCGCCGGGATCGTCTTTATCATCCTGTCCCCTATTATCGGCCAGCTGATCAAGCTCGCCATCAGCCGCCAACGAGAATACCTCGCTGACGCCAGCGGCGCGTTGCTGACACGCTACCCAGAAGGCCTGGCTCGTGCCCTAGAAAAGATCCAGGCCTCCGGCACATCTGTGGCCCGGAGCTCAACCGCCACCGCCCACCTCTGGATCTCCGATCCGAAAGGCTCTTCTCACTCGATTAGCCACAGCATCAGCGGCCTCTTCTCCACCCACCCCCCGGTTGAAGATCGCATTAAACGTCTGCGCACGATTTCCTAACCCGTATGTTTCAAGCTGAACTCATTACCCGTTTCACCAACCACCTGAAGGAGGTACTGCAAAAGTCCCTCTCCTTTGCGTTACAGCAAGGCCGTGGAACGCTCGAAGCGGGCGATCTATTGATTGGCTTGCTCCAAGAACGTGGCTGTATCGGCGGCGAACTCCTGACCAAAGCCGGCGTCTCACGCGAACAAGCCGAGCAGCATTTCACCGGGACCAAGCTGACGTCCGGCTCAGGCAAAGCCGGTTCGATCGCGCTCGACCTGTCCCAGGACGTGAAGCATATTCTTGAGAAGAGCGTCCTCACCGCCCATTTCCATGAGCATAAATACATTGGAACGGAACACCTCCTCTTTGCGTTGCTCGATCTCCCGATCGAAAGCTTGAGCGCTTTTTTCCGTGCGCAGAACGTGAGCGCCATCGTCCTCCGTGGACAGGTGGTCAATGTCTTGAAGTCGACCTCCCGCTTCCCTGACGTCGCGAAGCGTCTAGACCAGGAACAGGACCAAGAAGAAGGCGCCCCCGAAGAAGCGGATGGAACAACCCACCGTGCCAAAGAAAAGAAACCAAAAGCCCTCGAGATTTTCGCCCGTGAACTCTCCGATCCAAAGCACGCCGATTTGCTCGACCCGGTCATTGGCCGTGAACAAGAGATTAGCCGCGTGACGGAAATCCTGTGTCGCCGTACCAAGAACAACCCAATTCTCTTGGGCGAGCCTGGTGTCGGAAAAACCGCGATCGCAGAAGGCCTCGCGAAGCTCTTAGCTAAAGGAGATGTCCCGCCTGCCCTCAAAGGCAAGCGTCTGTTCGCGATCGATCTCGCTCTCTTAATCGCTGGCACGATGTACCGCGGTGAGTTTGAGGCGCGCTTGAAACAACTCATCGACGAAGCGAAGGAAGACCCAAGTGTGATTCTCTTCATTGATGAGATTCATACAATCGTAGGTGCGGGGTCCACTTCCGGCTCGATGGATGCGGCGAACATGCTGAAGCCTGCTCTGGCGCGTGGCGAAGTCCGCTGTATCGGTGCAACGACTTGGAATGAATATAAGAAATTCATCGAACCAGATGCCGCGCTTGAACGTCGCTACCAACCCGTAGACGTACCTGAGCCAACCAAGGAAGCCACACGTCAGATTTTGAATGGCTTGAAGAGTCGCTACGAGAAACACCACAATGTCAGCTACCACGCCGAAGCCCTGGATGCTGCGGTACGCTTAGGTGAACGCTACCTGACCGATCGCTTTTTCCCAGACAAGGCGATCGACTTGCTGGATGAGGCTGCCGCCCACGTCAATAACCGTCGAACAGAAACGAAACCGATCAAAGGCAAGTCAAAGATGAAGGTCCAACCTACCGTCGTCCAAGCGTCAGACATCGCGTCTGTCGTCTCTCGTCTCTCCCGTGTACCGCTGACCTCTATCTTGTTAGCCGAACGGGAAGCTCTGCGTGGACTAGAAGGTCGTCTGAAGACAGCTGTTTTGGGACAAGAAAAAGCGGTACAAGCCGTATCTGAAGCCGTCCAGCGTGCCCGTTTAGGTCTGTCCGATCCACGTCGTCCAAAGGCGAGCTTCCTGTTTGTCGGTCCTTCGGGCGTTGGAAAAACAGAACTTGCCCGTGTTCTCGCAAAAGAGCTCTTCGGCAAAGAAGATGCCTTGCATCGGCTTGATATGTCGGAGTTCTCCGAAGCCCACACGGTTTCCAAACTCCTCGGCTCCCCTGCTGGCTACGTGGGCTACCGTGAACAGAACCGTCTGACGGACACTTTGCGTAAGCGTCCAAACAGCGTGCTTCTGCTCGATGAGTTTGAGAAAGCGCATCCAGATGTCCAGCATCTCTTGCTTCAGATCTTGGAAGAAGGCCAACTGACCGATGGAACGGGCAAGAGCGTCTCGCTACGGAATGCGTACGTGGTCGTGACGAGCAATGCGGGCGCAGATCTTCTGAAGCGTGGTTCGCTTGGCTTTGGGGATGCAGCCAGCGCTGACTCGTTCGAAGCCCGCGTCCAAGAGCAGCTGAAAGACCGTTTCCGTCCAGAACTCCTGAATCGTTTTGATCGCGTAGTTGTCTTCAACCCACTCACGAAGGATGCGATCGAATCCCTCGTCCGACGTGAAACCCAAATCATTCTCGAACGCGCCAAGGAATCGCACGAGATCAACTACCGCGTCTCTCAGGAAGTCTTTACCTGGCTGACGAATCAAGCCAAGAGTGCTGATGAAGGTGGGCGTTCCGCACGACGCGTCGTCGAGAAGGACATTCTCCCCTTGATCGCCGCGGCACTACTCAAGACCACCTCGAAGAAAAATTGGAAAATCCAAGTCAAACAAGGTAAGCCTCACATCGTGAACGCCTAACTCGTCACGAACACGCATTTCGAGTACACTGAGGAGCAAGCAGCGCTTGCTCTTTTGTGTATGCCCTCTGTCTCCTCCGGTAGCCCGAAATCACCGTCCTCCATGGGGCGGCGTTTTCCGGATACACCTCCTCCGCGGCCGTCGGGTGGGCGTTCAACGTCAGGAAGCTCCACGCCTCCCCCTGCACCAACAACTCCCCGAGGCGGCTATTCAGATCAAGGCCTCCCAACGAATAACCAAATCACCTTTTCTTCGAGCCGAACTGAACCAACAAAAGCAGCTCGTCAAGCGAGAATGGTGGGAGATCTTGCGCGCAACCAGCAGGCTGACGCTCAACAAGACGAACAGCAATCAGGCGAGCAAAATGAATCCTATCAGCCCTCTGTACTAGATGCGGCGAACATGAACCAACGGCTTCCAAGCGGATCCATGTATGACGAGGCACCAGAAGACGCCGATGGGCCAGCTGATGATTACAAACAAAAAAATGAGCGGTTTCGCGAGGAGCAAGCCCTCGCCGCTCAACGAGGAAAACAATTCAACTCGTCTGACGCTTCAGGAACACAGAATTCAGATTCCGCTGAAGAGCAGAACTCGCAAGAACCGGGTCAAAACCCAAATAGACCGAAAGCGAGTACCGCTCAACTAGCAAAACGTACAGCTCTATTACTGAAACAACAACAGGAACTAGCCAGAATACAGGATGCGAATGAGAGAAGAAAAAAAGAGATTGCCCTTTCTGATGATGCTGAAAAATTAGGAAATGACGCACTCCATAAAGTCGGTGTTTCAAAAAAACAGGTAGAGGAGCTCGGCGGAAGGATCACAACCCTCCTTAGCGCAGGCTCAGGACTTGGACTCGTCTGGGCCGCTCCCAAAGCAAATATTACGGCCGCGAATCGGTACATCAACTCCCGTATCTTGTATTTTGGATATCGCTCACCTAAAGAGCGTGCGGAAAATCCCGGAACAAAGTATCTAGACATGATTGACGTCATCATTGCGGCGACCGTCAACCTGGTTGCGACCATCTATCTCCTGCCGGTGATTGGAATGGTTGCAGCGATCATTCTCGTTGTCGCCGGCATTGTCTTAGGGGCATCGTACTTAGGGCCTATCATTGGGGAATTAGTGACTCAGCTCATGTTCTAATTATCTGATATACTTCTCCCATGAATCGTTCGCACCTTCGTTCTCTGATCGCCTTAGGGGGATTTTTTATCCTCCTCATTGGACTGTTTATCTGGAGTCGTCTGATAGAGTATGGGAGTTTCCTCGATCCAAGAACGGCCGAAGCAGAAATCGCTCGTCTCGAAGCGGGCCTTCCAAATGAGATCAAGCTTCCTCCCATCCGCTCATTTGACCCTTCGCGTGGAAGCACAAGCACCGCTTCGTTGGTCGTTGTGCAATTTGCTGATTATAATTGCTTATACTGTCGTTTGATCGAGCCGGAAATTCGCCAAGCGATGCAGGCCTTCCCGACACAAGCCCGACTCGTCTGGCGCGATCTTCCACTGAACGCAGACCAAGCGGACGGTCTTCTCCCCTCACTTGCGGCTCGCTGCGCGCAAGATCAAGGGAAGTTCTGGGAAATGCATGACGCGTTGTTTGCAACCGCGAAGCTGAATCGAAAGGGCGTTTCAAGCGCTGCCCAATCCGCTGGGCTTGAAATGGGTACCTTTGAGGCTTGTGTAGATAGCAACAAGCACGCGAATGCGTTGAGAGCAGAGATCGCATTGGCTCGCTCCTCCGGAATCACAAACACCCCAACCCTGTTTGTTGGAAATCAGGTCATTAGCGGTTTCGTAGAAGCTCAGGAACTCGCCGATATCATCGGACAACTTGTAAACGCACGCGCTGCGACTCGCTAATCTATGCAGCGTTCTCTTCCTTTTTTTTCAAAAGCCGCCTCCCTTCTTGCATTGGTGCTTATCATAGGGAGTCTCGTCACTCCGGGAGTCGCTCTTGCTAATCCACCCGCGACACCTCCGACCACTCCGCCAACAACAACCGTACAAAGCCCGGCAGACGAGGCGATCCCGAGCGGACCACAGGCGGCCGAGCAACGTCCGTTTACCCCCATCCCTCCAAACCCCGCGGTCCCAATCCCGGGAGTTCGCTTTACGCCCGCGACACAAGAGGGTGGAGAGGTTTCCATCCCCTATCTCGCCCAATACATCTCCGGTATTTATCGCCTATCCGTTGGATTAGGGGCGATTTTGGCAGCCATCATGATTGTGTACGGAGGGTTTCGCTACATGCTCTCCGCTTCTGCTCCGGGTGTCTCTGATGGAAAAACGATCATTCAAGATGCGTTCATCGGCCTAGTGGTCCTTCTGACCAGTTTTTTGATCTTGAAGACGATCAATCCGAAGCTGGTCGAAATGAATCCGATTCGCGTCCAGTACATTCAAGCCGAAGTCCCAATCCAGACAGATGCCTTCACCGGCAATCCCGCCCATAACGGGTTTGAAAACGTCTCCGGTGAAGCCTCCACCTGTGGAGGCGGAGCGGGAAGCAGTGGAAGGAGTGAGACGATCGAAGGGGTGGCGTTTCAGACCCTGCCGCTCCGTGGACGTTACTATCAAGGCAGTGCTCCGTGGGGCAACTTGAGCTACGGACCAAACCTCACTCAAAACGAGTCCAACAATCCCTGCAAAGGCGATGGACGCGATGGAACGGGTTTTAACCAGCCCATCGTGAACGGCTGTACGCAAACCATCAAAAATGGCGGCTGTGGGATCACAGCTTTTGCCGAAATCATGGCCTACTATGGCGTACAGGTCAGCAATCCTGGCGATGCAGCGCTCGCTCAGAATGTGAAGATGTGGAACGGAAACGAACTCGTTCCCCTCAACCAGCATCCTCGCGGTCAGCGTATTTTAAGCAGCTTACAAGCCCGCGTTGGAACCCATTTGTACGATCCGATTGATGCAGCCAGACGGGCGGTCGAACGCGGAAATGCGGGTCGAGGAGGCTCTGCCGTAACGACAGGCGATGGTTTTATGGCAATAGATGGATTCCGTAAGGAGTCGTTCCGCGACCCTGCCCGTGCCGCGCAGCTTATCCGTTCAGGTACTCCTCTCGTTTTTTACTGTCATCACTGCAAACTGAAGTTCCGAAACATGTCGGATCCGGACCACCGCGGAGGAGCTCACTTCATGGTCATTCATGGAGTTTCTCAAGACGGCCGCTGGTTTAAGATCTGGGACGTCGGTGGGGGTGGTCGTGCCGGTGGGATGTTTATTTCTGCAGACGAAATTCGCAGTGGGATGCAAGAAGCGCATCCCGATCGACATTCCGTGAGTTTGACGGCCATCATCCCAAACGGAGCAACTATTCGGCCCTGTAACACGGCCAGCGATGGTGGAAACGGAAATGGCGTCGGTGGAGGCTCGGTTTCAAATGCGGGCGATGTCACGCAGCGCGCAACGACCGGAGAAGTAACACGTGTCGGCTTCTTCTATCAACCTCCGAGTGGGGATGCTGGTTGGGACCGTACGAGCCCTTCACAGCTCTTTTTCCCACAGCGCTTTAGCACCGCGTTCCGCGCCACGACGCGCCCACGTGTTCACCTCTACATCTTCATTCATGGGTTAAATAGCCATGGTGTTCTCGCCGCGCAAGCAGCTGCCGATAGCAGCAGCTGGATCGCCTCCGTTAACCGTGCCATGAACCAAGTCGCTGGCTCGAAGAACGTGATTGTCGCGGCCCCCTACTACGTAAATGGAAACGGCCGTTCCTATATGAATCGGTTTAATCTCGCAGGCTTCTACACAGAGACCGTTCGCGCGATTACCGCGAATGTTCCTGGCTTCCAAGAAAGCGATATCGAAGACGTGGTTATCGGCGGACACAGCGCCGCCACCTGCCAAGGACCTGACGACCCTGTCTTAAGGCAAGCCCTTGTCCCAACGCTGGGAGGCAAGCGTGTCATCGGGGTCGTTGCATACGATGGTTGCATGAGCGATGGGAACTTCCGTCCAGGAAACTTTGTCACTCCTCCCGGCGTCGCGCTCCTCTTCAATCCTGACTTCAAGAGTTTGTCGGATGGGATGGGAATGGCGTCTGTCAGCGGTCAGCCAACCCAGCTCAGCCGTCGCCGCTACGAGTTAATCCGTACGCAGTGGGAACTTCCCCGCATGGCATGCCCGGCCTACGTCGAAAATAAATGTCCGATGGAAACAGCCCCCGTCGAACCATCCGCTCCTGGGTACAATCAGCGTCGATGTAATGCGTGTTACGGAAAACGGGTCGACGGTAAACAAATCGTGTCGTTTGAAACCGTCTACGGGCACAAAGCGAGCGTCTATCACATGACGCACTATGCTTTCAGCGCCTTCTACGGAAACTAGAAGTAAGCTACTCTGAGAGGGATATGGCCAAAGGTAAACCTGCTCCTCAGTTCAACTGCACCAAGTGCGATGCGCAACTCTTAAAATGGTCCGGTCAGTGCCCCGAATGTCAGGCTTGGGGCACCGTCAAAGCGATGGATGAAGGAGCGGTCGTTATGGCCGCTCCTGGCGTTGCTAGGCGGGCCCCCTCTGGTCGCGCTCTCCAGACCGCCGCCTTCTCTTCGCTCACAAGCGCCAGTCACGGAACCCATATCCTTCCCTCCATCGCGTTCTGGAAACGCGTTCTTTCTGGTGGGTTTGTCCCTGGTTCCGTGACGCTTCTCGGCGGTGAGCCTGGTATTGGAAAATCGACGCTTCTCGCCCAACTCGCGCTCGATCTCGCGAACCAAGGAAAGTCTATTCTCTACGTCACCGGCGAAGAATCCCCCAGCCAGGTCTCCGGACGTCTCAGCCGCTTACAGCCAACCGCATTGCCGGAACTCCTTCATTTTCTCGATGCGACAGACGCGGCCAGCATCGCCGCCACGATTGCCCAGAAACGCCCTGACCTAACAATCATCGATTCCATTCAAAGCCTACGCGCGAGCGATGTCCCAGGCGAACCAGGCAACCCAACCCAAATGAAAGCGGCAGCCGCCTTTATTCATGAACAAGCCAAGGCGCACAGCTGTGCTGTTATTTTGGTGGGCCAAGTCACGAAAGATGGCGATCTCGCTGGTCCACGCCTCCTCGAGCACTTGGTCGACACAGTACTCATGATGGAAGGTGATCGTGCTCAAATGTCGCGTATTTTGCATCCACTGAAGCATCGTTTTGGAAATACGGAAGAAAGTGTCTTTTTAGAAATGGATGAGACGGGTCTCAAGGAGATTCCGGATGCAAGCGCCGTCTTTCTTGCAGATCGCCCACGCGGCATCCCTGGGACCATCGCGGGTTCTTTTTTACACGGCTCTCGTCCCCTCTTCGTGGAGATCCAGAGCCTCGTAAGCCCTGCTGGCTATGCCACCCCTATGCGCCGTGTCAGCGGACTCGATGCGAATCGATTAAACCTACTTCTCGCCGTGCTCGCGCGACGGTGCGGTCTAGGATTCGGTGATCAGGATGTGTTCGCCAACCTGGTCGGTGGCCTCAGCTCAAGTGATGCCGCGCTCGATCTCCCACTCGCCCTCGCCCTCGCTTCCGCCAAACAAGACATCGCAATTCCAGCAACTGTCGCTGCCTGGGGTGAAATTGGTCTAGCCGGAGAGTTACGCGCCGTCCCTGGTGGCAAGCTCCGCTTTAAAGAAGCTCAGCGTCTCGGCTTCACAACCGTCGTTGTCCCCGCGCATCTGCGTGCCGACGAAGAAACAGAAATCAAACAAAGTGCGTTGAAAGTGATTCGCTGCAAAACGGTAAAGGAGGCCGTGGAAGAACTACGACGGTGGTAGTACGTGAAAAAACAAACTCCAGGGACTATTCCAAATGCGTCGTGTCCTGCAACTCTTCCACCTTCTCCTTCCAGCGGGGAAATCGTCCCAATCCCCCATCGTCATGCAAAATCGCCTTCACCAGCTCACGAACCCGCGGCAAAAAGGTGAGATCTTCATAGGTTGCCGCTTTAAATCCGCTTCCTTCGCCGCTTTGCTCTGTTCCAAGCAGCGAGCCTGCTCCACGTCGTTTCAAATCTTCGTCGGCTAACTCAAACCCATCCTGGGTCTTTTGCAGTAACTGCAGACGCTCATTCGCCTCTTCTTCTAGACTATCCGTTAGCAGAAAGCAGTGACTCTGAAGCGCTGACCGTCCCACCCGGCCACGCAACTGGTGGAGCTGCGCCAACCCAAAGCGCTCGGCCGCCTCGATCAGAATGACCGTCGCCTGCGGGACATCGACCCCCACTTCAATTACAGACGTTGCTACAAGGACATCCAATTCTCCCGCAGCAAACGCCTTCATCGCTTGCTCTTTGTCGGCAGCTTTTTGCTTCCCATGAACCAGTCCGATTCGCAAACCCGCGAGTGGTCCCGCCTTCAAACGCTTCGCCTCTTCTTCCGCGGACGCAACTTGGAGCGTTTCTGATGGATCAATCAACGGGCAGACGACATACGTCCGCTCTCCACGTGCCGCCGCCTGACGCACGGCTCGATACGCCTCAGCCCGCGCTTCGGCAATACAGACCATCGTGTGAATCGGCAATCTTCCCGCTGGTTTTTGTTTCAAAAACGACAGCTCCACGTCTCCATACAGCATGAGCGCCAACGAACGCGGAATGGGTGTCGCGGTCATCGAGAGGAAATGTGGGATACAGCCATCTGTGTCCACGGCTTTTGAAAGCTTCTCACGCTGTGCGACACCGAAACGATGCTGTTCATCTACCACAGCAAAGCCCAAATCCAGCGGTAGTCGCTGTTGACCGTAGAGCAACGCGTGCGTTCCAACGACCACGATCGGCCCCTCGGCATAGATCTTGGGCAATTCCTTCCAGGTAATCGTCCGCTCCTCTCGATCGAATGACCACGTCTGTTCGGTACGCGTCAGTAACAGCAGCGGAATATGCCACGGAGCAAACAGACGCCGCAGCGTCGCTGCATGCTGCTTTGCCAACAGGTCCGTCGGTGCCAAAATCGCACTCGACCGCCCCGCACGCTGACAGAGCGCTGCCAAAAAGGCAGCAACCGCTGTTTTCCCTGACCCTACATCCCCCTGCAACAAACGGCGCATCGGTTCTGGCTTTTCCAAATCTTGAACACAGCCCCAGACCGCCTTCCGCTGGTCATCCGTCAGCTGAAAGGGCAACGAGCTCGCAAATTGCTTGGCAAAATGCTCATCAAATGGAATAGCTGGAGCCGGTGTACGCACCTCTCCCTCTCGCATTTGCGTCAGCGCCAATTGATAGACAAGCAATTCTTCAAACGCCAAGCGACGACGCCCTTCTTCCACCTCTGTCAGCACCTTAGGCGCGTGAATCAACTGAACCGCCACAGCAATCACAGGTAGCCCTTCTTGTTGGCAGATATGATCCCCTTCATCCGCTTCTGGCCAAGCAACCCCTTCCTGCAACAGCATTTCCACCGTTCGTCGATAGACTTTCTGACTAATGGATTCGGTCAGGCGATAGACGGGGAGAATCTTCCCTGAGATCACCTCAGGCTTATCGGCTGCCTCCCACGCTGGGTTCCGAAACTGTAAGCCATAGAGCGAGTCCTTGACTGGTGCGGCCGCCAAACGCAGCCGTCGTCCCGCTTTCCAGTCCTTTAATAACCAAGGCTGATTAAAGAAATCACAGCGCGCTGTTGCTGTTCCATCCGTGATACGTGCTTGGATGACCGTAAATCCACGTCGCCCCGTTGGCCGTCGTGCGGCGGAAACAACTTCCACTTCAAATGTCGCCGCCTCCCCATCCTTCGCGTCTTTCAGCGTCGAACGCTTCGTGTAGTCCTCATAGCGACGGGGTGGCGTCAGCAGCACATCCTGAACCGTCCTCATCCCTAACAGAAGAAACGCATTCACAATGGAACGCGTGACTCCAGGAACTTTTTCAAGCAAAAGCAGTCGATCAAGCATAGGACAACCCACTCGCTGTATCGTACAGAAGTAGAACAGGTTTCGTCGAGCGGAGACGCGTGCTATACTGGTTTCATCTTTCGCATATGGTGACGTACGATCCTTCCGTTCAAGAGTTGCTGGTCCAAGGCCAAGACCATTTTGTTTGGGAAACGCCTCTGTATCCAACCTACCAACGTGGTCCCCGCTGGTATTTCGCGCTCACTGCCGGAACCATCTTGCTTGTTTCCTACGCCGTCATGACGAGCAATTTCTTGTTCGCCTTCTTAGTCCTGCTCTGCGCCATCATCTTAATTTTGGCCGGGAACGAAGAAGCACCTATCGTATTAGCTCAACTTGGAGATGTCGGCGTCGTTTTCGATGGAACGCTCTATCTCTATCGTGATTTGACGACCTTCTCGATCATCTACGAGCCTCCCTACGTCAGTACGCTCTACATTGAAACAAAACACCTTACCAAGCCAAAACTCCGAATCTCCCTGGAAGACCAGGATCCGGTTGAAATTCGTGAGCATTTAAAGGCCTATTTAAAGGAAAATACCGACTTGCAAACTGAGTCAGGCTCTGATATTCTTGGGCGGCTATTACGGATCTAACAGCCCAATTGCACCCATAGCTCAGCTGGATAGAGCGCTTCCCTGCGAAGGAAGAGGTCATACGTTCGAATCGTATTGGGTGCACCACAGAAAACTCAGCTCTAAACGGGCTGAGTTTTCGTTTTGGTATACTTGGCACGTGACACCTTCTTCCCTCATTCTCCGTCGAAGATTCAGAGCGCTCCTTCTTTTAGGCTTGATTGCCGGTAGCTGCTACGGCCTCGTGAGGTTCCTGCGACTACAGCAAATAACACCTTCGACTCCGACGACTGCTCCCCGCATGTTCAATCCTACACTCACGATCTCCCCCCGTGAGGATCGGTTGGATCAAGAACAGTACGCTAAGATGAAGACTACGTATCAGCAGATCACCGAACAAGTGTTACGAGAACAAAAACCAGAACTCTGCCAGACACTACCTGATATCTTTCTCCCCTACCGTCGAGACACCTCCGGTAAGGTTCTCTATATCTCCAGCCAGAAAGACGGACCAAATGTCCCAGATCGCTTCCACTATTGGCCGCAAAAACAATGCTTGTTTGCGTACGCTTCAATGGTAGATCCTAAAAGTTGTTCGGCTTTATTCCGCATTCCCGAAGAGCGGGAGGATTGTAACGCTGCCACAATCCAAAAGCACACACGCTTCGAGACACTCGATAACCTTCCAAGCGAGGTCCATTCTCTTTTGGGCAAAAAATGGTTTTACTCTACAAGCAGCGGCAAATCACTTCCCTACTTCCTCTTCTTCCCAACCGCCGAGGTCAAAGGCATTGTGATCTACCTTCACGGAGCTGGAGGTGGACTCGAACAAGGCACCCTCGATGGAACCTACAAAGACAGCTTCAAGCGCTTGAAGCAGATTCTCAAAACCGACCTCTCTTATCTCTACGTAACCCCTTCCTTGAGTGACTTTGGTGCGGGAGGTGGCCAGGACGCGAATGATCTCGCGAAAGAATTAACCCAACGCCATCCAAACGTTCCAATCTACCTTGCGGGTTCATCAGCTGGCGGACGGACAACTTTTTACGCATTGAAAGATCCTCACACCGTCTTTAAAGGGGCTCTTGCACTCTGTCCTGCCATTGACCAATCCCTCACGCGCCATTCCTGGGATACAGGGCCCACCTTGCCCCTCTGGATCATTCAGGGCGAGCAGGATCAGCTCGTACCTGTACATATCGTAGATACATTCGTCGAACGCCTTCAGCAACAAGGTCGCTCGCTCACCTATCAGCGTATTCAGGGCGATCATGGGGCACCGATTGATCAGGTGGATTGGAAGAGAGTCTTACAAGCCTTCGCTCAACCAACATCTCAGTAATAAAAAAGACGAGCTCCCGCTCGTCTTTTTTGCGTTCTTTTGTCTGTGTTTTTATTTCTGTTTTTTTCGTGGTGCCTTTTTTTGTTTTCTTTTTACTTTGTGTTACGTCTAGTTCTCACTCGAATGACCTTCAACTGTTCCATGATGATCTGCGGCCCCACCCTGCTGCACAAGACCCGACTTCAAATCCTGCTTGTCTCTTTGATTGTTATTCAACGGTACTTGAGTATTACCTTGTTGAGTACCTTGCTGACCCTTCTTGTTCGCGTCATTCGTCTGCTGCGTAGTGTTAGGTGTCATATAGGGATTTGGACAAGGAATGAGGATGAGCCTTAAATCACCTGATTTAAGCACTCAGCGAGGATGGAAAGAATTGTCAGTACACCCTTATAATACTCTCCGTAATACTCTTCACACCCTCTCTGAACACTCAAATGATTGTACACTTACCTACTCTATTTTACTGCTTTATTAGCTTATTTTCCTATTTTTATTGCGATGCAATGCAATTGCTCTGTTTCAGTTGGTTCGCTCGTGTGGCGTTCAACTGTGTCTCTCAATTGTGCGCTCCCTTCCTATTCAAGGTAGCCCCGTCAGAAATGAGTGTCAAGGAAGTTATCCACTCCCTCTCTGTATTTTACCTTCATTGACACTCTTTTTGACCAGACTATATTTTGATATTTTCCTTTACCACCGCCGCTGTAAATGTTCACTCTATAATATTCAAGCTTCCTTCCATAGCACGATGAATTAAGTCTCCGTAGGTTGAGGAACCTACTTCAGTGAAGGTTCGTTCAAAGCTCTCTCCTGGATTCAAGAGAGGCGAGGTCCAGCCTTCCCCACCAACAATTTGATGTTGCCGAATATCGGTATTCACCCAACGAACCGTCATCCCTGATTTTATCGAGAAGGTCGGCGGCGTAAAACCAACACTTGGGGAGCCAACATTGATCGTGACGATCTTTTCAGGCAAACGTTTCTCCTGATCAATATGTGTCGTGAGCGTTAACACATCCGACGGGATGTATTGGCTCGCAACCGAGATCGGTGGACCCTCGGTGTAGTTCGAAAACACCTCATCTGGGATATCATCCACCTGGCTTCTCCAGCTTGTTCCATAGAGTGTTTGCGCGAGCTCCTCGGTCAGGACATGTCGTAGAATCCCTCCACGATCAATCACATACACGCGCGTATCCGTTGAGACTTTCACGAGCTTCTTTCCTGGACGATAGGTGACGTTGGTCTTGCCCAGAGGGAGGCGCGCGAGGTCTTCATCTGAAACACGCTTTACACCAGAATAATCTTGATACCAGGTGAAGTAGGTTTTTTCATTTGGAAACACGTAGCGCTGACCATCCGATCCATAATAATAGATGGTCGTCTGCGAACCACGAATAAGATCCCCCGGGTAGAAGGCAGCCGAGCTCTGTGAAAGATGCGCCGCTTGCGCGTACCAGGCAACCCTAAGGAGACCTACCATGAGCACTAAGCTGGCGAGAGATGCTTTAGAGGAGGGCTTCATATATTTATATCCTACTCACAGCGCGAGGAAACAAACAAGCATATACAAAGACTCATCCATACTCTCCTTCACCCGATCTGGATCACACACAAACGATTCATTGCACGTGTAAAGGCTACGTAGAGCAGATCAGATCGCACACGTTTTTGTTCTTCTTGCCACGCAACGGGGATCTCTGGCTGCGGGGTAATTCTTAGCCAATCCGAGGGATACACCACCGCCACATCTGAAAATTCGACTCCCTGCGCCTGTTGGAAGGTCAGATATCGGACGTTCGGGTGTGAGAAATGCTGGTGTTGGAGCTCCGCTAAAAGC
Organism: uncultured Gammaproteobacteria bacterium; assembly: GCA_964582475.1. Taxonomy (GTDB): domain Bacteria; phylum Patescibacteriota; class Patescibacteriia; order 2-12-FULL-60-25; family 2-12-FULL-60-25; genus JAGOTP01. The sequence continues at coordinate 87,095 of CAZOQS010000002.1, read as the reverse complement.
ATCTCATCTGGCGTAATAATACCAATAAGACGCTCATCCTGTGGGATCGCACCGAGCCAATCCCCAAGCTTTTTGTAAGTCTCCTCCAGGTTTGTCGTCGGTAGCTCCTGGACCGGTTCATTCGTCGCGGCACGCTCTGGAATAGAGACGGTATACCCTCGATCTCGGATATATTCTAATATCTGGCGGCTATTGCGATACACCGTCTGCAGCTGGACTCGTTGTGACTCGAGGAACGTCTCCCCTACTTCTTTCCAGTCGCGCAACGTTCCGATCCGTGTCTGCTGGGCCAGGTCACCGACGTAGAGCAACGCGCGCGTATTTGGATCAATACACGAACGAACCAACGTAATTTGATGCGGAAGATAGTTCTGAATTTCGTCTAAGACGATCGTTGAATAACGGAGGATGTCTTGGCGTGTCCGCTCGGTTAAGACTCCACGCGTCCCACGCACCATCACCTTTCGTTCACGGAGCAACGAGCCATGACGCGTCTTCCAGGCCTGGAGCAAAAGAGTGAGGTCGAAGCGATCTAATGCTTTATCCGCCTTTTGGGCACGCCAGAGCGTGAGCGCCTGTGGTGACAGGAGCGGAACATACAGACGTTCAAGATAATTCCAACTCGAATCTTTCGCCGAAAAAACGGGCAAGATCTGATCGAGCGCACGACGTTTTTCACACTCATACCATTCCTGTTGCTCACGTTTTGACGTATGAGTATCACGAATCGTCACTGAACCCAGCGAGGGCAAAACGGACATCGCCCACTGGCTGAAGGTTTCAATCACCACGTGATGAATTCCAAGAGAAGGGAGCAATTCCGTAAAGTACTCTTGTGAGGAGGCGTCTTGCACCAATACCAACATGGAAGCCTCCGTAAACCGTTCGGCCGTCTCTGGCGATTGCGCGAGGTAAGCCAAGCGATGCAGGGCGAGCGTCGTCTTCCCCGATCCAGCTGGACCAGACAAGAGCAGCGGCCCCGAAGCGGGCGCACGAATCACCGCGTCCTGCGCCTTTTCCATCTGCGCGACGATGTCCGTCAGGGCGAAGGTTGACTTACGATTGCTAAAATAATCTTGATAGACCAACGTGCGTGCATACGTCTCCGCCTCGCTCGACATGAACAAGATCTTCCGCTTCACGATCATGAACTGATCTTTGCGCACCAACTTCGCTTGTTTCGATGATCCGTCTGGTAAACGGTAGGAAACATCTCCCAGCGACTCATAGCGGATCGACGCGACCGGCGAAATCCAAGAAAAGATTTGTTCATCCGGGCGAGAGAACTTCGCGAAGAAGAAGACTCTCGGTTCCGTCTCTCCCGGGAACAAGAGATCACACTGCGTAAAGTACGGAGCGTCTGTGAGTAGGGCCGCCTGGTCATAGGCCGCTTCACGAATCGGTAACAGCGCCTGCTGTGCAATTCGGTCAATCGATGCCGATTGACGTAATAACACGCGCAACTTCTCGAGCGCTTTCCCCTCTTCCTCTTTTTTAACGGCCAAACGCGAACAAACCTCAGTCACCTGGGTTTGAGCGGCTTGATGCAATGCTTGTTTTTGTTGATCCGTGAGCATTACGCTTGTAACTCTTTCAGGTCTGCCAGGAGCTCGTCCGCGTGGAGCTCCGGCTTCACACTCTCGTAGATCTTGGCGATTTTGCCTTTCGGATCGATCAGGAAGCTATTCCGCATCGTTCCCATATATTCACGTCCCATGAATTTCTTTTTCGCCCAAACACCGTAGTCATTCACCATCTTCTTTTCTTCGTCCGCTAGCAAGGTAAATGGCAGCTCGTACTTCTCGGCAAACTTTGCGTGCTTTTTGACCGAGTCAACACTTACGCCAAAGATAACTGCATCCACCTTCTTGAACTTGGGCAAGTTATCACGGAATGAACAGGCCTCTTTCGTGCAGCCCGGTGTATCATCCTTTGGATAGAAATAGAGCACGACCCACGATCCCACGTAGTCCGACAAGGAATGCTCAACACCCGCCTGATCAGGCAGGCGGAAGGCAGGAGCTTTTTGGCCGACGGCTAGAGACATACAGAAGTAAAGTTAGATACAAAGATGAGCTCGTTTTAACGAGCTCATCTTACCACAGGCGCTTATAACGGTTAGGACAACAAATCGTCAATCGTGCAACCAAAGACGCTGGAGAGTCCAATCAAGGTTTTGGCGGTTGGATTCTTGTTTGCCCCCGATTCCAATTTAATGATCGTGTTGTAGTTTACTTTTGCTTCACGGGCGAGCTCATCACGAGTCAAGTCCTTCTCTGTACGAAGACGCTTGATCGTGGCAGCGACCTTGTTCAAGGTATAGCGAGGTTTTTTGGTAGGAGCCATAATCAAAGAATAATATAGTAGAACGTTTATTCACACTAACCCGATCTCGGTAATCCGTCAAGATTTTAATATTAAAAACACGAAACCGCCCTTTCGGACGGTTTCGTGTATGGCGGAGAGGGAGGGATTCGAACCCTCGCGGGGCTTTTGGCCCCCTACAGGTTTAGCAAACCCGCCCCTTCAGCCTCTTGGGTACCTCTCCGTGGTGGGTGCTGAAGGTCTGGGAGATGGTAGCAGCTTCCCTAGGGTCGATCAAGGAATAGCCCGGAAGTGGCCTATAAAAGATCTGGCTCTGCTTTTCGAGACGAATAGATTTTGTGATACTCTACCATTATATGAAAAATATTTTCGAAGGTCCTGCAGCCCCTTCTATCCCACCAACCCCTCCGAGAGAACAGGATCCTTCTCAGGAAAGAGCTCGTATTCGAGCCATATTAGAACGGGAAGCTGAAAAAGATGCAGCCCGCGCGAGCGGACCCGGCGGACAGAATGTAAATAAAGTAAGCTCAAAAGCCGTCCTCGTGTGGTATCCAGAAAAAAGCGCTGGCTTCACGGACACTGAGAAAGCCTTGATTTCTGAACGAATGAAAAATGAGGTAACCGAGGGTGGGTACATCCGGCGTACGTGTAGCGACGGACGGGACCTTCACCGAAATCTTGCAACCGCCTACGAGCGCTTTGCAGAGGCTATTTGGAAAGCGCTTCAACAGCCAAAAGAGCGGGTTGCGACCAAAGTTCCTGAACAAGTGGTCAAGGGTCGAATTGAAGACAAGCGGATTGCTGGAAAGCTAAAAAGTGCGCGTGGAGAAAAGTTCAGCAAAGATAGCGAATAGGCTACATACGGCTATTTAGGTCTGCTCGACAAATCCCCTATTTTCTTTTATCCTTCCGCCGTCTGCGTTAGCATTCTTTGCTTCACCTGATCTGTCTTGCGAAGCAAAGGCGCAGGCATGCTGCAGACCCAAGTGAATCGAGCTCAGCTCGATGAACGGGTGGTCAGCAGCATAAGCCGAGCACGGAGAGGTGGCTGAGTGGTCGAAAGCAACAGACTTGAAATCTGTCGTATGGGAAACCATACCGAGGGTTCGAATCCCTCCCTCTCCGCCATCAAAAATCCAGCTTCAGTGCTGGATTTTTGTTTTTAAGAGACAGAAGGGTAGAATCAGATCACTCACATGACTAAGCTCTTCATAGCTAATCGCACAAGAAAACAGATCGCCGTTCTTATTGAAGAAGTATCGAATCAACGAGGCCTCGTTTTTGTGATGCACGGATTAGGCGGCTTCAAAGAACAAGAGCAGATCATCAGCTTCGCTGAATCGTTTAAAGGGAAAGGCTTTACGACTGTTCGCTTCGATGCCAGGAACACGCTCGGTGAAAGCGAAGGGATCTACGAAGAAGCGAGCATCACCAGCTACTATCAAGACTTAGAGGACGTGATTCATTGGGCGAGTACACAATCATGGTATCAAGAGCCATTTGTGCTCTGTGGTCATAGCCTTGGCGGAGTCTGCACGGCGCTATTTGCGGAAGCACATCCTGAAAAAGTCTTAGGTCTCGCTCCAATCTCTCCGCTTGTATCCGGAGCTCTTAGCGTCGAAGCTCACCATCTTTATGATGAAGAAAGGTTTAAAGCTTGGGAACGAACAGGCTGGAAAGAAGAAGTGAGTAATTCTAAACCAGGTGTTATCAAGCGATTGCCTTGGTCACACATTGCCGACCGCTTAAAGTACGATCTGCTACCGAATGCGCACAACCTCACCATGCCTGTTTTATTGATTGTCGGTGAACGAGACCCGTCGACGCCTCCTGATCATGTGCGTATCCTCTACGATGCACTGCCGGGAAAGAAAGAGTTACACATTTTGCCAGACGCGCCACACACGTTTAGAGATTCGCTGCAGCTCACGGAGATAGGACATCTCTTTGAACGATGGATTGATACGCTTTCTTAAAAGACTCCTTGCCTCCCCTCTCTCCTAAAACTGCATTTTAGGAATATACTATATAAAGTATATTCCTGATTTTTGAAAATGAACCACCTTCGGGTGCTCGGTCGTTGCGGTTGGTAGGACGAGCCATAACCAGCCACGCGCTTGGCGAACACTGGCCTACGCGGTAGGTTATATTACAATAGATTCATCTCACTTTTCACTTATGCCCCGCGTAACCACCTATCTCAATTTCGCGCGTTCCACCGAAGAAGCGTTCAATTTTTATAAATCTGTTTTTGGAGGGGAATTTGGCGGCGAGGGTATTACGCGCTTGGGAAGTGTCCCTCCACAAGAAGGTCAGCCTGCCATGGAAGAGGAAGATAAGAACCTGGTCATGCACGTCGAACTGACGATTCTTGGAGGACACATCCTCATGGGCACGGATGCACCTGAATCAATGGGGTTCACGGTTCGTTTTGGAAACAATATCTACATCAACCTCGAACCAGACACACGTGCCGAGGTAGATCAGCTCTTCGCGAAGCTTTCAGAGGGCGGGAAGGTTGAAACAAACCCGATGGAGATGTCCTTGGGTGGGTACTGGGGTGGCTACTTTGGCGCCTGCACTGACAGATTTGGCGTTCAGTGGATGTTTAACTGCTCGGTGAAATAATTCTTTCTCCACTTCTATGCCCGACACCCGCGCCTCAATCTCGATTGAAACCCTTGTTCACGCACCGCTCAACACGGTCTGGACGTGCTGGACCGATCCAGAGCACATCAAACAGTGGAATGCCGCCTCTGACGACTGGCACACACCTGAAGCGACAAATGACCTGCGAGTCGGTGGGGAGTTTCACTCTCGGATGGAAGCGAAAGATAAAAGCTTCGGCTTCGACTTTTGGGGAACCTATACCGAGGTCCTTCCCGAGACACGTATCGCCTCGACCATGGGCGATGGACGTGCACTACTTGTGACCTTTGAGGAAACAGCTGACGGGATCAAGGTCCAAGAGACCTTCGAGATCGAGAATGAAAACTCCGCTGAGATGCAGCGTCAGGGCTGGCAAGCGATTCTTGATCGATTTAAACAACATACGGAACACACAGCGTAGTCCGCTCTTCGTTTACTAGGCCATGTTCAAGCGCTCATGGTATTCTTTTCTGTATGGACAATACAAAAGACCAGAACATTACCGAGGTCCCGGCAGACCGTGATGAAATCGTAGACGCCAGAACGGACTATTTAGGCACGCTCGGATTTGACCAAGATGCGATAGAAAAAATGATCGCTAGGCAGCCTACACTCTTTAAAGGTGTTCGCCCTGAACAAACAATTTCGTTCTTGCGTTCCCTGGGTTTTGAAGATCCACTTCGGCTCATCAAGACATTTCCAGGCTACGTCCACATTACAGAAGAAGGGATCCGAACGAGGATCGCCACTTTAAAGGACGTTGGGTTTGAGGATCCTATAAAGATGCTTACAACAACCCCTCCTCTTATTAGTTATTCAGAAGAAATGATCCGGAGGAAGGTAGAATTTTATCGGCAGCTGGGTGTTGAAGATCCAATCAAAATGATCACACGGCATCCTGGCCTGCTCGGATACGCCGAAGAGAGCGTTCGTACGCGAATAGAGCTGTTTAAAGAGCTTGGCTTTGAACATCCTGTAAAGATCATCGCGACACATCCTACCCTTTTGGGCGCTTCTGACACAAAACTTCGTGGAAGAATGGCGCTCCTGGCAGAACTCGGCTTTGCAAAGCCTGTAAAAATCGCTACCAGCATGCCAACGATCCTAGGTCTTGCAGAAGGATCATTGCGAGCAAAGATGGATCTTTTGAAAAAAATGGGATTCAACGACCCGGCAAAACTCATCACATCCGCCCCTATTATTTTTACTCTGTCCGAAGAGCACCTTGAAGCGCGCTTCAATCTCCTCCGTCGAGCCATTGATCTCTATGGCGTAGACATCGATGTCGTTTCTCTTATGGAAAAGTTGTCTGGCATTTGGTCAACAAAAAAAGAAAAGCTCCTTGTTCATATCCGTATCCTGAAAGAATATAAGGTGAATGAAGACGAGCTGACGAATGCAACCATTGGAAAACTTCTTACGGCAAACCTTGAAGATCTCCTCACTGCGTTCACAACAGGCCGACAACCGGGAGAAACCATTTCCGACCTGTTAGAACGGACAAGACGTGTAAAAGGAATGCACCATGAAAAAACGGAACAACAACGAGCGCTCCTCGAAGGCGGGCTCGCCAGCACCGGCGCAGATCCGGCCATCGAAAGCACCTATCGCAGAGGCTATGGGGAAAAATTGAAATAATCTTATGACCCTCCCCCAACTCATCGGCCTAGCTTCCGGCATCCTCCTCATCAGCGGCTTCATCCCCTATATCGTCGAGGTGGTGAAAAAGAAGACAACTCCAAGTCGCATGAGTTGGTTCATTTGGTCCCTCTCTACGGCCACGATTCTGTTCAGCGTCCTTGGAACAGGCACCACCGAAGCCATCTGGGTTCCGATCGCTGATGCGGTTGGCTGTTTCCTGATCTTTGCTCTTTCCCTTCACTTTGGAGTGGGAGGCTGGTCAAGAACAGACAAGATCTCGCTCGCCATTTGTCTCGGGAGTTTGCTCACTTGGTGGCTCACAGGGAACGCGCTCCTAGCTCTCATCATGAATCTTTGTGTCTACGTGAGTGGGTACATTCCAACCATCAGAAAGGCTCTGAAGAAGCCTCAGAGCGAGAGCCGTGTTGCGTGGACGATCTTCTTCCTTGGCGTTCTCTTGAATTTGTTTACCGTTTTCATTGGCACTGATACCGGTTTCGCGGTCTGGTTGTATCCCGTCACCCTCGTTGTCGTGGTTGGAACACTGCTCGCGATTCTCTATCTTAAAAAGCCTTCGACAAAAAAGGCTCGTGCCTAAGACGCTATGAAACAGCAGGTACTCGTCATTCATGGAGGCAACGCCTTTGATTCGTATGAAGAATACATAGCCGATCTTCGGGCGAAAGAGGTGACTCTGGAACGACTAACCGCAAAAGACTGGAAGGTAGCGCTCGGTGAGAGGCTTGGTTCGGCGTTTGAGGTCTTCACGCCTCGGATGCCGAATGGACAAAATGCGAAGTATCTTGAATGGAAAATCTATTTCGAGAAACTTCTCCCCCTCATGGATGACGGGGTTGTTCTCGTGGGTCATTCGTTGGGTGGCATTTTCCTCGCAAAATATCTGTCCGAAGAAACTGTTTCAAAGAAGATTCGTGCGACCCTCTTCGTTGCAGCCCCCTTCAATACGGCTGAGATCCATCCCTACGCCGATTTCAATCTAACGGAACCCATAGAGAGGCTCGCAGAACAGGGCGGTCAACTCTTCTTTTATCAAAGCAAAGACGATCAGGTCGTCCCCTATTCCAACGTCAAAGACTATCAGAAAAGGCTGCCGGACGCTCATTTCACACTAGTCGACGGAAGAGGGCATTTCAACGATGCGACATTCCCCGAATTGGAAGAGACGCTCCGCACGCTCTAAGGGGCACTCTGCCTGATTGACCCCGTCTTTCCCCTGTCTATATACTTTCCCCCATATGAATACACCTTCAGAACCTTCCACACAGGCCTCCGGAAATTGTGCCGTGTGCGATTTAACGATTCTCTTAGGCGCAGGAACACGCGAGACGGAAGTTATCACCTGTACGGACTGTAAAACGCGCTTGGTCGTTGAGAAAATCGAAGGCGAACACGCCACGCTCGCTCAAGCGCCCGCTGTTGAAGAAGACTGGGGACAATAGACCTCTTCACCCAGATCCTTTGTATGATGACCCTTGGCCTGCTCCACACGACCATTCGTGCGGATGAAAAATTGATTCTGGAGGCAGCGGAAAAACGTGGAGTGCAGGTGAAGTTAATCGACGTGCGGACAGAGGTGTTTAACCCAGCCACCTACAAGGTCGACATTGATATTGCCCTGGAGCGCTGCATCTCAACTTCTAAAGGAACGTACGCCACGCACTTTTTGGAAGGCATGGGCGTGAAAGTCGTGAACTCTTCGGCCATCGCGGCTGTGTGTGAGGATAAATTCTTGACCTCACTCGCCTTGCAGCGCGCCGGTGTTCCGACTCCCCCATTTGCCTTGGTGTTTGGCGTAGAAGAAGCAAAAGTTGCGATCGAACAATTAGGTGGTTTTCCAGCCGTCATTAAACCAAACGTTGGCTCCTGGGGACGCTTGCTCGCAAAAGTAAATGACATTGATGCACTTGAAGCCATCATCGAACACAAGGACGTTTTAGGCTCGCCTCAGCAAAAGTCGATTTATATTCAGCAGTACGTGAAGAAACCAGGGCGTGACATTCGTTTATTTGTGATTGATGGCGAAGCGTTGTGTGCCATTTATCGTACCTCCCCTCATTGGATTACGAATACGGCACGCGGTGGCCAGGCGACCGTCTGCCCACTTACGGATGACCTTCGAAAGATTGCGCGTGATGCGTCGAACGCTGTCGGTGGAGGAATTCTGGCGCTTGATGTTTTCGAAACGGACGACGGGTTTTCGATCAACGAGATCAATCACACGATGGAGTTCAAGAATTCAGAAGCACCGACGGGTGTCAGTATTTCAGGCGCCATCGTCGACTATTGTCTGAAGGTTCACTCCGGAACAACGAGCGCATGACCGTCTCCATTTTTGGCGGATCAGGCTACGCCGGAGGCGAGCTGATCCGCATCTTGCTGCAACATCCAGAAGTGGAGATCAAACAGGTCACCTCGCGCCAGTTCGTGGGACAGCCAATGTCGGCCGCCCACCCGAACTTACGCAAAGTGACGAATCTTACATTCGTCCATCCGGATGCGCTCGAGGCCTGCGATCTCTTGATCATTGCGCTCCCAAATGGCGTCTCGATGAGCCAGATGGCGCGCTTCATGGAGCTCGCACCCAAGATTATCGACTTAGGAGCTGATTTCCGTTTGCACAACCAAGACGTTTTCCAGGACTGGTACAAGAAGCAACACACAGCACCGGAATTGCTTCCAAAGTTTATTTACGGCATCGCAGAGCTCCATCGCGAAGAACTGAAAGGCGCGTCGTATGTCGCCTGTGCTGGCTGTGAGGCGACCGTTTCGACGCTCGCGCTCTATCCCCTCCACAAGAACAAGTTGATTAAAGAGCAGGTGACGATCGATGCCAAGATGAGTAGTTCGCAGGCGGGAATGTCGGCTTCGTTATCGTCGCATCATCCAGAACGCTCGGGAGCCGTGCGCTCCTATATGCCAACCGGGCACCGTCACACGGCGGAAATCGAACAAGAACTTCCAGGATTAAAGGTCGCTATTTCCGCGACCGCGATTGATATGGTGCGTGGACTCCTTGTCACAATTCACGCAACTCCCATCGATGGCCTCACGGACAAAGATATTTGGAAGGCGTATCGCAGTACGTATGGGACGGAACCGTTCATCCGGATCGTGAAAGAAAATACCGGCATCTATCGCTACCCTGAACCAAAGATTCTTCAGGGTACGAACTTTTGCGACATTGGCTTTGAGCTGGATCCACGAACAAATCGCTTGGTCGTGATTGGAGCGATCGACAACCTCGTCAAAGGAACAGCCGGACAAGCGGTCCAAGCGCTGAACTTGATGTGTGGGTTTGAGGAAAGCCTGAGCCTCGGCTTCCCTGGTCTTCATCCGATTTAATTTTTGTATGATTTTGCTGAAAATTGGTGGCGGGAAAGGGGTAAACCTCGACTTCATCTGCGAGGATGTTGCCGCGCTGATCGCGAAAGGCGAAAAGATCGTCATTGTACATGGCGCGAGTGCGACACGAGATGAGATTGCAGAAAAATTAGGAACACCTACCAAGACCATCACCTCCCCGTCTGGCGTGAGCAGCGTCTACACCGATGAAGCCGCGATGGATGTCTTTTTGATGGTCTACGCGGGCTTACTTAACAAAAAGATTGTTGCCGCACTTCAACGACACGGCGTAAATGCCGTCGGGCTCTCAGGCGTGGATGGTCGCTTGTGGGAAGCGAAGCGCAAAGAAGCGGTCTACGCGGTGGAAGGTGAAAAAACCTTGTTGATTACAGATAACCTCACAGGGAAAGTGCAGAATGTGAACGCCGGGCTGATCACCTTGCTGACCGATCAAGGCTACATTCCCGTCATCTGCCCTCCTGCCATCAGCTTGGATCAGAAGATCGTGAATACCGATAACGACTTCGCCACGTCCGTCATGGCCGAAGCGCTGGGGATCAAAGACATGGTGGTGCTGTTTGAAGCGCCAGGGATGCTGCGTGACTTCAAGGACCCAACCAGCGTCATCCACGAGATTAAACAAGCAGAGCTCGAGGAGTATCTCCCCTACGCTCAGGGGCGCATGAAAAAGAAGCTCCTCGGAACGAAGGATGCCTTTACGCGTGGGATCGAGCGCGTCTATTGGGGAGACGGACGGATCGAGCATCCGATTCAGAGCGCGATGGCAGGAAATGGAACCGTCCTACGCTAAGCCGCTCCCCTCACCCGCCCCCTCTTTTCGCCCAACCCAAGAATATACTATATATAGTATATTCCTAATTTCTCAGTTTAGAGGGCATCTCCAAGCACAGGAATGCCTACAGAAAACACCTCTGAACCATGTGGTTCGGAGGTGTTTTCTTGCTCTCAGACATTCGATCCAAGGATCGAAGCATCAATCGAGCTGAGCGCGCTGCATGAAGTGAATCACGTGTGCGGCCCAGCCCCTTAGTTGTAGGGGTGAAGAACGTGCGAGAAGCGGAGCTGGGTCAACCGGCATTGAGTGCCAGGACATACGGCTCGCGCTTGAGGTCAGCGACGTCTTGCGGCGTCGGCAGAGGGAGATCGTCGCCGTCGAAGCGTGCGACGATGGCGGTGATGTTGTCCTCGCCACCCGCCGCGTTTGCCAGCTCGATCAGCTTGGCGCAGGCGTTGGCAGGATCAGTCTCGGTAGACAGGACTGCCATGATCACGGCGTCCGTGAGCATGCCCGTCAGTCCATCCGAGCAGAGGAGGAGCGCGTCGCCCCGGCGAAGATCGACCGCGGTGAGAGCAATGTTCAGGGAATATTGGCTCCCCACGAACTGATTCAGGGCACGAGCGTACCCAGGGTTCATCGTCCTACGCGCCTCTTCATCCGTGGCATAGAGACCTTGGTCGACGAGGGCAGTCGCCATCGTCTGGTCACGTGTCAGCTGAACGAAGCTGTGGCGACGCCTCAGGTATGCACGGCTGTCGCCCACGCAGGCGATGAAGAGCTTTCGCTCGTACGCCAGAGCCCCGACGACCGTGGTACCCATCTTCCCGCGACAGGACTGCCTACTCGCCGCGTAGACGCTGTCACTCGCCTGCGTAACCGCTCCCCGCAGTGCGCGCACCCCCTCGATCTCGGAGAGAAACGGTCGATGCTGGGTAAACCATGTGCCGATCTCCTTGATCGCCAGCGCGCTCGCGACCTCACCTGATTGGTAGCCACCCATGCCGTCCGCGATGACGAACAGTCCTTGATCTGGAAGGATCAAAAAACTGTCCTCGTTCCCTTCCCGAACGCGTCCTACATCGGTCGCGCCGGCAGACAGAATTGATCTCATGCGTCGCTCCTGTGTTTGGCGCGGTCTGCGCCGGTGAAGGTTCTGCGCTCTCATGCCATCAAATAGGACTTAAACTGTCAATATATTATTCGCTCACTAAAATTGACGCTCCGTTCCCCCATTCGTATACTTTTCCAGATTTATGCCCGATTTCCAGGCACTCCAACAGGCCACCGTCGTGAATACCTACGTACACCGTGGACTCACGCTGGTGCGCGGCGAAGGCGCCTATCTGATCGATGAGACAGACAAGCGCTATCTCGATCTCATGAGTAATTACGGGGTGAATGTCTTTGGCTATGGGCATCCTGCCATTACCCACGCTCTCACAGAGCAGCTGAATGCCCTCACAACGCTGCATGGGAGCTTTACGAACGACACGCGCGCCGAAGCCTCTGATCTGCTCGTGAAGCGCTGTGGCGCAGACTACACCCAGGTCTATTGGTCGAACTCTGGCACAGAAGCGATCGAGGCCGCCCTCAAATTCGCCATTCTGGCCACGGGAAAAAAACGCTTCATTGTCTGCGACCATGGATACCACGGAAAAACCTTAGGCGCACTGTCTGCGACGGCGGGAGAGAAATACAAAAAACCCTTCGCGCCGTTGCTCTGGGAGTTCGTCCAAATTCCGTTTAACGATCCCGCTGCCCTCGAACAAGCACTCGATACAAATACCGCCGCATTTATCGTCGAACCGATCCAAGGCGAGGGTGGGATCTACGCCCCAACACCGGGCTACCTCGCGCGTGTCAAAGAGCTGTGTGCCGCCAAAGGCGCGCTCCTCATCATCGATGAGATTCAAACAGGGGTTGGAAGAACCGGAACGTTCCTCGCGAGCCAGAAAGAAGCGGTCGCCGCCGATATTCTCTGTTTGGGTAAAGGGCTAGCTGGCGGGATCCCGGTTGGCGCAACCGTCGTGAATAGCCGCGTCGCTGCAACCATCACAAAACACATTCACACCTCGACGTTTGGGGGAAACCCGCTCGCTTGTGCAGGGGTACGCGCGACACTGCAGCTCCTTACTGAAGTGCAACTCACCCGCGTCCAAGAACTGGGCCTGCTCTTCAAACAGTGCTTGGGTGAACTCCGTTCCGATCTCATCAGCGGCGTCCGCGGCGAAGGACTGATGCTCGGCCTCGCCGTCAAAGACAAACGAAACCAGCTCTTAAAACTCCTCCAAGATCGTCAGGTGTTGGTGATTCCTGCCGGCGAGGATGTCGTACGGCTCCTCCCCTCCTTCCTCGTCAGCGAAGAGGACATCGCGACGGCGATGAAGGCCTTTCAAGACGCGTTCGACACGCTCACCTAGTATGTGTCGCTTGCTCACCGCGCGTTTCAACCAACCCACCAATCCACGTCGTCTTCTTACCGCCTTCGCCGACATGTCGCAGGCGAGCAAGTCGCTTGATGGAGACTGGCAGGGAGATGGCTGGGGCGTCGCCTGGCTGACGAAAAATGGAACGTGGGAGACGCATCACTCGCTTTCCCCCGTTTGGGAAGATCGCGAGGCATTCGAGCGTATCCCGGAAACGCTCCGCCTCGTGGCCCATGCCCGCAGCGCCTCGTTTCCCCATCAGAAAGGCGTCTTGGAATTTAATCAGCCGTACGTATTCGGCCCCTACGCGTTTGCCTTCAACGGGCTCGTAAAAGGCGTCTCCCTCCCCGCGATCCCAGGCCGTATTGGAGCGGAAAAGATTTGGCACCTCCTCAAACAAGAACTCGAACAGCATCCACCCGATGTAGCCCTTCAGCGTCTGAAAGAAGTGTTGATCGCGAATAGCCGTGAGATTGCCGCTCTGAATATCGGCATTGCGAGCGCAGATGACACCCATTCACTGAACCACTTTTCGCGTTTTCCAGACTACTACACGCTCCACACCTGGGAACACGAAACGGGGAAAATCACCTGTTCCGAACCGCTTGCCCTGTAAGGAGCCGAGACTCTCTTGCGTAGTGCACCAAAGTACCCTCGAGAGACGTAACACTTATATGGACAGACTCAGCTATTTGCGTGAGACGTATCGCCGTATCCACGCCCATCACTCGTTCTACGAGCAGCTTGTGCTTGGAATTGGGCTATTCATTACGAGCCTCATCGTGAACGTTGGCGCGAACCTCTATGCCAGCCAACGCCCGCAGAATGTCGTAAATGACCTCATCTTAGACCTCCTCCCGGTGGTAAACTTGGATTTTATCTACCTTCAAGGAGCGATCGCTCTGATTCTCGTGACGATCTTCTTGGGATTTTACCGTCCCCAGCGACTCCCCTTCTTACTGAAAACCATTGGCTTGTTCATCCTCATCCGTTCGTTCTTCATCACCTTAACCCATCTGTCTTTGCCGCTTCCGGGACTTGAAGTTGCAACCTATGCTCCTCTCGGGGGCTTGACCCGTTTCTTAAGCTCGGGGAATGACCTCTTTTTCTCGGGCCATACCGGCTTCCCCTTCTTACTCGCCCTTATTTTCTGGAGAGACCGATTGCTCCGTTTTCTTTTCCTGGGAGCTTCTCTCATCTTTGGCGCAGCCATGCTGCTTGCGCATGTTCACTATTCCATCGATGTCTTTGCCGCCTTTTTCATCACCTACGCCGTGTATGATCTATCCCTTTGGCTCTTCACCAAAGATCATAAACTCTTTCACCTGTTCCCTAAACCAAAACGCCCTCTACGCGGCCTCGGGGAGATAGCCTAACGCTTCACGGAAGGAGGCGAAACCTGCGCGCTGACACATGCGCTGAATAGAGCTCGTATTCTTGAGGAGGAGGGTGAGTTTTAGAGGGATGCGAACACCAATACCTCGAAGACGTGCCATCGATTTATGGATACCCTGTTGCCCCTGTTGTTCGATCGAAGTAGCAAGTCCAGACCAGAACGGATCTTCTTGCTGACGAGCCCGTTCATCCTCGCCAAAATACTTCTGTAACGTTTCCGCTCGACTCTCGACGGAAAGGCCTTCTTGCGTAAGTCCAAGCACCAATTCTTGATCCTTTTGATCCAACTCGAGGTAATAATTCCGATCAATCATCGCAACCCATTCCTGCCCGTCTTTTTCAAAAAGCATGTAGTTCCCCGGATGAATGTCCGAGTGCATAACCCCTCTCACTAATTGTTGCGCAAATGACTTGGCAATGAGCGAAGTCGCCTGTTTTAGATCATGTCCTTTTTCATCGCCAAAGAGTCGATTTAGGGTGATCCCATCTACAAACTCTTCCCGCTTTACGTATTTATTGGCTGCCGCATGAATGTCGCCGTCAACAGGACGTGATTCTGGGACATAGAGTCCATATCGCATGCCCGGAACACGGAACCGACTATGCTCTCGTCGGAAGCTCCCATCAAGCTCGAAGAAACGTGTATCGTTGATATCTGCACGAATCCACGCCGAGATATCTTCCAGTGCTTGCCTTGCGGGCGTATAGCGATCTGGATCACGTACGATCAGCCCATCCACCAACTTGAATAAGCTGGCTTCGATCGTATCGGATAAGAACTCCGCATTGGGTGCCAACACTTTTATCGCCTCCCGCTGCGGCTCTCCCTCTGTCGGTTCTTCTACTTCGCACTCATACGGAGACATGAGTGAGCCTCCACCCAACCGTTTACCCATCCGGGCGAGGCGAAGCGCTGGAGCGCGACGTCGAAGCGTCTCACTCGCCGTCAGCTTTGGCTGGCCACGAACGTTATCGTGCGCATTTCTAAACGCAAGCTCTAATTCTGGAGACAGGTTCTCGATATATTGTCCCAGAACTTGGAGGAAGCGAGCTCCGTCTGCCCCGAGCGATTCAGCTACGCGGACAACCATAACCTCGAGTGTCGGTTTGGGCTCGGAACGAACCGTGGATTCAAGATCAATTCCTAGCTGCTTCACCTTTGTTTTAATTTTTTCATCAACAGGAACTAAAACGCGATCCCCATCACTGTCCACCTGTGTCGGATTTACCTGTTGTTCGCGAACACGTTTTACACCAGCAAGCGTCTCATCCGCGATATGCTTGTTCAGGTAGACCGACCTGAGGATTGGATGCCAGTCTGCCCGCTTTTGGGCAGGCAAAAATAACCGCTCTTGCAGAAACGGGGATAGCGCCGAAAAAAGGACATCCGTTTCAACCGTCTCAGCCGCTACTTCCAATACTTCTCGTGTGACATGGACCAGGTCAGAAGAGGTCGTCGCGGTATCGACTGCAGACCCTAATAAATACTCAAAGAGTGTCTTTCTCAAGGCAGCATCGTGCAACATGCCCTTTTCCCCAATCAAGAGCTTTCGGATCAGCGCATGCTTAACGAGTGGATCTGCCGCCTCAAGATTTTGGAGAAGCGACTCCGTTCGGATAAGAGCCTCTTCATCAGAAAAGATAACCGTATTTTTAGTCCAGTCTTGTCGCAAAATAAGAAAGATTTCTTTTTTTGCTTTCTCATCATATTCGGAATACTCATATGCCATTTTGAAGAGTTCGAAGGCATCTTTTCGCCCCTCTAACTGTTCCAGTAAGGCATACACTCCCATTCCTTCCGGCGAAGAGATCTGCTCAACCTGTTCGGCCATCAATGATCGAAGATACGCGATATCTTCCGGTGTTTGCACCTCCTCATCCATCACTCGTTCACGCGTATCCCCTAACGTAGCCGGGCGAACATGTTCATTTTTCCAAAGCAGATCGATTTTCTCTTTGGCTGTAAGCGTCCCCGAGGCAAGGTCTCGCTCTACAACGGCCCTGATAATGCGCGACCGAACAACTGGGTCATAGATATGACTTACAAGCGAAAGGAGCACCTTTCGATCAAGTGGCTGATCAAGATCTCGTACATATCTATTCAACAGCTCAAAGCAAAAATTTTCATCTGTCCCCTGTCCTAGGATATCTACTTTACTTGGAAGTGGGACGACTTTCCGATGGCGAAACATGAGCCGATCGAACGCAACCAACTCATCGTAGACTTCCTTCGTTGGTTTTTGATTAGCGTACTCTGTCTGATGGATAAACGCCTCCTTGATCACGGTGAATAAATGCACCATGTGGTCATTTTTCAGCTCACCCTCTTCAATATATCCTTCGGCATAAGCTAGGTGCGCCTCCGAAGGACGTGCGCCTACACGTTCATCGTTCAAAATGGATTTTACAATGCCAAAGGCCGCTTCCACACGATCTCCGCTGGGGCTTATCCCTATACACTCACGCAAAATATCTTCACTCATCAACGTGGCCGAAACCGCTGGTCCAGGGAATCTCGACATCGTATGAATGATTTTTTGTACAGTTTCACCTTGTGTCGGCGGTAGCCAAGTCAGCTCCCCTACACGGGAGAGCAAGTGCACGATCACCAATGTGAGAATCTGCTTAAACCCATTCGCCGTACGATTGAGCGGATCTCCATCCAACCACTCCTGGCTAAACCGATTGAGTGCCTCACATAAATCGCCGACCGCTTCAAAACTTGTAAGAATTTCTGAAAACTGAAGCTGCTCAACCGCCCCCTCTCTATATGCCTTTGTTTTTAACGCATCTGGTTTCAAGAATGAACGTTTTTCTCCTTCCAGTGAACGAAACAACGCTCTCACCCAGTCTTTTCTTGTGAACATGTGCCGTTGCACCTCTGGAAATTCGATCTTCTCATCTTCTATGGTAAAATGACTCACCGGAATACCAAGGAGTTTTACACTCGCGTAGGCGCCATACTTTGCCATCTGCACCCTTCCATAGAGCGGATGAAGAGCTCCAAACAACTGCTCAATCAGATACTCCTCGATATAATCACTCCCTCCTGCGACGACATGCTTCGCTTCCGCAGAAAATTCTTCCTCACTCAGACGCTTGAAGAAGTGCTGACGTTCAACCGCGTTATATAACTGAGTCGCCTCTGCAGGGAGCCCCGCCGCCGTTAGCGAGCGCTGAAATTGGAGCACCGCCTCAACCGCGGGGAGGCAGGACGCTTTCGTATCAATGTTCACCAAGAGCTCATCCAGCACGGGCTCGGATAAGGCAAACCCAGACTTTCCCGTCAGCGATCTCTCTTTTAAGAGTTTTGAGGTCGTCTCAAAAAACGCTCCACTCTCTTCTAGATACGGTTGCAGGGAAAACGTTTTTCCTTCCGTGAAGATCCCCGCCTCATTCGCACTTCGGAAAAGCGCTCCTGTAAAACGGGCGATGCCTTTCCCATCCACTAAAAATACTCCTACTCTTTCCAAGGTAGCGGGTGTCAGGATGTCCCGTATGTCGTTGATCGCTTCCCGGTCCTCTATCTCTCCAAGATACTCCGTCAGTCTCTCGATGGGGCTTTCGACTAATTCATCCTCCGCAAGCGTCGCTGAGGAATCGAACAAAAAATGTACCAACGCACTTCGCTGAAGCGTACTTGCTGTAGGAAGTTTCTCCGCAACAAGATGCTCTAATCGTTCAAGTGCCACTCCATACCCTTCTCCCACCACAGGAACCTCTATCCCTCGCTGCTTGACCTCTTCTAGCTCTGCCTGATGCTTCGACAGTTTTGGATCCTGGCGTAATTTATCGGTATAGATCTGTGCTTCTAGTCTCTTTATCTCCTCTATCCCAATTTCCTCCGCCAGCAGTCGGTCTTGATCTCGCCAACGTCGAAGGCACTGAAGGATTTCCAACGCGCTCGCTGTCCGGAAGGCCGCTTCCGCTTCTGCGATTTCACATTCACCCGACTCAGGAAAGCGTGGAGGGAGTTCTGTTGCGCAGAACGTACGCACCGCTTCGCTCAGCGGTGTCCTCGTTTGATAATCTGCAGAGAAGTCATAGAGCTGAGCAGCAATACCCGCATTTACAATACGATCAATCTCTCTCCCATGAACAAGCCCCACCCCACCAGGGCAGTGGTCTTTTTGCCATTTTTCCAACTTCTGCATCAGCGTACGAAGGGCCGCTGGATGCGTCCCTACTTCATCTCCCTCGATAACCCCCTTGATATCTGCGCGATACTCTGCCAACCGCATGTTTCCGATGAGCGCCACCCCTTGCCGTGCACTGGGTTCGTGACCACGCATTGCGGCCTGGGCTTTTGCAAACTCTTCTGCATCGCGTAACCGATAATGCATTGTCTCGTGCGCAATAACGACCCGGAGTTCTTCTGTATCTACGAGCGAAAGGAGTGCGCGATTCACCACAATCGTTCCATTTGGGAGCACAAACGCATTTGGACTTGTCGTATCAAGGCTTACACAGACACGCGCTGGCTTATCAGAACCTGGGTAGGCCGTAAGGAGTGCTTGGACCTCTTGGCTCACCGGATGATCCTCGGGGAGATAGCCCCACTCTGCGCCATACAACGCTTCATACGCATTTCCACGGCTCACCAATTCAGGACTAAACGGAGGTCGTATTTTTTCTTGTCTGGGCTGCTGCTCAATTGTCTGTGGCTGCTGTAAAGAACCGATTTTATCGACAGACATAGATGGCCTTATTTTAACAAATAGAAGCTTCCTACGCGAATACAAAAGCCCCCGCTCATACGCAGGGGCTTTCTGTTTATTTTTCTCTATTGAACGTATCCCAGGACTCGGACGACCGCCCACTGGAACGGTGTCTGTGGCGTTCCTCGGAATGTGCGGCGATACTCGACGATTCCTTCACGTTCCAAAACGAGGTTACGTGGGAAGCGAATGCGATACATGAACGTGTTCCAGGCTAAGTTCTCGGCTTGATTCTGGAAGTTTGGCGCGTGACCAAAGATTGTCCGGAACGTTGCAAGGGCGCGTGGCACCATGGACCGTTCGTAGGCCATGTTACGTGTGAGAGGGATTTCTCCATTCGAGATGCGGTCGAGATCGGCGACCGGCAGGTTAGCAGCTGTTCGCCCTAAGATCTCTTGCAGGTCACGAATGACCGCTTCACGTTCTCCTCGACCTAAGGCGCGACTGCCTACGCTTCCACCCGCTTGGATGAACTCCTCCAGTGTCAGCGTTGGTGCCGCTGGGACTGTTGGAACTATTGGAGCAGGAACTGGGCTGGATGGAGCCGGAGCAGAAGGAACTACTGGAGTCGATGTTGCGACAGGGGTGGTTGAAGTTGCTACAGGGACGATGACGGGCGCGTTAAAGAAGGTTTGAATTGATCCACTTGCACCGCCACCTCCAACCGCTCCTCCACCGCCTCCGCCACCACCCGAAGTTGGAGCAGAAGCACAGGCGCTAGTCGCGACCGTACTCGCAGTTGAAGTAGCGGATTCAGTCTCGTCTACGTTACGAGCAATAACTGAGAAGGTGTAATTCGTTCCACAGGTCAGCGCTGGAACCGTGAGGGTCGACCAGGTGGACGAAGCTTGCCAAACGGGACTTCCAGTGACAGCCGCCGAAGCATCTAGGTAGCCGCTCAGGGTTGAACTATAGATTGCGTATTCAACCGATGTCGCATTGCCATTTGTTCCGAGGTCGATCGAAAGAGATGTGCGAGACAAGGCGGTGAGGGTTGGGGCGCTTGGAACAGCCGCTGGCAAGACAATATCGGACGAGGTGCTATAGGCGGAATCTCCGTTCGTGTTTCTGGCCGCAACACGGAATTGGTAGGTTTCTCCTGGCGTCAACGCCGTGAGATCCGTACTTGTGGCTGCGACGATAACCGCAACGTTTCCTGGGTAGGTTTCCCCCGTCAATGGAAGAATGTAGTCAACAACGAACGAATCTTCATCATCCGAGTTATCGGTCCAAGCCAAGGTCACACCCGTGGTCGTAAGGCCTGTTCCAACAGCGAAGGTTGGCTCCGCCGGTGGATCTGTACTGATCAGGTAGACCGTCACAAGTTGATTACGAGAAGAAATTGTAGCCGGGGTAGATGAAGCCGTGTACCCGGTTGCAGCGACCGCAATCGAATACGGGTTGTATCCCCCTTCTGTCAGATCACTTGTCGTACTCGTCATAACATGAGCCGGCAAGCTCATGTAGGTTGTATACCCAGAACCATCCGTAAGTCCAAGATCTGTTTCAAGCATCCCTGCATCCGTCGATGTGACAGCCGCACCTGAAATGCCTGTGTCTGATCCAGCGCGACGAGCAAAAACCTCCACGTCGTACTTAACCAAGATCGAACCTAACCCATCGATCGCGGTTGAAGCGTTATTGAAGGTCACGTTATCGAACGTATTCAACCCATTTGAAGAAGAAACGAGGTCTACCTCCGTGTTATTTCTTATCGCGCTATCAGAAACGGTTACGTTGTTCGTTGTATCTGAAAGAAGAAGGCCCACAAAATTACTCGTCGTTGTAACTGAGGAGATTTGCGTCCCCGAGGAACCTACTAGAGCAATCGCCGACAATGCTGACTCATTTCGCTCAATCGACGGTGGATCTGTGAGTCCGCCCAGTAATGCTGAGGCTGCAGAAACAACGGACGAGCTATCGTAGGCATATTCACCACTTGTTGGGATGAAGATATCATCGATAAAGACCTCGGTGATGGTTGGGATATCAAAACAAATAGCATCGAAAGCGGCTCCACTATTTGCAATTGAATTCGGGATAAGCACGGTCATCTTAGATCCAACGATATCCACTAACGCTACGTGAAATGTTTCTGTACCACCTGCGGAAAGAGCTGTGAGATCGAACCCATCCGCGGTTGCAAAGTCGATATCACAATCTGCATCTCGCAAAACAAGCATCGTATTTGCTGGCACCCCGAACGGAACGATTGCGTCATCATAATCAGTACCTCCGGATGAAAACAGCATTTTCGAAATCGTGTAACTGCTATCCCCTGGTGCTACTCCCGTGATCCGCACACCGCTCAGCGTCGAGCTAGCAACTCCCGCGAGACGGACTCCGTCTTCATTTGAGGCAGCGGTGATAAGCGTTGAATTTCCTGCGCCAACAATCGAAACGCTCGTTGTAGCTGAGGTTGAAGAGACCGAGAAACTCGTGTAGGAACCCGCAGCGAGCGTAATGCTGTCACCTGAACGAACGAATTGATTGATCGCCGAGGTCGAAGTAGCGTCTACCGTCGTATAATCGATCGTTCCGTTATCATCGATCGAAACAGTGCTTCTCCGAGCAAGGCTGCTCGCACCGATGTCGAGCCCACCGTTCACATCGAGATACGGGCTGAAGGCGGCCGTTTCAAGATCATTCGTCGTAGATACATCATCAATCTTCAAGAAAGGGTACGTCGTGAGGGAAGATGGGTCACTCACATCCGTCGTGAGTCCGCCCATGATTGCCTGTTCCACCACTGATGCAAATCCATACGCTCCATTATACTCATTCGTTTCGTTAAAAACGTTCGTTGGATTAATCGCATATCTAATAGCCGGATTCACGCTGGTCGTGCTTGCGTTATAGAGCAGGTTATAACTCACGGCAATATCTAGCTCAATATCCGAACGATCAAATTGAGTTCCAACAGAAATAGGCAGTCCGCTTGTGCAATCCCCTCTCCGTCGAATTGTATTGCGCGTGATTGTATAGTTTGCAAACCAAGGGGAATCGTTCTGAATAGTTACCGCAATTCCGGCGCAGTTTGCGTTCGTTCTTGGCGTGTCAATGAAGTTCCCTCCGATATACACCGTTCCACTCGCAAACGTCATAAGAGACGAGTCTATCGTATCTACCACAAATTCCGTTGGGTAGTTGATGGTGTTTGTAGCGAATGTGAGATCAGCCCCTTCCAGCATCACCATACGCATCGAACCTCCACTATTCTCAGAGCGGTTTGAGAACGTATTTCCGGTGATGACTAGCTGGCTTGAACTGACCGATGTCGAGAAGACGACTGCATTATTTTCACCCGCCATGCGGCCATAGAAGGTATTGTTCTGGATCACGCCTTGGGTACTCGTTCCCATCAATACAAGTGAGTTGAGGTTCGTATTGTTCAGAATCGAAAAATTCTGACCTCCGTACAAAAAAGCAATACTACTACTAGCTACAGTAGAAAATGTATTATCAACAATCCGTACCCCGCTAATCGGCTCGCTGGGTACGAGCGTCACAGTTGCGAGCATGACATTCCCAAGAGTACATCCCTGTACCGTGGAACTTGTAGAGAGGTAGACTCGGCTATCCCCCGATGTCAGCTGAGAAATCACCGCCCCACCTGTACAAGTAACCGTCGAAGAGACGTTTGGAAAGTTAATCGGCCAGGATTCGGAGGCTGTAAGGTACGGCGATGGTGCATCACCTTGAACTTCGTATACATCCCCAGGCGCAGGAGGGTCAC
The DNA here is from genome assembly GCA_964582475.1 of uncultured Gammaproteobacteria bacterium. Taxonomy (GTDB): domain Bacteria; phylum Patescibacteriota; class Patescibacteriia; order 2-12-FULL-60-25; family 2-12-FULL-60-25; genus JAGOTP01. The sequence goes on along the minus strand of CAZOQS010000002.1, from coordinate 64,043 downwards.
CCATATCCGTAAATGCGGCTCCGAGGGTCGCATAGTCACATCCAGCTGCACAAATCGATTTTGTTGCTGCGTGAACGGAAGAAGCAGCGACAAGTCCTATACATCCAACGAGCAGGGAAAGGGTCAGTTTAAAGAGGGGGCGCATAAGTATCAGGAATGAACAAACAGTTGCGAGAATTATACCATACTTTTCTGAGGCGCAACCCTCTTTTCCTGGATATTAGCTCGTCTTACTTTGCGCAAGAACAAGCCCCTGAACCGATGCCGCTTCGGCAGCATGGAGCTGCAATGATGCCTCTTTTAGCGTCGCTCCCGACGTGTAGACGTCGTCGATCAATAAAATCTCCTCCCCTTTTACATTTTCCGTACACACAAACGCTTCTTCCAGGTTTATTGCTCGAGCTTCTGCTGTAGCTAAACGCGCGTTTGTTTGAGTAATACGTGTACGCGCAAGCGCCTGACGCACTGGAACAGTAGGAAAAAAGAGTGCTTGCACGAGGGTCGCTAAACGAAACGCGTGATCCATTCCACGGGTTCGTTGACGTTCCGGGTCCATCGGTAACGGAACAATCAGGGTCGGTGCTGGCAGAAGTGCGGACAGCGCATCAGACTCCTCTCGAAAGCGAAGAAGCACATCTCGCAGAGCCTCTTCCTCTAAACACAGGGCTCGCTGGTACTTAAATGAACGTATCAATCCACCTATAATCGGCTGTTGGTAGCTGGAAACAGCGATCAGGGTCGTTAACGGGTGGTCATCGGGCAAGGCGACTCGGCCAACAAATGAGATCGTTCCAAGACAGGACGAACATAACCACTCCCCTTCTGTCGTACAACTAAGACAGCTCGGCGGAAATATGCCGTCGAGAACAAGGCGTACCCCCTCTCGCGAAGCCACGCGCGGCGTCATACCTCTTCTCCTTAGAGCGCATCTACCCAATCGATCCGAGACACAACCCAATTCGTACCTGCACGCTGGAATGTAATACTCGCCTGTCGGTAGCTCGTCTGCGGCGCTGCATCTCCGGACTCAACAACCACCTGCGCGTCTACTTGGACGGTCACTTCCGCTTGGCTACGGATAGGGGTTGGAGAAGTAATTTTTGAGGCTAAGCCACGAACCGTCTGACCCCAGGTCCCAGAACGGATCGGATAGGCAGCCCGAAGACGTACTTGTTCAGCGGCAAAAAAGGCTCGAACCGTAGGCGTCGCCTCGAGCCCTGCGTCACGCAAGGCGGCAAAGTCATCTGCATTGGAATAACTCCCGGCACGTGAAGCAAAGTCCTGCGCCATGCGACGAAGTCTATCCTCCAAACGACGTGACTCAAGCAGGGCTGGATCAGCGGGCGTTGGAGCACTCGGCGTTGGCTCTGAAGGGAGAATCCCTGTCTGTGTCTGCCCTTCTGGATACGCGGGTGGCTGAATAACAGGTGCTGTCGGCTCTTTTTTTAGTGGCCATATGAGCCAAACGATCACCCCGACGATTACCAATAGTCCGAAAACGATGAGAAGGATGGCCTGTGTGCGTCGTTGCATAGGAAAAAGGATAGGTTACTTACCGGCGGTCTGTTCCGCGTAGTCTTTCTTTGCCTGTTCAATCTTCAACAACTGCTCTGGATTCGTCGTCACAATCTGATCTTCCGTGTACGAGGCAACGACTTGAATCGCCGCGTGTTTCGCACCCGCAAAGAAGATCCCCTCTCCCACACCTGACTCAAGCAACAAGTACTTCTCTGACTGTGTGAGCAAAAAGGTACGCGCCACCAAATCGATCGATGCCGGTGACTGCTTCAAGAGCAACTGCATCGAGCTGTTCGTCACGATCGCCTGACCATATGGCGAGGTTAAGAAGTCGTTCACATCTTGGGTGATCGTCGTAATACCGAGATAGTATTTGCGACAACGTTTTACGAGCGCGAAGATAAATTTCGCGGAGTCCTCCGATTGCATTAACCACCAGGCCTCATCGATCACGAGCATGCGCTTTTTGCGCTCGGAGCGCACCACGTTCCAGATGTAGTTCACGATCGTATAAATCGCCATCGGACGCAGTTCATCTTCAAGGTCACGCACAGAGAAGGTCACAAGCTGGTTATTCATCTGCACCGTTGTTGGCGCATTCAAAAGACCTGCAAACGTTCCTTCCGTAAACTTACGCAATTTGATAATCAAATCCGTTGTCCCTTCCATACCTTCCAAGATGTCCTGGAAGTCCTTCATGATAGGCGCTTCGAGCTTCGAGAGGTCCGCCCCCGGGACGATATCTTTCTTGGCATACGTTTCAAGCAACGCACGATCGAGAATAGAATCTTCTTGCGGGGTGAGTTTACCCAACATCAAACGCAGCAAGCCTTTGATCGTAATAACCGCGCTGCGAATAATATCTTCGGCTGACGCTGTCTCCCCTGTCGGACGTGGCAAGTCGAACGGATTGAGCTTGGATTTGGAAGATAATGAAATATTAATGTACGTTCCTCCAACCGCATCCGAAAGATGCTTATATTCCATTTCCGGATCGATGACGATCACGTCTACCCCCAACATCATCGAACGAACGATCTCGAGTTTAATCGCGTAACTTTTTCCCGCACCAGACGTCGCAAAAATAACCGCGTTCGCGTTTTGGAGCGAGAAGCGGTCAAACAAAATCAACGAGTTATTATGACGGTTCACGCCATATAAAATGCCGTTATCACTGGAAAGTTCGGCGGAGGTGAATGGGAAGGACGACGCGATTGGCGACGTACTCATGTTAAACGTAATTTGCAATTCGTCGTTGCAGAGCGGCATGGTCGAGTTGAAGCCTTGCTCAGACTGGAAATAGGCACGACGCGTATAGATCAGCGCCGAAGCGAATGTTCCTTCCACCTGACTCGTCACGCGCTCGAGCTCGTCCATATCCTTCGAGTAGAAGGTGCAATAAAAGGCGAACTGGAAAAAGTGCTCGATCCCTTGCGTGAGGTCATCACGCAGCTGTTCTACGTCGCGTAACGCCGTTTCTGTGATTGGATCACGTGGCTTCCCTGTTTCGTTATCCGACATGATCTGCGCTTCCAGAATACCTACCTTACGCTTCAGCTGTTTTAAAATGACGTCCGATTTAATCGGATAAAAATACATCGAGATGTCGAGCTGGGCACTCAAGTTGATAATCGGAGACGCCCAACCCACCGACACGTAACGTGGATAGGTCACCACGAACAACGTACGACAAAAAATATCGCCCAATCGCACAAACGACGGCTCAATCTTCATCGACGCCGGCGCGATCAAATCCTTCACGACGGCTGCTCCTTTTCGATACAAGCGCTCATCTTCAAGTGCCGCATGCTCTTCGGCCTGTTTTTGCTTGAGCTCTTCTTTCGAAGGCCCTTTCTCGAGCTTCGGCTTTTCCAACGTAAGGGCCGGACCCGCCGGCTTCTGCGGCTCAGTTTCAAAGGACATAGAGGACGAAGACAGTATACCACATCATTTTCTGAGAAGCTGTTGAATACGAGAACGCCGCCGACGAGGGAGGGGTGTGCTGATCTTAAGGAAGATCGGCCACGTTCTCGTCGGCGGCGAAGAGCCACCGTTTCTGCATCAGCCCCGCTGCGCCTGTGCCTCACGGAACCGTGCTGACAGGGCCTCCAGCACAGGATCCGTCATGGTGTGACCCGGGACCAGGTTCATGGTCGAGCCGCGGAGCTTGTTCACCGATGACCTCCAGCGCAGGGGCTGGAAGTAGTCAGCGATCATCAGCGCTTTGCCGATCACGTATCCGACGCTGATCGTGTCACGGTAGGCGGTCAGCACGTCTTCGCGGAAGACGCCCGCCATGAATTCATCCATGACGAACGCGACCCCATCCGGGTTCGTGACCTGGAAGTGGTCACGCTGCTTGCTGTCGCCCGGGGTCCGGCTCAGGTCCGTGACCGTCACGGTGAACTCACCCGAAGACAGGCGAACGATGAGGATGTGCACGCCCACCTTCGGACTCATCGCCTCGTAGGGCGACTCGCCGTCCTTCGGGAAGCGCACCCAGAGCAGACCCGTAGGGCTGCGCTTCTCGCGCCTGAGGCGCGGGATCGCGAGGGCGAGGAGGTGGGTCGCACCCTTCTTGCTCGTGCCAATCGGTTTTCCCTCCGGATCGACGAAGCAGGTGAACCAGGCTTCCTGATCTCGGACGACAGAGCCCCCCTTGTAGAGCTCGGCGAGCGCCTCGTTCCACTCGGCCTTCCGAGCAGCCTCGGCCTGCTGTCGCTCTGCTTCGGTGCTGAGCTCGAGAAGCCGCGTGACCTCCCCCGCCGCCTCCGCGTGCTTGCGCTTGTAGTAGTCGCGCTGTTCGCGCGCTTTGCGCAGAGTGTACCAGCGACGCTGGTAGCGGGCTGCGAGCAGCCCGTACTTGATGTTGTCCGCCTCGAAGCGCTCCTTGGAGGATGTTCGAAGCTCCGTCAGTGCCGAGCTGACGCTCTGCTTGGTGAAGCTGAGGTAGACGCCGTAGCACGCCAGCACGAGCGCACACGCGCCGTAGTCGACCAGCATGACGAGCGTCGGGCTGTTCGCCCAGCGGTAGCCCCCGGCGCTGAGCGCCAGGAAGATGATGGGCGCGAGCACCTTGGGGGTGACGAGCCGGTCGGTGAAGGTAGGCGCCACGTGGCGCGCCTCGAGCATCGGCCGCCGCCGATCCTTCTTGGTCTTCGTCGCCTTGGCCGGAGAAGATCCGGCTTCGGTGACCACATCTGCCGTTGTGTCGGAACTCATCGATCAGCGCCTCCTTCGAAACAGCCACGGGGAAAGGGTGATGTTGCTTGATGCAGTTAGTGTCGCCTGGCTGGTTCTATTTCTCGTTTTTAAGAAAACGGGACACAAAAACAGCCAGACGAACGGTGAAAAGAACACCGTTTTTTACCATGTAATAAAGTATTTTGTCAATTCTCTTGTTTAAATTTAGCCTTTTTTGAATACAAAACGCCGCCGATGAAACGAGGGGGCCACTGAAGATTCAGCGGCGGCGTTTCGTCGGCGGCGGGAAGAGTGACCTGCGAGGGACGCAGGTCAGATCTCTTCAGTTAGACCTGCCTACGGCTAGGCGGTGGAGCCGTTCGCCTGCTTGCTGGCGCCCTCGCCGAGCTGCGGGCCACGGGTGGTGGTCACCGCCTTGGCGACCGAGGCCTTGAAGCTCTGGCGGGCGTTGTGGATCGCCTGCATGATGACCGGCCCCGGGATGTCGTTGGCGGCGATGTGCACCGCCTGGATCTGGAGGACGGCCTCCTCGACCACCGCCACCTGCTTCCCGTCGCGGGAAGGCGTGGAGGGCCGATGGATGAGCCCGTCCCCGTTGACGAGCGTCATGAACTCGTCGATGACGAAGGACTTCACGAGCGGGAGATCGGACTGGTCGACGTAGACCTTGATGTCGAGGCGGGGCTTGCGTCCCGTCTCGGCGACCACCTCGAAGACGTAGGCGATGGAGGTGCCCCGCTCGGTACGGGCCAGGTTCAACCTGTCCCCGATCTTCGACGGGAGGTTCCCGTAGAAGAGCAGCGCACCCCCGATGGGGGCGGAGATGATGTAGAACTTCCCGTCGACCGGGAGCTCCGTGATGACGGCCCCGTCCTCGCGGACGGGCCGCTCCATCCAGCCCTTGGCGACCAGGAACTGGAAGAAGCTGAACTTCTTGACCAGGGCGTTCTCGGCGGCGAGCGCCGCCCTCTCGGCATCCAGCCTCTTGTAGGCCTGGCTGTTCCGGATCATCTCATCCGTGATGACGACCTGCGGCGGGGGCGGGGGCTTCTGGCCGTCGTCCCCGTTGGCGAGGCAGCGCAGGAAGAGCACCCTGCCCACGACACAGGCCTTGTCGACGGCGCCCTTGTGATTCTCCAATGCGTCGGGGGAGATCACGAGGTTCTTGCCGAGAAGGGCGGGCTTGGTCACCAGGCTCCCGACGTTGAAGACGTCGAGGTCCACCATGTGCCGCTCGCCCTCGATCACGATCTCGATCTGCTCGCTGTGTTCTGCGGGGGTTCCCATTGACTTACGACTCGCTTTCTTTGAGAAGCCGGCTCGGAGGATGCGTCTGGTGTAGTGCGCGCATCCTTATCCGTCCGACTGCAGGCAATTCACAATGCATTTCGATTGCATACTGCCTGCAGCCGAACGAATAAAACACGAAACTTACAAAAACCAGTTTATAACTGAAGAGATAAAGAGTTTTAAGGAACAGGAGTTTGTATCAAATTATTGTTTTTTTGTCAATAAAGCAGGCTTTAAACGCACAGCGACCCCGTCGAGCAGTGTCCAGTGGATTTTTGGTCCAGTTGGAGGCTCGAGCGGGGTCGGAGTGGAAAGGGGTTCTGTCAGGGGGCGCCGGCCGCCGACTGGGCGGCCTGGAGGCGGGTCACGACTGTGGAGCAGTCGTACCCCGTCGGAACCACGAGGCTGGCGCCGGGGTTAGCGGCGATCAGCTCGCAGATCGTGCTCTCGCGCGTGAGCCCCGGGAGGCTCTGGGCGGCGGTGCCGAGACGGAGGGCGGTCGCCCGACCCTGGGTCTCGTCGTCGTTGACGCGGGTGAGCAGGGTGCGGAACACGTCCTCACCCGTGCGGCAGACGGCCGGCTCGCCCGAGTGGGCGGCCATCATCACCCCATGACGGGCGCTGCAGAGGCAGCCCTCGTCGTCGGAGGCGCAGGTGGGGCGCGGGGGCGCGGGGGCCACCGGACGGCGGACGATGGGCGCCCCGACGCGGCGGACCAGGGGGCCTCCTGCCGGACGGCGGACGGCCACGATGGCGGGTCGCCGCGCGGGAGCGGGGGGCGGGGGCGCAGCGAGCTGCGTCTCCGCCGTACCCATCCGCGCCTGGAGCTGCGCGATCAGCGCGCAGACCTCCGTTCCCCCGCACGTGAGCGGGGCCGCGGGGGCAGCGCGCATCCCCGTGTCGATCAGCGCGACCGAGCGCTGCGCCCGGGTCTGCGCCCAGGCATTCGACGTGGAGACCAGGAGCAGGAGACAGAGAAAACCGAAACCGAGCACCTTGCGAACCATGGTTGAGCCTCATTCTGACCGACCCGCGAGTTTCATCTCGGGGTAGGCCGCTTGGGTGGAAATCTAGCCCTGACAGTGAAACGAGCGAAAGAAGGGGTCACCCTACCCCAATTTTCGTCTTTTTGTCAAGCAACGCTTTAAGAAGGAACTCCTGGTTTTATTGACTTTTTGTAGTAAAACGTGCTATACAAGGACGTTGCGTTTTCGGATTCGCCTCTTCCCTGACAGGAAAAGGCTCTGTTCGAGACGAAACACTTCACAATCGACCTAGCAATCAAGACCGCCACTTTCGAGGAGGATGCATGGATTCACTGGAAATGCCTGAGGATCTGGTCCCGGCACCGAGCGAGAAAGAAGTTCTCGCTCAATACAACGAACGTCTCAAGCAGTGGGGAAATAGCTGGGTGCTGTGCCGCCTGACCGCAAGCCTGGATGTCGCCATCCAGGTCTGTGGCCAGCGCCCCCTCCACCCTGATCGCACACTGGCAGAAGAGGCGGCAATCTGGCAGCACTTCGCCGACAGCAACGGAGGCGACGACGCAGCGCTCGGGGAATTCGGCCCCAAGCCGACCGCCGACGCCCACCCGGATGCGGCCGAGCACGATGCTCGCGCTCGGGTGCGACGTGACAACTTCATGCGCCAGCAGACCACCAGGAACCAGACGCCGAAGATCGGTGGAGTTCCTGGGACGCTCCGGGACGACCTGATCGTTCCGCCGTCGGGCCCCGAACCCGAGCCGATTCCCGATCGGACGACGTTCGCGGGGTACGCCCCGCCCGAAGCGGCGAGGGCGGCTCCGACCTCGGTGGAGCCGGTCTCTCCTCCCGCCCCTCCCGTCTACGAGGCGTTCGACCTCGGTGACGACAAGCCCGCGCTCACCGGCAAGGACGAACTCGACGGGATGAGCGCCTGGCTGGGCGGGGAAGAAGTGGAACCGACCCCCCGGGCCCCGCTCGTGGACAACGTTCCGCCCGCTGATGCCGAGGGCTCGCTCTGGGCTGCCCTCGCGCAGGAGAATCAGGACGCCGCACCGGATCCGGATGAGGACGTACTCGACCTCAAGGTCGCCGAGCAGGCGATCGAGTACCCTGTCCCCGACAGCCCCGACCCCCCGGTCACGACGCCGAAGGACGAGCTCTTCTCGTCCGAAGAACCCCCGCGGTTGCGACTCCCGCCCCCGCCCAAGACGCCCGTGATCGAGGCGCCGTACCCGGTCGACGAGGACATTCCTCCTCCGGAGACGGTCTACCGCACGCGGTCACGCTCGAGCCTCGAGCTCCGTCTGCTGCTGGGCGCTGTCGTCATCGGCTTCGGCGCGTTCCTCGTGTCGCAGGTCGTCAGGCGCGAACCGACGCGCCTGGGACATCCCCCGGATGTCCCCGCGGTCTGCCTCCTGCCCCAGGCGCTGGACCAGCTCCCCCCGACAGAGCAGGCACGGTACATCGACTGCCAGTTGCCGCACGAGGCGCGGCCGTCCTTCCACTGCCGGGCCCCTCGCCCGAACACGGAAGCGGCGCAGATCGAACTCTGCACCCGTGCCTGGCGCACGTGTGCTCCGCCCTTCGGGACGGCGATCAGCCCCGACGCGCAGGCTGCATGCCTCGCGCGAGTCGCTCCGCCTTCGTTCCGTCCCTAGCCTTCCGCAGCTTCGAGTCGCTCACGTGTGTGCGCCGTGATCGCGACTGACATCTCGCTGCAAACCCAAAGCTCGACCCCAAACGATTCTCTCGTTGGGGTCGTTTGCGTTTTATGCTTACTATGTCTGATTAATCGACCTGCAATTTTCCAATATCCACCAACGGCTGCGCTTCGTACAAGTCCGGGTTGTACACGTTATAAAATAATTCAATCAAACTTTGTGTATCCAGCTGCACGGCGCTCAACGACATCGATCCTAATCCCCCACTCACTTGGTTCACACGCAGTTCCAATTCAAACTTTTGTTTCTTGAAGCGTTCTTCGGCAAATTTCATCGCGAGCGTTGGCGTGAAGATCTCTTTCAACCGTTGCCAGAAGCCTTTTGATTGCACGGTCGCCGGATTCAATGGCACCACAATATAAAACCGCTTCTGCATGATATCGCCCAAATGAATGAGCTGTTTAATGAAATCACGGTAGTCTCTAATCTGACGTTTCAACAGCTCGTTTCCAATCTTTTTCTCTTGATCATTCAGTTGGCGAATATACGGATCGATATTCATGCGGCGCGACTGAATCACAATCTGCACGGGAAAATCGATACTGTTCACGAACTGCATGTACGCCTGCACAATCGCTTGCTGTTCATCCATCGACTTCAGCGCAAAGTTAATACTCGACACGAGCAAGACGGCTCGCAACGTTCCATCTTTCAAAATAACTGCATCCTCTCGGATTTCCGCGATATCAAGAAAACGCTGCGTGGGGACCCCGGGCTTGGAAATATGCTTAGACATACAAAGGATCAAAAGGACGGATCATCATCTGGTTTATACACTCCCCCCGTGTTTACGACCAGAGTGAGATCGCGTAGACGTGAAGATGTCGGGCGCTCTTTTACATTCCGGACTTCCACTTCGGCACCCGTCACCTTATCGAGACTCATAAACTCCAGCAGCTGATCATTCGTGAGCTCCTTGTCCCAGACGCGCAGACCTGGACGAATCTGTGAGGCCAGGAAGTTGATAAAGAACAGATGGAAGGGCTGTGTATGAATTTTTAAAAATCCAAATGTTCCGGCCAGGCCACAAATCAACAACGCCAGCAGCACGAAGACCAACATTGACGGCGCTAATTTATAGCTGATGAACAAGGCAGCCGTTGCCGCCATAAGCACCAAAAATTGGCGAACCGTAATTGGCCCAAGAATTTTATCCTCGTTATCGATGAACTGCGGAACAACGTATTTATCTGGCATACGATTAGACGTTCAAGCGATTATTGATCAACAAGATAGCCCCGATCTCTTCCGCGGTTGGCTGGTTTGGATCTTTCTCATGCCACTCACGTGCAATCTCTGCGACAGGACGTCCAGAGGAGAAGCTTTGCGTCACTAACTGGAGATACTGCTGCTGGAGCGGAGACTGACGCCAAGCCTGTGCACCTTCTTGCCAGCTCTCGTAGGATTCCTGCTTCAGGGTTTCGAGCTTCTGCCACAAGCGCTCCATCGCCTCTTCGGGCGATTTGGCAATGCGACGGAATTCCGCCAGCGTTAATCCGCCCAATTCGTTCCCCAAACTCGTCAGACGCACCGGTGGACGAATGGAATCGATCGCCGGACGTGCGTTTGCATCAGCGTTAATCGCCCCGGCTGAACCCGCCTGTGGCCAAACTCCTTGGCCAGCCGGTTGCGGCTGACCTGACTTCTGTGCTTCAAGCGCCGCTGCCCAAGGATTCGCTGCTTGAATCTTCTGCCGGTACCACTCGGCATGTGAATCGCTTTCTTCTTTTCGGCGGACTTCGCGCTTTTCATCCTGCGCCTGCTTCATGCGCTCGATCCGCTGCTGCTCTGCGGCTGTGAGCGCCTCACGGTGAGATGCATACGACTCCTCAATCACTTTCGCCATCGCATCGGCTTCTTCTGGATGACGATCAAGTCCCCCAATTTTTGAATCACGCGCTAATACCTCCTTTACTTGAATTTGATTCCGAACATCTCGAAGACGAGTCGAGATGATATTCCGTAACCGCTTCAAGAGATAGTCATCCAAACCGGCGACCGTCAGCTTTTGTACGGTATCCTCGATCGCAACCTCTAGAAGATCATCGTAGTTATCCATACTGCTACTGCCACGGATAACCGGAACGCCTTCTTCACTCATGGTCGTTGTCGTGGTTGGGACCCTTGCCTGAGGCGCGGTTTCTTCAAAGAGCTTCGAGTTTGCTTCCCGTTGGAAATTGGAATACCACTCGGCATATTCCTGTTCAGACAGAATATCAACCGAGTTCTGAAGCTTCTCGAGCTCATCCACAAATTGATCTGCCTGTTCACGCGAGAAACCAAGACCCCCTTCTTGCTGAGATTGTTGCAGCGCCTGTTTTACCTGGTCCAACGAACGAACATCTTTCAAATACGAAACCAAGATCTCACGCATGCGACGAGCAACCTCTTCTGTCAGAACGCTCAACTTCGCATTCGTCGCAATCCGACGCGCCGCCGCTCCATACGACATTGGTCGAAGCGAAATACGGAACATCGACTGCAGCTGCGGTGCGGGGATCCCAAGCTCTTGGAGACGCGCTTCCACGTCCCAAGGCACCATGTCTGCGAGTGGATAGACAAGGTACTGCAATAAGATTCGCTCTACTTCGTCCGGGTTATGTTCCCCTGCCACTTTTTTAACCTCCTCACGGAATTCCTGCTTCGTCATTCCGTTGAAGATGAGAACCCAGGCGGGATCCGAAACGCGGTCCCAGGCATCGTTATCCAAGGCGAGTAATTCTTGCGCCTTGTCTTCATTCTCGCCGGATGCCGAATCCAGAAAGTACTCCTGTACAATCTGGGGCGATTTCTTGTAGCCACGGTTCCATTCAATCGAATCCATAGAAGTTCAAAGTGGATTAAGTGGTTGGGGCTCCACCGCCTCCGCCACGACGACCACCTCCGCCGCCTCCACGATTGCGGCCTGCCGAATTAGACCCCTTGCCTCCATTACTATTGAACTGGTTAATCGCGGAACGTGCATTGTCGTACTTCACATACTTCGAATACGACTTATTGAATGCTTCTCCTCCCTGTTCAAGGTGCTTTGGTTCAACTCTCGCCTTCGCCCCTTCGCTACGGACATACTCATTGTATGATCGCTCGGCGCCAGGTGTCTGCCTGAAGTATTCTGCACGGAAGTCCGCATCTGCCGTCTGCAATCTCTGGTTACCTGCTACTTCCGCCTGTCCTTCTGGCGTCGCATTCATCTTCTTTTCATATTCCGTGTACTGCCTGAAGTCATCGTAATCTTGCTTCGTCTGCTCATCCACACTCGAGAAATATTCCTTCACGCGCTCCGAATTTTCGTTGACTGTCATCTTCAACTTTTGTGCAGCCGCCTTCGTCTCAGGATCTCTCATCAAATTGCTGTTCAACGCCTGACCAACATTGCTCTGACCCATAGCTGCCATGAATTCAATCTGCTCATCACCGCTCAACTCTTCCATTCCATTCAAGATCGGCAAGACCTCATCCACTTTACTCTGATAGGCCGCGGCAGCACGTGCCTGTACGTTCGCTGGAACATTCTTATCCCGCAAAATCTCGGCGTTCGTCTTGGTTACGTCATTCCCAGCTGCATCTTGGTAGGTTCGCGGTTCGTTTAGGTAGCTATTCGCTCCACCAAGTCCTACAGCTGTACTTTTTGCGATCGAGTTCACGGCCGCAGCGCGCATGGTTGGAGCCTCGCTTGCACTCGCTCCACTTCCAACGTTCTGCACCGCCTGCGACACGCCGACTGTCTTCGCAGCGTTCACCAACTCCGTCGCTTTAACGTCCGTCACCGTTGGTCGATCAAGGTGATCCACCTCCTCGGTTGTCAACCAGGCTCCCTGATTACCCGCTGAGAAATCCCTTGTCACATTATTGACCGCCTCTTGCCGTGTCTCGCTCATCACAAACTTTCCACCTGTGATCTTTCCTGCACCGTCCGTGTCTGCTTGGAAAATACGACGCTGGTCATTCGCATCCTGCTCAACGGACAATTTCGCTAGTGTCTTGGTGTCGACACCGTTCCTGCTTTCTTTGACGTAACTGACCAACGAGTCGAAGTTTTTACGGTCATTTCCTGTGAGCTTCTTCTGCGTCGCGCGAATCGCCGCTGTGTCCCCCATCGTAACTCTGCCATTCGCATCCGTCTTGAATGCCCCATCCGCAGCAAAGTTCTTCAGCACCTCAAAGTTTGCCTTCGCATCCTGGTCCAACGAACCGAAGTTCTGTCGTACTTCCGACATCTGCTTCTTACGCTCTTCTTCTTTTGTAATAAGGTGCGGATTTTCTTTGTTAATCTTCTTCACCGCATCCTCAATTTGCTGACGCTTGTCGATTGCTTCCTGCGATGTCCCATCAATAAGCGATTTTGCACGCTCATACTCAGCGAGACGACGGCTCGTTGACTCCTGCTTCCCAAAGCGATCAGAAACGCGTTTTGCAACCACTTTATCACCCTTCGTCGAGGCCTCAACGCCAGCCTTCACCCCTTCCTTCGCCGGCTTCAACTCCGTATCGAATGCTTTTTCGTTATTCGCGATCTTCAATGCCTGATCTGCATTGACACGCTTATCAACTGGGCCGCCAAACAACTCGAAGCTATCTCTGATTCTCTGGTATTCTGCGTCCTTCGCCTCCTTAGACGCGTATGGATCGTTCAAGATCTTGGACTTTTCAGCGGCACGCTTAATATTGTTCTCACGATTAAATGTTTCCTGCTTGCGCAACCAATCGCTTCTGCCTGCTAATGGAATCTTTCTACGCGCCCAACCCGCTACCCCTCCACGAACATCATATTTCCGATCAACAAGCCCAGCCGTCGCGGACACACCCCGACCTGCCAAAACTGCACCACCCGCCGCCGCTCCGTATGCGGTGAAGCGAGCTGCACGCGAAGCGTAATCTTTTGACTTGTTCCCGATAGCCTTCATGAGACCGCCCCCCGTTTCCTTAACCGATTCGGCTGCTGCCATGGCCGCCTCCAGACCCATCATCATCATAGCGACAGCAATAATGTAGGATCCCAGTCCCTGGGCATTACCAATACGCGTAATAAAAGCGCTCGTAGCGTCTTGACCGATCTGGAACGCGTTTGCGACCGCCCCTGGCCCATAGTTTGCTGCTTGGGTATTCGTAAACAGTCCTAAGCGTTCATCCGCGCCTTGTGCTGACAGTGTCGCAAATGTGAGCCACAACCAAAACGCCATGATCGGGCCACCCGTCAAAAGCCCCGTTAAGCGGGGCCAGAAGTCTTCCACCTGTTTGCCGAACACCTTCTTCATGGATCCCGGAAGCGCATCGGCCAAGAAGGGAATCGGAGAAAAAATCAACAACATCCAGAGACCGACGATACGAGCCACCACGAACACCACCATCATCAACATGACGCCTATCGCGATAATCAAAAGGAAGATCTGCAGGGCTGAAGCCAGCAGAATATCAAACACGACCTGACCAGCCCCGTTCGTTGCTACTGATTGGGCGGTCGAACTCACGCTTGCTTCTAATTGACTGGCGTAACTCGACTGTGCGATGAGCGGCAAGTGTAGAGCATTCGTGAAGTTTCCTGCCCCAATCGCCGCAAAGGCGTTGACGAAGGTCAACATCACCACCTGAGAAGCATCGATCAGCAACGCGACGATCGTCTTAGAGAAGTTGACTAACACCGCAGCCAGCAAGACTTTTGGTAATACATTTTTTACGTGCAGTTCATTTGTTTTCCATCCGAGAATCGTTGCATACGAAGAGAAGATCAAAATCACGATAAAGAACATGTTGACCAGATCGCGCACAATCCTCCAACCAATCACCACCGGTGGCGCATCCGCGAATCCGTTATAGCTGAGAAACCCAAGCAACACATTCACGAGCAATGCGATCACCTTACCCAAGAACGAGACAATCAGCCCCATGAGCAGGGCCAAGAATCCCATCAGTCGAGCCGTTAATGCATCCAAAAAACCCGTCGTTGGAGTCATCCCCGTAATACGTCCTGTAACTGGATCACGCGATGTTACCTGGGCGTCGTTGCGTGTAGCGCTCCACGCGTTCTCTGCATTCTCCGACATCGGTTCACCCGTAACCCTACTGTATGCGGCTCCCGCAAGACCCGAGATGTAGTCAGTCACTCCTCGCTCTTGCGCACCGATTCCCCGCTGAGCCGGAGCGCGAATAGGCGTTTGCTGAGCATGCACAGCAACCGCCGGAAGCAGTCCACCGAACACAATCAAACCAAGCGCAAGGAAGGTGCACGCACGCGAGAAGAAAGAACGCATAGAAAACGTGGCTCAAGTCTACCATACACACGAACGGTCTAATAGGCGGGTTCATCCACACACTCCATGGGGTTGTTTCAGGACCTAGGCATGGTAGACTGCATCCCATGCTTTCGTTTCGTAAATCCGATCCCCTCTCGACGAATTTTATCGTTTCTACGGAACGCTCTGTCTCGCGTCAGACCATTATTCTTGCGGCTGTTTTTTCAGTGGTCGTTGGACTCTTGTCCGCAGCCGGCGCAACCGCCTCCTATCGAGCCAGCGCTCGTGGAACAAGTGTCATCGACGAAATTCAACGTCTCCCCTTAATTTCACACCTTGAACGTGCAGCAGGCTTGAAGCCAGATAGCCCCACCGCACCAGAAGTCGTGACGCGTGACCGTCTCAACGTCTTACTCTTGGGTGTGGGCGGTGAAGGCCATGAAGGCTCTCAGCTCACCGATACCATTATTTTGGCGTCGATCGATTTGAAACAAAAGCGCGTCGGCATGTTGTCGATCCCGCGTGATGTTGCCTATCCGCTCGGCGGCGGGCGCTTTGAAAAGATCAACGCTGTGAACGCGTATTTTGAACAAGACCATCCAGGAGAAGGTGCCACCCGTACCGCTGAAGCCTTCTCCGCGCTCCTCGGACAACCGATCGATCACGTCCTCAAGATCGACTTCGCCGGTTTTGCGAAGTTTGTGGATGCACTTGGAGGAATCAACGTAACGGTGGAACGGACGTTTACGGACTATCAGTATCCAACCGCTGATAAAAAGTGGATGACGGTCTCTTTCCGCAAAGGTCCACAGAAGATGGATGGAAAGACCGCGCTCATCTACGCACGTTCGCGTCATGGAAATAATGGAGAGGGCAGTGACTTCGCTCGTAGCCGTCGTCAGCAGGTCGTGATCATGGCAGTGCGTGACAAACTCCTCTCCCTCGGCACCCTCACCGATCATCGCGCCCTCGCCGATCTCTACACCGCTGTTACGAACCACATTCAAACAGACTTCACTCCTTGGAGTGCCTTGGCTCTTGCTCCCATCTTGAAGGACTTCTCGAGTGACCAAGTAAACCTCCAGGTCCTCACCGACGAACCGGGGAAGGAACTGGTGGCTGCCAACGTAAATGGAGCGTTCATGCTCTTCCCGCGTAAGCCGGACTGGTCCGATATCCGCGCGTTGGCCGCTGAACCATTCAAAGAAGCGGCTGCCGGCTCAGCGACTTCAACCGCCGCCACCGCCGAACAGACGGTCGCCCCCCAGGTCAAGCCTCGCATCGAGGTCCGAAATGGCACGACGCGCACCGGATTCGCCGCTCAAATGGCTGCAAAACTCGAAAAAGGGGGCTACGAAGTCAAAACCTTTGGCAACGCGATTCGACGCGGGTACGAGGAAACCGTGATTTTTGACCTTACTCAAGGCAAAAAACCCCAAGAACTCACAAAACTCAAGAAATCCCTCCAAGCAACCGTTTCTTTGAACCAACCGGAGATGATCCGACCCGAAGATGGCCTCGCCCCCGAAAAGCCCTTAAGCCCCTCAGAAGTCGACTTTTTTGTCATTTTAGGCGAAGCCAGCTATCCTCTCCTGAATTCCCCCCTCTAATATGGACCTCAACCTGGATACGCCCGTCGAACCTGTCACCCCCGCCAAGCCCGCCAAACCGGAGGGTCGGCTCCCGCGCGTCGCCCTGGTTGGCCGAACAAACGTGGGTAAATCAAGCCTTTGGAACCGCTTAACCGAAAGCGGTCATGCTCTCGTAAGCAAAGACGCCCACACGACCCGCGATCGCAAGCAGGGCCTTGTCTTGTGGCGTGGACGTGAATTCGCCTGTATCGATACGGGTGGAATGGACACCGAACAGAACTTCGTTGGTGACCAAATCAAAATCCAGTCCCTGAACGCGATCGAGGACGCCGACCTCGTCTTGTTCGTCGTGGATGGAAAAACCGGCCCCCTGATCCAAGATAGTGAATTGGCTGAGTTCGTTCTTAAGCACCACAAGAAAGAAGTCTGGCTGGTGGTGAACAAAGTCGACACGATGAAGGAATTCGCCTCTTCAACCGATCCAGGCTTCTTTTCGCTTCACCTTGAGAAGATCCGTCCGATTAGCGCCAACACCGGTCTCGGCGTCGGTGACCTGCTCGACGAAATCGTCCGCGAACTCGACATCCGCAAAACACCTGCGCTCGACGCGAAGCGTGATGAGCGCTTGAAGATCGCGATCGTCGGTCGTCCAAACGTAGGAAAGTCCTCGCTTGTAAACGGTATTTTGAATGAAGATCGTGTCATCGTTTCCCCAATTGCGCACACCACCCGCGAACCACAGGACACGCAATTAGAATTCCAAGGTCACAAAATTACCTTGATCGATACGGCCGGAATGCGTCGCAACAAATCGTTGCGTACCGAAATTGAAGAAGCGGGCGTCCAACGCAACATGGGTGCCATTGATGCCTGTGACGTCGCCTTCTTGGTATTTGATGCCAGCGAAGATCCAACTTCACAGGACCGCGCGTTGGCCGGCTACCTCGCAGAACGTGCGAAGGGTGTTATCTTAGTCGCCAACAAGTGGGACTTGATTCCTGCAAAAGACACGCACACCTCCGAAAAATTTGAAGTCCTCGTACGCTCCCTCTTCCCTTTCTTGAACTGGGCACCAATGATCTTCGTAAGTGCACTCAAGAAGCAGCGTATGACGACGCTTCTGGAACACGCGTTGAAGATTCAGGAAGAACGCAAGCGTCACATCGAATACAACGCTCTCAACAAATTGTTGAAAGCCTGTATCAAAGCGATGAAGCCACTGACGTCCTACGGTCCAAAGTCCCCTCGTATTTACGATGTGGCTCAGGTTGACCACGAACCGCCAACCTTCCTCATGACGGTCCACGGCGAAAAGGATAGCATTCACAACAACTGGTTGAAGTTTTTTGAAAAGCGCTTGCGCAACAAGTTCCTCTTCACCGGTACCCCAATCATCACCAAGGTCCGCAACCTCCCTGTCGCGAAGTCGCAGAAAGCAGGTAACGTCTTTGGCCCTGGTATGGAAGCGGTTGCAGGAAAGATTCGCGAGAAGCCGGTCCTTGTAAACCAGACGCGTCGTCGTCAGAAGTACCAGTAATCCATGCCGAAGTACTTGATCGTTGGACTTGGCAATCCCGGCCAAGAATACGCAGACACACGTCACAACCTAGGCTGGCGTACGCTTGAAACACTCGCCAAACGTTCAGGCTCCACCTTCCGCGAAGAGCGAAGCTTGCATACCCTGCTTGCCGATATTCGCGTTGATCACCACCAAATCTTGTTGTCGCTGCCAACGACCTACATGAACGAGTCCGGGCGCGCACTGCAATCCGTCGCGCACTATTTTAAAATTCCACTCACGCAGATCCTGATCGTTCAAGACGAGTTGGATTTTCCATTAGGAACGTTCGCGTTTCGTGAGGGTGGGAATGCGGCCGGACACAATGGCATCGCTTCCATCTACGAACAAACAGGAACGCAGCAGTTTGCGCGCTTACGCATGGGAATTGGTCGACCGGTTGCGCCACGCATTTCGAAAGACTATGTGTTGGAGCGGTTCACGCCTGAAGAACAAGCAAAACTTCCAGACCTCCTCACGCGTGGAGCTGATGCGATTGAATGCTGGGTGCGTGAGGGCTTGACGAAGACGATGAATGTGTGGAACGGGGTTAAACATGACCCTGCAACAGAACCACCGACTCCTCTGGGGAGCGATCGCCTCGTGTGACGGCGTCGGAAGCGCTACCCTGCGACGATTTTTAACGCACTCTACCAATCCAGAAGACCTCTGGCGCGCTTCCTCAAAGACGTTAGAGGGCACAGGCGCCGGCTCAGATCTCATCCGACGCTTTGTTAGAGCACGCGCAACGTTCGATGTTGCGCAGTTTGAAGATCAGCTCGTCCAAGCAGACGTACGGATTTTACTCAGAACCGATTCGGACTACCCGATCGCTCTCAAGACGATTTACGATCCACCCGAAGTGCTGTTCGTGCGTGGCGCCCTTCCGCCTCCCCTGCCCAGCATCGCGGTCGTCGGTACACGACGTCCAACTGACTACGGACGCCAAGCGATCCGACGCCTAATCGAACCCGTCGTCCGCGCAGGCATTCCGATCATCTCGGGCCTCGCGCTCGGAACGGACGCCTACGCACATGAAGTCGCTCTTGAACATCAAGGCTATACCTGCGCCGTGCTTGGATCAGGGGTAGACGAAACGAGCATTTACCCAAGCCGCAACAAAGAACTTGCTGCACGCATCTTAAGCCAGGGCGGCTGCGTTCTTTCGGAGTTCCCTCTCGGGACGGATCCACGTCCAGGCTATTTCCCGATTCGGAATCGGATCATCGCCGGCCTCGTGAAAGCCGTGGTCGTGATCGAAGCCGCACTCGACAGCGGCACGCTGATTACGGCACGCAGCGCACTCGAAGAAGGCCGTGAGGTGTTGGCGGTTCCCGGTTCGATCTGGTCGGACGTTTCGACGGGAACCCATCAACTTCTGCGCTCAGGGGCGCGCCTGTGTGCTGACGCGAACGACATCTTCGAGGCGTTGAACGTTGATCGCGTCGAAAGCTGCGCTCAGGCGCAACTCGTCCTACCACTCACCCCAGACGAGCAGTCCCTTTTTGAAGAACTTACCTCCCCTCAGACCGCGGATGAGCTTTCACGTCGCGGGGACTGGTCTATCGGTCGCATCAGCCAAGCCCTCAGCATGCTCGAGCTCAAACAATTGGTCGTACGCCTCCCGAATCAAACGTGGGGGCGAAATTAAGCCTTAGTTGTCACGGACCCCGTCCATCAGTACACTAGCCCCATCTCTATGCACCTCGTTATCGTTGAGTCCCCAACAAAAGCCAAAACCATCCGAAAATACCTCGGAAAAGACTATACGGTCCTCGCTTCGATGGGACATATTCGCGATTTACCCGCCTCTTCGGCGGACGTTCCAGAAGCCCTCAAAAAGACCCCTCAAGGCAAACTCGGTGTTGATCCAGAGACCTTTGAGCCGCTCTACGTCATCTCTCAGAACAAAAAGAAAACCGTCACCGAATTAAAAACCGCGCTCAAAGATGCGGAAGATGTCTACTTGGCAACTGATGAAGACCGCGAAGGAGAAAGCATCAGCTGGCACTTGCTTGAAGTCTTGAAACCGAAAGTGCCCGTCAAGCGCATGGTGTTTCATGAAATCACCAAGCTTGCGATTGAAAACGCGATCGCGCATCCACGCGAATTGGATGAACGTTTAGTGCGCGCGCAAGAAACGCGCCGCATCTTGGATCGTCTCGTGGGCTACACCGTCTCCCCTGTTCTCTGGAAACGCATCGCCTACGGCTTGTCCGCTGGTCGCGTGCAATCGGTTGTCTTGAAAGCGATCGTCGATCGTGAACGCGCCCGCATGCGCTTCAAGAAAGCCACCTACTGGGATGCACTCGCCGTACTTGAATCGGACAAGATGAACTTTGAAGCGAAGCTCATTCGCACAAAAGACGGGATCGTCGCTACAGGAAAACATTTTGATGAAGCGACCGGCGAGCTCAGCAAAGCAACCGGCGTGGTTGTGTTAGACGAAGAAAAAGCCAAGGCGATTGCAGAAGCCTGTCGTGCGGGTACGTGGACGGTTCGTGAAGTCCAAGAAAAACAGACCTCCCGTAAAGCACCTGCTCCGTTTACAACATCCACCCTTCAACAAGAAGCGAACCGCAAGCTCGGACTCTCGTCCAAAGACAGTATGTCGCTTGCACAGAAGCTGTACGAACAAGGTCACATCACCTACATGCGTACGGACTCGACCGTTTTGTCGCAAGAAGCCGTGCAGAGTATTCGTGCACGTATCCAGGATCGCTTTGGCAGTGAGTTTGTTCCTGAAACCGCGCGCACCCACGCCTCGACCTCCAAAGGCGCTCAGGAAGCCCACGAAGCCATTCGTCCGAGCTTGTCGTTTACACCTCCAAGTGAACTCGACGTGCGTGGCGAAGAACGTGAGTTGTACGAATTGATTTGGATGCGTGCGATGGCCAGCCAAATGCCGGACGCAACGCTCATGCAATCACAGATTACGATTGATGCCGCCGAAGGAACAGTCTTTCAGGCGAACGGGATGCGCATTGTGTCGCCTGGTTTTTTGCGCGCCTACGTTGAAGGCAAGGAAGACACCGAAGAAGCCCTCACTGATCAGGAACGTCCTCTCCCTGCGCTCAAGGAAGGGATGACGCCCAACTGCGTCTCGGTCGAACCAAAGACCCACGAAACAAAACCTCCAGGACGCTTCAGTGAAGCCGGCTTGGTGCAGTTCATGGAAAAAGAAGGGATCGGTCGCCCAAGTACCTACGCCGCGACGATCGGAACACTCGTGGATCGTACCTATGTGAAAAAAGTCAGCGGCTCGCTCGCCCCAACCTTCACCGGATTTGCGGTGGTGCAATATTTAGAGCGCTCGTTCCCTGACCTCGTGCAAATTGCATTCACCTCGAAAATGGAAGATGAACTCGACCAAATTGCGACCGGTCATGCCGATTGGTTGGAATATTTGAAAAAGTTCTACCAAGGCCCAACCGGCTTGGCACAAAAAGTAGAAGAGGAAACAACCCGTAAAGATGACACAACTAATGCGCGTCACATTGAAATTCTCACGGCGCCTAACATGCAGTTCTTCATCGGTCGCTTTGGACCATACCTTGAAGGTTTGCATCCAGAACACGGAACGCCCGTGAAAGCCTCGCTTGAACCAGACTTCTTGCCTGGCGATATCACGCCTGCGCGTTTGGCAGAGCTTCTCGCTCATGCTCAGCAAGGCCCGACGACTCTTGGGACGGATGACGTTTCAGGCAAACAGATTTATTTGCGCACCGGAAGTTACGGCCCCTATCTCCAGCTCGGCGAAGATCCAGAAGACCCGAAGTCGAAAGACAAGCCAAAACGTGTCTCGATTCCAAAAACTGTTTCGATTGAAAACCTCGATCGTGCACAGGCGCTCGGCCTCTTGTCGTTGCCACGTTTGCTTGGTGTCGACGTCACCTCCGGCAAAGATATCCGCGCGGGTCTCGGTCGCTTTGGTCCCTACATCGTCCACGATGGCGACTTCCGCTCTCTTCAAGCAGAGGATGATGTCTTAACCGTTACGTTAGAACGAGCCCTCGCTCTCCTCGCCGAACCAAAGAAAGGCCGCGGCGGACGCGGAGCCAAGAGCGCAGGCCGAAGTCTCGGTGCCCACCCTGCCGACAAAGGCGATATAACCGTCCACGATGGCCGCTACGGCGCGTACGTGAAGCATGGCGACATAAACGCCACAATCCCAAAAACAATCGACCCAACGAAGATTAGCCTCGAGGAAGCCGTGAAACTGATCGAAGAACGACGCGAATTGGCGCCAGCGAAGAAAACGCGCGCGAAGAAGGCGAAGTGACGATAACAAGAATAAACCCAGGAGCTGGGAGATTTGAACGCAGCGAGGGATGTTTGAGTCCGTGTGAGCGGAACGCGAACAACGCACAAAGAGGAGCAAAGATCCCCACGTGCAAATCGGAGCGACAATCCTAAGCGCGAGTTACCTCGCAAGTGAAAAGCTCCCAGCTCCTGGGTTTTGGTTTTTATATTTCTCTTTTACTCACTTCTTTTTCTCCTTGTTCTTGTTCGCCACGACTTTCAAAATCCGTTTCGCGAGCGCCGTGCCGTCATCTGTAGGAAGAAAGGCGTGCGCGGCTTCGGCCATTGCGCTGCGTGCCTCTCCATCCTCTAAGAGCAGTCTCGCGGCCGAGAGCACTTCATCATCAAATCTTGGGTGCGATTGCTGGACGACCACCAACCCACCGCGCTCTTCAAAGGCACGCGCATTATCTTCTTGTTCCGTGCCTGGGAGTGGGATGGCAATCGTTGGAATCATGAGCGTCGCTGTCATCTCAGCGAGCGAGGCGAAGCCGGCGCGGGAAATGGCGAGGTCTGCCAGGACATACGCCTGATCCATATCATCCACGAGCAGCTCTCGAACAACGTAACCCGTTCGATCTTTGAGATCTTTGATTTTTCCTTTGCCGGTTAAGTGAAGGACCTGCGTCTGCTTCAACCAACTCGGCAAGGTTCTTGCGACATGCTCATTCAGCGCTTGGGCACCGGTTCCCCCACCCACGATCAAGGTCACAGGCTTTTTTGCATCGAGCCCGAAGTGTTTCGCTGCGGCTGTCCGCGACGGAAGATCCGCTCGCGTAAAACGCGTGGGCGAAGCAATGCGTTCATCCGATACCCATTCGCCAAAAGGCGGTTTCTCGTATTCAAAAGAGGTGGTCACACTCGCACAGATCCGCGCGACACGGCGGTTCGAAAGCCCCGGCTTCAGGTCGAGCTGATGCATGACACAAGGAATGCCACGGCGGACTGCTTCAATCATCACCGGCGTTGCTGTAAACCCTCCAACCGAAACCACCACATCTGGTTTCAAGCGATCCAGCTCGGCCCCCGCCAAACGACGCACACGAAGCCAATCAAACGGGAGTGTCAGCCATTTGATCGAGGGATAACGCGGCAACTTCACGACCGGTAAACTCGAAAACTGCATCCCCTCTTCTTTTGCGAGGAGCTGCTCTGGTCCGGTCGGCGTCCCAATCCAGGCACACGTCAGATTTTTTTCTAACCGTGTTAAGGCCCGAGCGGTCGCAATGAGCGGCGTCACGGGACCAAGCGAGCCTCCCCCAGCAAAAAGAATGTTCATACGCGAGAACGTGAGTGACCTGGATGAATCTGTCTGCCTGGAATCCCTGCAACCAACCCCATCGCCCCCAAGAGCATAACCATGGCTGTACCTCCATGTGACATAAACGGCAGCGTGACCCCCGTAATTGGCAAGAGACCGGTCATTGATCCGATGTTCATGACGGCCTGAATAGCAAGCATCATTCCAATACCCGCCGCGAGATAACTTCCGAACGGATCCTTAGATTCACGTGCGATATTGAAACAACGCCACACCAACGCGCCAAACAAGGCGAGGAAGAGGCAGATCGCCAAGAATCCCAGCTCTTCCGCCATGATCGCAATAATCGAGTCAGACTCAACCGTTGGGAGATACAAATATTTTTGACGCGACTGACCGTAGCCCAGTCCGAGCCAACCCCCTGACCCGATCGCCAGCACGGCTTGGTTAATGTGATATCCGATCCCTTTTGGATCAAGCTCCGGGCGCAAGAACACCATAAAACGCGCGGCACGATACGGGGAACTTTTGATCAAGAGTGCGAGCAGGCCCGAGCCTAAGGCTGACAACAGCACAAACCAAGAGATCGGAGCCCCCGACAAGAAATACATCGTAAGGGATGTCCCGACGAGCACCATCATCGACCCTGTGTCCGGCTGCATGATCAGCAAGAACATGACGCTCCCCAGCGCGAATAGAAACGGGACTAGGCCCGTTTCGACTTTATGCGCCTCATCTGCTTTACGACCTGCAAGCCAGGCGGCCAAATACACAATAAACGTCACTTTCACGAGCTCAGAGGGCTGAAATTGAAAGCCCGCCAGACGAATCCAACCACGCGCTCCGTTCAACGTAATACCAATGCCTGGGATATACACGAGCAACAGCAATCCAATGGAAAGAATCAACAACCCTAACGCCCATTTCTTCCAGGCGCGATAATCGATAAGCGCTGCTAACAGAAAAACGAATATTCCCGGAATCAGCCCCTTAATCATCTGGCTTTTTACAAAATAGAGACTATCACCGGCGCGTTGGACCCCGACCGCAACGGTTGCAGAAAACAGCATCAGCAATCCGATCACAAGCAACGTCCCCGTAAGTCCTACGACAACGGGATCTAAAGAGCGAAGGCGGTCAAGAACGGACATGAGAAGTTAGGCACGATCTACGAGGGCGATCGCGACTCCGACACCGGAGAGCGCGAGTGAAATCATCCAGACCCGCATCACAATCTTCGGCTCACTCCAACCAATCGCTTGCAGATGATGATGAAGGGGGGCGCTTTTAAACACCTTTTTTCCGTTACGGAGCTTCTTACTCGCGACTTGAATCAAGACAGACAACGTTTCAATCGCAAACGGCAGGCCAATAATCAGGAGAAGGAGCGGCTGGTCGGTTAAGAGCGCCAAGACCCCTAAGACCGTTCCAAGCGACATCGCGCCCGTGTCCCCCATAAATACCTGGGCTGGATTTACATTAAACCACAAAAAGCCCATGAGGGCTCCAATCAACACAGCGCAAAAAGTTGCCAGATCCGTTCGTCCCTGTGACCAAGCGATCACTGCATACGCCCCCAGCGCAGACAAGAGCACTCCTCCCGCGAGTCCATCCAACCCGTCTGTCTCGTTCACCGAATGCGAAGTTGACGCGATCACGAGCAAAAAGAATGGGATCGACCACAATCCAATTTCATAACTCCCCAGGAACGGAACGTGCAAATGGCTCCAACCCAATTTGGCATAAAACCACCAAGCACCAACCGCTGCGATCACTCCGTACGAAATAAATCGATGGCGGACACGCAGTCCCCCACCTTTTGATCCAATCTTCTTTACATTTAAATAATCATCGACCAATCCCACAAGTGCCGCCGCCAACATCAAGCCGACTGGGAGCCATGTCTGGCTACGTGATAAAAAATTGACGCGACACATGATCGAACCAGGTCCTGAGACCGCGCACCCAGCCGCAACCACCAAAATCATGAAAAGTGCCGTCCCCCAAATCACAATTCCCCCCATCGTTGGTGTCCCTGCCTTCGCTTTATGCATCTCAGCCATGATGGGAGCGGCGGCGGCGTCCCGGATCTGCTTTCCCATGCCTAACCTTTTGAGTGTACGGATCAGAAATGGCATCGCGATTCCTGAAAGCAAGAAGGCGATCGCAACGAAGCCCATCGGACGGGCTACGGAAAACACATCTCCTACGGGACGAGCAACGGAAAAGACATCCATAGAACTAGCGATTGATGATGGCAAGATAATGAAGAACAAGCACCCAGGGGAGGGCGGATAACGAGACCAACACGAGCCAAGCGATTCCCGCATGCCGGTCGCGCCGGTAGGATCCATACGCGCACAGCAAACCAGTAATACTTGTCACGAACCAAAGCGCTGGCCACACAAACAGCCAGATCAGCGGTCGCACATCATCAATTCCGAAGTAGACCGTGTAATGAAACACGAATAATTTTTCGGAAACATCGACTCCTGAGAGCTGAATGGCGTACCAACTAATCCCGAACACCAGACAAGCCAGTGTCCAAAATGTGAGTATACGATAAAGCCACGAACTCCAAGCAAGCCGTGCAGATAATCGCCAAGCGCTCCAAGGCACTCCTCTATGGTATGCGAGCGAGCGAGCCTCGTCTATGTGGATGGTTCGTCTTCGACCCGAACAACCTGCGTAATTTCAGGGACCATCTGACAAACGGTTTCCTCAATCCCCGCTTTCAGGGTCATTTCGGACATTGGACAACCAACACACGCCCCTTGCATTCGGACGGACGCGATTCCTGTTTCAAGGTCGATTTTGACCAATTCTACGTTTCCCCCGTGCATCGCGAGCCCCTCACGGAGGACCCCCAAGACCCGTTCTACGTCTTCCCGGACTTCTTCTACGCTTTTTGGCATAATAGAGCGATCCTACCGTCTTTTCTTGTATCTTGACAAGTTTTCCCTTTCACCTTATTATTTTGCGCATTCTATCGTCATTCCTTAACCTTTTATGGCCCATAAAAAAGCTGGTGGTTCTACCGCGTATGGCCGTGATTCTCACGGTCAGCGTCTCGGTGTCAAGAAATACGCAGGTGAATTTGCTCGCACGGGCAACATTTTGGTTCGTCAGCGTGGTACGGCCATCCGTCCAGGCGTAAACGTTCTCAAAGGTTCAGACGACACGCTTTTCGCTGCGGTGAACGGCATCGTCAAGTTTTCAAACAAGCGCATTAAACGCTATACAGGTGAGTTCAAGGATGCAAAGTTCGTCCACATCACCCCGCTTGAAACCAAGCCAGGCTACGCTCCAGACGTCGTAGAGCCAAAGCGCGTGAAGAAAGTTTCCAACAACAAGTTGATGAAGCGCGCCAAGGCAGAAGCGGCTGGCAAGCGTCAGGTCTCGAAAAAGAAATAAGCTCAACTGATTTCGCCAAAAGCACCCACAATGGGTGCTTTTGTCATTTACGGGCCTCCCCTTGTTTTAGGATTCTGACTTCGTTATGCTCAACGCCGCTCTCATCCGGATGAGCGAACTCACAACACGGGAGGCAGAGGCGATGCTCAAAGACAAGACAAACGCGGCCACTGAGCCCGAGGAAGTGTTCCGTAGCTCTGATGGAGCCGTACGCGTACGGCTCCGGCTGGAAGGGCTGAAAGGCCGGGATCTTGTTCACATCATCCTCTGTGAACGTGAGGTCTCCGCTGACAGTTGCGGCGAGAGCCGCAAGGAAGGACGCGTAAGCGTTCAAGAACTGCGCGGAGCCGTGCAATGCGTCCGCGTCCCGACGCTGTCGAGGAATGATGTGCAGTTCATGCTGTACGGCTGCCACGTCACAAGCCCCGACAAGGCGGCGAGCGACGTTCACCAACTGGTGATCTCTGTGAGTGTAGAAGCGGCGCGTGCGATCTATGCGCTGCTCCCCAAGAACTGAACACCCCACCCTCGGTCGCAGCTGCTCTGCTACTCCACGGGTGGGGCGCTGTCGTTTTAGGCCTTTTTACTTTTTCTTTTTACTCGCCGCTTCAACCAGCCCTTTGAAGAGTGGGTGTGGACGGAAAGGACGTGACAAAAACTCTGGATGG
This sequence comes from uncultured Gammaproteobacteria bacterium, assembly GCA_964582475.1. Taxonomy (GTDB): domain Bacteria; phylum Patescibacteriota; class Patescibacteriia; order 2-12-FULL-60-25; family 2-12-FULL-60-25; genus JAGOTP01. Next base: position 36,299 of record CAZOQS010000002.1, on the reverse strand, counting down.
AACTGACAGGCGATGAAAAAGGGATGATCTTTCAATTCAACAACCTCCACCAATGTCCCGTCAGGCGATAAGCCGCTTGGGATCAAGCCGGCTTTTTCCAACTCAGCGCGATACTCCGGATTACACTCGTAGCGATGACGATGACGCTCTTCGATTATTTCCTGCCCATAGAGCTTACGAGCAAGCGTTCCTTTTCGAAGAACACACTTATAAGTTCCGAGACGCATCGTCCCTCCGTAATCTTTATTCTTTAGACGCTCCGTCTGCTCATCGATCAAGTGGATGATGGGTTCAGGCGTGGTCGGATTGATCTCCGTCGTATTCGCTTGCTTGTAGCCCAAGAGATGACGCGCGACTTCGATCGTGGCGAGCTGCAATCCGTAGCACAATCCAAGATACGGCAATTTGTGTTCGCGTGCGTAGCGAATCGCGAGCATCTTGCCTTCAATGCCACGTGAGCCAAAACCACCTGGCACCAAGATACCATCCAATGACTTCAATTCTTTCGCGACGAGTTTTGGATCCGCCTCAAATTTCTCTGGATTCAGCCACTCAACTTCGACCTTCAACTTCGACGACCAGGCTGCGTGCTTGAGCGCCTCCAGAACAGAGATATACGCATCTGTCAGCATGAAATCTCCGGTCGAGATGTATTTCCCAATAATCCCGATCTTCACGGTTTTCTTGGCTTGGTCGCGTTGCTTGAGCAAGTTTTTCCATGCATCAATGTTCGGTGAACGTGTGCGTAGTTTCAACTTCTTCACGATCCGCTCGTCCAAACCCTCCAGGTGAAACGCTTCAGGCACGGAGTAAATCGAAGGAACATCTGGAGCGCTAATAATGTCCGCTGGATGGACATTGCAATACATCGCAATCTTCTCTTTACGTGGAGCATCAATCGGATACGAAGAACGACCAATCACAAAGTCTGGCTGCAGCCCCGTTGCTTGAACGGCACGGACAGCGAGCTGCGTCGGCTTACTCTTCATTTCTCCCAAGCTCCCTGGAACGGGCAGATAGCTCACGAGACCCACCAATACATCCGCGGGCGCCTCCATGCGCATCATACGCGCGGCCTCGAGAAATAATAAGTTCTCGTATTCCCCGACCGTTCCCCCGATTTCGATAATCGTGACATCGGCAGCAGCTAGGTTGGCGGCATTTTTAATGCGTGAGATGACTTCGAGGGGAACGTGTGGCACGACCTGCACCTGCTTGCCGCCGTAGCCAAGGGCACGTTCACGCGCAATGACCGCCTGATAGACGCGGCCAGTCGTCATGTAGTTGGCGCTGGTGATATCTTCGTCTAAAAAGCGCTCATAGTTCCCAATGTCCTGGTCTGTCTCATAACCATCTTTCGTCACGAAGACCTCTCCGTGCTCCACTGGATTCATCGTTCCGGCATCGACGTTGATATACGGGTCAATTTTGACCGCTGTCACCCGCAAGCCGCGCGCTTTGAGTAAAGCCCCGATCGAGGCCGATGAGACCCCCTTCCCCACTCCAGACATGACTCCTCCCACGATAAAGAGATAGGTGTGGCGCTTGGGCATAGTACGAACACAAGGGTAGCACTCGCGCAGGCTCGACGTATCCACAGTCTTTGGTTACCATCCACCCATGCATCTCATTGACGGCAAAACGCTGGCCGCAACCCTCCAAGCGGACCTACAGGCGCTATTGAAGACAAGTGGCCTTCATCCCCGACTGGCGGTCTTGCTTGTGGGTGATGACCCCGCTTCGGCGCTGTATGTAAAACTGAAGAAAAAGGCGGCCGAAGAGATCGGTATTCAGGTTGATATCACTCACAAGGATGATGAGTGCTCAACCGCCGATCTGATCGCACTTATCGAGGGGTGGAATCAGGACCCCGCGATCGATGGGATTCTCGTTCAGCTCCCTCTGCCCGCTGCCTATGATGAGCAAAAAGTGATTGATGCCATGGCGGCCAAAAAAGACGCGGATGGGTTTCATCCGGAGAATATCGCAGCACTCGCCCAAGGGAAGGCGGCCATCATTCCTCCGGTGCACGAAGGGATCTTGCGCTTGATCAGTCAGGCACCCGTCCACGTAAATGGAGCACGCACGGTCATCATCGGAAATTCTGAGATTTTCACCAAGCCGCTTGAACGCCTCCTCACAACCGCTGGCTCGCTGGTTACACGCCTAGGCCCAGACGATCTTTCGCGTTCAGAGGTCAAAGCGGCGGACATTGTGATTAGCGCCGTCGGTTCTGCACGTTTCATCAAACCTGCGCACGTCAAAGACGGTGCGGTACTGATTGACGTCGGAACAACCACGCTTGAGAATAATAAAATAGCAGGAGACGTTGACCGTCATGCCTTTGAAGAAACTGATTGTTGGATTACCCCTGTCCCAGGCGGTGTCGGACCGATGACGATCGCGCAACTCCTCTGGAACGTATATACGCTCGCAAAAAATAACCAGCGCACTTAGGTCGTTTGAGCAATTTGCATCTCATCCGTTGCGTGCTCTTGGAGCTTCAGTTTTTTTGTTCGCCAATAACCAAGATAGATAGCTCCAAGATGGAGGGAGATCTGCAAGAGCGCGCCCCAATGCGCCGCGCCACGTATCGTTGAACCCCAAGTTCCGCTTGTGAGGTACTTCGTCAGCCACAATTCAAGAATAACCTGGCCAATCAAGAAGACTCCCACGAGCAAGCCCATCATGCGATGTGTTGGAAAACTCTTGCGGAGCACCCAGCGAACACACAGGAAGGTCCAAATAAATTGAGCAATCAGCAAGGCGGCATCGAGTGTCCAGGCGGGCAATGGACTCACTTCAAAATTTTGATACCACAGAACCAGTCCCGTTAGTCCGATAAATCGAATGAGACTGACAAAGAACAAGCGGATACAAAAAGAAAAGGTCATAGAATGAACGTATGAGCAAGTGTAAAGAAACACAGGCCGATCGCTCCGCATAGCATGACGCGTGGGAAGCGACCGATCAAGCGCGTGCGCTCAGCCAGAGCCGAGAAGCACACGAGGAGTGCATTCGTCGAAGCGACGAACGAACCGAGGAACGTCATCAGGTGCAGCAACGACTGATGGGAAACATACAAGAACACAAGCGGCGGCAGGATCGCGAGTATCCAGGCGGCTGACGGACGGAAGGCAAACTCATCGCGATACACCGTCTGCAAACTGTCTAGAACCGAAATCGCTGCGCCACTGATCGCCAGGAAGCCGACGAACGGAAGGAGCCAGCTGAGTGCGATCGGCAACGCCATCATGAGTCCGGTCACTTGAACGACACCGTTCAGTGCCGCACCGGCGAAACTCAGGGCGAACACCCACTTCAAGAAAGCGGCAACCAAACTTCCAACGAGAATCGAGCGGCGACCAATCCGTGATTTACGCCCATCGAATGACATCACTTCAGCGATCACAGGCAACGAAATGGAGGCAAAAAACACAACCCCCACAAAACTCGCGATCGAAAAGGAGTCCGTCATGAACCCAAACGAAGGAGCGGCTCGGCCACTGAAGATCGCCACCATCGAGACGAGGATGATCCCGAGAACCAGGATGGCGGTAATCGGTCGCTCGAGCTTCTCCATCTGTTTGACCCCCGTATGCGCTCCTAAGGCGAAGAAGAGCCATAAGGCAACTTGCCAAGTGAAAAGCGATGTTGGCCCACCCAGCATACCCGAGAGCGCCGAAAGGAACTGAGCGCCCAATAACAGGTAGACGAGGGTCGCCCCATAGACACTGATCGGATACACGACCAGGGCGACAACCCAGCCGCCCTTCCCTAGCGAGCGTTTCGCGATGCCCGCTAAGTCGTGTTTTGACCCGGCCTTTGCTTGGAGCTCGGCGTAGGCGATGTGGATCACGAGTACGATTCCAACGACAATCCAGTAGATCAACGACCCCCACACCGCTCCGCTCTGGGCAAAGAGGGTCGGTAAACCGAACATTCCAGCACCAATACTCCCCCCGATGACAAAAAAGAGGGAACGAGCAAAGGACGAAGACAGGACACGCGCCATTCTCGGCAGAGTATAGCAGAAAAACGAACCCACAGGCGATACACAAGCAGAGCACAGGCATGGCCCTTCCCCTCCTCGACCCCCGTCCGTAAGATGGCCCCATATGGCTGGCCTTGAGCGTCTCACCCCCCAAAACATCGAAGCCGAGCAATCATTTCTCGGCTCGTTGCTGTTGGACAAAGACGCCATGATTAAGGTGGCTGATTCGACGACCCCCGAGGATTTCTATGTCGATAAACATCGCCGAATCTACGAAGCGATGTTGGACTTGTATCGTCGCAGCGAACCGATCGACTTGTTGTCGCTCGGGAACCGCTTGAGCGAAAAAGGAGAACTCGAACTTGTTGGAGGTCGTGCCGAGCTCATCGGACTATCGAACGCGGTTCCAACCGCCAGCCACGTCGAGCACTACGGACAGATCGTGCAGCGCAAAGCCACGCTCCGCCGGTTGTTGAATTCCGCGTCGGAGATCATGGCGCTTGGCTATCAAGAAGCGGATGACGTCGCCGACGTGCTCGATAAAGCGGAACGCTCGCTCTTCAACGTCTCGCAAAAATTCTTGAAGCACGCGTTCACTCCGATCAGAACTGTTTTGGCGGACGCGTTCGATCGCATCGATGAATTGCATCGTGAAAAAGGAAAGTTACGCGGTGTTCCTACCAACTACACCGAGCTCGACAACCTCCTCGGAGGCATGCAAAAGAGCGACTTGATTATCCTTGCTGCGCGTCCAGCGTGTGGAAAAACCTCGTTCGCGCTCGACATCGCTCGCATCGCCGCCGTAAAACATCGTGTGCCGGTTGGCATCTTCTCCTTGGAAATGTCGAAGGAGCAGCTGGTTGACCGTATGATCTGTGCCGAAGCCAACGTTGACTTGTGGCGCATGCGTACCGGAAAACTCAATCAAAACGGAACCGAAGACGAATTCCCACGTATCGGTCACGCCCTCGGGGTACTGTCTGAAGCACCTATTTTCATTGATGATTCGGGTAATGCCAACATCATGGAAGTGCGTACAAAAGCGCGCCGCCTTCAGACAGAGCATGGCCTTGGCATGTTGATCGTCGACTACTTGCAGCTCATGGAAGGTCGTGGAGGTGGCGGTGGCGATAACCGCACACAAGAAGTTGCCGAGATTACGCGTGGTCTCAAGTCAATTGCCCGTGAATTAAACATTCCCGTCATCGCTCTGTCTCAGCTCTCACGTAGCGTGGAATTGCAGAAGCCTGCCATCCCCCGTCTCGCTCACTTGCGTGAATCGGGTTCGATCGAGCAAGACGCCGACATCGTAATGTTTATCTATCGAAAAGCAGCCGACAAAAACTACCGCCCAGAAGATCTCTCCCCCGAAGAACAGCACGTCGCCGAAATTCACATCGCCAAACACCGCAATGGTCCTACTGGAGTCGTGAAGCTTTTCTTCGATGCGGCACGCGCCAGCTTTAAGAACCTTCAACGCCACGACCTCGGACCCCCGCCCGCCCTCAACCGTGGACAGGCGATTTCCCCAGGCGGCCCACTCCCACCGGGCGGCACTCCTCCCCCGATGATGAATTCTGGACAACCCTTCTAAAACCCGTCATCCTAATTTCGATTTAACCCTCTCGCTCCCCTACTTCTATGTCCTTCCTCGGCAAACTCAAGCAATTCAAAGATTTGAAAGATAAAGCTAAAGCGCTCCAAGACCAACTCTCCGAAATCAGCGCGGAAGGATCGGCTGGGTGGGGCAAGGTAAAAGTAACAATCAACGGCACCCAACAGGTCACAAATATCCAAATCGACCAAGAACTCATGACGGATCGCAGCAAGCTTGAACAGCTCCTCAAAGAAGCCTTCAATGACGCCGCTCAGAAACTTCAACAGATTCTTGCCACGAAAATGCGTGAAGGTGGTGGCATGGATATCATGAATGAGTTTGGGGATATGATGAAAGGTGGGCAGTCGTAAACAGCTCCCCAAAGCAAGCACGCTCGCTTGCCTGCTGGCGTCTCGCTCACGAACTCGCCGTCGCTCGTCCTAAGTCTTGCTTTGGGGAGCTGTTTACTCGTTTAGCGAGTAAAGGCGTGTGGAACGTGAACAAAGCATGAACAACACCACCAAATAGATTTTTATGGCCCTACTCCCACTTCCGATTCAACAGGCGGCGGCCGCATTTGACCGTCTGCCTGGGGTTGGGCCGAGGGCGGCGTTGCGGTATGCGTATTGGTTGGTGACGCAGCCGCGGGAAGTGATTGAACAGTTTGCACGGGCGATTGAGGGACTGAGTAAGGACCTGTCTTCTTGCTCTGTTTGTTATCAGTGGACGGATCAGGCGATCTGTCGGATTTGTCGGGATCCGAAGCGGGACCCGGCTTCGATCTGTGTTGTGGCGATGAGCCCTGATGTGCGTGTCATCGAAGACACGGGGGGTTTTCAAGGGCGTTACCACGTCCTTGGGGGGGCGATTGATCCGATTGAGGGCCGTACACCGGACACGCTAACGATCAACTATCTCCTCGAACGAATTCGGAGCAGTGAACCAAAAATCACCGAAATCATTCTGGCGCTTGATACAGATATCCCAGGTGACACGACCTCGCTGTATTTGCGCAAACGTCTCGAAGGGACTGACGTACGACTCACACGGCTGGCACGTGGATTACCAACAGGCGCATCACTTGAATACGCGGATGCGACGACGGTGGCGGATGCGTTGAAGAATCGGAAGGAGTCGTAAACAAAAAACCACCGAGGTCCGGTGGTTTTTTTGTATTCCTTATTTACTCCCCACCAATCCGTATAGAACCTGCGGTGCGTATACTGCGAGCAACACAAGAATTCCCACCATCGCAAGCAAAGACAAGACAAAAAACCAAACAAATTTTGTGTGCTTCACTTCTGATTGATCAACTAAGCGATCCTCTGCCCAATCCCAAATGGCCGGGTCTTTTTCTTTGTAGCAGAGTTCTGTCTGCGTTGGCGGCTGAGTGCTACGCTTATCCATCACCCCTTCAATTGGATACGTCTGATTGTTGACCGTGTAGGTCATGAAGAGGTGCCAGCCGTCTTCAACATCTTCAACTCTCGTCACGTCGCCCTGAACGGGCTTCCACTGCGTAAGCAAATCTGGTCGCACAAGAGAGACGATGAACCGTCCCAATTTATAGAAAAAGAGAGCAATCAGCCCGAAGAAAACGAGCAAGGGAAGAATATCTTGAGACATATCCGAAATACTACGTGATCCCCTCCTAAAATGACAATGCGCCCGGTCCGAAGACAGGAGCACTGTCGACAGACCGGGCGCGATCAGGGGGAACGCAGGATGCTGCGGATCCTCCCGAGGAAGGAGGGGCACTCGCCGTACAGCGCCAGGCTGGCCAGCATGATCAGCTTGAAGGTACGGCTGACATCGGATGACCCGCACACCAGCAGCAAGAGGATCATGATCAATCCTCCAAACAGCAGATATACTTTGAGCAGCCGGAACGCCTCCTGATACATGCGCACGAACAAGTCACCGTCGCCGGGCAGGCGGGCCTCCAGCATCCCGAGGACCTTGAGGCCCGAGAGATCGGAACCGCGGTAGCCCAGGAGGGGCTCCGCCTCGAGCTCCTTCTTACAGACCTTGTAGAAGTAGGCGTAGGGCAGCACCTCCGTGCGGAAGAAGCGTTCGATGCCCAGCACCCACGTGAGGGCGAGCAGAGCGAAAAAAACTTCGTAGGAATTCACCGATTCGCTGATCTGGGGCATCGCACATCTCCTGCGTGGGGGGGGTGGGAACGTAAGCGTTCGCAAGGGAATTCCTGCGTACGCTAACGAACCAGTCTACGCTCTTTTATGCAAAATGTCAACAATTTGGCTCAATCTAGACAAATAACCTCAGCTCTCCTTAAAAAACTTCGTTTTTAACCGTGCGAGATGTCGCCACGGGTTTTCATGAAAGGTAAACAACCGATGAGAAGAAAAGGTAAAGAGCGTCACAATTCCACAATTGAGCACAATCACGAGCAAATCCCACAGGTGAAGGAGCTCATAGCCAATCCAAAATAAGATAGTATTGAGAATGGTCGCGATAACCGCGATGGTCGCAAAACGCGCGATGGTCGCAACCGATCGTTTCTTCTCGAAGGTGAAGTAGCTATTCGCTTCGTAGTTTAGCCACGAGACGAGAATCACGACGAGGACATACAAAAGGGTACGTGAAGACTTCGGAAAGAGCACCGTGGACAGAAGATAATACAGACCGGTCGTCAGAAAAAGGGAGGAGAACCCGATACAGACATACCGGATCAGGCGCTTTTGTTCCGCCTTGGCCGTATTCACTAATTGTTGCCATTTTTGGTTCCACGAGCTGGCCATAGGCGCAGAATAGCACGGAATCTGGCTTCAAAAAATCCTTGCTCGAGCCCTCCCCGATTGATACCATCGCCCAGTTACTCCTTTGCCTGAAACACCCCATCCCTACGTATGTTGCCATTTCTAGAGCGCGTGCAGCGGCTGCGAGAAAAAACCTGGTTTTGGTTGGCACTGTCGCTCGGGTTCGCGTTTCTGGTCATGCTGTTTGATTTTGCCTTCCTCGGGCTCTACCAAGACAAAAACGATACCGAGGGCTACGTCGACACAATCCTCCACTTCGATGGTCGGACCCCTGCCATGGAGGGTGAACGCCTCACGCTCTTTTACATCCGTTTGTTGAAACCTCTCTACGGAATGATCTGTTCGATCTTCGTTCCGCTCCTCACGCCCTACAACGCGCTGCTCTTGCTCAACATGGCGTTCTACTTTGGAACGATCGTTCTGCTGTTCTTTTTGTTGAAGCGCATCTTCAAGTTCCGCTCGGGCTTGGCGGCGCTCGGAACGGTGTGGTTCGCCTGTAGCTATCCTGTGTTGAAGTATGGGTTTTCCTTAATGACGGACATGAGCGGCTACTTCTTTATTGTACTCGTCGTCACGCTCGGCTTTAAAGCGCTTGAGAGTAAAAAGCTTCTGTGGTTCCTTTTGTGTGGCGTGTGCGCCGGTATTGGCAGCCTCGCAAAAGAAACGAGTGCGCTTGGGCTTCTTTTTGTGGTCGGTGCTGTACTCCTCCAGTGGAAAGACTTTGGCTGGAAGAAAGCGATCGGGATCTGCGCGTTGATTTCGGCTACCTTTTTGATCATTTTCGTGCCCGTTCAAGTTTTCATCATGAAGTACGTAAACTTCAACTACTTGGATTTCTGGGAGTTTGCGCAGTACGAGGAAAATTTCCGCAGCTTGAAATATCTGATCGGGATTCAGGGAGCAAGCTTTCATGTCCTCTGGATCTTTGCCTGTTACGGCCTCTACACCTGGTACAAAGAAAAACAGCCACGGAGCTGGCTGGCGCTCTGGCTTGTCGGGCTCCCCTCCGCCCTCTGGACGATTTACCTGGTCCGCTACTTCTTCGTTCAATACATCGCCGTGATCCCCTTTGGACTTCTCGGGTTGCTCTACTTAGAAAAAACGTTCTTGGCGAAGCGTGGACGATTCGCTCGCTACGCGCTCATGTGGGCTCCACCTGTGTTGAATATGCTGCTGTTCTTGCCCGTGAAAGGTGGATCATATTGGAGCTTGCTTTCAAAATAGCCTATGTCCGATCATCTTCTCCGCTCACAGGTACAACGCCTCGGACAGGCCGTGTCTCGGCATCTCTTTACGGAACGTGTACTCGCCCGCCCCTTTGGCAAGCGCGTCTACCTTGGATTGTATCGTGGGTTCAAGTTTCTGTTTGAGTCCCATGACTTGAAACAGTTGGGAGCACTCATTCCCCCTGGATCGACGGTCTTGGATATTGGGGCGAACGTCGGAGTAACGGCTGCGTTCTTTCGTCAGGCGGTTGGCCCTGAGGGCCGCGTGCTCGCCTTTGAGCCCGATCCGATCATGGTTGATGTCTTTCAATTTCATCTAAAGCAACGTGGCCTCGATCGTATTCAACTCTTCCCCGTCGCCTTAGGCGCGCAGGACGGCGTGGAGCAACTCTTCCAGAACGCTTCGAACCGCGCGGATAATCGCATGGTGCTCGATGCGGAAGGGATGACACACACCAAACAAATTGCGGTACAGGTTCGGAGTCTCTCCTCACTCGCACAAGAATCCCCTGAACTCTTCCGGAACGTCCGCTTTATCAAGATCGATGTTCAAGGCTACGAGCATCCCGTCCTATCTGGGATGTCAGACTGGCTCCAAGGACTCGCTCAGAAGCCCGTGATCCATATGGAAGTCTGGCCGTACGGCCTGAAGAAGGCTGGCTCCTCCGCAAAAGAACTGTTGGCACTCTGTACGCGTTTAGGCTATGAAGTAACGGCCGATACCCTCCAACAGGTCCAAGCGATTGAACAGACTGACGCCTATATGGACGTCACCCTCACCCCTACGCCCGTCTCCGTATGACCCCTTCTACTCTCTCCATAAAAGACTACACCGAAGCCCACGCTGGCAAATACGATACCTGGCACAAGCGGAACAGCTATTACTACCAATCGCTTGAGCGTTGGTTTCAGTTTATCGTCCCCGCCAAGGCGAGTGTCTTTGAGCTCGGGATGGGTGATGGCTCACTCGCCGCTTCACTCCAGCCCGAACGTCTGTCTGGCATCGATATCAGTCCTTCGATGGTCGCGAAAGCCAAAGAACGAAATCCAAACGGACACTGGATTGAAGGTGATGCCATTAAAGATCTGCCCGAAACGCAGCCCTTCGACTACGTCATCGGCGCTGACTTCTTGAGCTATTCCGAAGATATTCAAACCGTCCTCGAACAGGCACGGAGACTCTGCCACGCGCGCACACGACTCGTGTTCACCAAGGTAAACCCGTTCTGGAACATCCCGATGCGCATCGCCGCACGCCTAGGCCTCGCTCAACCTCGAAAATACGCGAGCTGGCTCGGACTGCGCCAAACGGCCCGTTTGATGGAACTCGCCGGACTCGATGTGATCCGCACGGGCAAATTCTGTTTGCTCCCGATTTATATTCCGCTCATTTCGAATTTCGTTAACCGTTACATCGCGCGTCTTCCACTTATTCGTCGCTTGTGCGCGATCGAGTATCTGATCGCCCGTCCGGATCCATCCACACAAACACTGCCCGTAACACCTTCGCTGTCTGTCGTTATCCCCGCTCGCAATGAATCTGGAAACATTCGCGCGGCCTTAGAACGCATGCCGAGCTTCCCCGGCGCGCTTGAAGTCATCTTCGTTGAAGGTCATTCCAAGGATGATACCTGGAAGCGAATTCAAGAGGTGGCCGCCGAAAAATGGCCCTTCTCGGTCGTCTACGCGCAGCAAACCGGAAAAGGGAAAGGCGATGCCGTACGCAAGGGCTTCGACATGGCTAAAGGTGACATCCTCATGATTCTCGATGCGGACTTAACCGTCACCCCAGAAACATTGCCACGCTTCTACGATATCCTCGCCAAGCGCATCACGGACTACGTCCAAGGTACCCGTCTCGTTTACCCCATGGAGTCGCGCGCCATGCGCCCGTTGAACTGGCTTGGAAATCAATTCTTCGGCATTACCCTCAGTGCCCTCTTGGGTCAGACCTTCTCTGATACGCTCTGTGGGACCAAGTGTCTCTGGAAGAGTGACTACGAACAACTCAGCCGTGCGCGTTCCTACTTCGGCAACTTCGACCCGTTTGGAGACTTTGATCTGATCTTTGGTGCCGCGAAGTTGAACTTGAAGATGCAAGAGATCCCCATCCACTACAAAGACCGTACCTACGGCGAGACAAACATCAATCGCTTCCGTGATGGCTGGCTCCTCATCCGCATGTGCGCCTTTGCTGCGAAGAAGCTCTACTTCATCAAATAGTATGGAGAGCTCAGGAAAAACCCATCTCGACGCTCAAGTTTCCTACTTTGAAAAAACGTCTTATACCGAACGCTTTGACTGGCAGACGAATGATTCATTGGTTACGTCCCGTGAAAAAGAAACGCTGAGCCCGCTCGTTGCTCGGCTGAATGAAGAAATTCGCGCGAAAGGTACACTCAAGGTCTTGGAGAGCGGATGTGGAGAGGGAGTGAACCTAGCTCTCTTGCAACAAGAGCCTCTTTTGAAAGAACAGATCCAGTTCTACGGTATCGACCCTTGTCTACCTGCGGTCGAATTCGCTCTTCAACACGGACTGGGCGAGATTGTTCACGGAGATGGCCTCAAGCTCCCCTGGCCGGATGAGTATTTTGATCTGACGTATTGCCGTGATGTCTTGCATCACTTAGAAAGTGCAGACCAACAAACCGCTTTCGTGAAAGAGATGTTGCGCGTCACCAAGAAATCCGGTTCGGCCTTTGCGATCGAACCAAACGCCAATAATCCTTGCATCCTCTTTCAGTCGATCATCATTCCTGAAGAGAAGTTTGTGCGACAGACAACAGAATCGTATGTGAAACGTCTTTTGCCGAATGTCCACGTCACACGGAAGTCTCCTTCGGCACTCTGGCGGATGCTCTGGAACTATCGGCTCTCGGCTTCTTTCCGTACATCCGTGAAACGACCTGTCAGTTTCATCCTATCTGCCTGGGAACGTATCGCTCGATTACTCCCCTCCTTCTTTTGGTCGTATCGCGTCTACCGCTGGGACAAATCATAGAACACCGTGAGATACAAAAACGCTCCATCCGAGGATGGAGCGTTTTTCGTTGTCCTTGATTAGATCTTGGTGATCTTGATCTTGGTGAATGCTTGGCGGTGCCCGACACGACGTGTGTAGCGAGACTTGGCCTTGTATTTCACAACTTCGATCTTCTTGTCGCGGCCGTGGGCCATGATTTCAACCGAAACCATTGCAGACAAGGCAGGAGCACCGAGCTCAAGCTTATCGCCGTCGGCCTTCATCAGCGTTTCAAGCTGAAGCGTTTTCCCGGTTTCAACGTCCAATTTCTCAACGGAAATGACGTCTCCTTCTTCGACGAGGTACTGTTTTCCCCCGGTTTTGATGACAGCAATCATAGATGTGGATGGCCCAGACTATAGCGAAAAAGACAGAATTCTGTCAATGGAGCGGGTGGATTGTTCTATAATACAGGTCTAAATACGAAATCCTTCATTTTGTAAACTTACCACTAAACACTTATTTTGCCTCTACTTAGCCATAACAGGACTGTTGGGTTGACTTTCCCCTCACTTTCTGGTAATATAATACGTTGGTTACTTTACAACTTCACTTCCCATTCCTGATACTTAATGAGGCTTCTGCTGTGTATTTATCCGACTGAGAACGTCGGTTCTTTTTGAAAAAAAGGAACTGTCGCTCTCAGTCGGACATCTCTCCCGATGAGAAAGTGTGGCTCTGGAACCGCTTCGCCAATCCCGGCTTGAAGCGCGACCGAGCCAGCTACGCCTAGAGAGACGGTTACACGGAGTGTCCCAATGATCGAGAAGCCCGCCACGTTCGCCGAGGACCTGTTCACCTTTCTCGTGGGGACGTTCCCCACCGAGAGCGAGCTCGCCGAGGTCATCAAGATCCTCGACGAGAACGGCATCACGAACATGGCCCGGATGCGCCGTCACAACATCGACTCGCTCGTGGCCATGAAGATGCGCCGCGGGTACGCCGACGACATCGTGCACGCGTTCAACCCCGCCACGTCCCACACCCCCCAGCAGCCCGCCGCCCCCCAGGGCGACAGCGGCCTCACGGGCGTGGTCAGCGCGCTCACGAGCACGCTCACGAGCCTCCTCGGCGGCAAGCTCGAGGAGCTGCCCATGGACAAGCTCCTCGACCGCCTCATCGAGACGGGCGCGAGCGACCCCACCGTGGTCTCCTTCGCCGCCCAGTCCCACGTCCTGCTCTCGAAGCGCGGCGTGGTGCTCAAGCCCGGCACCGAGAAGATCATCGACAAGGCCGCGACGCTCGACTACTACCGCCAGCCCCGGAGCTACCTGGGCGACCGGTGGAAGAACCAGCGCGTGGTCCCGGTCACCGGCGCGTTCGGGGTGAAGGAGGAGTTCAACCCCTTCAACCTGAACCAGCCCCTCCAGGGCGGCGTCGACCCGAACACCGACCTCGACCTGAACGGCGTCAGCGCGCCGGTCCGCAACTTCCTCTCGTTCGTCGCGGAGACCAAGCCCAACCTCGTCAAGGACGACGGGCACGCGCTGGTCGAGGCGATCAAGGAGAAGGGCGGGCTCGAGGGGCTCAAGTCCCACGGCCGCTTCGGCAAGGTCGTCACCGCGTACGAGGAGGCCTGCGGCGACGACGTGTCGACCGCGACCAAGTACCTCCCCGCCCTCTACCGCACCCCGGGCGACACCCGTCCCAGCGCGCTGGAGGGCGCGCACGGCGACCCTTTCGCCGTCGCCGGTGACATGCGCAGCCCCACGGCGCGCACGATCCGGCTGCACCCGAATGTCGGAGAGTCCGGGCCGTTCACCGCCAAGCTCCGCAGGCTCCTCTGCGAGCTCGTGTCGGATACCAAGGCCATCCGCCAGATCGCGGACGACCTGGGGCTCTCGTCCCGCGTCGAGCTCGATGGGCCCGCGGAGATCGTGTGGGGCAACCTGATGCGCGAGGCCAAGAACCTCGGGGATCTCCCGACGCTCGTCGGCATCATGTTCTCGAAGTTCCCGAACGACACGCGCTTCAACGAGTTCCTCGTCAACGACAGCGCGAACAAGCCCGCGGCGCAGACGCCCAACCGCGACGCGATCTACACGCGGATGTGCGGCCTGCTCGACTCGCAGTTCGGAACCCTCGTGCTCCACCTCGGCATCCCGACGCACCTGCTCCCCGGCGCGATGAGCCCGCTGGCTACGCGCGCCGATGCCGTCCTCCGATACTGCGAGAACGGGATCGGACTGGCGCAGCTCGACCAGAAGCTCACGGAGATCATCCGCGGGCGCTGATCAACTGCACGCTCTTTCACCTTCCCCCCCCTGCCCCATCCGGGGCCATCGAACGCCTTCCTGGCGAACGATGCATCCGCCGCGTTTCTCGCGGTGGTTCCTCTCACACATCTCTAGTGCCTTGAGGAGTGCCCTTCCGACACATCATTCGGAAGACTCCAAAAACACCCTTCTACACAGAAGGGTGTTTTTGTTTTTGATTTGAAAGAGAAGACTAGGGCAGCACGATGCGCTGACCAACCTTCAGTCCCAATGCATCTGCATCCCCTGCTGGAATTTCGATCACCTGATTGAAGGCTTGAAGTGGGCGAACTGTGGCGGGTGGCTCTGTAGGGGTCTTTGGGGGTTGGACCTTGTTAGCGATATTCACGATCGTCCCATTGGTTATGAATACGATATCAATCGGGAAACGCATCTTCTCCATCCAGAAGGTGTAGCTATCCGGTCGATCGAAGAGAAACAACATGCCTGTACCGGGCGGAAGCGAATCGCGGCCAGACAAGCCCTGATTGCGGGCTTCATCTGTTTTTGCCACTTCGAGACGGTACGCCTTGGAGCCAAGAGAGACTGTCTGGAACTCTTTCACGGTCGGAGCAGGGAGCGTGGAAGGTGTCAGAGAGAATCCTAGCTCGGACAGGTCACCGCCAGACGAGACGAGCGTACGGATGGTTTTGGCCCCGAAAAGGACCATACAGGTCAACGCAAACCCAATCACCGCAAACCAAAACACACAGCCAGCGGAAAACGGTCGGTCTTTGGAGACGAGGTGGGGCGCTTCAGGGGAAGGGGGCATAGCGTTTGATTGAGTATTTAAAGGCGTTTACTACGGCGCGTTGCGTAGATAGACAAGCTGATGGTGACGACAATCAACAAGGCAAAGAGGATCAATTTCCCACGTGTTTGCAAGGCGAGCGCGGCTAAGCCGAAGACCAGACCTACCGACCACAGGATCCCAACGGCGCGGCGCTGCGTAAAGCCGGCATCGAGCAGCTGGTGATGCAGGTGCGTGCGGTCTCCTTGGGTGATCGGGACATGACGACGCATGCGGCCGAAGATCACGAGAGCGATATCAATCAACGCAACACCGACAGCCATGAAGGCGGTAGCGAGTTTTGCTCCAGAAGCAATCGCGAGAAAGCCCAGCATAAATCCGGCCAACGTACTCCCCGACTCTCCTAAGAATTGCTTGGCGGGGAAAATGTTTGCGGGCAAGAACCCAAGATAGGAACCGAGCATCAGCGCCGACAACAAGGCAATCGCCGGCAAATGATACGCGGGCAACAAGCAGAGTAATAAAATAATACCCGCACCGATCGCGGCTTGGCCGCTCACGAGACCATCCAAACCATCCATTAACTTGGTTGCAAATAACAGAACGAGTAACCAAATCACTGTCAGGATGTCCGCAGGCCAGGCGAAGAGGAAGCGGCCGCCAAGAAAACTCCATTGATCCGTGACGAGCGAGAAGACGCCTCCGGCCGGATTGGTAATCAAACGGACACTCGTTCCACTTACGACCACACACAAACAAGCAAGCGCATACAAGGGCAGCAGGACTCGTGGCGGGAGAACCCAACGATCATCAATTAGCCCAACGACCAATAAGATAAAGGCACCCAGCCCAAATCCCAAGAGCTGCGTGGTGGAGAGCGCGGGAGACAGCCACCCGAGCTTCGCCATACCCACAACTCCGACCAAACACACCACAAACAATCCCAATCCTCCAAAGAGCGGCGTCGCCACCCGGTGGATCTTCTTTCCGCCTTTGGGTTCATCGATCGCTTTGGCGCGTTTGGCGATCCAGCGCGAAACAAAACTCATCCCATAGGAAGCGCCGGCAGACAGCCCAATGACGAGCAGACAGGTGAGGAGGAGTTGGGAATCCATAGCCTCGTTAGTGAGACATTTTCAACGTTCCGTCGGATTGCATGAATACTCGTGTACCGCGTGGAAGCTCCCCTCGCAAGAGCGCGTCCGCCAACTGGTTCTCGACGCGGTCTTGGATGATCCGTCGTAGAGGGCGGGCGCCATAGAGCGGATCAAAGCCCGCTCGCGCCAACGCTTCAATCGCTTGGTCATCTACCTGGAAGGTCACGCCCTTCTCTTCCAGCTTCTTGATAACCTGATTGATAAGAAGCCAGGCAATACGTGTCACATCGTCGATCGTGAGCGGCGAGAAGACGATGACCCCATCAAAACGGTTTAGGAATTCTGGACGGAAGGTGTCGCGTAACTCGTGTTCGAGCAATCCGGTCCGAATCTGTTCATGCGTATCACCACGTTTTACGGAATCCTGAATAAAACTACTGCTCGCATTCGAAGTCGCAATAATAATCGTGTGAGTGAAGTCGACCGTGCGGCCGATTCCATCTGTCAGACGACCGTCGTCCAACACTTGGAGGAACAGGGTGAGAAGATCCGGATGCGCTTTTTCCAACTCATCGAGCAACAAGAGCGAGAAGGGTTTGAGACGAATCGCTTCGGTCAATAATCCCCCTTTCACGTCCCCAGCCGCCCCAATCAACCGATCGATCGAACGACGGTCCTGATACTCAGACATATCAAGGCGAACCATCGTCTCGGCACTCCCGAAATAGTTATCGGCCAGCGCTTTGGCTAATTCTGTTTTTCCCACACCCGTTGGCCCAAGGAACAAGAACGAACCCATCGGCCGCTTGCCATCACGCAAATCTGCACGCGCACGTCGCAGAGCCTGCGCAACTTGTACAACCGCTTCATTCTGGCCGATGACTCGCTGGTGGAGATGTTCTTCCAAATGAAGGAGCTTCTCGGATTCATCCGTTGCGACGGCCTCGACGGGAATACCCGTCTTTCGATGCACAACTGTCGCCACATCTTCCAGCGAAACAAAGCTCCCTGTTCCATGCGTTGTACGCGCAAGAACTGCCGATGCCTGCAGCAAATCCAATGCACTCTCTGGCAAGGCCATGTCTCGGATAAAACGATTCGCAAATTGTGTCGCGGTATTCAAGGCCGCATAGGAAAAGTACACGCCCTGCTCATGTTCGATATGCCCTGAACGCACCATGAGCATCGGTACCGCTTCTTCGACGGTCGGCGCTTTCACGTTTACGCGCGTCAGTTTTGATCCCAGCGTGCGGCGCTCCATCGACTCAGTCCAAGCTTGAGGCGTACAGGTCGCGATCACGAAGAAGCCGCCCTGATCGAGCTCCGAGGCGAAGGCTTCCGAGAGGTCCAGCGAACCCGTTCCAATTCCGGCGAGCACATCAATCCCCTGCAACACGAGGATCGCGTTACCCCCTAAACGTACTTCCATCAGAAGCGCGAGCAAACGTTCAAGCGCGCCATCCGAATCTCCCGCCGCGATCATGCGCGGTAAATGCACCGAAACCAAGCGGCGATCAAATAGAATCGGCGGAACGTCTTCTTCCACCATCCGACGCGCGACAGCTTCGACCAGGGCCATTTTCCCCGCCCCTGCTTCTCCGACCAACACAACGCCACGCGCATTTCCATCAAAGGCTTGGAGAATCGCTTCGACTTCTTCTTCACGTCCATAAATAGGACTGATGTAGCCGTTACGCGCCAGAAGGGTGAGATCTTCTGCAAATTGTTCGAGAGTTGGTGTCTGACGCGCGGTCATCAAGCGATCCATCGCGGTATTAGGCTTGAGCGACGCAAGCTTCACGAAGCGATCACGCTCATCTTCCATATGTGTCTGCAGACGAATCCATTCGGCTACTTGCTCCACTTGCACGGCTGGAAAACCCAGACGATCCAACATTACCGGAAGACGCGGGTCAGCGTTGAAGCTACCCAGCAAGACATTCGATACCCCAATTGCTTTTTCCCCCGCTTCCAAGGCGCGCACATAGGCTCCCAATAAAATCTGGCGAGCAGGAGCAGACAACACAGGATCCGTCCCCGGACGACCTTCTCGCAAGAGGGCGGCGAGCTCTTGCTTGGTTCGATCAAGCGTTAATCCTAAACGTGTCAAAAAGACCGAGCCCTCATCGCTCACCAACGCCGCAGCAAACAGGTGGACGGGAGTGATTTCTGCCTTCCCAAGCTGTTGAGCAAAACCGAGCGCCAAATCCAGTACATGCCAAGTCGCTTCTTCAAGATGGGGCGAAATATCGTGCAGTTGCTCTGAACGTGCATGCCGTGCTAGCCACGCATTCCATTGCTCTTTTGTCTTTCCCCAGTTCGGCAAGGAGACAAGTCGCTCCCCCATCCCGACCAAGCGATAGACGATTAGGCTCAACATCAACCAGAAGCCCCAAAAAGCCAGGCTATGCGTTCCAACGAAGACCATCCAGAAATGGCTCGTCACCAGATCCGTCACCCCCGCCCCCGTTCCCACGATGGCCACGACGAGCCAAGTCAACAGACCCAGTGCAATCAGCGCGAACCCTAATATAAACGCGCGCTGCCAATAGCGACGCCACGTACGCATCAAAAATAACTCCTGGGAAACCATCGGCTTCCAAAACACACGCCCAAAGGGATACTGAACGTAAATGCCAGTCCCGCTACAGGATCGACAGCTCATCATCGCTCGGCTTTCGCCTTGGCAGAGCGGACACACGACAGAGACCAGAGCATCAGACATAAAAATCAGACCAAGCGATCAATTCCTTGATTCAAAACTACATAAATCACCCCCACAACTGCCGCAAGTGGCCACACGAACCAGAGCGCAAGAAGCAGCATGTACACCAGCGCCTCCACCACCCACGCGACACTACGCGCTCCGATCACCACGATACGCATCACGAAACTCACTGCTCGCCCCCAGATGGAATATTCCCCATACATCGGCGTCGTCAGATTACGCGCCCAAAGTCCAATCGCGTAACTTCGCCAGCGATAGCGTAGCCCTTCATAGACCCAGCTCAGAACATTCTGGAAGCCCGTGGTGTACCACCAAAATGGATACCGGAGAATGAAAAAAACCTCCTCGTGGATGAGACGTGAGGCAACCGAAAGAACAGGCAGTGACATGCCGCCACTATACTCCCTTCGCTATTCTCTTGCTACCGATGGATGAAGCGGAACACGAACGTATTCCGACCGATCGATGGAAACAAACCCCAATGAGCGAACGCGTGCTTCCATGGTTGGCATGGCTTGCTCGCGGGCGATCTTCTGATCAAGGTCAGCGACAACTTCTGTGAGCGCTTCGACTTGTCGATCAAGGGCGCGGAGCTCCACTGTGCGCTGAGCAGCCCGACCAATCATGGAAACATACATCCCAATACTCGTCACAAATACCAGCCCAAGAATACCGAGCGCGAGGCTGCGGTGAACGGCCGATGGATCGATGCGGCGGGAAACCGGCATCGGTAACCCGAGCGCCTGGGAGGGGCGCTGCAAGGTAAAGGCAAAGGAGCGTGGTTGTGGGTTCATAGAAAGGTTCAGCAGAAGGTTCGGGCAAGGTTCAATGAGAGGCTCTTCAGGCGATCACTTTTCGAGCGGCTCTGAGCTTCGCGCTGCGGCTGCGAGGATTGCGAGCGATCTCTTCGTCTGTCGGAACGAGCGGGCGTTTGGTCAGCGCCTTCCATTGCGCTTCTCGCAGAGCAAACTTCACAACACGATCCTCGAGCGAATGAAACGAAATCACAACCAGCGTCCCATCTACCTTCAACGCGTTCCAGGCAGCCTGCACAGCTGAGGAGAGCGCACCGAGCTCATCGTTCACCGCGATACGCAACGCTTGAAAGGTACGTGTCGCTGGATGAATACGGCCATGCTCGTAGGTCCGTGGCACGGCAGCGGTGATAATCTCGGCAAGCCGAAGCGTACGCATGATGGGATCCCCTTTTCGCGCCGTAACAATCGCTTTCGCGATGCGGCCCGCAAAACGCTCCTCCCCAATCTCGTGGATCAACTCGCGCAGCTCCGTCTCTGACCAGCGATTCACCACATCGAGTGCCATCGTGCCGTCTTCGTTGGAAGCGGGGCCAAGGCGCATGTCGAGTGGACCATCCACTTGAAACGACAACCCCTTCTCCGGGTCTTTGAGCTCATCGGAAGACAACCCCAAGTCGAGCAATACCCCATCCATCTGAGGCAGCTTTTGCTCTTGAGCTACCAAATCCATCCGACGGAAGTTCGCTTCTACCCCCGTCCAACGCTTCGCCTTCTTTTCTTTCGCAAACCGCTCGTCGGCTGCTTCTAACGCCTTTGGGTTCACATCAAATGACCACACCTGTCCAAGCGGAGCGCTCTTTTCGAGTATTGCAGCCGTGTGTGACCCTCCGCCCAATGTTCCATCAATATAAAAACCACCCGAGCGCACATCTAGGGCCTCGAGACACTCTTGCAACATGACAGGAATGTGAACGGTCGTACTCATATCAAATACCTATTCCTCCTAACCGCTCGGCGATTTCAGGGCCGCGTTTCGCCGTACCATCGGCGTAGTTCGTCCACGTCTCCTGATCCCAGAGTTCAATCCGGTTATACAATCCAGCAACCACCACTTCTTTCTTCAAACTGGCGTAGCTGCGGAGATAGCTCGGCAGCATGATGCGTCCGACGCGATCAATCTCGACTTCCATCGCTCCTGCGAGCAGTAAGCGTGAAAAGGCGCGTGCATCGGCCTGACTAATCGGCAAATTGGCCAACCGTTCGGCTAATACCTTCCACTCGGCGACGGGGTAGAGGGTCAAACACCCATCCAACCCACGGGTCACCACCGCCCCCTCCTCCAAGCGAGCACGAAACTTCACCGGAATGGATAACCGGCCTTTTTCGTCGACAGCATGTCGATATTCGCCAAGGAACATGAGGAGAAAAGTGGCTGTTCAGGCAGGAAATTTCCCACCTTTTCCCACTTTCACCCATTTTATTACTATTGTCTCCCACTCAGCAAGGCTTTTGTGTGGATTGGAGCACAAAATGAACCCGCTAAACGAAAAAGGACCTCCCGTTGTGGGGGTCCTCTTTAGAAGAACCGTGATCTTTACTTTGCGATCTCCAGCTTCACAGAAGCGGGCAAATACATCGTGAAAATCGGTTCGCGTGGACTTGGCGCTGTCGCCATCTCTTCCCGTGTTTCACGCTGTACCTGGAGCGTATTCGCTTTTCGGACAAAGACGAGGTCGTCTTGGATCCCTGCATGGAAGTATCCCGTTCGTCCGACGTCTTTCCCCTGAATCAGGGGCATGAGCTTCTGGTTCAATAGACCGTCCGCGTGGGTAACCAGCAAACGCAGATCAAACCAGCCGGAGAACAGGGCGACATGCCCTTTTGGATCATCACAAACGGTATTTTCTGCGACACAGAAAGTGGTACGCGTCACACGGAGGGTGTTCCGAGAAACAGCGCTCGCTGCATGAACACTCGCCCCTACCAACCCAGCTAACACGAGCACAACGGTTCCAATACCTGCGACACGAAGGGAGAATTTTGTCATAAAATGGCTAATGAGTGGAGAAAAGAATCATTGAGACCTCTGTGAAACGTACCCGGTGAGGGCCATGTGACACTAGGCCGGCTCTATTGGCTCCGCTACGTCCTTCCCCAAAAAGCGACGACCCCGGAGGTTTCGATGGTACCCAATCGCAAAGCGATGCGCTTCATCGCGCACGGCCGCCAGGAGATCAACCTGCTTCTCACAGATGTCACAAATGGCTTTGTTCACTTTTGAGCCACAGATGACGTCGTTTCGTTTCCGTTCTGGGCCCTTTGCGATTCCAACGACAGGGATTCCTAAGTTTAAATGATGGATCACTTGTTCGACGGCATGCACCTGAGGCAATCCCCCATCGATCAGCAACAAGTCCGGCTTCCGCCAATCATTTCGGAAACGGCGCATGAGTACTTCTTGGAGCGAGGCCACGTCGTTCGCCCCTACCACTGTTTTGATGCGGAACTTTCGATACTCGGCTTTGGCTGGAGCACCATTTTCAAAGACGACCATCGAGGCCACGGACGATGTCCCAGAGATGTTGGAGATATCATAGCCTTCGATGCGGCCGTATAAATCCACCGGCGCTTCCCCGTCTCGAATGCGATCCACCTCTTCGTCTTCACGCTTCATGATCGCAATGTCTTGAATATGTTCAAGCGAGAAGAGTCGATTGCGAATAACCGTCGCCTCCTCGAAGCGTTTTTCGGCCGCAAGCTTCTTCATCTCTTTTTGGTAGCGTTTTACGATGTCTTCTTTTCGTCCTTCAAAGAAGGCGATGAGGTCGCGGATGGTTTTGGCATAGGCTTTTTTATCCGCCGTCCCGATACAGACACCCGGGCACAAGCCTAAGTGCACAGAAAAACAGGCTCGCGGTTGACCGGGTAGACAGGTAGACCAAGGGAAAATCTTACGAATATAGTCCAGCGCCGCTCGCAATGAACGAGGTGAAGTGTAGGGGCCAAAAACTGCCTTCGCATTTTTCGCCTGTTGCTCTTCCAGGTCCGTTCCTCGAATCAACAATGGCCGCGGAAAGTCTTCGTCCGTGATGACCAAGTATAAAAAACTCTTATTGTCCCGATCGCGAATGTTGTATTTTGGGAAGTAATACTTTATTAAGTTCGCTTCGAGGATCAATGCCTCCAATGCGGTGGGCTTTTCGATGTAATCAATCTCGACCACTTTTGTCGTCATTTCGGCGATCTGGGGTGAGTGGGGTCGGATAAAATGATTCGGCACGCGTCGCTTCAAACTCGTCGCTTTCCCCACATAAATGACCGTCCCTTCCGCATTCTTCATCAAATAGACTCCCGGGCACTCTGGGAGTTTGTCGTTTTTGATTTTGATGGTGGAAGGGATCATGAAGATAGAATACAAGATCTGACACAACTTGCCTTAATTTCTTTGATACAACCGCACTCCTTCCTGTTCCGCCTGCAACTTCCACCCCGGTAGTTCGTCCATCAGCATCACGACCCGAGCTCCTGGTTTCAGCTCCTCTCGCAGCTTCTTTTCGAGGCGCTTGAGATAGGGTGGGAGTGAATAGATAAACACAACATCTACCGTGTCCAATGGCACACTCCAAAAAGACTGGGCGTAGAAAATGGCATTTGAGAGATGGAGACGTTCTGCTTCTTTTTTGGATGCAGTCACTTTGAGAGGGTCAATTTCGTAGCCAATCGCTTCTTTCGCCCCCGCTTCTGCCGCCGCGATCACCAAACGCCCGTCCCCCGAACCAAGATCAATCACTCGGTCGGTTGGCGTGATGCGAGCAAGTTCGATCACAAGGCGCGCGAGGGTGGCATTTGTAGGGACGTAGGGCGCGCCCCAGACCATGGTCGGTAACAGGCCTGAAAGAAACGCCTTCACCCCAACATACCCAGCAGCCGCCAGGATGAGGACTAAAAGGAGGAAAAGAACGGCGGTTGGCATACTAGTGAGTTTTCTTACCGCTTTTTCAGTACGTCCTTCAAATATTTTCCCGTAAAACTCTTGGCATTTTTTGCAACGTCTTCTGGCGATCCTTGTGCGACGATTGTGCCGCCTTTGTCTCCGCCTTCTGGACCGAGATCGATCACCCAGTCCGCGTTTTTGATGATGTCGAGGTTATGCTCAATCACACAGACCGTGTTTCCACGCTGCACAAGGCGATGCATCACGACCAACAATTTCTGAATATCTTCGAAGTGCAGACCTGTCGTTGGCTCATCCAGGAGATAGAACGTGCGGCCTGTATCGCGACGTGCGAGTTCTGTCGCGAGCTTAATGCGCTGTGCCTCTCCCCCTGAGAGCGTCGTCGCGGATTGACCGAGTTTGATATACCCAAGACCGACTTCTTCCAAAATTTTTGTACGATCATGCACGGGTGGCAAGTCATGGAAGAATTTGTTTGCCTCTTCGACGGTCATCGAGAGCACGTCTGAAATACTCTTGTCGCGATATTTTACTTCGAGCGTTTCTCGGTTGAAGCGCTTCCCCTTACAGACATCACACGGGACATAGACCGTTGGCAAGAAGTGCATTTCAATCGCGATCTGGCCGTTTCCTTCACAGTTTTCGCAACGCCCACCCGGAACGTTAAACGAGAAGCGGCCGGGCTTGTAGCCACGGACACGGGCCTCGGCCGTCATGGTGAACAGCTCACGAATATGACCCCAGATATCCGTATACGTAGCGGGGTTTGAGCGTGGAGTGCGGCCAATGGCGGATTGATCCACATCGACGATCTTGTCGATCCAATCCACGCCTAAGACTTCTTCGTGCTTGCCTGGCTTGGCGGAGGACTGATGCAACCGTCGTGACAGCTCGCGGTACAAGACATCGATCATGAGCGTGGATTTCCCAGACCCAGAGACACCCGTAATCGCCACAAAACGCTGCAACGGAATCTTAACCGTCACATTCTTCAAGTTATTCTCTGTCGCTTTGACGATCGTGATGTGCTGCTTCCCATCGCCACGACGCTTGGTTGGATAGGCAATCTTTTTGTCACCACGCAAATAGGCGCAGGTCACGCTATTTTTATCCTCTAAGATCTTTGGCATTACGCCGGCGGCCACCACATGTCCGCCATGAACTCCCGCCCCCGGACCGATATCCACCAAATAATCAGACGCACGAATCGTATCTTCATCATGCTCAACAACGATAATCGTGTTCCCAATATCACGGAGCTTTAACAACGTATCAACCAGTTTGGCATTATCACGCTGGTGGAGTCCGATCGTCGGCTCATCGAGCACATACAACGCACCAACCAAACGCGAACCAATCTGAGATGCGAGACGAATACGCTGCGCTTCACCGCCGGAAAGCGTGCCAGCTGTACGGTTCAACGTGAGATATTCAAGGCCGACATCCAGCAAGAAGGACAAACGCCCAATGATTTCACGCAAAACTGGTTCGGCGATGGTTTTATGTTGCGCGGAAAGCTCGAGCCCAACGGTAAAATCCGCCGCTTGATCAATCGGCAGGTTACACAACTCCACGATATTTTTGTCGTTGATTTTTACGTGGAGCGCCTCTGTTCGCAAGCGCTTGCCATGACAGGCCTCACAGATTTCTTCTGAGAAAATTTCTTTTACCCCCAACCCATTACAACTCTGACACGCACCGTAAGGCGAGTTGAATGAAAAAAGACGCGGTTCGATCTCGGGAAAGGCGAAGCCATCATCTGGACACGAGAAGCGCGCCGACATTAACCGCTCAGTTCCATCGTCGAGAATCGCACGCACCGTTTGGTTGCCACGGTCGACCGCAATCTCAATCGCTTCGGCTAAGCGAGACTGTAATACCTTATTTCCTTCAACCGGCCAGCCTAACGGAATACGATCCACAACCAAATCGATCGAGTGCTGCTGGTAGCGTTCCATCGGGACCACTTCGCGCAACGAATAGAATTCACCATCGACGCGCGCCTCTAAAAAGCCCGCTTCATACAAATCCTGCAACAACTGGTGGTACTCCCCTTTTCTTCCCTGGACGACGGGCGCCAAAATGGTGAGTGTGTCATTCGAAGCCGACTTCTTCCCTTTTTTCTTGGTCGGTTCTTCTGTATGCAACGCGATGGTCTGCTTCAACAATGAATCGACCATCTCGTCGACGCTCATTTTCTGAATCGGTTTTTCACAAATCGGACAAAACGGCTTTCCAACACGCGCAAACAAGACGCGTAGATAGTCGTAGACCTCTGTGATGGTTGCGACCGTTGAACGCGGGTTGGCCGAGTGCGCTTTTTGGTCGATTGAAATAGCCGGTGAGAGACCTTCGATCTCATCCACATCCGGTTTATCCATCTGCCCCAAGAACTGACGGGCGTAAGAAGACAAGGATTCAACATACCGACGCTGTCCTTCGGCAAAAATCGTATCGAACGCCAACGACGACTTCCCGGAGCCAGACAGACCCGTAAAGACAATCATTTTGTTTCGTGGGAGCTCCAACGAAATATTTTTGAGGTTATGCTCGCGTGCCCCTCGGATGACAATTTTATCTTGCATAGTGGCGTTCTATATTTGTTCTATAGTAATCGTTCTTTTTGAACCTGTCGAGAGATGCTCTCATCTCTGCTATCCTTTACCCTATAACCCTCTCTCACTCTTCCTATGACTTCCTATAAACCGGTTATCTACGCCTTCGCCGTGATCGGAGTGTTTGGCGCGATGGGACTTGGATATGCCACGGTCCAAGCCTTCAAACAGATTGCTCTGATGCCAAATTCAGCAACGTACAACTATGATTTGCTCTCTGGCTCAGGGAGCGATGACGATTTCTCTAGTTTGTTCTCAACTTCGAGCAACCCCTATCTAACGATGGGTGGCGATGAGGATACCTCGGGAATGACGGATGACTCCTACCTTGGAACCGGTGTGATGTATGAAAGTATGCAGGATGCAGACGTCTTATTGGAACTCAAATTACCAGACACGGTCGATCCGATGCTGAAGTCTCTACTCACTCGTCCAGATACATCGTTGAAAGAGCTTTTCCGCTCAGACACACATCTCGCTCTTAAAATGACGGCCTTAGATGAAGAGCTACAATCGATTCTCGTTCAAGATTTACGGAATGGGTCTGTCTACGACACCAAGATCAATGCCCGCGCAAACTTCTTGTTCCTTGGTTCACAAATTGTCTACGTAGGCGAGAGCGTCGGGACCGTCTCGCAACCTGACGAACTCACCCAAGTCTTCGTCTACAACATCGATACCAACGAAACAAAACGAGAAGCCCCACTTGCCGCTGGCTCGAGTTATACGAAGAAAGTGGAGCCATTTGGACCCGTTGCCGATCTGAAGGTTGGAAAAGGCAAGATTGATGTCAGCGTCTATTCGACCGAGGCCTTTGCACGCTTCGATACAGATCGCACACCCGTTCGGACCGTTTCGTACCCATCAGGCCAATAGATTGGGTCTGGCTTGCTTCATTCTTCCGAATCCGTTAGCATAGCGCCACAATTTGAGGCGCTTGGAGAGGTCGCATAGTGGCCTAGTGCGCTCGCTTGGAAAGCGAGTATATCGCAAGATATCGGGGGTTCGAATCCCCCCCTCTCCGCCATGACATTAAAACCGCCCGAAAGGGCGGTTTTGCTATTCGCTCACTGCAGAAAACTGTCGCTTCTTGATACACTTCTCTCCATGCACTTCCCTTCCTTCCATGGCACATTTTCTTGGCCGCTCTTTCTCATATTTTTTCTGTTTTTTGCTCCATGGTGTTGGTATACGGGTCAAAGCATAAAGGCAGTCCTCTTTTTTGAGAAAACATCTGGCATCATTCAAGACGCGACCTATAATCCACCACAGGAACCATCCTCGTCTTTTTCTGAGCAACCCACTTCCCGTATTGGGACCTATACGCATCAAGCTGTCTTCACTACAGCACAAGGCGATACCCGACAGGTGTTTACGCGCGTACGATCAAATCCTCCTCCGTTCGACCGAGGGGATCGTGTAGCTGTGTACTACAACAAACAAAACCCTTCGGAAGCTCTGATCGGCACATTCCTTGAATTGTGGCTCCCCTCTCTCGCCCTCGCATTTTTTTGCTTCATCTTTTTCATCTTGTGGATAGGAACCTGGATCGGGCCACCGAACGTCTCCAATCAACTATAATTTATTGGGAAACTAGCCGTTTCTTTTCCTCATAGCCTATACAGACGGGGAGCGTTCACGGTAAGCTTTTGACCATTCTTAGCCGACCTCCCATGCCCCATTCTTCCCTTGAACTCTCGATTCGGATCGATGCGCCTGCTGCCCAAGTTTGGCGGGTATTTACCGATCCAGCCCTTACGATGAAATTAGGGGGTGAATATGCGTCTGATTGGAAGGTTGGCTCGTCCATCGGCTGGAAGGATGAGGGTGGTGTACTGCGGACCCGTGGGGAGATTCTCGAAATCGAGCCCGAGAAGCAGCTGACCCATACCCTGCTCTTGCCGGTCATTTTGGATGAAACAAAACCTTCGACCGTCCACTCGACGATCACCTATCGCTTGAGTAGCTTCGCTGGCTATACAAAACTCTTTGCCCACGAGACCTTCACCATCCCCCTCACAGACGAAGAGTACGCAGATGCCGAACTAGGCTGGCGGAATGCGCTTCAAGTGCTGAAGATGTTGGCTGAAAAAGGCTAGCCCTATGTCGTTTCAAGTTCTTCTCTTCTACAAGTACGTGACGATCGAAGAACCGCAAGCGTTTGCGGCACGTTTCGAAATCCGCTTGAAAGAACTTGGACTCACGGGTCGTGTGCTGATCGCCGAAGAAGGAATCAACGCTACCGTCGAAGGGGTCACGGAACAAACAGAGGCGCTCATCCAAGACTTCCGCAATGATCCTCGCTTTGCCGACATGAACATCAAGAAGAGTGTCGGGACCGGAACGACGTTTCCAAAGCTCGCTGTACGCGTACGCAAAGAACTTGTTGGAACACAATTCTCCCAAGCAGAAGCGGACCCCCGTATCCGAACAGCGCCCCACCTTCCCCCAGAAGCGCTGCATGAGATGTATGAAAAGAACGAAGACTTCGTGGTCATCGACATGCGCAACTCGTACGAGTTCGTGTCTGGACATTTCAAACAATCGATCGATCCAGGGATGCGCGCCTCGCGTGACTTGAAAAAAGCCGTCGTTAAACTGGAAGCCTACAAAGACAAGAAGATCGTCACCGTCTGCACCGGCGGGATTCGCTGTGAAAAGATGTCCGCCTATTTGTTGAACAAAGGCTTCACGAACGTGCACCAACTTGAGAACGGCATTCATGCCTACATGGAAAAGTATCCGGGCAAAGATTTCCTGGGAACGCTCTATACCTTTGATGAGCGTGTCCTCATGGATTTTGGAGGTGAACGAGAAGTCGTGGGCGCGTGTCATCGTTGCAAGTCGCAGACAGAGCGCTACTTGAACTGTGCGAACTACGAGTGTCATTTGCACATCTTGATCTGCGAGACCTGCGCGCCAACCAGTAACGATGCGTTCTGCTCACGTCGCTGTGAAGCCAAAGCGGTCCTGTTGGCCGGAAAAAAGCGGTCCGGCGTTCTCCTTCAGCGTTCAAAGCACCAATTGCGACGCTGGAAACGTATAACCGTCAGCCGCAGCCGCACGCTTTACTGGAGAGTCCGTAAACAAACAGCTGGGTTTTTCTCCCCCTCATGACACACCCAATCGATTCCTCCCTCTACGACGTCGTTATTATTGGCGGTGGGGCGAGCGGCACATCATTACTCTATACGCTCGCCCAATACACCAACATCGCGCGCATTGCCTTGCTTGAAAAATACGATCGCCCCGGTCAGGTCAACTCAAAAGCCACGAATAACAGTCAAACGTTGCATGTTGGGGACATTGAAACGAACTACACGCTCGAGAAAGTTCGCCAGGTAAAACCAGCAGCCATGATGGTTGCACGCTATGCGGAACAACTACCCGCGGAAGAACGCGCCAAGATTTTGTTTCCAACACAAAAGATGGTCATCGGGGTGGGAGCGGAAGAAGTCGCCACTCTCGAAAAGCGCTACACCGATCTCAAAGAACTCTTTCCGGATCTTCAAAAACTTTCGCGTGCCGACATCGCCGCTGTTGAACCAAAGGTTGTCGAAGGACGAAGTGAACTGGAACCGATTATCGCCCTCTGCACGAAACAGGGTTATGGCGTTGATTTTGAGCGTCTCTCTCAATCTTTCGTCGATCACGCAACTCAAGTGAAATCGGATGTTTCGGTGCGTTTCAATAGTCAGGTGGAGTCGATCATCTTCAATGCCGACAAAACGTATACGCTCAAAATAAAAGACGGGAGCGAGCTCAGAACAAAGGTTCTCGTCGTGAATGCGGATTCGTATAGTTTGTTGCTTGCGAAACAATTAGGCTACGGCCAACAGTTCTCGCTCATTCCGATTGCCGGAACGTTTTATTTCTCAAAACAATTGCTGAACGGGAAAGTCTACACCGTTCAAGAGCCTCGTCTGCCGTTCGCGGCCGTGCATGGAGACCCTGATGTTCGCGTTCCGAATGCAACCCGCTGGGGTCCAACCGCACGTTTTCATCCGGTGCTCGAAAGTCGTAACTTTAAGACTTCCCTCGACTATCTTCGCTCCTCTGGGCTTGGAAATTTCCAGACCTGGGTAAGCTTTATTAAAATATTACTTGATCCGGTACGCTTTACCTACCTGATCAAAAACATGTTGTACGAACTCCCTTGGGTTGGGACGCAGCTCTTCGTACACAACGTCCAAAAGATTGTTCCGACACTCCGTGCAAAAGATATTAAAACGGCAAAAGGCTATGGCGGTATGCGACTGCAACGCGTCGATACCAAAACGCATGAACTTCAGCTCGGCGAAGGAAAGATCATCGGAGAAAAGAGCATTTTTAACATGACTCCGTCCCCTGGCGCCAGCGTGTGTTTGTATAACGCGATGCGCGATGCGGAGAAAGTCATCGGCTTCCTGGAACATCAATTCACGTTCGAAGAAGAACGGATGAAGGCTGAGCTCTTCACTGCGAAAGAAGCTACCGTTCTCCCAGCTGTCTCGCTCCCAGAAGGTTACGCGTCTTAATACGACGCCGACTTAGCGTATCTATGGATATGGCATTCCCCGAGGGCCTTCTCGGAAAAATACAGTCGTTCTATCCCATCGCCCAAGAAGCGACGTTTTTGGAATCCGTGACGGAAGGCTTTCTCAGTCGCAATTTTGTTTTGCAAACACCCAAGCTCAAGCTTTTTCTGAAAGAATACGGCTTTCCTGAACGAAGCAAGGTAGAAGAGATTCACAAAGCCAAGATCTTTTTTGCGACACGTGGGATTCCCGCGATTCTGCCCTACGTGAATGAGGAACAAACGACGATCTTCACGGATCAAGATCATCAATATGCGCTCTTTCCCTTTGTGGAAGGAAGAATCATTCGTCGAAGCGAACGCAGCCCAAGAGCGCATGCCTCCGCTGGAAGCATGCTCGCCCGCATTCATTTAGCTGGACGAGAAGACCATTCAGATATCGACGTCCCGGAACAGAAAAGCTGGAATCGGGAGGAGTTTTTGGAAAAAGCCGCGACGATCGAAGAATGTATCTCACGCCTGCCGGAGCTCAGTGAGTACGATCTCCTCGCGCTCCGATCGATCGAATTCAAACAGGAATTGGTGCGTGTGAATCCGATTCATCCCGACATGCTGGGGATCAAGAATGATCATCTCATTCACGGCGATTATCACGGACGGAATATCTTCTATAACGCCGACGACGAGGTCAGCCATGTCTTTGATTTTGAAAAAACCTGTCGCGCTCCACGTGCGTTTGAAATCGCACGCGCACTGGATTTCATGTGCTTTTCGCCACATTACCACGAAGATGGATTTGAGTTCGCCCAACACTTTCTCCGTGCCTACAACGAAGTCTATCCCCTCCCGAAAGACGAACTGGTGCAAGGCATCATGAAATTCTACCTGAAGAGCGTACACTCTCTCTGGCCCATGACCGAACATTATTTGTTGCAGAATATGCGCACTGACTCACTGCTCGAATCGGAAACGTTGCGCGTGGAGTACTACTCCAAACATCTAGAAAACCATCTTGAGCGTATTACGGGTGTGTATTAGGGCTTCTTCCTAGTCTTCTTCGGCAAGCTGCTTACCTTCCGTTGCAATAGTTCATTGATAGGCTCTTGAGGCGGAAGTTCTTCTGGAAGAGTCCCTCCGATCTCTTCAATGGTACGCCGTACCTTTTTTCCTACGTGAAAATGCGTACCCGTGGCTGCATCTTCTCCGATCACACGATCTTTCTTCAATTTGTCATCCGTTTGCGTGATCCGAAAGAGGTTCGCCGCCAGCTCAGTTGAACCAGCGCGGTCCAAAATGTCATCGTCCCCAATCTGTTTCTTCTTTTTAATCTCATCAACCGAAAGTCCGTACAGCCCTAGGTAACCTGCATTATTGAATCTCCCAAAATTACGGACACCAACATTTTTTGCCGTGTCGAAGAGTACTTTGTTATGCTGACTCACTTGCTGTCGTGTAAAGAGACGTTTCCCGTCTTCGTCCAAAGACTCGAATAGTTCCTGTTTACGGGTCTGGACGGCAAAATAGGTCTGAGCGAAGGCGATTTCTGGTTTACGTGGATCGCCGTTTTGCGCAATGAGGTAACAGGCGAAGCGAGAGAGGTGGTAATCCGCTAAATTTCGCCTTGTTTTTGAACCTATGTCGACCATTTTAGGGACGTCCCTAAAATGGTCTTGCACGTCCTGCTGAGTACTCTTACAAACAACCTGAGCACGCTTTATCGCCGTATGAAAATCCTGCCAAGAGCGATATCTGAGCAGACTCATCAATTCCCGGGCTTCCCAATACTCAACTTTATTCTCATCAATTTTCTTAATCGATTCAAAATCTTTGTGCAGCGATTGTGGGACAAGTTGGGTAGTCATATATCTACCCCGTTCCATAAATCTGCACTCGACGTCAAGAGCTACATCTTCTGTTTTATCTTCGCTAGTTAAAACTTTATATAAATAACCAACATCCCCAAAAGCGCGAGTGTTTGCACGATGACATGTGGATGTTGTTTTCGCGCTTCGATAACGATGTTGATGATAAGCGCCAAGGACAGGACTGCGAGCGCTACGATGTAGAACAAATGCACGATCTCAAAGACTGGGATGGATTTTGATAGCCACGATTTGGTTTGCAAATACTTTTGCCAGGGGGTTTCGCTGATGACCTTGGGATTCTTCCACTCAATCGCCTCTACGTACGTCTCTCCATTTTTGAGGGTGACTTTGAGCGTTGGTGGAAGGACGACCTTAAACAACGCATCCGAGGTCTCAGGAACGGTCATTCCGCCGACGAAGACGTTATCCGGTTTTGATTGAAGCCCAAAGGTATAGCCATTCACGATCACACTCGCCGACTCTACCTCACCTTCAATCACCGCCTGCGCCTCGATCAGCGTTCGGTCCTCCTTGTCTTCCCACCCGACATAGGAACGTTCTGTGTCGTAGCGATACGGAACAAGATCAGCGCGCACATCATCAACGGAAGGCGCTTCCACAATTTGGACTGGTACCGGTGCAGGTGCTGGGGATGGTGTTGGTGTTGGTGTTGGTACGGGCGCTGGCGTTGCGGGGCGGACTGGCTGAGCTCGAGGCGCAACCGGTTTTACCGGAGCTGCAACCGCGACCTGCGCAGGCTTAACCGCTTCAGGCTTCTTCGCTTCGATTGGCCGGGACGCGATCTGCATTTGCACGCTCGAATCAACCGGCGCTGGATGCTGATTCGCAGGCTCGACTATTGGTGCTGGGGTTGGAGTTGGCGCCTGTATTTTCTCGATAGGAGCGGCCTGAATCATCGCCTGTCGCAACCCGAAGTGCTGCGCCACAAAAACCGTCGGCTTGCCTTGATAGATTCCGCCCTCAAGCCCGACCCCTAGGTCTGTGAACGTCGGGTCCACCAAGTTTGCGTAATGGGTTGGACTCTTCATCCAGCCGTTCATGGCTCCGTCTGCATCTGAAAAGCCCATTGCCAAGTTCTCCCCTGCTTCGGAGTAGGCATATCCAGCCCGAGCCAAGAAATAGCCCAAACGATGCCCATCGGGGCTGACATGGCTAAAGTACTCTTTCTGGCCCATGTCCGTCGCCTTGGCTGTTGCAGACCGAATCAGAAGGGAGTCTGTCTTGAGCGCGGGCAATCCTTGTTCTACACGGACCTGGTTCGTACGCGCGATGATCTTTGCCCCCTG
This sequence comes from uncultured Gammaproteobacteria bacterium, assembly GCA_964582475.1. Lineage (GTDB taxonomy): Bacteria > Patescibacteriota > Patescibacteriia > 2-12-FULL-60-25 > 2-12-FULL-60-25 > JAGOTP01. The sequence goes on along the minus strand of CAZOQS010000002.1, from coordinate 1,833 downwards.
GTCAGACAAGACATCTGGGGCGATAAATGCCTCCGCCGGAACCAAGACTGCCACCACGATCAAAACGACCTTGAGGATCGTAAATAAGAGCGCATACAGGGCTGTATGCTTGGTATGCAGCGCATGTGGGTGATACTTGTTCCCCTTGTGAGGAATGAAGTATTTCTTCAACGTGCGGTGCGCGCGGCGAACGTGCGGGTGCATGAGCGCAAAAAAGAGCCTAACGACCCCAGAATACCATGCGGAAACAAAAAAACGTAGGACCCGGAGGCCCTACGTTTTCTTTTTTTCATTCTTGCTTAGCGGCTTGCCTGGTAGCGAGCGACGGCGTTGCGAATCGCGACTCCGTAGTAGCTTGAGAGACGTGTCCCCTTTGGCAAGTGACCGCTCGCGATCAACTGACGGCCCAAGCGACGAACGTCTGGGTGAGTCTGACCATACTTCAAGCGACCAATCATTTCAGCAACATCAGCGTTGTTGCGGTCAACGTAGCGTGTCACTGCAGCCAATGTGACTGGACCGTAGTAGTTCGTCGAGCGCCAGCCGCGTGGCATGAAGCCCAAGCGCACCAATTCGTTCTGGAGAGTCAAAACACGTGCATCACGACGGCCGTAACGCAACGCAGCGATCAATTCATCAACCTGGTTAATCCGTTCACCTAAGACGACGCCGCCGTCCGTGGATGGAGTCCCTGGAGCTGGGGTTGGAGCAACAGGCGTTGGACGTGTGGCGGTGAAAATAACACCAGCACTCACAGGTGTGGTGGAAATACCACACTCGTCATAGAAACGAACGTAGACCAACTTCGCTCCTTCGCCTTCGGACAAGGTCCAATCCTTGGATCCGTTCGCGGGTTCGATCGAGGCGTTGCTGAACGAGGCATCATTTGAGATGGCCATGCGGCGTGCGCTGCCTGGATTGATCGTCAACTGCACGAGACGGCTAAAGACCGTGCCATTCTCGTTGGAGATCTGGACGCGGAACCCTTCTGCAGGAGGAGTCAGCGACTGAAAACAGCTTGCCCCGCCTCCGGCGCCACCACCACCAATTCCACCCTTTCCCCCAGAGCTACCGCCTCCACCGTATCCAACCTGAGCGGAAGCGACCGATGAGACCGACAGCGTCCCAACAATGAGCGCGAGCGCGACCACCGCGGTTTTTGCTTTCAACATATTTATAGAATGCATGAAAAGAGTTACAAAATAACAGGCACACTTTAGTTGGTGAGTTGGTAGAGCGTCAACCCGTCCCATGTGTACAATTTTAGGCTGGGTTGATTCAAAAAGTCGTACATCCACTGGTCCTGTTCTTTGATGTCGTGGGCGAAAATCACATACCGTATGCCGCTCTGGCGCAAAAGAGCGAGAGATTGCTCGGGATTCCAGCCATCTTTCCCCGTGACGACTCCTTCGATTGCGTCGTAGGCCGGATCCAGCGGACCCTGCTGACCAATGCCCCCAATCTCGATCTGACGGCTCATCACAAGCTCACAATCAAAGAAATCTCGGGCTGGGCTCGCCGTGAGGAGATCTCGATTAAATTTCAACGTGAAATACGCATGCCACGGCAAGAAGAGTGCTTTGCAGTCTTTGTCCCGTTTCAGCACTTCATTCGCCTGATACCAGGAATCTGGATACCAGACCGGTTTGAGCTGCCCCCAGAACCCAAAGAGCATCGGGTAGGTGAAGGTGAGCGTCGCTAAAATGCCCGCAACCGTGACGATGAGCTGTCTCCGTGGTGCATCCCTGAGGGCGTCGATTCCCCTTCCTCCAAAATACGCATAGACGAGCACCAACACTCCACTCCACTAAAGGCTATCACCCAACCCATTCC